>JBMZWX010000080.1:0-1685 GCA_049627085.1 Flavobacteriales bacterium | reverse complement strand
TTGGGGGTCGGGACCTGCAGTTGGTGCGACATCAGAATGGACGGCACGCCAGGGACCGCCGTGCCGTAGCAGTTGTCGGAGTAGATGGCGTCGATGCCGTGGGCCTCGACGAAGTTGGATGTCCAAGTGCGTTCCCGCTCGACGTGCGCGACGAAGGCCGGCATTTGGCCTGCGATGCGGAGGAAGTTGCCACGCTTGGCGTACTTGATTTCGGGCCCCGGCTTGTCGTGGAACGTGAGGGGCAAGGCGGGGTCGAGGTGACGCTTGAGCCAGGCCAATGCGGTGCCTTTCGTGGCGACGTGCACGTGCCATCCGCACGCCGCGGCATGCTCGATGAGCGGCAAGGTCCGCGTGGCGTGCCCCATGCCCCAATCGAGCAAGGTCACCAGCAGTTGAGGACGGTCCGAGGCGGGGGCGTTCATGGTCGAGGTCAAGTTCCTAAATTCGCCCCAATTCAACGAGCATGGGCAAGGGCAAACTTTGGAAATGGGAGGAGAATGCGGAGATGGACAACGTCTTCGAACCCGACCTTCAAGACGCGGTGCAAGGCGCCAACCACCCCTACAAGGGACAGTGGCACAAGGCCGTGTTCAAGAACGACAACCCCATCACCCTGGAGCTCGGATGCGGCAAGGGGGAATACACCGTGGGGTTGGCCCGAAAGTGGCCCAACCGCAACTTCATCGGGGTCGACATCAAGGGGCACCGGTTCTGGCGTGGGGCCAAGACGGCCAACCAGGAATCCTTGTCCAACGTGGCCTTCCTGCGCACCCGCATCGAGTTCATCGACCAGTTCTTTGGGCCGGGGGAGGTCGCCGACATTTGGCTGACCTTCAGCGACCCGCAACCCAAGGACGAGAAGGGCACCAAGCGCATCACCTCGGGCAAGTTCATCGAGCGGTACCGCCGGTTTTTGGCCCCTGAAGGGACGGTGAAGGTCAAGTCGGACAGCGCCTTGCTGTACGCCCTGTCCAAGGAGGACTACGTGGCGGCCGGTTACCCGTTCCTGCACGATTCGGACGACGTCTACGGCGGGTTCCTCGACGGCGTCGACATCGACCTCCGCGAGGCGCTGGAGATCAAGACGTATTACGAGCAGCGGTGGCTCGCGGAAGGGAAGAACATCCACTTCATGGAGATTCGTCCGCCGGCGTGGGAGGAAGGCCCTTCCGATGCCTGAGCCCAAATCCACCAAGCCCAACCGCGACTTCCCAGAAGAAGTCTTCGACGTGGTCCGGGCCATCCCGCCCGGCCGGGTGACCTCGTACGGGGCCGTGGCCAAGTGCTTGGGGGCGGCCCGCGCCAGCCGTCGTGTGGGCTGGATCCTGAACAAGAGTTTTGGGGTGACGCCCCCCGTGCCAGCGCACCGCGTCGTGAACCGTCAAGGGATGTTGACGGGCGCAATTCACTTTCCAGCAGACCGGCCGATGGACGTCATGCTCGAGGCGGAAGGGGTGGTGGTGAAAGACGGGTGCGTTGTGGACTTTGAGGCTGTGTTTTGGGACCCCTTGTCCGAACTTTGACCCCATGAGCAATTGGACGAACGATGCCATCCTCGACGCGTTGCGCGGGGTGGTTGAACCGGAGCTGGGCAAGGAC
Organism: Flavobacteriales bacterium; assembly: GCA_049627085.1. GTDB lineage: Bacteria > Bacteroidota > Bacteroidia > Flavobacteriales_D > Sanyastnellaceae > UBA11663. The sequence continues at coordinate 86 of JBMZWX010000080.1, read as the reverse complement.
GTGGTTTCCCTCGATTTGGTCGAGGTGGAAGGCGCCGCCGGGGACCACGGCGAAGGCCTGACGCTGACGGTGAAGTCCAGCAACCC
>JBMZWX010000079.1:0-1725 GCA_049627085.1 Flavobacteriales bacterium | reverse complement strand
CTGGGTGCACCTCTTTGAGCAAGTCCCGAAGTTGTGGACCGTCGACGCCCTCGGCGGAGGTGCGAATGCCCTCGACGCCGTGCATCAAGCCTTGCATCAAGGCTCGATGGGTGCCGAACCCTTGCTGGATTTCCCACCCTGCTTCAGAAGCAGGAAAGGCCAATGGCAAGGCAGGATTCACCACCACTTGGGGAATGGTCAACCCATCCCACCGCACCTGGCCCGTCACATCCTCTTGTCCCCTTGCGCCACGCAACCAAGCTTCGGTTGTCCACGGAGAAAATTGCTCAGTGTTCATGCCTTCGAAATTAAGGTGATTAGGTTTGCAGCATGAGCCTTCGACCATGCTTGTTTTTGGACCGCGATGGGGTGATCAACCACGACCCGGGAGACTACACCAAGAACCTCTCCGAGTTCACCATCCTCCCCACCGTGATGGAGGCGCTGACACTGGCGAAGGGTGCCGGCTTTGAAGTCGTGCTCATCACCAACCAAGGTGGACTTGCCAAGGGCCTGTACACCCACGAAGATGTCGCCGACATCCACGCCCACCTCAAAGACGTGTGTGAAGAGAACGGCACGCCGATTTTGGACATTTTCTACAGCCCCCACCACCCTTCCACAGGAAAGTCGCTCAGCCGAAAACCCGGCAGCTTGATGGTGGAGCGGGCGTGCGCAAAACACCAACTCGACCCATCTCGGTCGTGGATGGTCGGAGACAAGCAGCGCGACTTGGACGCAGCGTCGCCTGTGGGCGTGCGCGGCGTGCTCATCGAACCGAACGCCCCGTTGCTCGACGCGGTGAACTTCATTTTGGACACATGCTCCTGAACGGCGCAGTTGTCGGCGAACAAGACGCCCCCAAGGCCTTTGCCAACCGCGGGTTTTTGGTGGCCGATGGCGTCTTCGAGTCGATGCGCTTCACCGACGGCCGCGTGCCCTTCTTGGGCTTGCATGTGGCCCGTCTGCATGCGGCCTTGGAAGCCCACGGCATGAACGTCCCCGACAGCCTGCAGGAATCTCGCTTGGCGGAAAGCTTGGACGCGTGGAGGCAGACGTGGTCGTTTGACGGCGACGCACGCATCCGCCTGACCGTCTACCGCGAGGGCCAAGGCAAGTACACGCCAGACACCGACGACACGTCGTGGGTGGCCACAGTGGAACGCATGGACGCGCGTGGGTACTCGCTTGCCCCGAAAGGACTTGACGTGGACATTTACCAAGACATGCACAAGCACGTCTCGCCCGTCAGCCGGTACAAAAACATCGCCTCGACGGTCTACGTGCACGCCGCAAGGCACGCGCGCATCCAAGGATGGGGCGACGCGTTGATCTTGAACGCCGACCAAAAAATCATCGAATCCTCTCGGTCGAACTTGTTCGTGGTGTCCAACGGCGTGCTCTACACCCCGAGCTTGGACGACGGGTGCGTGGGGGGCATCATGCGCGCCGTCTTGATCCGCACCGCCCTGGACCACGGGATCAAGGTGTACGAATGCACCCTGACGCCGCAAACGCTGCTGCAGGCCGACGAACTGTTTCTGACCAACGCCGTCCGCGGCATCGAGTGGGTGGCCAGCTACAAGACCAAGCGTTACTTCCACAGCATGGCCGAAAAACTGACCGCCTGGATTCAGGAGGACCTCACTTCAGCCTGACGCGCGGGTCCAACCACCCGTACATGGCATCCACCGCCATGTTCACGGCGACAAACACAGTCGCCAC
>JBMZWX010000078.1:0-2117 GCA_049627085.1 Flavobacteriales bacterium | reverse complement strand
CCGCCGGGGACCACGGCGAAGGCCTGACGCTGACGGTGAAGTCCAGCAACCCCGCAATGCACGCCCGCAAGCGCATGCAGGAGGCTGTTGAGTTCGCGTTGGAGCGCGCCTTCGGCAAGCCTGTGGCGTGCGACGTGAAGGTGATTCCACTCAAGCAAGAAGAACGCACCCTTGAGACCCGCAAGGTCCTGCCCGGCGTGGAGCACGTGATCGCCGTCGCATCCGGCAAGGGCGGGGTGGGCAAGAGCACGGTGTCGTCCAACCTCGCCGTCGCGTTGGCCCAACTCGGCTACAAAGTCGGCCTCGTCGACGCAGACATCCACGGCCCGAGCGTGCCGACCATGTTCGACGTGGCCGGGGAGAAGCCCCAGCCCGTGGAGGTGGAAGGCAAGACCAAAATCGAGCCCATCGAGCAGTACGGCGTCAAAGTCCTGTCCATCGGCTTCTTCGCGGACCCGGACCAGGCGATCGTGTGGCGCGGCCCCATGGCCAGCCGGGCGCTCAACCAGCTGTTCACGGATGCCGATTGGGGCAAGCTCGATTTCATGATCGTGGACCTGCCTCCGGGCACCGGCGACATCCACCTGTCCTTGGTGCAGCAGATTCCGCTCTCTGGCGCCGTCATCGTGAGCACGCCGCAGGACGTGGCACTGGCCGACGCGCGGAAAGGCGTGGGCATGTTCCGCTTGGACGAGCTGAAAGTCCCCGTGCTGGGCATGGTCGAGAACATGGCCTACTTCGTGCCGCCCGACATGCCGGAGAAGAAGTACCACATCTTTGGCCGCGACGGGGTGAAGCGCCTGGCCGACAGCCTTGAAGCGCCTTTCCTCGGCGAGTTGCCGTTGCTCCAAACCATCCGCGAGGCCGGCGACGCAGGACGTCCTGCCGCCCTTCAAACCAACGGCGAAGCCGCGGCCGCGTTTCGGGCCGTCGTCGCTAACTTGCTGAAGCAACTCGGCAAAGACGTTTGACATGGCGATCCCCAGCGTGCAAGAACGCGTGGAAACCACGCTCCAGGAACTCCGGCCCTACCTCGAGGCGGACGGGGGCGACATCCGTTTGGTGGAAATCACCGACGACCTTGTGGCGCGCATCGAATTGATGGGGGCTTGCGCGGATTGCTCCATGATCAACATGACCCTGAAAGGTGGCGTGGAGTCGGCCTTGAAAAAGGCCGTGCCGGAGCTGACGGCGATCGAGGCCATCAACCTTTTGTGAAGGCGGAGTCTGAAAATTCCTTCAGTGAACACCCCACGTCCTGCGTTGTTGGGTGAGTACTTTTGCCTTCGACATGATTCAAACGGACATTCTGATCATCGGTGCAGGCCCATGCGGCTTGTTCACGGTCTTTGAAGCGGGCTTGCTCAAGCTGCGTTGCCACCTCATCGACGCCCTGCCACAACCTGGCGGGCAATGTGCAGAGATCTACCCCAAAAAGCCCATCTACGACATCCCCGCCTACCCCAGCATTTTGGCCGGCGATTTGGTCGACCAATTGATGGAGCAAGCGGAGCCTTTCAAGCCAGGGTTCACCTTGGGGGAGCGCGCCGAGACGATTGTCAAAGACGACGAAGACCAATTCATCGTGACCACCAACCGTGGCACCGTGCACCGCGCCCCCATCATCGCCATCGCCGGCGGGTTGGGATGTTTTGAGCCACGCAAGCCGCCCATCGCCAACCTCGCCGACTTCGAGGACAAGGGGGTGGAGTACATCATCAAGGACCCCGAGTTCTACCGCGGCAAGCGTGTGGTGATCAGCGGGGGAGGCGACAGCGCCCTCGACTGGACCATCTTCTTGGCCGACGGCGTCGCCAGCGAAGTCACTTTGGTGCACCGTCGCGACGGATTCCGGGGCCACCTCGACAGCGTACAGAAAGTCATGGACCTCGCCGAGCAAGGCAAGGTTCGCCTCCTGACCAACGCCGAAGTGGTCGGCACCGAGGGCAACGGCAAGCTCGAGACCCTCACTGTGAAGCACAAGTCCGAGGGGGAGATGACGCTCGAGACGGACCACTGGGTGCCGTTGTTTGGCCTGAGCCCCAAGCTGGGCCCCATCTCCGACTGGAACCTGAACATCAGCAAGAACGCCATCGAGGTGGACACCTTCGATTACA
>JBMZWX010000077.1:0-2123 GCA_049627085.1 Flavobacteriales bacterium | reverse complement strand
GGCGCGCCTGCAGGCGGAGCTCACGGCGAAGCTGTTGCTGTTCCAATGCGGCATGTCCGTGGATTCGGACGTGGAGCTGACGGACACGCTGGAAGGCTTGACCCAAGCGGAGGTGCCGGCGGCCGTCCAGGCGCAGTTGAATTTGGCCACGGTGCCGTCGCTGCAGGAGCAGCAGCAATTCGTGGCGCTGGCCGAGCTCGACGTGAAGAACCGCCGCGCCGAGGGGCTGCCCCAGATCGCCGGATTTTACAGCACGAGCCAACAAGCGTTTCGGGACCCGGATTTCCCGGTGCTCGAGGACCAAAACAATTGGTACCCCAACCAAATCGTCGGCCTCTCCATGAGCATGCCGGTGTGGACCAGCTTCGGGGGACGCCAGCGTGTGGAGAAGGCCAAACTTCAAGTCTTGAACGCCCAGAGCGGGTACCGCCAAATGGTGGAAGCGGCGAAGTTGGAATTCGACAATGCCAAAGCCACGTTCCTCGACGCCGAAGCGGCGTTGCGCACGGCGCGGGAGCAGCGGGATTTGGCCTCGCGCATTTTGGAACGCATCGAAGCGGGCCACAAAGAAGGGGTGCGCAGCAGCTTTGAGCTGAACGACGCCCAAAACCAACTCATCGAATCTGAGGGCAACCTCATCGGCGCGCAACTCGCGTGGCTGAATGCACAACAACGTCTCATCGCCTCCAACCCACAACCATGAACTTGACATCCCACCTCCCCCGTGTGATGGCCGCCTTGGCCCTCGTCGTCGGAATGACCCAGTGCGGTGGACCTTCGGCGCCAGCCGAGGAAGCCCCCGCCGCCCCCACCACCCGCCTCACCCGTGTCGGGGTGCGCACCATGGAGTGGGCCCCGTTCGCCCACAGCTTTGCCGTGCAAGGCAACGTGGAGACCGACCGCGTGGCCAACATCTTGGCTGAATTCCCTGGCGTGGTCGACGCCGTGCTTGTCGAGGAAGGCACGCAAGTCGCGAAGGGCGAGGCCATCCTCCGCATCAACACCGACGTGCTGCAGAAGCAGCGCGCTGAATTGACGACCCAGCTTGAATTGGCACAGACCCTGTTCGAGCGACAAGAGCGCTTGTGGAAGAAAGACATCGGGTCGGAGGTCGAGTACCTCCAAGCCCGCGCCGGAGTAGAAGCGCTGGAGCGCAGCCTCGCCACCCTCGACGAGCAGGTGGACAAGGCGACCATCCGCGCCCCGTTCAGCGGGGTGGTGGACCGCGTGTTCGCCAACGTCGGTGAGATGGCGTCTCCCCCCATGCCCGTGGTGCGCGTGGTGGACTTGAGCGACCTCTACATCCGTGCCTCTGTGAGCGACCACTACGCAGGAAGCGTGGAGAAAGGCCAGCCTGTGCGCATCGAGGTGCGTGGGTTCGAGGGCGACATGCAAAGCCAAATCCGCCGCGTGGGCCAGTACATCACGGCGGCCAACCGGACCATCGATTTGACCGTGGACTTGCCCAGCGACGCCAAAATGTTGCCCAACATGGTGGCCACGGTCCACATCACCGACCTTGCCTTGGACAGCGCGTTGGCCTTGCCCACGTCGTTGGTGCAGCAAGACGCCCAGGGCCAGGACTTCGTGTACGTCGTGCGCGGAGACGTGGCCAAGAAGCAAACGGTAGAGGCCGGGACCATGGCCGACGGCATGCTTCTCATTCAATCTGGCTTGGCGCCGGGCGACCGCGTCATCGACCGTGGCGCAGCGCGCGTGGTGGACGGCGAACGTGTGGCATTGATCGAATCCTGAGCCCAAGAAGACCATGAGTGAACAGAACCAAAGCAAGCTCAAACTGCGCGAGTTTGGCCTGACAACCTTGAGCATTCAAAACAAGACCACGGTCTTTGTTTTGATTGCCATCATCACGCTGTCCGGCATCAGCAGCTACTTGTCGGTGCCCAAGGAGGCGTTCCCCGAGATTGTGGTGCCGGAGATCTTCGTCAGCACGTCCTACCCTGGCAACAGCCCGGCAAACATGGAAAAGCTGGTGACCCGTCCCTTGGAGAAGGAGATCAACACCATCTCTGGCATCGATGAAATCACGTCGACCAGCGTGCAGGGGTTCAGCGCCATCGACATCAAGTTCAACTTCGACGTGACCCCCACCGAGGCGTTGC
>JBMZWX010000076.1:0-2161 GCA_049627085.1 Flavobacteriales bacterium | reverse complement strand
TTGTGGGCAATACTGGACTCGAACCAGTGACCTCTCGCGTGTGAGGCGAGCGCTCTGAACCAGCTGAGCTAAATGCCCTTCAAAGCGTGTTCCGTCGAAACGGACGGCGAAGATACGCAAGGGCTTGCGTTTTGCAAGCCGATTTGCACTTCGAAATGTGCGCCCTGCAGGGCTTGAACCTGCGACCAAGAGATTATGAGTCTCCTGCTCTGACCAACTGAGCTAAGGGCGCGTGCAACGCGAAGGTACACTCGCCCCCTCAGAATCAGGCCTCGGACGTGCCGTCGGCCCCTTCTTCCAGCCACTCGAATTCCAGTTGCCGCTTCGCCAAGTCGGCCGCCACCACCCGAACGGTGATCTTGTCGCCGAGGCCAATTTTGGTCCCCGACCGCAGGCCTTCAAACATCATGTGGTCCTCGTCGAACACCCATTGGTCCCACGGAAAGGCTTGCTTGGGCACAAAGCCTTCGCACTTGTTTCCGTCCAACTCCACAAACAGGCCCTTGCCGATGGTGCCGTTGACCAGCCCTGTGAACGTCTCGCCGATGCGAGCGCTGAGGAATTCCACCTGCTTGTACTTGATGCTCGCACGCTCCGCCTCTGCCGCCCGCTTCTCCATGGTGGAGCTGTGGTGGCATCGCCCGTCCAAGGGCCCCGCGTCGGCGCTGGCTTGGCCGTCGAGGTAACGCTGGAGCAACCTGTGCACCATCACGTCGGGGTACCGTCGAATGGGGCTGGTGAAATGCGTGTAGTACGGGAACGCCAGGCCATAGTGTCCGATGTTCTCCGTGTTGTACTCCGCCTTGGCCATGGTGCGGATGGCCATGGTCTTCACGGTGTTCTCCTCGGGCGTGCCCGAGGTCGCCGTCAGCAAATCGCGCAGCAGCGACTCGACGTTGCCCGGAGTCGGCTTGGGCATTTCGTGGCCAAACCGGCGCACAAACACCCGCAACTGTTTCAGCTTCTCCGGGTCGGGACGGTCGTGCACGCGGTACACGGCCGTGCGCGTGGGCACCTGCTTTTCTGGATGCACCTTCGCCAGGAACCGCGCCACCTCCACGTTGGCCAACAGCATGAAGTCTTCGATCAACTTGTTGGCCTCCTTCATGCGCTTCACCACCACCTTCAGCGGTCGGCCGGCCTCGTCCAGTTGGAACCGCACCTCTTCCGTGTTGAAGTCGATGCCACCGCGCTTGAAGCGCTTGGCGCGCAGTTTTTGGGCCAACTCGCCCAACACCTTCAACTCCTCGGCCCGGTCGCCCTCCCCGGTTTCCAAGCGCTCTTGGGCCTCCTCGTAGGCGAACCGCCGGTCCGAGTGGATCACCGTCCGCCCGAACCACCGGTTCACCACCTCCGCCGCCTCGTTCATCTCGAACACGGCGCTGAACGCGAACCGGTCTTCGTGGGGACGCAACGAGCACAGGTCGTTGGAAAGCACCTCCGGCAACATCGGAATCGTCCTGTCCACGAGGTAGACACTTGTGGCGCGGCTCACGGCCTCCCGGTCCAACACCGAGCCTGGTTGCAAGTAATGCGTGACGTCGGCGATGTGGACGCCGACTTCCCAGTGGCCGTTCTCCAGCTTTTGCAAGCTCAGGGCGTCGTCGAAATCCTTGGCGTCGGCCGGGTCGATGGTCATGGTCAACACCTCCCGGAAATCGCGGCGGCGGGCCACTTCCTTGGGGTCGAGTCCGTGCGGGTTGTCGGGGTCGCTGGCCTGGAACGCCTCGGCGGCGGCGCTGACCTCGGCAGGGAACTGGTAAGGCAATCCAAATTCCGCCAGGATGGCGTGCATCTCCACCTCGTGCTCCCCTTGCTGGCCCAGCACTTCCACCACGCGCCCCATGGGTTGGTCCCGTGGGTCGTCCCATTGCTCGAGCGACAGCAACACCTTGTCCCCTTCCGTCGCCCCGTTCAGGTGGCGCGCGGGGATGAAAAAATCGGTGTGGAGGCGTTGGTCGGAGGGTTTCCCGAACCCGTAGTCCCGCACGAGCGTCACCGTCACCACGTAGTGCTCGCGCAGACGCTTGGTCACGCGCTTCACGCGGGGCGTCGAGCGCCGGCCGCGCTGCCACCACTCAATCTCCACGGTGTCTCCCCAAAAGGCGTCGGCCGTGTTGTTCTTGGGCACGCGGATCTCGTTTCCGTCGGCCATGCGCAC
>JBMZWX010000075.1:0-2576 GCA_049627085.1 Flavobacteriales bacterium | reverse complement strand
GGCAGCCTTCCATGCGCATGTGTGCAACTCTTTCACGGACAATCGAATCAGACCAAAAAAGATACGAAAATCCCAGTCGCCTGGCATTCTGCCTCGGTTGTGTTGGGCACAAAAAAACCCCAAGCGTTTGCTTGGGGCTTTCTGGGGTTGGAGGTCCGAAGCGGATTCGAACCGCTGTAGCAGCTTTTGCAGAGCTGAGCCTAGCCACTCGGCCATCGGACCCTTCCGTGGCGATTTCTCGCCGTGGGTTTGCGAATATACGCAAGTGGGTTCTCTTGGGTTTCGTTTTCTTGGGATAAAATCCTGAAAGGCGCGCAGGCAGGGCGGTTCAGGGGGTGGATGGATGCCCTACTTTTGGCGTCATGAAGAGCTTGAGCTGGGTACCCAACGCGTTGACCCTTGGCAATTTGCTGGGGGGTGCGGTGGTGTGTTGGGCGGCGGCGTCTGGCGAATTTTTGGGCCAGGCGTTGTTGTGGGATTCGGCAGGTGCGGACATGGCCCTCGCCACCCAAATGGTGGCCGCGGTGTGGATGTTCGCCATGTTGTGCGACGCCTTTGACGGCTGGGCGGCCCGGAAGTTGGGGGTCGACGGCGCGCTGGGCGTGCAGTTGGACAGCCTGGCCGACGTGGTCACGGGCGGGTTGGCCCCGGCCATGGTGGCCATGCGGTTGTTCCAGGACGACGGTGGGCCGGGCTTGACCTGGGCGATGTTCGCCAGCTTGGGGGTGGCCGCCGCGGCCGCGTACCGGCTCGCGCGTTTCAACGTGACGGCCGAATCAGGCGATGGAGGCAATTGGTTTGAAGGCCTGCCTGCGCCGGCGGCTGGGATTTTCTGGATGGGCGTGATGCTGGCGTGGGGAGAATTGCAAGGAGGGCCTGACGTGTTGCTCCCCGTGGCGTTTGCGTGGCTGGGTCTGGTGGTGGTGCCCCTGGCGATGGTGAGCACCCGCAAGATGTGGGGCTTGAAAGGCTTCGGAAAAGAGCCTGGCGTGGACACCTGGCGCGGCGTGCTCATCCCGACAATTGTGGGGGTGGCTGTGGGGACGTGGTTTGGGCTGGGAAGCGTGTTCCTTGCAGTGCCCTTGTGTTTACTTTTGTACCTCGGTTTGGCCATGGCAACAACGCCTCAAGGGTCCGCCGGTTGAGATTCACACCACACGCATCCACGCACATGAAATTCCGCGCTGCCATCGACATCATGCCGCTTCCCGCATTGTTGGATCCCCAGGGCAAAGCCGTCAGCACCAACCTGCCCAACATCGGGTTGTCGGACATCAGCAACGTGCGCATCGGCAAGCACGTCACCCTCGAAGTGGAGGCGGACAGTCGTGAGGCGGCCGAGTCTCAGGTGAACGTAGCATGCACCAAGCTCCTCGTCAACGAGATCATGGAAGGCTTCACCTTCCGCCTCGAGGAGGTCAAGTAATCCGGACCAAGCTTAGAGCAAGCCTGCGGCGCTGAGAAGCGCGTAGAGCTGTGCTGGGGTGGCCACACCCTCGACGACCGCCACGCGGTCGGTCCACGCCCTGCTGTCTTCCTTGTACACCCCAAACGTCGGTGCCCCGGAGCGCGAGGGAAACGCAGGACGTTCTTCCCGCAACGTGTACGCCACGTCCATGGGGAAGGTGGAGTCGCCCATGAAGATTTGGCCTTCAGAGAAGGTGTAGAGGATGCCGTCTGAGAAGTGCGTGTCGCCCAACACAAGTTGGCCTTCGCGCACGGTGTAGGCGATGTCCAGGGCGCTGGAGCTGAACCCGCGGTGGAGGTGCACCTCGTCCCACATGCCGTCGTCTTGCAGGGTGAAGGCGACTTCGCCAGACCACGTTGCACCCATGCGCACCACGTTGTTCTCGACGTGGGCGATCATGTCCCGGAAGACGAGTTGGTCGTCGGGAAACAAATGCACGCGCTGTCCCCAGCCCAGGGTCCAGGTGCACAGCGTCAGGAAAGCGGCAAGGAGGAGTCTCACACAGGCAAGTTCGCCACCTCGCAGGCGACTTTCCAAGCTTGGGTGGCGTCGGCGATCAAATCCTCGGGATGCTCCAAGCCCACCGACAGGCGCACGAAGCCTTCGGTGATGCCTGCGGACGCTTTGACGTCGGCGGGCACGCCGGCGTGGGTCATGCTTGCGGGATGCTCGGCGAGGCTCTCGGTGGAGCCCAGGCTCACGGCGAGCTTGAACACCTTCAGCGCGTCGAGGAACGCAAACGCGCCTTCGCGTCCGCCCGGAACGGTCAGGCCCACCATGGAGCCGCCGCCTTTCTGTTGGGCTCGCGCAATCGAGGCGTCTTGGCCCATGGCCGTGAGGTCTTCCACCCATGCGGACTTGACGGCGTCGCCGCCGCACATCTCGCGCAAGTGCGCCAGGAGCAGGCCAGCGTTTTCTTGTTGCCGCTCGATGCGCACGTGAAGGGTTTCCATGGAGCGCGCGAGCATCCACGCGGTGTGCGGGTCGATCATGCCGCCGAGGAACGTGCGGAATTCTTTCACCTTGGCGATGGCCTCCGCCGTGCCCGAGGCGCCGCCGGCGATGAGGTCGCTGTGGCCGCCGAGGTACTTGGTGGCCGAGTACAGCA
>JBMZWX010000074.1:0-2686 GCA_049627085.1 Flavobacteriales bacterium | reverse complement strand
GTGTCGTTGGCGATGGCTCCCGTCCGGATGTCGTCGGCGAGGTAATCGCCGATCGTGTAAGGCAACACGAAGTACCCATCGGCCAAGCCTTGCATGAGCGCCGAAGCCCCCAAGCGGTTGGCGCCGTGGTCGGAGAAATTGGCCTCTCCAGCGGCGTACAATCCGGGCACCGTGGTCATGAGGTTGTAGTCGACCCACAAGCCGCCCATGGTGTAGTGCACCGCGGGGTAAATCTTCATGGGCGTCTCGTACGGGTTGTCGTCCGTGATTTGGCGGTACATGTCAAACAGGTTGCCGTACTTCGCCTTGACCACAGCCTTCCCGAGCTCCCGAATCTTCTCGTCGCTGGGGTTCTCGAGGTTCATCACATTCGCCTCGGTCTTGCCGTATCGCTCGATGGCGCTGGCGTAGTCCAAGAACACGGCCTCGCCAGTTTCGTTGACCCCAAACCCGGCGTCGCAACGCTCCTTCGCGGCACGCGACGCCACGTCACGTGGCACCAAGTTGCCAAACGCAGGGTAGCGGCGCTCGAGGTAGTAATCGCGGTCCTCCTCCCTGATGTCGGTGGGCTTCATCGTGCCTTTGCGCACCGCCTCGGCGTCTTCCGCCTTGGCTGGCACCCAGATGCGTCCGTCGTTGCGCAACGACTCGGACATCAACGTGAGCTTGCTCTGGTAGTGGCCGCTCACAGGGATGCAGGTGGGGTGAATCTGCGTGAAGCAAGGGTTGGCCATGTAGGCGCCCTTCTTGTGGGCTTTCCACGCCGCACTGACGTTGGACCCCATGGCGTTCGTGCTCAAGAAGAACACGTTGCCGTACCCGCCGGAGGCCAAAACCACGGCGTGGGCGCTGTGACGTTGAATCTCCCCGGTGACGAGGTTCCGGGCGATGATGCCGCGGGCCTTGCCGTCGACAATCACCACGTCCATCATCTCGTGGCGGTTGTACATCTTCACCTTGCCCTTGGAAATCTGGCGGCTCAATGCCGAGTAGGCCCCGAGCAGGAGTTGCTGGCCTGTCTGGCCCTTCGCGTAGAAGGTCCGGCTCACCTGCACCCCACCAAACGAGCGGTTGTCGAGCAACCCGCCGTACTCACGGGCGAAGGGCACGCCCTGCGCCACGCATTGGTCGATGATGCTCGTGCTGACTTCCGCCAAGCGGTGCACGTTGGCCTCGCGGCTGCGGTAGTCGCCGCCCTTCACGGTGTCGTAGAAGAGTCGGTGCACCGAGTCGCCGTCGTTCTGGTAGTTCTTGGCGGCGTTGATGCCGCCTTGGGCTGCGATGGAGTGTGCACGACGTGGGCTGTCCTGGAAACAGAACGCCTTCACGTTGTAGCCCATCTCAGCCAGCGACGCGGCCGCGGAGCTGCCGGCCAATCCCGTGCCCACCACAATGACGTCGATCAGACGCTTGTTGGCTGGGTTGACCAGGCGAATGTTGTTTTTGTGGTTGGTCCACTGGTCCGCCAAGGGACCTTGGGGGGTCTTTGAATCAAGCATGGGTTCAGCCTTGGGTCATGAAGAGGTACAACGGAATGGACGCAAACGCGAGTGGCACCACCACCGCAAACGCCTTGCCCGCCATTTCAATCCAGCGGGTGTACGTCTCGTGGCGCACCCCGAGGCTCTGGAATCCGCTTGCAAATCCGTGCCAAAGGTGAAAGCCCAACGCCGCCATGCCCAGCACGTAGAGCGCCACGGCCGCGGCGGCCATGCTGTTGACAGCAGGGTCGAAGTAGTTCAACACCACGGTGTGCAGGTCCTTGATTTCTTCGCCGTTTACTATCTGTCTGGGAATGTCTGCATCAAAATGCATTGTCCACCAGAAGTTCTGCATGTGGGTGACGATGAACACCAACACGATGGTGCCGAGGACCGCCATGTTGCGGCTGCTCCAACCAGAGTTGGCCGACCCCTTTTCCACCGCGTAGCGCACCGGACGGGCCTTGCGGTTCTGCATCGTCAGCACCACGCCGTCCACCAAGTGGAACAGCACGCTCGCGTAGGTCAAGTACGAAAGCACTTTGACCGCGGGGAACGTGGTCATGAACAGGGCGTACTCGTTGAAGGCCGTCTGGCCTTCTTCACCAGGGATGAAAAGCTGGAGGTTTCCGAGCAGGTGGCCCACCAAAAACAGGCAAAGAAAAAGGCCTGTCAGGGCCATGGCATATTTCTTCGCGATGGAAGATTTCAAGATTCCAGAAGAGCTCATTGCGTAGGGCGTAGATAGGTCCCTCAAAAATACGCCACCCCAGTCCGGGCGCCAAGCAGAACCATTCTAGACTGCAATGCAGGGGGAAGAAATGGGGAAGGCCCGACATGGACCCTCCCCCTGCGGTCACGCGTGGGCCGGACGTTTCTCCAACATGAGCATCTCATTGGCCACCACTTCCGTGATGTACCGGGTCTGCCCTTCTCCATCCTCGTACGTCCGGTACGTCAACCGCCCCTCGACCGCAATTTCCAGGCCCTTCCTGAGGTGTTGACCCGCCACTTCCGCCAGACCGCCCCAAGCGACCACGTCGTGCCACTGGGTGCGTTCCACCTTCTCTCCTTCGCTGTTGCGGAAGTGTTCGTTGGTCGCCAAAGGAAACCGGGCTTTCACCTTGCCGTCGTCGAAGGTGATGGTCTCGGCGTCCTTGCCGAGTCGTCCAATCAATTGGACTTTGTTGCGCAATGCATTCATG
>JBMZWX010000073.1:0-2718 GCA_049627085.1 Flavobacteriales bacterium | reverse complement strand
AGGTCTGTGGTGCGCACAATGGGGCCGCGTGCGGTGTTCAGGAGCACGATGGGCTTGGCCCACCTGGCGAGCCACGCGGCGTCCACCAGGCCCTTGGTTTCCTCCGTCCACGGCAAGTGCAAGCTCACGACATCCGCCTCGGCGTGCAGTTGTTCGAGTGGTGCGGGTGTGACGTGGGGCAGCGGCCGGTCCACAGAAGGGGAGTTGCCCCAGCCTTCCTTGTGTTTGTCGTACGCCAGGACCCGGCACCCGAATCCGCCCAAGCGCTGGGCGAAGGCGTGGCCCATGTGACCGTACCCGACGATGCCGACGGTCATGTTTTTCAATTCGCGGCCGCGATGGGCTTCCCGCATCCATTGGCGATCCCGAATCGTGGCGTCGCCGGACTGGATGTGGTTGAGGAGGTTCAGCAAGAGGCCGGTGGCGTGCTCGGCCACGGCGTCGCGGTTGCCCTCTGGGCTGCTGTGCACGGCGACGCCCATCTCAGCGGCGACTTCGAGGTCGATGTTTTCGAGCCCGGATCCGCTGCGCGCGATCCATTGCAAGTCAGGCAGGGCACGCAGGAGATCCGCCGTCAACCGGATGCGGCTGCGAAGCACGAGGGCGTGGACGGGCGTGGTTTGGGCCGCTGCAAGCAAGTCCTCCCGCGTCAGGGTCGTCGCGTCGTGGCACGTCATGCTCGCCGCTTCAAGGCGCGCTTGAAGGACGGGGTGCACCGTGTCGAGAAACCAAACGTGGAAGTCCGCCCCGCGTGTCATGCGCGTCAGGCCATGAGGCTCGCCACCAACGAACCGATGCTGAAGTAAATGACCAGCCCCATGATGTCGTTGGCGGTCGTGATGAAGGGCCCGGTGGCCAAGGCGGGGTCGATGTTGCGCTTGTCCAGCATCAGGGGGACAAATGCCCCGAAGAGTGCCGCAAAGACGATCACACACAGCAAAGAGGCGCTGACGGTGGTGCTCAGGGTCCACCCAAAGCCAAGCGCGATGCTGGTGAGCAGAATGATTGCAGAGCAAATCAACCCGTTGACGAGGCCCACGCTCAATTCCTTGAGCAAGCGGCCCACGAGGTTGCCCATGTTCACGTTGGCCGAGGCCAATCCTTGCACCACGATGGCCGAGGATTGCACGCCGACGTTGCCGCCCATCGCCGCAATGAGCGGGATGAAGAGGGCCATCTCAGGGTTGTTCTCGATGTCGAAGGCGCCAATGACGTAGGCGCCGCCAATGCCGCCGCCCAGGCCGATGAGGAGCCAAGGCAGGCGCGCCCGGGTCAGAGCCCACACGCTGTCCTTGCCTTCGACGTCTTCCGAAATCCCGGAGGCAAGCTGGTAGTCGCGCTCGGCGTCTTCAATCAACACGTCCACCGCGTCGTCGATGGTGATTCGGCCTAGAAGCAGGCCGGCTTCGTCGACCACGGGCAGGGCCACGAGGTCGTACCGCTCCATCATCTTCACGACCACCTCTTCTGACTCGTCCGCTTGGACAGTCACGAGGTCGTCGTCGTCCTTGAGGTCGCGAAGCACGCTGCGCGCGCTCGAGGCGTTGAGCAAGAGGCTCTTGAGGGAGAGGCGGCCGTTCAGGCGCCCCACCTCGTCCACCACGTAGATGGTGTAGATGTTGTCGACGTCGGAGGCCTGGGCGCGGATTTCACGGATGGCGCGGGCCACCGTCCAGTCTTCCTGGACTTTCACGAGTTCCAAGGCCATCAAGGCGCCGGCGGTGCCTTCCTCGTAGTTGAGCAGTTCACGGACGTCGGAGGCCGACTCTTGGTCGTCCACGAGGCGGAGGGCTTCTTCGACTTTGGCCTCGGGCAAATCGGCCAAGGCGTCGGCCGCGTCGTCGCTTTCCAACCCCTCGATGACGTCCTCGGCGATTTCCTTGGAGCTCAGCGAGCTCAGGAGTTCCTCCCGGATGTCTTCCTCCAGCTCGGCGATGACTTCCGAGCGTTGGTCGGGGTCCAGCAAGCGGTAGAGGTACAGGGTTTCCTCACGCTTGAGCGCGTCGAAGATGTCGGCCACGTCTTTGGGGTGGATTTCGCCCAAAGTCGCTGCCAACTCCACGTCCTTGCCTGACTCAATCTGAGCCTGCAAGCGGTCGAGGAAGTCCCGTGTCAGCTCAAGCATGGCCCAAAGGTAAGGGCCGGCAAGGTGCGGGAATCACCTCTTGGCCCGGAAGAAGGCCGTCAGGAGGGCGGCGGCTTCGTCGGCGAGCAGCCCGCCTTGGCATTCCGTCTTGGGGTGGAGCATGGTGAATTCGCCGTCGAATTTGGAGTGGCCGCGCTTCTCGTCTTTGGCCCCGTAGACCACGCGGCCAATGCGGGTCCAAAACGCCGCACCCGCGCACATCGGACATGGTTCCAGTGTCACGTACAGCGTGCACTTGTCGAGGAATTTGCCGCCCAGGTACTCCGAGGCGCTCGTGAACGCCTGCATCTCCGCATGGGCGGTGAAATCCCTCAAGCGCTCGCAAAGGTTGTGCGCCCGGGCGATGACCTGGCCTTGGGACACAATGACCGCCCCGACCGGCACCTCGTCCATGGCGGCGGCGGCCTCGGCTTCTTTCAAGGCCATGTTCATGAATCGGACGTCGTCGTCGGTGAAGGGAGCGCTCATGCGTGGGCAGGTTGATGGGTGTGCAGCCATTGTTCAAGCAGGTCAAACGCCCGAACGTTGGCCGGTTCGTCGGGCAAAGATCCGGTGGCGTGTTCCGGCAAATC
>JBMZWX010000072.1:0-2757 GCA_049627085.1 Flavobacteriales bacterium | reverse complement strand
CCGCCTTCTCAGGGCTGAAGTTGACAAGTTGCCACCGTCTGTTTGTGAACTGCGCCCACGGCGCCGAATCACTCGCAAGTGAGGTTGTAGAGTGTCAAAAAGACCAACAAATCCTGGGCGTCCACCGTGTCGGTCTCGTCGAGGTCGTAGGGCCCTGCCCAAGGCTCTCCATACGCCGTCAGGAACAACACAATGTCCGCCGAACCGACCGCGCCGTCGCCATTGAAGTCGCCTGCGCAATCTCCGTCAGGAAGGAAGCCGGTGCCCCCGAACTCCTCGGCCCATTGCGGGAACACGATGGTCTCTGCGTAGTGGAATGCGTGACGCCCCACGTGCTTGCCGATGCGCCGTCCGGGCGCGTCGTCGATGGGCGGGTGAATGCCGCCCCACATCCGGCTCAGCGCGCTCTCGTTGGAGGCGTCCATGAACGTCGCCCACTGGAGGTTCACGTTCACACTCGGCCCGTCTTCAAACACCAAAAACTGGTTCATCGGCGCCGACCACTCAGCCAGGCCGCCCGGCCAGTATTCCGACCCCGTCAACAACGTCAACAACTCGGCCGCGGCACGGGAATACGTGCTGTGCCCGCTGACGTACCCCGCGAAAGGCGGCGTCACGAAGCTGGGACGCTGGTACGGCCACCATTGGTCGGCCGGAATCCACCCCACCCCCGCTTCGTCGATGAGCGGCACCTCGATGTAATCGGGCCCTTTCCAGCAACGCACCTTCACCTTGCCCACCTGGTCTTCACCGTTGAGGAAGTTGAGGGGGTCGGCGTCGTCGATGATTTCGATGAAGCCGGGGATCAACGGCAGTCCAGCTGGGTGGTAGCTCGGCAGGTCGGGGTCGGTGCTTTGGCCGTGTTCCGCCATGTAGCGGATGGCCGACACGGGACGCGAGTAATCGTAGTAGCCCTTGACGCTCCACGCTGAAATCGCGCAATCGTGCATGGCGCCACCCAACGCGAGGTAGGCCTTCACGTCGAATTCCAAATCGTCGATGATCGGCCCCTGGCCGCGCCAGCGGTGCTCGCCGGCTTGGGCGTCGAGGATGAATTCGTTCAACAGCGTGAACCAGTGGCCAGGAGGCGTCTCCGAATCCGGGCCGTCCGCCCAAAATTCCGCAATCACCCGCGCGTAGTCGCCGCGGGGCACGACGTTGGGCTCGTACGGCTCGCCCGTGAACGGGTTGAGCTCGTGCCCCTGGCCTCCGAAGTTGCCGTTCTCGTCGTACCACGACACCAAGCCTCCGTCTTCCCACGCATAGAACTGGTCGAGATCGGTGTTGGCAGGCAGGGTGCCGTCGTACTTCAGGCTCGCGGGGCTGATGTCCCACATCACGCCGTCATCGGGGCTCAAGTGCTCGCTCCAGCTCATGACCATGCCGTGGTTCCACTTCCACAGATCCTCAAACCCGCTGGCCACAGTCGTGTCGACGTACACCGGTGGGCCTGGGTTGTGCCACACCTTGTACTCGCAGCCGCCGTTTTCCAGCACCGTGAGGTTGCTGTCGCGAAGCGCAAACCCGGGCACCTCGCCCCACTCCGGCCCAAGGAACGGCGGGGTCTCGGTCAGGAGTTCTCCGCTTTGGTCGATCGCAAAACTCAGCTCGACCGCCTGCCAGGCGTTGGGGTCCTGAAGGCCGTTGGTCCCTGGAATCTCGGGCAAGATGTTGGGCTCGCTCTGCACGTAGCAGGTCGAGGCGTAGTCGTTCGCTTCGTTGGAGCCGTCGGTGAAGCCGTAGGCGATGAGTTGCTCTGCGATGTAGTTGCCCAACGCCGGCGCCCCATGGGTGGCGTAGTCGGTGCTGGTGAAGCCCGGATCGAGCTCTTGGATGATCATTTGGACCAAGATGTTGTCCATGGTGGACTCCGCCTGGGGACTGTCCGAATACCGGTGGGTCAACAACCGGAACATCGCGTAGCTGATGGCCACCTCCTGGGCCTCCTGAATGCCTTCAGGCGAGCCTGGCATCTCCAGTGCTTCGGGGTCAAAGGGGCAGGTGTAGCCGTCAAAAGCTTGGCCGAGAAACACGTTCTGCGCGGAGGTCGAATCGTACGCCGCCCAGCAATCGTACATGAGGATGCTTGCGTGGTACAGGTTCCTCGCGTGCACCGTGGGCCGCGCAAAGTCGTTGCGGATGGCTTCGAGGTTTTGCTCGTTCCATTGGTGCGCCACCGTATGCTGCTGCGCCGAGACGCTTGTGCACCCCATCACCACGAGCCCCATCGCCCACATCGCACGCTTCATCCAATCCTTGTTCAAGTCCATGTCGTTCAAAGTCAGGTCCAATGCAATATACGACGCGTTGACCGACGCGTTCAATCGACATGCTGATGTGGGTTGGAGCCTTTCGACCATGTTGCGTTAAGGGGATGTGAAATTTGGGGTGAGAGGCAACATTTGCCTGCCGGGGATTGTCCTCAAGGTGACTTCATGCTTGACTTGACATGACCCCAAGATTGTTCACCTTCACCACCGTGCTTTTTGCTGCGATGTTCTTTGCCAAGGACATGCATTCGCAAACCTCAACCAGCGTCGGCGTGCTCGCCCAGACCGAGCAGTCGTACGATGGGTACACCCTCCTCCCTGTGTCCGCGTTGACCACGACGTACCTCATCAACAACTGCGGAGAACAGGTCCACCAATGGGAGAGCGCCTACAAGGCTGGACTCATGGCGTATTTGATGCCCAACGGCGACTTGATTCGGGCCGGAAAAATCGACAATTCCGTGTTCACGGCTGGGGGGACTGGCGG
>JBMZWX010000071.1:0-2762 GCA_049627085.1 Flavobacteriales bacterium | reverse complement strand
TCCAACGTGCCCCACCCCATGAGCAGCCCCAGCAATGCGGTCAACAGGCAGGCCAACCCCGCCAACACGGCGGAATTGTGCAAGGTTCTTGCCATCAGGTAGTGCACGGGGTTCACAACGGTTTTCAAGTAGGCCAACACTTCCGGGCGGTCTTCCTCCAGCGTCCGGCTGACGCCATTGAACGCAGTGAACAACAGCATGACCCACGCCAGCGCGTTCCATGTGGTCGGGTCAGGACGGCCGCGCACAACTTGGTATGCCGCGTAGGTCGTGGCGATGGCAAACAACGCGAGCCCCACCAATCCGTGTTGGGAGCGACGCTCGGCACGCCACAGGTAGGTGAACAAGTGCCACGTCTCACGCATGGCACTCAGACGATGGAGAGTGGTTTGGCCACCTTGGCGAAGAGGCGTCCCATGTTGCGGGCGTCCTCGATGGCCCGATGCTGGGTTCCGTCGAAGGAAAGGCCTTCCATCTCCATGGCGTTTTTGAGGCCGATTTGATTCTTGGAGCATTTCCAACGGCTGTAGTGGCGCTGCAAACAGGCCCAATACTTCAACCAGGGAAGCTCCATGTTGTGGAGCCGGGCGTCGTTCATGAATTGCCGACGGTCAAATTCCCCCCAGCTCATGAGCATGCTTCGGGTTTGGTCAAACCCGACCCAATCCTCGAACATCTCAATCGCCTCATCGAACAGCGGCGCGTCTTCGATGTCGTCCTGGACAATGCTCGTCAGCTTCGTGCAAAACGGGCTGATCTCAGGGTGGAGCTTGGGCCTGACGAATTGGCAAAAATCGTCCACCACCTCGAGGCGCTCGTTCATCTTCACGGCGCCGATCTCAATGATTTCCACTTTTCGCGGTTTCCGACTCCGCCAACAGGTGGCCTCCAGGTCGTACACGATGAATTGCCTTTCGCTCATCGGCCGCAAGATACGGCGGCCCGGGTCCTGGTTTGGCACGTAGCTTTCCGGCATGACAAAACAAAATCCCAAACTCGTGGTCCTCACTGGGGCTGGCATGAGCGCGGAGTCGGGCATCGCCACGTTCCGCGGTGCGGACGGGTTGTGGGAAGGTCACAGGGTGGAAGAGGTGGCCTCGCCAGAGGGCTTCGAGGCCAATCCGAGCTTGGTGCTGGAGTTCTACAACCAGCGACGCCGGCAAATTGTCGCGGCCGAGCCCAACGAAGGACACCTCGTGCTGGGCCGGTTGGAGGAGGTGTTTGACGTGCACATCGTCACCCAAAACGTGGACGACCTTCACGAACGGGCAGGAAGCCAGAAAGTGCTCCATCTGCATGGAGAAATCAGAAAAGCCCGTTCCACCGCGGATCCGGAATGCGTGTTGGAACTCGAGGGAACGGAGTTGTCCTTGGGGGACCTTGGACCAGACGGCCATCAACTCAGGCCGCACATCGTGTGGTTTGGGGAGGAGGTGCCGGCGTTTGGGCAGGCGACCAAAATCATGGATGCGGCTGACCTCGTTTTGGTGGTCGGGACGTCGTTGCAGGTCTATCCGGCCGCAGGTTTGGTGGGGTTGGCACCCGCCGGGGTGCCCATTGTGGTTGTGGACCCCCATTCGCCCCTCGAAGGAGGGGGGCGCGTGGAAGTGTTGCCTGTTGGGGCCGTGGAAGGCCTCGCGCTGTTGGAGACGCGGTGGGCCTCAGCGGACCCGCAAGCGCCAGGCGCCGACGTTTGAGGTGTCCTCGAATTGAGGCTTGGCGGATTCTTTGACGCGGGCCAAGGCACCCAAGATGAGTTCGGCGGCCGTCTCGTCGTCGCAAGGCCACGGGCGTGTCAACTTGTCGGGTGAGAAATGCTCCCCGACAAAGCCGGTGTCGAATTGACCTGAACGGAAAGCTTCGTGGTTGACGGCGAAATGCCCAAAGTCCAAGGTGGTGTCCACCCCGTGCACTTCGTAGTCTTCAATGGCCCTCAGCATGCGCTCGATGGCCGCTTCGCGGGTCGGGCCGTGCGTGCAGAGTTTGGCCAGCATGGGGTCGTAGTGCATGCTCACTTCACCGCCTTCCGCCACGCCGTCGTCCACCCGGATGCCAGGACCAGACGGTGGGGCGTACCGCGTCAACGTGCCCGTGCTTGGCAAGAACCCGCCGGGCACGTCCTCGGCGTACACACGGAGCTCGAGGGCGTGACCTTGAATGGACAAGTCTTCCTGCGTGAAGGACAGGGGATGCCCCTCGGCGATGCGGATTTGTTCTTGGACGAGGTCGACCCCCGTGATCAATTCGGTCACAGGGTGTTCCACCTGAAGGCGGGTGTTCATTTCCAAAAAGAAGAACTCACGTGAGGCGTCGACCAAGAATTCCACGGTGCCTGCCCCCACGTAATCGCACGACCGGGCCACTTCAATGGCGCACTGGCCCATGGCTTCGCGCAGTTCGTCGTCGAGCAGGGCAGAAGGGGCTTCCTCCACCACCTTTTGGTGCCTGCGCTGGATGCTGCACTCCCGCTCAAACAGGTGCACCGCGTTGCCGTGCATGTCGCACAACACCTGAATTTCGATGTGGCGGGGCTGTTGAACGAGGCGCTCAATGAAGACTGCGCCGTCGCCAAACGAGCGCTCCGCTTCGGAGATCGCACGTTGGAGTTCCTCTTCAAGCAGCGCCGGGTCGTGGACGGCCCGCATGCCTTTTCCGCCGCCACCGGCGCTCGCTTTGATCAAGAGGGGGAAGCCGATTCGTTCGGCCTCGCGCTTGGCCTCTGTCGGATCCGACACGGCACCTTCGGTGCCAGGAACCATGGG
>JBMZWX010000070.1:0-2885 GCA_049627085.1 Flavobacteriales bacterium | reverse complement strand
TTGAACTACGACGCCTCTGCCAACTACCCAGGCGAGTGCATCTACCTCGAGCCTTGCCCAGGTGACTTCACCGGAGATGGTGAGGTGGACGTGAACGACCTCCTCGACTTCTTCCAGTTGTGGGGCAACCAGTGCCCTTGGATCCCAGGATTCGAGGACTGATCTCCTAGAAAGACTTCAACGTGAAACGGGTCGCCTTCGGGCGGCCCGTTTTTTTGTGCGTCGGGGTGAGAACAGGGAAATGTGTTGGACTTCCCTCCTTTTGTGTTCAAACGCAGCATGGGGATGCAAGGACATTTGCAGAACAAACCCTCAAACCTCATTCCCCATGTTTGGCAAAGCCATTTCCAACCTCATGATCAAGCCCGGCTTGGCACCTGTGTTCGATTCACCAGAAAACCACGGGCTCGAATACGAGGACGTGACGTTCAAGGCCGAGGACGGCGTCACGCTGTCCGGCTGGTTGATCAAAGGGGGCACCGACAAGGTCATTGTCCAATCTCACTTCGGGGTGCAATGCTCTAGGTGTGGATTCACCCTCGAAGGGAAAGGTGCCATGGAGCGCATGCTCTGGAACACCGACATCCATTTCTTGAACCAGGCCAAAAACCAGCTCCTCAACTCCAACGACAAGGTGGGCCAAATCGCTTACAGCCTAGGATTCGAGTATCCCCAGCATTTCAGCAGGGTGTTCAAGGCCAAAACGGGCATGAGCCCAGGCCAGTTCCGCAAGGTGGGCTGAATCAACGGCGGTCGCCCACGAACTCCTTCACCACGCGGCCGTTTGAGAACATGTGGAAGACCACCTGATTCTCTGGCTGCGACACTTCCCTGCCCATCGCGTCGACCGTTTTCACCAAGCGCGGGGTGTCGACCGTCGGCAGCTCCTGGAGGCCGTCCACGCCTTGCACGTCCGCGATGAACTCCACGCGCTCAGAAAGGCACGGGTCGAGTGAGGACATCGTCCAGTTGTAGTAGAAGTAGTAGTAGGCGAATTCGTTCTCCCCGAAGATGGTGGTGCCGGTGATGCTCGCCAACCCGCCTACTTCGTAGGGGAAGTCGACGTCTGCGCCGTTGTCGTCGCGCCACAGGAACGGCTCTTCGTTGCCTGAGCGGATTTGGTAATCCTCGCCAGCCGGAAGCTCTGCGTTGAGGACCATCACGTTTTGGCCAGGGACAAGGGCCTGGGTGACCACGTGGACGAGGTTGTCGTTGGCGTCGAGGATTTCCACGGTTTGGTCTCCGCCCTCCTCGGAGTAGACCTCCACGGACTCCAGCACCGCATCCTCATGGACGTCAAACACGAGCCAGTAGCCGGCGTTGAAGTGGTGTTGTCCATTCTCGAAATCGGGCGCGGCCTTGCCTCCTGTTGCGCCAAACTCGCCGTCCGAATGGGCGGCCCAAACCGAGCCGTCCTCGGTGAGCAGCGGCAAAGTGTAGGACGCTCCGACCTCCAAGGCCTCTGGCGCGTCCGACGCCTCAAACCAATGTGTGCCCGGCTCGGCCGTGAACGTCACAGGCTCGGTGGTTTGCACTGCCGTTTGGGGCGAGGGGGCGTCCACCTCGAAGCACGACCCGTCGTCGATGGTCGCGACTGCCGCGTAGTTGCACGCGTCCTCGTCCGTGCAACCCACGCAGAAGAGCTCCTCCCCTTCGCATCCGCCACACACGTTGAAGTCGAGGCACGACCCGTCGTCCACGAGGGCGGACGGATCGTAATTGCACGCCGCCACGTCGGTGCATCCCGCGTCGCTGAGCTCGCCCGACAAGCGCAACAAGAACAAGCCCTCTTCCATGTGGGACACCGCGATGACGCCTGAAGGGAAGTACGGGTAGTTGGACCACGTGCCGTTGAATTGGGCCGCGTCGCTGGAGGGGTACAAATCGAAGTGTCCGACCTCCTCGAGCTCGCCCGCGGCGATGTTCCCAGCGGACAACACGCGCAGACCTGCACGGTAGTTGGACTGGTAAATCAAGGTGTCGCGGACGTACATGTTGTGGTCGATGGCAGCGACCTCAGAGACGAAGGTGCCGATGAGCTCTGGCGCCGCCAAGTTGGACACGTCCCAAATGAACGACGTCGTGTTCACCCCCAACTCCTGCTCGTCCAACTCGTCGTTGCTGATGAAATAATGCTGGTCCTCTGTCAACCACCCTTGGTGGGTGTACGTCGCCCCATCGTACCCGCTGGCGCTGATGAGGGTGGCGTCCATGGGGTCGGTCACGTCCACGATGGTCACTGTGTTTTCGTTGCAGCAGAACGCGATTTCCTTGCCTTGGTAATTCGCATCCGGGCCGATGTAATTCACCACTTGGGCGTCGTGGGTGTAGCCGTCACCTGAGAATTCCCCGATGAGGGTGGGGTTCGTGGGGTCGCTGATGTCCAAAATGTGCAGCCCCCCAGCGAACGTCGACGTGCCCACGCCATAGGCCCGGGCCGTGGATTCGTTGATGACGATGTTGTGCGCGTTGCCCCAGCCGCTGTAGAGGGCGTCGGGGGTCAGGGTTTGGGGTGGATTCACGATGGCACCCAGCTGGGTCAAATCCACCACCTGCATGCCGTGCCCTCCGGCTTCCGACACGATGAACGCGTGGTTGTCGTGGACCTTGACGTCCCGCCACAACGAATTGGTCGTGGCCGTGGGCAAGTCCGCCACCATCACCGGGTTCAGCGGGTCGGAGATGTCGATGAAGGCGGTGCCGTTGGAGCGGCCCAGGATCACGTACTCCGTGCTGTCGAACGGGTCCACCCAACCCCAAATGTCGTTCATCCCACCACCACCAACCTCGCCCGTGCTCATGACGGACATCAACTCCACGTTCTCGCAAGGGAAGTCCCCGGCAAAGCCATTGATGCAGGGGGTTTGGGCTGTTGCGGCGGTTCC
>JBMZWX010000069.1:0-2912 GCA_049627085.1 Flavobacteriales bacterium | reverse complement strand
CTGAAGCGCGAGGAAGTCTTGCTTTTCAGGGTCAGGCTTGGGTGTTCAAATCGTCGATGACGCCTGCAGCCACCGTTTGGTGGGTGGATGGGTCGATCAACAGGAACGATCCTGTGGTCTTGTTTCGGCGGTAGTCGTCCACGAGCACTTCGGAAGCTGTTTTGATTTGGATGCGCGCGATGGCATTCACCGAAATTTCTGAGACCCCTTCCACCCTGTGAAGGGTGTTGATGTCGATCTCGTGGTGGATTTTGGCGATGCGCGACTGGCACTCGCTCGATGTGTGCCGGAGGATGTACTTGGTTCCGAGGTTCAACGGCGTTTCGCTCAGCCAGCAAATTTTCGCGTCGAGCAATTTGCTCTTGGAGGGCTGGTTGTTGGGACGGGCCAGCATGTCGCCACGGCTCAAGTCGATGTCGTCTTCGAGGGTCATGGCGACACTCAAGGGAGGGAACGCTTTTTCAACTTGGGTGTCCCCCACGAAAATCTCCTTGATTTTGGAGGTTTGGCCGCTTGGCATGGCGACCACCTCGTCGCCCACCTTGAAGACGCCAGAGGCGACCCGGCCGGCGTACCCACGAAAATCCCGGTGGGCGTCCGTTTGTGGGCGAATCACGTACTGGATGGGGAACCGGCAGTCCTGCAAGTTGCGGTCTGCCCCCACATGAACCGTTTCCAGGTGATGGAGCAAGGTGCCTCCACCGTACCATGGGGTGTTCTCAGACGACTCCACCACGTTGTCCCCATGAAGGGCGCTGATGGGGATGAACTTGATGTCCGTGATGTCCAAGCGGGAGGAGAACTCTTTGTAGGCCGCCACGATTTCGTTGAAGCGGTCCTCGCTGTACTCCACCAGGTCCATCTTGTTGACGCACACGACCACGTGTTGCAGCCCGAGCAACGACGCAATGAAGCTGTGCCTGTGGGTTTGTTCCAAGAGGCCGTATCGGGCGTCGATGAGGATGATGGCCAGGTCCGCGGTGGATGCACCCGTGACCATGTTTCGGGTGTACTGGATGTGGCCAGGGGTGTCCGCAATGATGAATTTGCGCTTGGGCGTGGCGAAGTAGCGGTAGGCGACGTCGATCGTGATGCCTTGTTCCCGCTCCGCTTTCAAGCCGTCCGTCAACAGGCTCAGGTCCGTGCCGTCAATGCCTTTCTGATTCGACGCGGATTCCACCGCCTCCAGTTGGTCTTCAAAGATGCTTTTGCTGTCGTACAGCAAGCGTCCAATGAGTGTGCTTTTTCCGTCGTCAACACTTCCCGCTGTGGTGAAGCGAAGCAAGCCGTTGTGCTCTGTGTGTCCCATCTCTGCGTCCCTGTTC
Source organism: Flavobacteriales bacterium (assembly GCA_049627085.1). Lineage (GTDB taxonomy): Bacteria > Bacteroidota > Bacteroidia > Flavobacteriales_D > Sanyastnellaceae > UBA11663. The sequence goes on along the minus strand of JBMZWX010000069.1, from coordinate 1,587 downwards.
AATTAAAAGTAACCCTCTTTTTTCCGGTCTTCCATGGCGCTGTCGCTGCGCTTGTCGTCCATCCGACCGCCTCGCTCGGTGATGCGGGTTGCGGCCACTTCTTCGATGATCTTTTCCAACGTGTCGGCGTCGCTTTCAAACGCACCTGTGATGGTCAAATCGCCCAGCGTGCGGAAACGCACGTGCATCATCTCTGGCGTATCATCTGCCCTGAGGTTGAGGTGCTCGGAATGGGCCAGGATTTGACCTGCACGGCGGATGCACACGCGGTCGTGCGCGTAGTACAATGAAGGCAGGGCGATGTTTTCACGAAGGATGTAGTTCCACACGTCAAGCTCGGTCCAGTTGTTCAAAGGGAACACCCGGAAGTGCTCGCCCGGGGCGTGCTTGCCGTTGAAGAGGTTCCACAGTTCGGGGCGTTGATTCTTGGGGTCCCATTGGCTGAAATCGTCGCGGTGGGAGAAAAAACGCTCCTTGGCACGGGCCTTCTCCTCGTCGCGGCGTGCCCCGCCGATGCACGCGTCGAATTGATGCTCCTCGATCGTGTCGATGAGGGTGGTGGTTTGAAGTCGGTTGCGGCTGGCGTTGGCCCCGGTTTCTTCCTGGACTTTGCCAGAGTCGATCGTGGCTTGAACACTCCCCACGATGAGGCGGGCGCCCAAGCGCTCGACCAGGTTGTCACGGAATTCCAGCGTTTCCGGGAAGTTGTGGCCTGTGTCGATGTGCACCAAAGGCATGGGGATGCGCCCCGGGGCGAACGCCTTGGCCGCCAAATGGGTCACCACAATGCTGTCTTTTCCTCCTGAAAAGAGGATCGCAGGCCGGTCGAATTGCGCGGCCACTTCGCGGAGCACGTAAATGGACTCTGCCTCCAGTTCCGTGAGGTGGTCAAGGTTGTAAGATGCGTCGCTCATGTCGTCAGTTGTCTTTCGTCAGTGCGTCTTCTGAGGAGTCCTCCCGTCCCAGACGTCCGTACCGGAACCAGGCCCGCTCGTGGAGGTAATACAAAATCATTTTGGTCACCATTTCCAGCCCGCCGATGGTCAAACCTACGGTCGCGTCTCCTGACACCAACCAACCGAGCAAAATCGTGTCGACCGTGCCCACAAGCCGCCAGGTGACGGTTTTGGCGAGGTGTCGAATTCGGGATTGTCTGGCGTCCATAATGGCCTACAAAATTAGTGGGGAAATCGACACCCGCGATGTGCTTAGACTTGGACCTGTTCCAGCACCGTGCCCAAGGCGTCCTCCACGCTTTTGGATGTGGTGTCCACGTCGATGAATCCCTCCAAGGGCGGCTCGTAATCCGAGGCGTGTTTGTCTTCCCTTCCGCGCAGCTCCGTGGTGTGCACATACACCTCTGTCACGGTGGCGCGGGATTTGAATTCTTCACGCAAGGCGCGGTAAGGGGCCACCAAACTCACCACCACGGTTTGTCCTTTGGATTGGAGGAACTGGGCGATGGTTTGTGCCTTGCGGATGTTGTTCTCACGGCCCACACGGGAGTAATCGGCGTTCACAGTCAGGGCCCGCAAATCGTCTCCATCCACGTGGTGCACAACCAGGCCCTGCTCCTCGAGATGGGCC
>JBMZWX010000068.1:0-3261 GCA_049627085.1 Flavobacteriales bacterium | reverse complement strand
CTTGTCGACGGCGGAGAATTGGCGCTGGCCAACCTGGACACGCCCGTCACCGACGCAGGTATCGACGGCCAGGAATCCGAAGAACCCAGCCCTGCAACTCCAGCGTGAACAGCTGGCGCCGCACGTCCTGAAGCGACAGCTTGGCCGCCGCCACCAACGCCCGTTCTGTCCTCGGATGCACCGCATCCAACTGGTCCCACACCGCCACGCACCCTGCAGGCACCCGAACCCCATGGTCGCGGCGCTTCGTGGCCCAGGGCGTGTGGTCGGCCATGGCTCGCCACAGGGCGTCCACGTCCGGCACCGGCATGGCCATGTCGTCCACCACAAGGGCCCGGTTTCCCGCCCAAAGCACGCCCCATTGCGGTTGGTGAAAGGTGTACAGCTCGCGGTCTTGGTCGTGGGCACATCTTGCGCTGATCAAGGACCCTCCCCGGGCCGGACTTTGGACCACAACCGTGGCGGCAGAAAACCCTGTCACGATGCGATTGCGCGCGGCGAACATCCATCGCTCGACCTGCCGGCCGGGAGGATGCTCGCTGACCAACAGCCCCCCGACTTCCTCAATGCGCCGGGCGAGGGGCTCGTGGATACGCGGAAACACCTGGTCCAGCGCGTATGGCAGCACGGCCACCTGAGCATGAGGGCGGGGACCCTCCAGCACGCCACGGTGGGCCTGGCCGTCGATGCCACGTGCCAAGCCACTGACCACGGTGCCGCCGGCCGAGGACCAGTCGCGCGCCACCTCATGCGCGGCGCGGGCCATGTCTGCCGTGCAATTGCGGGTCCCCACCACAGCCAGCGACCTTGACCACGCCTCCTGCGCAGGCCACGTTCCACGCCAAAACAACACCGGCGGGGCGTCCGTCAATTCCCGCAAAAGCGACGGGTAGGATGGGTTGTCCAACGTGCACACGTGCATGCCTTTAGAACGAGCCGCCTCAAGCCAGCGTCTTGCAGTGTCGCGTCCTGCCATGGCTTCCGAAGGCTCACGCAAGAACCAACGGTCCCAAGCTTCTTGCGGGCTGCCCGCGACTTCCACCCCCCTCAGCACGCGCGCCGGCCCCCATTTGGACCGCGCCAACAACGACAACCACCACACCGCATCCTCCGTCATGGCGCAAACCAACCGCGAGTCCGCCGAGGCCCACATGTGGATTCACAGACGTGGGCCGATGTTTTGCACACGGCGCGGGGAAGCGAGGAATGTGTCGTTATTTGGTCTCATGCGAATTCACATCCTCGCCACCCTGACGTTGCTTTTGGGCGCGTTCAGCGGGTCCTCTCTTTGGGGCCAAACCGTCCAAGGCCGCGTGGTCGACGGCGACCAAGCACCTGTCATTGGCGCCTACGTGACCAACGGGTCGGCCACGGTGGCCACCGACCTCGACGGCGCATACCGACTGGACTTGACGCCCGGCGTCCACACGTTGGTGTGCTCGTTCATCGGCATGGCCGACGAGCGCAAGGAATTCACCCTTGCAGCCGGCCAAGAACTCACCTGGAATCCGGTGATGGCCTCTGCCGCTGAGGCGCTGGGCTTGGTGGTTGTGTCGGCTGGGCGGTTTGAACAAGATGCCTCGGAGGTCACCGTCTCGCTGGAGGTGCTCCAGCCTGCGCTGGTGGAAAACAAGGCGACCACGACATTGGAAACCGCCATCGAACAGACCCCAGGCGTGAGCCTGGTGGATGGAGAACCCCAGATTCGGAGTGGAAGCGGCTTTTCCTATGGCGCCGGCTCGCGCGTCATGGTGCTGGTGGACGATTTGCCCGTCCTCAGCGGAGATGCCGGACGGCCCACCTGGGGGTTTCTGCCGCTCGAAAATTTGGAACAAATCGAAGTCGTCAAAGGCGCCAGCTCGGTGCTCTACGGGAGCGCCGCACTGAGCGGGGTGATCAACATCCGCACGCGCTACCCCGACGCGCGGCCGTTGACCCGCGTGAGCCTGCAGCACGGCGTGTACAGCGACCCACGGAGCTCAGAAACATCCAAGTACTGGAACGGCCGGCTGCAGCAATCCAACCTGCGGTTCTTGCACAGCCAACAGCTGGGAGGTTGGGACGTGGTTGTCGGGGGCAACTTCCTGGGCGACGACGGCTTCAAGGGCCCTCAAATCAACCTCGACAGCCTGACTGGGGCGCCCCTGGACACGGCGTCAATGGCCTACAACCCTTTGAGTGTGGACCGGTGGGGCGCCAACGCCCAAGCCCGCTTCAACGTGAACCTTCGCCGCCGCGAGAGTCGCATCGATGGACTAACCTACGGCATCAACACGAATTGGCAGAAAGGCGAATCGCTCAATACCCTGATTTGGGAAAACAGCTCCTCCGGCCTGTACTCCAGCAGCACCGGCGCCGCCACGCGCACCAAGCAATTGGTGGGGACCGTTGACCCATATGTGGAATACACACGGCCCTCTGGGGTCCGACACAGCTTGCGCAACCGCTGGCAACACCTCGTCAACAACAACGACAACGGCCAGGGCAACACCAGCGACGTGTTCTACTCTGAATACCAAGTGCAGGTGCCCGACGAGGCGCTGGGGTGGGAAGGCGGCACGCTCACAGCAGGGGCGGTGCACCAGTTGACGCTCGGGCAAGCCGAGCTCTACAGCGGCGGAAACGAGGACGGGGTCAACCAAGCGCGCAACGTGAGTGCCTACACCCAGTTGGACCAAAAGTTGGGCGAGCGCCTCAACTCGAGTGTGGGGGCGAGGTACGAGCATTTCTCGATCAACGACTCCACGGCCGCCAAGCCCGTGTTCAGGGCGGGGCTCAATTTCCAAGCGGCTGAGGCCACTTGGTTGCGGGCCAGCGTGGGGCAAGGCTTCCGATTCCCGACCATCGCAGAAAAGTTCATCCGTACGGGGCTCGGTCCCTTGCAAGTGTATCCCAACGCCGGCCTCCGCCCAGAAACCGCCGTCAACATCGAAGCCGGGTTCAAGCAGGGCCTCAAGGTGGGGTCATTCCAAGGCTTCTTGGACGTAGCAGGTTTTTTCCAGGAATACGACGATTTCATCGAATTCACCTACAGCCAGTGGAGCACGTTGGCCGACCCCTTGGCCGCCGACCCCTTGGCCCGCCTGGGCCTGGGGTTCCGGAGTTTGAATACAGGCAGAAGCCGCGTGACAGGTTGGGAGACGTCCTTGATGGGCCGCTGCACGTGGGGAGAGACGCAGTTGAACGTCTTGGCCGGGTACACGTACACCAACCCCATCAGCCTCACCCCGGACTTCAATTACGACCCAGAACAAACCACGG
>JBMZWX010000067.1:0-3601 GCA_049627085.1 Flavobacteriales bacterium | reverse complement strand
TGACAGTTTTGCTGCCAGACATTCTGCTGTTCCCCCTCTTATCCCCCGCAGCTACTGGGGTTTAGGTGCGTTAGAGCGCTACCTTGACATGGTAGAGGTCACTGGTTCGAGTCCAGCATTGCCCACCAAGCCCAAAGCGAAAAGCCCCGCCCTCTAGCGGGGTTTTTTTGTACCCAACATGTTCAGGGACAAGGCCACTGAAGCCATCAAAACGTGCGGTGGAGCTCGCACCGGTTGTAGGCCGCCACGGCGGCGGCGACTTCGCGGCGGACTTTGGCCTCGCGTTCGGCAGCCCACGTCATGAACACGCCCCCGACTGCGGCGTGAGCCGTGCCCACAGCCCGGGAGTCCTCGAGGCGGAGCGCGCCAACGACGGATTCGGCGAGGCCGAGGTTGGCCAGAATGAAGCTTCGGACGCGCAGGCGCCTTGCGTGTTCGAAATGGTCGTGGGCTTCCCAGCAGGCGGCGCACAGGTCGGCGGCTCGGGAGGGGCGGTAGGTCTGGCCGTCGAGGATGACCTTGGAGCCATCAGTGAACCAACCTTTCTTCACGGACATGTATCCTGGCAAGTCTTGCCCAAGGCTGACCGAGGGAATTGTCGAGGCTGCAAGGCCCACAAGCAATGACCATGTTGCCCTCACTTGACTCAAAAGTCCAGATCGAAATAAAGTTGATCGTCGCAATCCACCACGAATGAAAAATCCTGGGCGTCGTCTTCGAAGCTGCAGGTCCAGTCGTTGCCATAGGCGTTGGGGCCACAATCGATGTGAAACGTGTGTGTCCCTCGGAAAAAGTCGTAGGTCTGGGCCTCTCCTGCAAAAACCACGTACTCGTCACCGTTGGGAAATTCAATGTCGCAATTGCACCACAACCGCGTGTTGTCAAACGTGATGGTGCCTCTCGTTTCACAGAATTCGCAGCCCGCAAGGGTTGTGCACAAGAATGCGATGGCAGCAAATTGAAGAAGGTGTCTCATGGCTTTGAGATTGAGGTGAACTTTGCCAAGATAGATGACGCCCATGACCCCCACCCTTCACCACGCCGGCTTGCTGTTGCTTCGCACGTTGCCTTCCGCCATCATGATGACCCATGGCTGGCCCAAATTCCTGCGCCTCGTCGAACAAATCGGCACCGAATCGGGCGTCAAGTTCTTCGACTTCATGGGTTTGGGTCCCGAGGTGTCACTGACCTTGACTGTGCTTGCCGAGCTCGTGGCGCCGGCCATGATGATTGTGGGATTCAAGACGCGTTTGGCCGCCATCCCCGCGGCGTTCACCATGGGTGTGGCGGCGTTTGTGGTGCACGGAAGCGACCCCCTCGGCGACAAGGAACTCGCGCTGCTCTACCTCGTGAGCTTTGCGGCCGTGGGCGCGTTGGGGGCCGGAAAGTGGAGCCTTGACGCGGTGCTGAAGCGCCGGTGACCTCCCGTGAAAAGCAACTTGTGTGACGCAAATGCGTCTGACTTTCAAGGGGTGAGGTGGTGCGAGAACGTGACGCCCGCCGTACCTTTTGAATCCTGACTCTCTGACATGCCCCGCCAAATTGAATTTTCCTTGATCCCTGTCGTGTTCCGTTGGACCGCCTTGTGGTTGTTGACGCTGGGCTCGTTTGCGGCCTGGGGCCAGCCCACCCCTCCGGGGGATTTGTACTTGGAAGATCTGCGGGGGTGGTTGAAAAGCAATTGGTACGACGGGCAGCACGACGCCTTGGGTTACAACGAAGGACGGCGACAGATGTACGGGTACACCGACATCCTAGGCAACGGCAATGTGGAGTGCATTTACACCGGCTTCCAACAGGCCGGGGGATTTGTCACGTACCCCAACCCCATCAACGCCGAGCACATCGTGCCGCAGAGCTTTTTTGGGAGCAGCGAGCCGATGCGCAGCGACATCTACATCCTGCGTCCGTGCCACGGAAGCGCCAACAGTTCCCGAAGCAACGATCCCTTCGGAGAAGTCAACGACAGCCAGGCCCAGTGGTACGGCGTGAATGGCAACACCTACACGAGCCAAGGCAACCAGCCCAGCAACAGCGCCAACTGGTCCGAGGGAACAGGCAGCTTGTGGGAGCCCCGTGAATCCAAGAAGGGCGACGTGGCCCGTGCGGTGTTCTACTACTACACCATGTATCCTGACGAAGGCACATCCATCTCGGCATGTGGAGACTTGAACACGCTCTTCGAGTGGCATGAAAACGACCCGCCTGACGCCGCGGAGATCAGCCGCAACACGAAGGTCAACCTCGTGCAAGGCAACAAGAATCCATACGTGGAACACCCCGAGTTGGTGTACCTCGCTTGGGTGTACGACGGCACGCCCGTCGACACAGAAGGCCCCAGCTTCGCGGGCACCTCGGCCACGGTGAACATTGCGTGTGGCAGCGTTCCAGGTGCGTTGGCCGATCCCACAGACGACTGCGGGGTGGCCTCGTTGACCTACGAAGACACCTTCAGCGGAAGCGGCGGATGCACCGGCAGCAGCGGCATCCTGAGAACGTACACGGCGGTGGACGGGTGTGGGAACACGAGCACATTCGTGCAAGAACTTCTGTACGTGGACGTGGACGCGCCTGAGTTTGTGTTCGTGCCCGCGGATTTGACCATCGGGTGCGACGACGGGGACATTCCCTTGGAATTGGCAACCGCGGAAGACGCCTGCGGCGAGGCCACAGTGACGGTCGAGCTCGAGATCGTCGGCGGCCCTTGCCCTGAGCCTTACCAAATCGTGCGTGTGTTCACCGCCACCGACGCATGCGGCAACTCGGCCACGGCCACCCAAACCATTTCCATCGGCGAGGAGCCTCAGGGATGTCCTGAAGACCTTGACGGCGACGGGTTTGTGGGCGTGAGCGACGTGCTCCTGGCGCTCGGCGAATTCGGCTGTGCCGACAATTGCACCGTGGACCTGGACGGCGACGGCGCCACTTCGGTGAGCGACGTGCTTGCGCTGCTTTCCTCGTTTGGAGAGTCGTGCCTTTAACCTGAAAAACAATCTGCCATGACCAAATTCAACACCCTCCTCAGCAGCCTCGCCTCGGCCTGGCTCATCCTGGGACTCGCAAGCCCCGGCCTGGCGCAATCGCCATGCGTGAACGGCTCGGCCAACTACAACGGGACCAACTACCCGTGCAGCAACGTCGACCTGCTCTCCGCCATGGGCGTGAACCAAGTGGGCAGCGGCGAGATGAACGACATCTGGGGCTGGACCGACCCGCTTGACGGGAAGGAATACGTGATTTTGGGCCGAACCAACGGCACCGCCTTCATCGACATCTCCGACCCTTTGAACCCTGTGTATTTGGCCAACGTCAACACGGAAACCTCGTCGTCCCTGTGGCGCGACATCAAGGTCTACAACAACCACGCCTTCATTGTGTCGGAGGCTGGAGGACACGGGATGCAGGTGTTCGATTTGACCCGTCTGCGGAACATCACCAATCCCCCAGTGACGTTGTTGCGGGACGCGTGGTACAGCGGGTTTGGGAATGCCCACAACATCGTGATCAACGAGGAAAGCGGCCGGGCTTACGGCGTGGGCACCAACACCGCATCTGGCGGATTGCACATCATGGACATCTCCAACCCGCTCAACCCCACGTT
>JBMZWX010000066.1:0-3948 GCA_049627085.1 Flavobacteriales bacterium | reverse complement strand
GACACCGTGGCCACCGAGACACCGAGCTCCTGAGAACATTTGGCGGTGAGCCGAAAGAGCGGGTAAAAGGCCAACCCCAATCCCGCAAGAGGCCAAATCCAAGGGGCTGCCATCGCGTCCTCCATGGCGGGCATCCCCCCAGCCAGGGTCCATCCGAGGCCGGCGGCCACGAAGTAATTCAAGGTGATGGCCCACGACGTCTGAACCCCCCAACGACCGAACCCCGCAAAGAGCAGGTAGATGGTGACGGTGGTGGCTATGGTGACGAGGAACGCGATCATGTCGCAGGGTTTTCCCAAATCTGAACGTCGTCTTCGCCGCACGCCTGGCGCTGTGAGGGGGAGGATTTGGGAAGGCTTGGCGCCGACAACCCCGTGCCCAAGGACTTGGGACTTTGCAGCACATGAAGTTCATGCCAGCTTGACGTCGCCAGGGCCAATTCGGCAACTCGGGCGCCGCCCTCGACCAACACCGCCGCGCAATCCAGCTCCTGACGCAAGTCCGACCACCATGCCGTGGTCATGGCCCGTGATGACAGGGCCAAAGTCTCGTACCCCGCCTGGCGCCACGTGTCCAACGCTTGTTCTGAAGCGCCGGAATCGGGATGCACCAACACCGGGGCTGCCTTCCAATTGGAGGACGCCTTGGCGCTCTCCGGACGTGGAGTCTGTCCCTGCGTCAAGATGAGGGGGCGTGGTGAACGGCCCGGTGCGTCGCGCGTGGTCAGGGAAGGGGTGTCCACGAGCCATGTGCGCATGCCCACCAACAAGGCGTCGTGCCTTGCACGCAACGCGTGGGTCCAACGCCTGCTCGCGGCCCCAGTTATGGGCCATCCGCCGGCACCAATGGCTGGAGAAGTCCGTCCGTCCATGTACCCATCGGACGATTGTGCCCATTTCAAGGTGACCCAGGGCGACTGCTTCGTTATAATGTGCACGAAGGCGGCGTTCAGCCGCCGGGCTTCACCCTCCAGGCAACCGACTTCGCACGTGGCGCCTGCATGTTGCAACCGTTCCAGGCCGCGCCCTGCGACCAGTGGGTTGGGGTCCTTCATGGCCACCACCACGCGCCCCACGCCTCGGGACACGAGCAGGTCAGCGCACGGTGGGGTTTTGCCTGTGTGGCTGCAAGGCTCGAGGGTGACGTAGGCTGTCGCTCGGGACAAGTCCACAGAGGGGGCGAGCTGTGCCAACGCGTTGACCTCGGCATGTCCCTTGCCGTGCTGTCGATGCCATCCTTCCGCGAGCAAGCGGTCGTCTTGGACAACCACACAACCCACCATGGGGTTGGGCCAAGTCGTGAATCTTCCACGCGAGGCCAATTCCAAAGCCCGCGTCATCCAACGCACGTCTTGGGACGACCAGGTCATGCGTCTTTTTGGGCGCAGGCTTGGAGGGTGTTCTCCATCAGAGACGCGATGGTCATGGGGCCCACGCCTCCGGGGACGGGGGTGATCCAGCTGCACTTGGGTGCCACGTCGTCGAAGTCGACGTCTCCAGTCAGGCGACTGCCCGATTTCTTGGTCGCGTCGGCAATGCGGTTGATGCCCACGTCAATCACGACTGCGCCTTCCTTCACCATGTCGGCCGTGACGAAATGGGCGCGCCCGATGGCGGCCACCAAGATGTCGGCGCGACGCGTGTGTTTTGCAAGGTCCTGGGTCCGGCTGTGGCACACGGTCACGGTGCAGTTGCCTGGCGCGCCGTTTCGACGCAGCAACAGCGCCATGGGCGTGCCCACGATGGAACTGCGGCCCAGGATGACGGCATGCTTACCTTGGGTGTCAATCCCAGCGCGGTCCAGCAACGACACGATTCCTTTGGGGGTCGCTGGCAAGAAACACGGCAAGTCCAACGCCATTTTGCCGGCGTTGACGGGGTGGAAACCGTCCACGTCCTTGTCGGGGTGCACCGCTTCCAACACCGCTTGGTCGTCAATGTGGTTGGGGAGGGGGAGTTGCACGATGAACCCGTCCACGGACGGGTTGTTGTTCAAGGCACCGACTGCGTCCAGCAACGCCTCTTGCGTGATGTCGGCCGGATGCTCCACCAAGGTGCTTTCGAAGCCAACCCTGGCGCAAGCTTTCACTTTGTGACCCACATAGGCCCGGCTGGCCGGGTTGTCACCCACCAAAATGGCCGCGAGGTGTGGGCGTTTGAGTCCAGTTGCCAACCGGGTGTCCACCGCTTGGGTCAATTCTGCTTCGATGGCCAACGAGGTGGCCTTGCCGTCCAAAATCTGAGTCATGTTTGGGGTGTCTCTATATAAGGTCTCTCGCGGTGCTTTGTTCGATGCAGGATTATCCGCGTCGTCCGGGCATCCGCATGCCGGGGATGTTGGGCATGCCGCCTTTGGCCATCATGCCCATCATTTTCTTCATGTCCTGGAATTGCTTCAGCAGCCGATTCACTTCCTCCACGCTCTTGCCGCTGCCCTTGGCGATGCGGGTGCGTCGGCTGCCGTTGATGATCCCAGGCTCGGCGCGCTCGGCTGGGGTCATGGACCGGATGATCGCTTCAATCCCCACAAACGCGTTGTCGTCCACGTCGATTCCCTTCAGCGCCTTGCCCATGCCAGGGACCATGCCCAGCAGGTCCTTGACATTGCCCATTTTCTTGATTTGCTGGATTTGGGCCAAAAAGTCGTCCAAGTCGAAGGTGTTCTTCCGCAGCTTGGCCTCCAGACGCTGGGCTTCTTTCTCGTCGATGGCCTGTTGGGCACGTTCCACCAAGGACACCACGTCGCCCTTGCCGAGGATGCGGTCGGCCATGCGCTCGGGGTGGAAGACGTCCAAGGCGTCCATTTTCTCCCCGGTGCCCACAAACTTGATGGGCTTGCCCACCACGGAATAAATGCTCAAGGCGGCACCTCCACGCGCGTCGCCGTCCAGCTTGGTCAAGATGACCCCTGTGAAATCGAGGCGGTCGTTGAAGGCCTTGGCCGTTTGCACCGCGTCTTGGCCTGTCATGGCGTCCACCACGAACAGCGTCTCTTGCGGCTGGACCACGTCGCGTACGGCCGAGATTTCTTCCATGAGGACTTCGTCGATGGCCAAACGGCCCGCCGTGTCGACAATGACCGCGCCGTAGCCCTCGGCCTTGGCCTTGGCCATGCCGCGTTGTGCGATGCCCACGGCGTCCTTGACGCCAGGCTCGGAGTATACGTCGGCCCCCACGCTCTCACCCACCACGTGCAACTGGTCGACGGCCGCTGGTCGGTGCACGTCGCAAGCGATGAGCAGGGGCTTTCGGCCGGACTTTGCGATGCGGGCGGCGAGTTTTCCTGCATGGGTGGTCTTTCCGGCCCCTTGCAATCCGGCCAAGAGCACGGTGGCGGGGTTGCCTTTCAACTCCAGCGGCGCGGCCGCTTGGCCCATGAGTTTGGTCAGCTCCTCGTGGGTGATCTTGATCAAGAGTTGCCCGGGCTGAATGGCCGTGAGCACTTCACGACCCAGTGCCTCTTCCTTCACGGTTTTGATGAAGGTCTTGGCCGTCTTGAAATCCACGTCCGCGTCCAAAAGGGCTTTGCGGACCTCTTTCAAGGTGTCGCCGACGTTGACTTCGGTGATGGAACCGTGTCCTTTCAGGACTTTGAATGCACGCTCGAAGCGTTCTTGCAAATTCTCAAACATCGTTCAGGGTCAGTGGGTGATTCAGAGGCGTCAAGGCCGGCGCAAAGGTACACAGACAGATGTCGCAGGGCTTGTTGTTAGGCTTGCGACGAATTTGAGTTTTTCCCCGACGAACAAAGATTTTTTTGAGCCCAGTGGAACTTTTCTTGAGATTGCGCCGTATATTTAGGGTGAATAAAATTATCTCATCATGCGAATGAACCTTTGCTACGCCCTCATGGCACTGCTCGGATTGGCCCCATTCATGGGCGCTAGCGCGCAATATGGCCTGACGATTGAGTCAGATGCCGACGCCACTGCCCTTGGAACGGTGTACC
>JBMZWX010000065.1:0-4495 GCA_049627085.1 Flavobacteriales bacterium | reverse complement strand
GATAGGGAATCATGTGGACAACCCAAGCGCCTTCGTGGACAAAGTTTCACGAAGCAGACGTTTTTCTCAGCGCGGCCCTTCGTCTTTTTTCTGGCGCTTCACTTTTTTCAGTGCCACGTCCATGGCCAAGATCACCGTGTGCTCGGTCACCTCTGGCCGTCCTTGGACGGGGGCTTGCGCCTGGTAGGCCACCACAAGATGGCGGCGTTTCGACAGTTTTTTGTCCACCGCCAAACGTCCGCGCCAAGCCTGGGTCGCCAGCTGTCCGCCTTCCTGGCCAAAGAAAAGCTCGCCCGATGGCACGAGCTTCCAGCCCGACGGCAAATCGTGCGTCCACTTCACGGCGGTGCGCCATCGCGCCCTGTCCCAAGGCCGCATCCAGGCACCCCCGAACTGGTGTCGTATGCGCATCCCCAAGGCATGGTCGCCCACGTCCGTTTTCCAGCGCGCGGACGTCGCCCAACGCCAGCCCATGGTCCACCCTCCCGCTTGGGGCCACTGCCAACCCGTCCGCCACTGGCCTGTGATGGCCAAACCAGGAACCGCATCCAGCGACTTGGTCACGCCCAGGTCCACCAACCCTTCGTCCCAACGCCACATGTTTTCCGCCGGGGTGCGGAGTTGGCTTTTGGCCGACCAAGACCAATCGGAAGGCAACTTTTGGCCCAAGTCCAACACCAACCAGGATTGGCCCAAGGCAGATCCTGCCAAGGCCCACAACGTCCACGCGACGAGGGTCAGCCTCATGCCATTCAGAGGTCTTTGTAGACGGTCAACGTGTCCAGGACCACCGTTTCCGTCTGGCTTTCAATGGTCACGGTCCGAACCACCGCCATGTCCCTCGGGGGCACGGTGCCCGATGTGTCCTCGCTGTAGACGTACACCGTGTACTCGCCCGGACGCAGCCAGGGAAACACGAAATCCCCTTCGTGGTTGGTCTCCACGTTGTCGTCGGGGCCCACGTTGTCGCCGTAAATCAAAAACACATTGTGGTCTGTCGCAGGGTAAGGCGGCGCCGAGGAAGGTTGGGTCAACACCGTACGGGCTTCCTCTTGAACGTGGCCCACAATGCTGGCGCGTCCGCCCTCGCCTGGAACCTGCTCGCACGCCACCAACGACATGCCCACAAGAAGTGCCAAGGCTGTTCGTGAATTCCTCTTCATGACGCCAAACATACACCCCACGAGAAGCTAACTTGCCCTCGACATGCACGCGACCGACCAATTCACCGCGCCCTCAGGGCTGCCTGCCGGAGAAGGACGACTTGAAGTTGTCTGTGGACCCATGTTTTCCGGCAAGACGGAAGAGTTGCTTCGCCGCATTCGCCGGGCCCAAATCGCCAACCTCCCGCTTGAATTGTTCAAGCCCGCCACCGACACGCGGTACGCGGACAAGGAAGTGGTGAGCCACGACCGCAACGCCATGCCTTCCACGGTGGTGGCCAGCAGCCAAGCCTTGCTGCAACACGTCAATGCCGGTCCCCCCGTGGCCGTCGTGGGCGTGGACGAAGCCCAGTTCTTCGACGACGGCCTGCCCGACGTCTGCAACGAGCTGGCCGACCGCGGGATCCGCGTCATCGTCGCCGGGTTGGACCTCGACTACGAGGGGCGGCCGTTTGGCCCCATGCCCCGCTTGTTGGCGTTGGCTGAAGAAGTCACAAAACTCCACGCCGTGTGCGTCGAAACCGGCCGTGCCGCGCATTTCTCGCATCGCATCGCAGGAGGTGACAACCAAGTTGAACTCGGGGCCCAAGACCGGTACATCCCCTTGGCCCGTCACGCCTACGTGGCCGCCAGGGAGGGCGCAACCTCATGATTGGGCCCGGTTGGACCCCCGAGGCCTGGCGCCTCCTTGCGGCCGACCATCCCGGATCGTCTTGCCACCTCCATGGCCCCGACGCCGGCTCCATCCTCGAATTGGCCGCGGACACCCGGAGAATTCAAGCCCCAAACTCCGCCGCGTTCTTCGCCTTGCGCGGACCCTGGCACGACGGACACGACCACCTCGAGGCCGCGCACGCCCAAGGCGTGAGACGCTTTGTGGTGACCTGCTTGCCCCCCGACCACACAACTTGGTCGTCCGACAGCGACGTGGTTGTGGTCCCTGACGTGCTTGCCTTCATGCAAAGCATGGCCCTGGTCCAAAGGGCCAAATTCGACGGGCCGGTGGTGGCGCTGACCGGAAGCAACGGCAAGACCACAGTGAAGGAATGGGTTGCCCAGTTGCTGCCCGCCTCCGTGGCCCTGCACCGAAGCCCTTTCAGCCACAACAGCCAACTGGGGGTGCCCACAAGCCTTTGGTCCTTGGGCACGCACCACGACCTCTCCTTGGTCGAAGCGGGCATCAGCCTGCCCCAGGAGATGGCTAAACTTCAGCGCTGCATCGCCCCCACAGAGGGGGTGTTGACCCACCTTGGGGAAGCCCATCTCGGGAATTTCGAAGGCGCACGTCACCTGGCCAGAGAAAAATGCACCCTGTTCCGCGGTTGTCGCCAAGTCTTCATGCCCGCATCCTTGTTGCCTGCGGTGCAAGACTTTTTGAACTGCCCTGCCGTGACCTGGAGTTTGAATGGGCAGGCACCCGAGGCCGACCTCCAAGCCACCGCCACACAACATCCGGGTGGTTTCCAATTGTCGTGGAAAGGGGGGTCTGCGCAGGTGCAACTCGGCATGCACGACGATGTGTCCGTGCACAATGCGTTGACCGCGTCGCTGGTCGCCCTGCACCATGGCGCAACGCTGTCCGACCTCACCACGCACTGGCCCTCGTTGAAGCCCGTGTCTGGGAGGTTGTCGAGCGTCAAACGGCCGCAAGGAGGCGTGTTGCTCCAAGACGACACCAGCCACGACTTTGGCGCGTTGGGCGTCGCCCTTCAGCGGCTCGCCGGGCTGGAAGACGACCTGCCTCGTGTCGCCATCGTCGGCGACGTCCCGCAATCTGGACTCGAGGACGGCGAACGTGCGGACAAGCTTGGGGCGTACCTCCACCGCGCAGGGTGCGAACAAGCGTGGGTTTGGTGCCCACGTTGGACCGACGACATGCAATCCCGGTTGGCCGCGGCCGCCCAACACGTCCACGTCACGTTCTTCAAACACGCCGAGGCACTCTGCCATGCCGCGGAGGGTTTGGGTTCGGCCCACGTGTTGATGAAGCTCGAGTCCGGAGATGCCGTGGCCGGGTTGAAGCAAGCGCTGGCGCCGGCAGAACACATCACCACCCTGACCATCAACGTGCCCGCCATCGTGGACAACGTCAGGCTGCTTCAAAAGGCTGCCGGCGCGTCCCGTGTCATCGCGGTCATCAAGGGGTTGGGCTACGGAACCGACCCTGTGATGTTGGGGCGCATCTTGGAGGCCCAGGGGGTCGACGGCTTGGCGGTGGCGTATGCGGAAGAAGGCGTGCGGCTTCGGGAGGCAGGCATCCAAACCCGGGTGCTGGTGCTCAATCCAGACCCCACCACTTTCGGCACAATGCACCGCCACGGGTTGGAGCCTGAAATCGTCTCTTGGCCTCACCTCCAGCAAGCCCACGCTTGGGCCGAGCAAGCGAGTGTGCAGGCCTGGCCCATTCACTTGAAACTCGACACCGGGATGCGCCGCTTGGGCATTTTGCCGGAAGAAGACGCCAAGGCCGCCGCGCTGCTGGCCGACAGCCGCCTGAAGCTCGGCACGGTGATGTCCCACCTCGCCGCAGGCGACGACGCAGGACAGGACGCTCGGACGTTGGACCAATTGCAGGCGTTTGCCAACCGGCTCTCTTCCCATTTCCAGGGGACGCAATGCCACATCCTGAACACCGCGGGCGCCGCACGCGCCCAGGCATGGCTGGAAGGCCGTCCCGAGCTCGGATTTCTGCGCGACACCATCCGGGTTGGGCTGGGCATGTATGGCTTGGCGCCGCACGCCACGGCGCACGGGTTGACCCCTGCCCTGGCCCTCACTTCTGTGGTGTCCAAACTGGTGGATGTCCCCGCTGGGCACGGTTCAGGGTACGGCTGGACGGACGCCGCGGACCACGACCGCACCCTGGCCGTGGTGTCGGCCGGCTACGCCGACGGCTACCCGCGGTCCCTCGGGGGAGGCCAAGCCCACGTCGGGTGGAACGGCCACCTCTTTCCCACTGTGGGACGGGTTTGCATGGACATGATGACCGTGGACGTCACGGGGCTGGAGGTTCACCCCGGAGACGCCGTCACCCTGTGGGGTGCGGCGCCGACTCTGGAGGTTTGCGCCAAGCAAGCCCATACCATCCCCTACGAATTGTTGACCCGCATTGGGCCCCGCGTCCAACGGGTGTCGGAGCGCTGAGCCTCGCCGCTCACGTCGTCAGACCGCTCGGCCCGCCCACTTGTACGTGGTGCGCTCAATCCACCAATACATGACCGGAACGATGATGAGGGTCAAGAACGTGGCGAAGGTCAACCCAAAGATGATCGCCCAGCTCATGGGCTTCCAAAACACGTTGTTGTCCCCGCCCACGTAGATGTTGGGGTCGT
>JBMZWX010000064.1:0-4972 GCA_049627085.1 Flavobacteriales bacterium | reverse complement strand
ACCTCGAATCTGGCGCCACGCCAGCCACCCCCAAGAAGCACTGGCTTTCCGGCGAAGACACCGACCAAGCCCAACCCGAAGCGCAAGCCACACCCACCGAGGCGACACCAGCGCCAGAGGAACCCTTCTTGCTCACGACGGACACCCCCACTGCCGAGGAGCCCGCGACGACCGACCGCCTGAACTGGGACGTGAGTGCGCCACAAAAGGAATTGTTCCCCAGTGCGGAACAAAACATCGAAAGCGACGTCCCCACGGATGCACACCTCACCAACCTTCCTCTCAACCACTTGAGCCATGCAGAGGAAGAGGACACGCCCGAGGACACCACGAACGAGACGGCTCCTGAAGCGGCCCAAGAGGAAGGGTTTGTGATTTACAACTTGGATGACGCCCCAGAGCCCCAAGACTTGACGCCAGAAACACCGCAAGCCTCCCAACCGACGGAAGCCCCGGAACCGCAGGCTCAACCCTCTGTCCAGCCCTCACGAGAAGCGTTTGCAGAACGTCAGCGTCAAATCACCCGCAACCTGGCGGACTTCAAGAGCAAGCTGAACTTGCCAGGCCGCATCGCCGACTTGGAAAACGAGCCTGCGTACAAGCGCCGCAACATTTCCATCGACGACACCCCGCACAGCTCCGAGTCGCAAATGAGCCGGTTTCAGCTGAACGAGGAGGTGGACGCCGAAGGCAACCGCCGCATCGAACTTCGTGACGACAACTCCTTCTTGCACGACAACGTCGACTGACATGGGCCAACTCGCAGACTCCATCGCACAGGGCATCAAGGACGCCATGCGCGCCAAAGACAGGGACCGACTTGCGGCCTTGCGTGACATCAAGAGCAAACTGATGCTTGAAGCCACGAAAGACGGCGCCAGCGACGACGTGGACGACGCCACGACCCTGGCCATTTTGAGCAAGTTGCTGAAGCAGCGAAATGAGACCGCCGCACTGTACACCGAGCAAGGCCGAGCAGACTTGGCGGCCGAGGAAACCGCCCAAGCTGCGGTCATCCAGGCCTTCCTCCCTGCGGCCTTGTCCGAGGCTGAGATTGAGGCCAAGGTGAACGCCATCGTAGCCGAGACTGGCGCCAGTTCCATGGCAGACATGGGCAAAATCATGGGCTTGGCCACCGCGGCCATGGCGGGACAAGCCGACGGCAAGGTCATCTCCGGGTTTGTCCGGAAGGCGTTGAACTCCTGACCCTGGCTTCCCCCTTTGAACTGCGCCTCCGAAATCCGGGGGCGCAATTCATTTCACATTGTTTAATTGTATATACATCTATTGTGGCTACATTTGTAATGTGAAAACGCCTCAAGCCATCCAAATGACCTCCTTCGCCTCACCGCAGGAGCAACTGGCGTTGACGGTTCTGCACACGGCCAGCACCATGTTGAACCACCACCGTACGCTGCTGAAGCCGCATGGAATCACGCCTGAACAATTCAACATTCTGCGCATCCTCCGCGGTCAACACGGCCGGCCCATGGCGCTTCGGGACATCAGTGGACGCATGATTGACCGGAACAGCAACACGTCGCGCCTCGTGGACAAGCTGATGGCCAAAGGCCTCGTCCGACGTGAAACGTGCCCCAGCGACCGCCGCCGGGTCGACATCGCCCTGACGGAAGAAGGCAACGCGCTCACCATCCAACTGAAAGAGTTGATGGACGAGAACATGCGTTCGCTTCAATCGGTTTGGTCTGAGGAAGACGCGCTCAAGGCCATCGACCTTTTGGATGCTTGGAACGACACACAATCCTGAACATTCAACCTCAATTCAACCTGCCATGACCAAACTCATGACCCTCTGCGCCACTGCTGCGCTCACCCTCACCGCCTTCGCAAACAACGAAGAAGGCACCACACGCTACAAAGTCGACGCCGCGGCGTCCGAGATCACATGGCACGCCACGAAAGTGACTGGCGAGCACATGGGCACTGTCGGCTTGCTCAACGGATACATGTCTGTGGAAGACGGTGAACTCATCGCCGCCAACGTCATTGCCAACATGGAGGCCATTGCCTGCACCGCCCTCGAAGGAGAGTGGGGCGACAAGCTCATTGGCCACTTGGTGAGCGAGGATTTCTTCCACGTGAACGAGCACAAAACAAGCGCATTCTCGTTGCGTGAGTTGACCGCAACCCCAGATGGCGATGCGACACACTCTGTGACAGGCAACTTCACCATCCGAGGCATCACGCAAACCGTGACGTTCCCCGCCAACGTGACTGAAAAGGACGGCACCCTGTCCATCCAAGGCGAAGTCGTGCTCGACCGTTCTCAGTTTGACGTGAAGTACGGCTCAGGCTCGTTCTTCGACAACCTCGGAGACAACCTCATCCACGACAACTTCACCGTGGGTTTCAATCTTGTCGCTGAGGCGCAATAAGGCCCGCGAATCCGCCTTTCCAAAAGCCTGCTCTTCGGGGTGGGCTTTTTTCATTCAGGCAGGACAAGCCGGAGGTCCACTCCAGTCACCACTTGGGGCAACCAAATCCTGGACAAGGCCGACACCGGTCCCGACGTCCACGTCGTCTCGGCCCACGTGCCCCGTCCCATCGGACTCGACCAAAACCAACCTACGTACCAACCAGGTTTCTCATTCTCGGCGGCTTTTTGAATGCCGATCTCGGCCAGCACCGGCACCGTCACAAAACGCGCTCGTCCTTGGTAGGCCTGCAACACCCTGTCGTCCTCGGCGGTTTGAACCAACATGGACGCAATGGTCTCGCTGGTCTTCCATTCCAACGCCACCCCGCCGCTCGCCTGCAACTCCGTTCCGTTCCACCCCAACGGAATCCGAATGCCCCCCAGCACAGGCAATCGGTACGCCAAACTCCTCAATTGAGGCAGCGTGTCCACCGTGGCCATGCCCAACGAGTCGTTGGCGTATGCCGACACCACCAGATGCTCCCGGCGCACCCATTCGATGCCCCCGCCCAAGGTCCATCCTTCACGCAAACGCCGGTGGATCCTCAAGCCAAATTCTGTGCCCACCCGCGGCGTCCATGTGCTGGTCAACCCTTGGGTGGTCCCGTCTGCAGGCTCCATGCCCAAGGCTTGAATGGGCACATGCATTCTGGACACCACGTCCAGCTCCCAAGGCAACCCTGAGGGCTGTGCGTGCGCGCTTGTGGATGTCAACCATCCCAACACGGCAAGTCCCAGCACTGCGGCTGTAAACACGAGCAATCCCCATCGCCATCCCCGGTGTGGAATGAATGGGTCTCGGAATTCGCCGTGCACCAAGTTGTTCTCTCGGATCGTCACCCTGTCGTAGGTTTTGGCCACCCCAAACATCACCTCTCCGTCTTCCTCATGACGTTCAAAGCCGATGCCTGCGGCGGTCAGCCGCTCGGCAAACCGCGTGGCGTGATCGGCCTCACGAAAGATGAACACCCGGTACCGGTTGTCTCCTGGATGGCTGTGATGGTTGACCCACCTCATCGTCATCCTCTCAAGGTGGGTTTCAGCTCGTGCGGCTTCAAGGCTGGCGCATCTCCATCCTGCCATCGCGTGACAAATTCAAGCGGCATTCGGTGGCTCTTGGGCCAATCCCCCTCAGGGTAACCCACGTAAAACAAGCCCATCACCTTGCCTTCCTCCGGGAGGCCCATCGCCTCTTTGACTTCAGGCCGTGTCATGAATTTGGGCGTCGTCCACTTCGCACCAAGGCCGTAAGCCGTGCACATCAAGTGCATGTTCTGCACCGCGGCAGCCACCGCCCAGGCGTTGTCTTCCTCTGAAATCCGACCTTCCGGATCGTGCACTCGCCCCAGCCCAATCACGCAGTTGCACGCGTCGAATCTGGCTTTGAGCTTGGCGACGCGGGCCTCGTTCACCTTGTCCGGACCGACATGGCTGGCGTACCACTGCGGCAGACCTTCCCTCAACACATTCAGCCCCTCCCCGGAAAAGACGGTGAACCTCCAAGGCTGGGTCATGCCATGTGTGGCCGCCCACGTGCCAGCCCTCAAAATCTCCTCGACGATGTCTCGGTGCACCTTCCGTGACCCCATGGCCTCTGGAGAAAAAGAGCGGCGGTCCTTCATCAAAGCCGCCACATCGCTCAGGTTGTGTCGCATGGTTCAAAGGTAGACCGACTAACCGGACTCAACCCATCCAAGAACCACTGTTGACGTCCAAAGCTTGTCCCGTGAACGTCGCAAGCCTCGGCTCAACTTCCCCCTCGCCAAGGCCAGAGAACAAGAAATCCACCCATTGTGCCATTTCAGCTGGCGTGGTCATCCGCAAGCTTGGCAAAATCGCCTCCTGCTGGGCTTTGCACTCCTCAAAGGACATGCCCTGTGCATCTGCCATCGACTGAATGCTGTTTCTCGCCATGTCGGTGTCCACCCAGCCAGGGCACACCGCATTCACCATGATTCCTTGAGGCGACCATTCCACGGCCAACGACCGCACCAAACCCAACAGCCCGGTCTTACTCGTGACATAGGCAGTTTGTCCTGGCACGCCGAAACGTGCGAGCACGCTGCTGGTGACCAACACCTGCTTCACGCCTTCAGACCGGTCCAAAAACGGCCGACTCGCCATGAGCGTGTTGTACGTGCCCGTCAAATTCACCCGGAGGATGTCTTCCCAGCGGTCGCCCTCGCCCCATTGGTTTCCTCCTCCGATGCCGGCATTGGCGAACACCCCGACAAGGGGATGCTTGTCCAATCCTGCCTTCTCGGATTCCAATGCCGCCACCACAGCCTGGGCATCCGACACATCCACCGAAAGGGCCGCATGCACGTCCGGCCTGTCCATGACAGCCCGCACGTCTGACGTCTGACGTTCTACGTCCCACGTCTGACGTCTGACGTTTGACGTTTGACGCGTCACGCCTGACGTGTGACGTCTAACGTCCTACGTCCTACGTGCTACGTCTGGCGTCTGACTGACCTCTAACAATTGACGTCTGACGCGTCACGTCTGATGTGTGACGTCGTACCTCTGACGTGC
>JBMZWX010000063.1:0-5254 GCA_049627085.1 Flavobacteriales bacterium | reverse complement strand
CAGGCCATCAGCCTGATCGTCAACGGCTACGCCAAGGAGGTGCTCAACAAGTTGCCCATGGAGTTCGCCGTAGAGGCCCAAAAACTCCTGGCCATTTCACTCGAAGGATCTGTAGGCTGATGTTGACCATCAAGAACCTCCACGCACAAGTGGAAGACACCCCCATCTTGAAGGGGTTGAACCTCGAAATCGGACCCGGAGAGGTCCACGCCATCATGGGCCCCAACGGGTCAGGAAAGTCGACGCTCGCGTCGGTGTTGGCGGGACGCGAGGATTACGAAGTGACCCAAGGGTCTGTCGATTTCGACGGCACGGACTTGCTCGACATGGATGCAAGCGAGCGTGCACGGGAAGGTCTGTTTTTGGCCTTCCAGTACCCCGTGGAGATTCCAGGCGTCAGCAACTTGAACTTCATGAAGGCCGCCATCAATGGCAAGCGTGAGCACCAAGGCCTCGAGCCCATCTCCGCCAAGGATTTCTTGGCGTTGGTGAAGGAGAAGTCGGCGCTCGTGGAATTGGCCGGCCGCTTGCGCGACCGCAGCGTGAACGAAGGCTTTTCTGGCGGCGAGAAGAAGCGCAACGAGATCTTCCAAATGGCCATGTTGGAACCCAAGCTGGCCATCCTCGACGAAACGGACAGCGGACTGGACATCGACGCCCTGCGCATCGTGTCTCAGGGGGTGAACGCCATGCGCGACGCAGGCCGTTCCTTCTTGGTGATCACCCACTACCAACGCTTGTTGGACCACATCGTGCCTGATTTCGTGCACGTGTTGAGCGAAGGACAAATCGTGAAGTCTGGCCCCAAAGAGCTCGCCCTCGAACTTGAAGAGAAGGGCTACGATTGGATCAAAGAACCCGCAGTGTGATGTCGCAATCCTCGGCATCCCAGGACTTCGTGGCGAACCTCCAGGCGCCCCATGGCGCTGCGGCTCCTTTGGCTCAAGAAGGGCAGGAGGGCATGGGTGCACTGCCCGTGCCAACCCGGAAGTCGGAACGCTGGAAGTACAGCCCCATCACGGCCATGTTGGCCCGTCCGGTGGGCACGGCCAAGGCCCCTGAGGGTTGGCCCGCCGACGTGGAACCCAACCCGGTTCCTGGGTTGGACGCCTACCGCATTGTCTTGGTCAACGGGCACGTGGTGCCCGAGGCGTGCGACTTGCCCGTGGCCGACGGCGTGGTGTGCATGCCGTGGTGCCAAGCTGTGGAAGAAGGCCACTTGGCCGACCTCGATTGGAGCGGGTACCACCGCCGCGAATGGGTGGGCGCCGTGCACGCGGCCCACGCCCAAGACGGCATGTTCTTGCTCGTGGCCCAAGGGGTGACCCTCGACCGCCCGGTGTTGGTGCACCACCACACCACAGGCGACCAGGTTGCGGCGTGTCCGCGTCACCGCATTGTGGTGGAAGACCAGGCCCATGCTGAGGTGGTTCTGTGGCACTCGGCCTCCAACGGCGCAACAGGGATGGTGAACGGGGTGTTGGAAGCCCGTGTGGGCGCAGGTGCACGGTTGGGCTTGGACAAGGTGCAGCACGAGGAGGGAGAGGTGTTTCATTTGGCCCACGAGCATGTGACCCAAGGGAAAGACAGCACCTTCCGGATTCACTCCATGACGGTGAAAGGCCACTGGGTGCGCAATGAATTGAATGTGGTGCAGGAAGGCCAAGGGGCCCACACCATCATGCACGGGGCCTACCTCCCCAAGGACCGCGAGCACGTGGACAACCACACGACCATGGACCACACCGTGCCCAATTGCACGTCCAGCGAACTCTACAAGGGCATCTTGTACGACCGGTCCACAGGGGTGTTCAACGGCAAGGTCTTCGTGCGGCAAGAAGCCCAGTTGACCAACGCGTACCAGCAGAACGCCAACATTGTGGCGGACGCTGGGGCGAGCATCAACGCCAAGCCTGAATTGGAGATTTACGCAGACGACGTCAAGTGCTCCCACGGGTGCACGGTCGGGCAGTTCGACGAGGAAGCCTTGTTCTACCTCAAATCGCGCGGCATCGGCGACAAGGCGGCCCGGGCCCTGATGGTCCAAGCCTTCATCGGCGACGTCTTGGAAGGCATGGGCCAAGAAGAAGTGGCCCAGGAAGTGGAAACCCTGTTGGCCGACCGGCACGGTTGGTCCTGACCCATTGCGATGGAAGGGGCGAACCTGGTTCGGCTTGACAAGTTGTTGATCGAACGGGGCCACGTCCCGTCCCGCCCTCGTGCGGAGCGCATGATTTCTGAACACGGGGTGCACGTCAATGGAACCCTCGTGCAGAAGCCTGGCAAAAAGGTGCCCCAAGACGCCGTGTTGGAACTTGTTGTGGAAGACATGCCGTGGGTGTCGCGCGGGGCGTTGAAACTGCTGTCGGCGCTGGACACTTGGACGGATTTGACGGTGAAGGGCAAGCGCGCACTGGATGTTGGATGCTCCACGGGCGGGTTCAGCCACGTGCTGTTGGAGCGCGGGGCCTTGGCCGTGCTTGGCGTCGACACCGGGCGCGACCAGTTTGACCCTGGGCTGGCCGACGACCCCAGGATGGTGGTTCGGGAGTCCACCAACGTGAAAGACCTCACGCCTGCGGAGGTGGATGCGGTGATGGGCGGGCTTCCTGAATTGGTGGTGATCGACGTGTCGTTTGTGGGGCTGAGCCACATCTTCCCGGTGGTGGCGTCGTTGACACAACCAGGCACGCCGGTGGTGGCCCTGGTCAAGCCTCAGTTTGAAGTGGGGCGGGAACACTTGAGTCGGGCCGGCATCGTGCGCGACCCGGCCATCCGGGCCAAGGCCTTGGAAGCCGCCAAAGCTTCCGCAACTGCCCTGGGCTTTCGGGTGGTCGATGCCCTTGATTCGCCCATTCAAGGCGGAGACGGAAACCACGAGTATCTTCTGCGACTTGAAAGAGTGTTGTCATGAGTCAAACTTTCCCCATCGACGCCATCCGCGCACAGTTCCCCGTCTTGAGCCGGGAGGTGCATGGCAAGCCGTTGGCCTACTTTGACAGCGCGGCGTCTGCCCACAAGCCGTTGGCGGTCATTGAGGCCCAGGCCAAATACTTGGCCGAACGCCACAGCAACATCCACCGCGGGGTGCACGCCCTGGCCCAAGAGGCCACGGAGGCGTATGAGGCGGCCCGGGAGACGGTGCGCGCCCACCTCAACGCGGCGTCCACCAAGGAGGTGCTCTTTGTGGCTGGCACGACCGACGGCATCAACCTCGTTGCCCAAACCTGGGGCCGGGCCAACTTGACCCAAGGCGATTGCATCGTGTTGACACGGATGGAGCACCACAGCAACATCGTGCCGTGGCAAATGCTCGCCCAAGAACGCGGGGTGGAGGTGCTCGTCGTGGAGTTGAACGAAGACGGCACCCTGGACGGAGACATGTTTGAGGCGCACTTGGCGCGTGAACCCAAGTTGGTGGCGTTCACCCACGTGTCCAACGCGTTGGGCACGGTGAACGACGTGAAAACCTGGACGAAGCGGGCCCATGACGTGGGGGCGACCGTGTTGGTCGATGGGGCGCAGGCCGTGCCTCACTTCGCCGTGGACGTGTGCGACCTCGACGTGGATTTTTACACGTTCAGTGGCCACAAAACGTACGGGCCCACCGGCATCGGCATCCTGTACGGCAAGGAAGCGTTGCTCGACGCCATGCCTCCGTGGCGGGGTGGCGGTGAAATGATCGACACCGTGAGTTTCGAGAAAGGGACCACCTTCAACGAGCTTCCGTACAAGTTTGAAGCGGGCACCCCGCACATCAGTGGAGGCATCGCCTTGGGGGCGTCGCTTGATTGGATGAACGAAGTGGGGTTGGCCGCCTTGACGGCGCACGAGCACGTGCTGACCACGCACGCGCATGACGTCTTGTCTGACATCGACGGCTTGACCTTTTATGGGACCGCTCCTTGCAAGGCCGGCGTCGTGTCGTTCTTGGTCGACGGCGTGCACCCGTACGACTTGGGCACGTTGCTGGACCAATTGGGCATTGCGGTGCGGACGGGCCACCACTGCACGGAGCCGCTGATGGACAAGCTGGGCATTCCAGGCACAGTGAGGGCGTCGTTCGGGGCCTACAACACCGTGGAAGAAGTGGACCGACTCGCCGCCGGCGTCCGCCGCGCGGTCTCCATGCTGCGCTGAGCCCGCAGGGGCGAGGCCCATTGTAACTTCGCGCCATGGCTTCAGTGATCGACGCACGTCAAGAGGAAATTGCAGAGGAGTTCGCCATGTTCGGCGATTGGATGGAGAAGTACGAGCACATCATTTCGCTCGGGAAGGAACTCGCCCCGCTGGACGACGCCGACCGGGTGGACGACAACCTCATCAAAGGATGCCAAAGCCGGGTGTGGTTGGCCGCCAAGAAAGGCGACCAAGGCCATGTGGTGTTTCACGCCGACAGCGACGCCATCATCACCAAGGGGTTGGCCGCGTTGATGGTGCGGGTGCTGAGCGACGCGCCTGCAGGCGACATCGCCAAGGCGGACCTGACGTTTTTGGACGACATCGGGCTCCACAGCCACTTGAGCCCGACCCGGAGCAACGGGCTTCAGGCCATGGTCAAGCAGATGAAGCTGTACGGCCTGGCGTTGACGGCGCAGGGCTGACGTCTCCCATGTGGTAGAGGCCGATGCCATGCATGTCGAGCACGGATTGCAGTTGGGCTCGACGGGTGGGGGAGAGGCGCGTGAGGTTTTTGGCCAACTGAGCTTGTTGGTCTTTCAAACGGTCTCCTTGAAAGTCGGTGTCGCTGGTCCTGTTGGGGTCGACGCGCTGGAGGAACGCCTCGGCATCCCAATCGGACGCGGGAGGACGCCAATCCCAAGTGTCCAACACCCGACGGAGGGATTCGCGCGGTTGCAAGGCCAAATCGCAGTAGTGCACAGCCACCACTGCGTCCGACCTGGCGTGCTGTTCCCAAATTTGACCGTCCGTCAACGCCCAAATGTGCAGTTGCCTTTCCACGTCGTCGTCGATCCGCTTCAACTCAGGCCAGGCTCGTTGCAGGGCGACGTGTCCGGGAAAGGCGACCTCGGGGTCGGCTTCCATGGGACGGGGCCCGAAGGCCCGCACCTGAGACGTGACGATGTCCAACGGGTGGCGCATCAGGAGCAAGGGCTTGTGCTGGAGCGGCTGTTGCAGGAACCAGGGGAGCAGGCCGTTGGCCCGGACGTACTTGAACAGCAATTGCCTGCCGTGGAGTGCTTGACCGGCGCTGGCGCGTGACGCCGTCCAGGCGTTGTGCATGCGGCCCGAC
>JBMZWX010000062.1:0-5301 GCA_049627085.1 Flavobacteriales bacterium | reverse complement strand
CCGCACCAATTCCCAACGCCCAGCGCGCGCCCGGCGTCGTCATGAAGCGCGGCGCATCGCCGGCAGGTTGTTCAGGCAGCATGCGGAACATGCCCCAGGACGCGAGGAGGACCAGCCAGAAGAGGCCATGTTCCAGGAGTTGGAAGCGGTCGCCGAAGGTTTGGTCTGCGATGGAAAACAGCACAAACAGCGTCATGGACGCCGACACGGCCCGAAAGAACCACGTGTTGGCGCGGTCCTGCGCCTGCCGAACCACGTGGAAGGTGGCGATCAGGTAGAGCACGAAGCTGAGGGCTTCGAGCCCGGAGACCCCGGCCAAGGCCACAGTGGCGAAGAGCGGGTCTTTCAGCCCAAGCGAGGCGAAAAATTTGACAAAGAGGGCGAAGAAGTCCTTGCCCACCCAAAACGGATGAATGTCAGGGACGACTTTGTCGACGACGCTCAGGCCCCAAAACAAGGTCCAAAACCCGACAACGGACAAGCGGAGGAGGCGTGGGGCATTCATGAGGCGACGTCTTCGGTGGCGATGTAGAAAATCAACGCGTCCGCCTTTTTCAGACGGAGCGGGTTGGGGACGGTGTAGATGTGGTCAATGCGTTCATCGGGATGGGCGTCCTTGAACATGCGAAGCGTTTCCTCAAACACGGTGCTTCCACCGAGGAAGGGAAACGACACCTTGTAGAGATGATCTCCCACCTCCACCGCATGGAGCGGCGCGGTGCGTCGGCTGAAGTGGTCGGAGTTGTAGGTGAAGATGGAGCCCGTGGTGGCGGACACCAGGACGACGGCGAGCAGCAAGGTGCCCCAGGTTTGGGTCTGGGTGAGTGGGGCAGGGGTGAGCGCCTCCGAGTTCAGCCAGTGAAAGGCCGCCCACGACATCAAGCTGATGAACCAAAAAAGGGTGTGCTCCAGCAATTCAAATCGGTCGCCAAAAAGATGGTCCCCAACGGAGAAGAAGGTGAAGGTGGCCAGGGTTGTGACCGTTCCGGCAAGGAACCACGTGTGCGACGCGGCGTCTCGGCGCTTTAGGAAGTGCAGGGTGGCGCCTGTGAAGAACACCAGCGCGAACACTTCCAGCGCCGCCGCCACCACCAAGCCCAAGTCGGCAATCCAGGGCGCGGGCAATCCGGCCGACGCGAAATACTTCTGGAATTGCGCAAATCGGTCACGCCCCACCCAAAGAAAGTGGGCGCCGCCGACAATTTTGTCGACCACATTGAAGAGCCAGAACAGCGTCCAGTACGCCAGGATGCCCAGCCGAATCCAAGGCCCCGTGTGGGCGCCAAACCGAGAAGATGCCATGTCGAAAGGTTGAGCCCAGAAGGTACTGCAAAGCGGCCGGGCGGTTCAGCGTCCAGCAGCCTCGTCCGACACCCCGTTGACGTAGCGCCCCAGGATGTCCACGCTGTCGGCGAGGAATGCGCCGTCGAAGCCTTCGAACACCGCGCGCTTCTGCTCGATCGAGGCCTCGTTCAGGGCCTGCAAAAACGGCACAGACAGCGGCGCGTAACTCCAATGCCATGCCTCGGGCTGGTACCCGGGCCGGTTGGCTTCTGGCGTGTACACCTCCACGAACCCGAAGTCCCCTGCATGGGTGCGAAGCCACGCCAGGGTGCGTGCCCCTTCACCTTGTTCGAAGTCCGCGGGTTCAAGGCTGTGCATGTCCACGTCCGTGCCCCAGTGGTGTCGGCTGCTTCCGGGCATGGAGCTGAACCGCAGGATGTCGAGCGCACGGTCCACCGGCGCCATGCCCATGCGCTGCGCCCCGTTCCACTTCCGGTCCCAAATCGACGCCTGGTGACCAAACGTCCGGGTCGCACTCAAGGCCGTCAACAAAATCCCTTCTGCCGCCGCGGCTTCGTGCATCCGCACAAAGGCGTCCCGCGCCTCGCGGCGCAAGTGCATGCCGTCGCGGCTGCAGAGCGCTGCAGGAATGGGTGCAAAGGCCGAGTCCTGGGTGGGAGAGACCCTGCCCATGAGTTCCCGCAAGGGAGGAATGTTCACGTCTGGCAAGGAGTCCATCGCCACCTCGACAGTGTCCCCGCCCATCATAGGCGTGCCGCCCTCCGTGACGGCACCTTGGCCGCAGGCCATCAAGGCGCACCATCCCAAGGCAGGAAGGGCGCGCCAGCGTCTCATCAGTGGATGCCTTTCTCGGCGAGGTAGCGCTCGGCGTCGAGGGCGGCCATGCATCCTGTGCCTGCCGCGGTGATGGCCTGGCGGTACACCTTGTCTGCGGCGTCGCCGCTGACAAAGACACCTTCCACGTTCGTCTTGCTCGTGCCGGGCTCGGCGTTCACGATGTAGCCTTGGTCGTCGAGGGTGATGAAGTCGGCGAAGACGTCTGTGTTGGGCTTGTGTCCAATGGCCACGAAGAATCCGGTCGCAGGGACGGTGTGCTCTTCGCCACTCACGTTGTTGCGGACCTTCACGCCTTCCACCGCTTCGGCGCCGAGCACCTCCACGGTCTCGGTGTTGAAGAGGATCTCGATGTTCTCCATGTTCTTCACGCGGTGCTGCATCGCCTTGGACGCGCGCATTTCGTCGCGGCGCACGAGCATGGTCACCTTGGTGCAAAGCTTGGCGAGGTAGCTGGCTTCTTCGCAAGCGCTGTCTCCAGCTCCGACGATGACAACTTCTTGGTTGCGGTAGAAGAAGCCGTCGCACACGGCGCAAGCGCTCACGCCGCCACCTGCGTCACGCAAACGCAGCTCGCTTTCGAGGCCCAGCCACTTGGCCGAGGCGCCGGTGCTGATGATCACGCTGTCGGCGTGGATTTCGGTTTCCTGGTTGTCGCCCACCCAAACCTTGTGCACGGGGCCGCTGAAGTCCACCTTGGTCACCCAACCGTAGCGCACGTCGGTGTCAAACCGCTTGGCTTGATCTTCCAGGTCCTTCATCATCTGAGGGCCGTTGATGCCGGCGGGGTAGCCTGGGAAGTTGTCCACCTCGGTGGTTTCGGTCAACTGACCGCCGGGTTGTTGGCCTTGGTACAAGACGGGTTTCATGTCCGCGCGTGCGGCGTAGATGGCGGCGGTGTAGCCTGCGGGGCCTGAGCCCACGATCAAGCAACGGTGATGTTCAGGAGCACTCATGGTAGGGAGTCGTTCAGGGGTTCGTCAAGTCGTTCTTCAAGGAACAATGGAGGCCAAAAATAACCGACGCCCCCCGCCCCCCGTGCACCCAGGGTCACGTCCGAATCCAAAACTTGTCAACGCATGCCGCGCTCCAGCGACACGAAGGCGTCCCAAAGCACGTCGTCTGGGGGCGGCGCCAAGATGGAGATCGTTTCCCGCTTCACGGGATGGATGAAGTCGATGCGCCTGGCGTGCAGGTGGATGGACGCGTTGTCGTTGGTGCGTCGCGCCCCGTATTTCACGTCCCCTTTGATGGGGCATCCGAGCTGGGCCATGGTGGCCCGGATTTGGTGGTGGCGTCCCGTTTTTGGGAGCACCTCCACAAACGCGTAGTGGTCCGACTTGCCTTTGAGCTCGTACATCAGCTCGCATTCCTTGCGGTTGTCCGCCGGTTTGTCGTGCGCGAAACTCTTGTTGAGCTTGTCGTTTTTGGCCAAAAAGTTGATCACGTGGCCCTCTGTTTCAGGAGGGGCCGGCTTCACCACCGCCCAATACGTCTTTTGCATTTCACGGTGGCGGAACATCGTGCTGAGGCGCTTGTGGGCCTTGCTGGTCCGTGCGTACAAAATCACCCCCGAGACGGGGCGGTCCAACCGGTGGACGGTCCCGATGTAGGCCTTGCCGGGCTTGTTGTACTTCTGGGCGACGTATTGGGCCACCACCTCGCAGAGGCTCGCTTCGCCCGTCCCGCTGCCTTGGACCACGTCGCCGCTTCGCTTGTTCACGGCCACGATGTGGTTGTCTTCGTACAGCACCTGCAGGTTGTCTTTGGTGCTGTGGACAATGGGGGACTTGGGTTTTTTGACAAACCGGTGGAAGGCCCCGTCGTTTCGGCGGCCTTGAGGGGCGTCGCCGTGGGCCATCAGTACTGCTCCGATTCGTTCGGGAAGTCCACCGCGCGCACGTCGCTCACGTATTGGCGGATGGCGCTGAACATTTGGTCTCCGAGGTCTCCGTACCGACGCAAGAAGCGAGGGGAGAAGGCCTGGGTGATGCCCAACATGTCGTGCAAGACGAGGACCTGGCCGTCGCACTCGGCGCCGGCGCCAATCCCGATCGTGGGGCAGTCCACCTCGGCGGTCACCTCTGCGGCAAGCTTGGCGGGGATCTTCTCAAACACGATGCTGAAGCAGCCGATGTCGTTCAACATTTGCGCGTCCTCCTTGAGGCGTCGCGCTTCCTCCTCTTCCTTGGCGCGCACGGTGTAAGTGCCAAACTTGTAGATGGACTGCGGGGTCAGCCCCAAGTGGCCCATCACCGGAATGCCGGCAGACAGGATGCGTTCGATGCTTTCCTTCACTTCGCGTCCGCCCTCGAGTTTCACCGCGTGGGCGCCGCTTTCTTTCATGATGCGGATGGCGCTGTTGAGCGCTTCTTTGGAGTTCCCTTGGTAGGTGCCGAAGGGGAGGTCCACCACCACCAACGCGCGCTTGGCGGCGCGAACCACGGCTTGGGCGTGGTAGATCATTTGGTCCAAGGTGATGGGCAAGGTGGTCTCGTGACCCGCCATCACATTGGAGGCGCTGTCGCCCACCAGGATGATGTCCACCCCCGCTTGGTCCACCACGGTGGCCATGGTGTAGTCGTACGCGGTGAGCATGGCGATTTTCTCGCCGCTTTGCTTCATTTCGTGGACCACCTGGGTGGTGATGCGCTTGGCTTCTTTGTGCACAGACATGATGCGAAGGTAACGCTCAGACCAAACGTCGGAACGTGAAATTCAGCCGGGGTTCATGCACCCTCGCGCGCTTGGGCACGCTGTGTTCGTGCTCGTCTTGCAAGTGCTCCATGACCAGCAAGTCGCCGTGTCCCAGCTCGAGGTTCACCACCTCCTTCGTGCGTCGGTCTCGAACCTTGAAGGTGCGGCTCGCACCCAGGCTGAGGCTGGCGATGCACGACGTGTCGATCTCCCGCTCGTTGTCGCGATGCCACCCCATGGCGTCCTGGCCGTCGCGGTACCCGTTCACCAAGACGGCGTTGAAGTCGAAGCCCGTGGCCGCGCCCACTTCAGCTGCGAGGTCGGCGATGGCGCCTTCCAAGGGGCGCGCGGGCCATTGCACGGAGGCGTAGGCGTAGGCCGGGCCCCACCATGCGGTCAGCCGAGGCTCCTTGTGCCATTGCCCAAACACCCGAATGTCGTTCTGCGACCAACCCGCGCCGGCCT
>JBMZWX010000061.1:0-5489 GCA_049627085.1 Flavobacteriales bacterium | reverse complement strand
CCCCAATACTCTTCGTGTTGGGGATGGACCTCGGGATCGCCGTAAATCTCGCTTGTGGACGCGATGGTGATGCGTGCGCCCTTGGCCTTGGCCAGTCCCAGGCACCGGTGAACCCCGAGCGACCCCACTTTCAGCGTCTGAATGGGGATCTTCAGGTAGTCGATCGGGCTGGCCGGCGAGGCGAAGTGCAGGATGTGATGCAAGGGTCCGCTCACGTGAATGAACTCAGAAACGTCCTGATGAACGAAGCTGAAATTCGGAAGTGGTAGCAAGTGGTCGATGTTGCGCATGTCCCCCGTGATGAGGTTGTCCATCGCAATGACTTGAAACCCTTCTCGCACGAAACGGTCGCACAGGTGAGAGCCCAAAAACCCCGCTGCACCCGTAACCAGTACCCGTTGGGTCGCCGGATTTTGAGGCAGCTGGGGGGCATTCATGTGTCAGAGTTGTGCTGGGCGGCCGATGCTGCGGTATGTCCAGCCCTCTCGAGCCAGCTTTGCCGTGTCGTACAAGTTGCGGCCGTCGAAGATCACTTTGTTCTTCAAGCGAGCAGCCATGTCGTCAAAGTCCGGGTTGCGGAAAACCTGCCACTCTGTGCAGATCAACAAGCAGTCCGCGTCGTCGAGGGCTTCCATGGCGCGGTCTGCGTATGCAATGGTGTCGCCGATGCGGCCCTTGATGTTGGGCATGGCCTCGGGGTCAAAAGCCACGACGTCAGCCCCAGCTTTGACCAATTTGTCAATCATGTAGAGTGAGGGAGCTTCTCGGATGTCGTCCGTTTCGGGCTTGAAGGCAAGTCCCCAAAGGGCAATTTTCACTCCTCGAAGGTCGCCTCCGAAGTGCGCCGAAATGGGGTCAAACAAGATGGTCTTCTGTGCTTCGTTCACGGCCATGACGCTTTCCAAGATTTGGAAAGTCTGGCCCGCTTCTTTGCCACTCTTGTGCAAGGCCTTGACGTCCTTGGGGAAACAACTCCCACCATATCCAATGCCTGAAAACAAAAAGCGAGCACCAATCCGCGGGTCTGTCCCCAAGCCCAAGCGTACCTTGTCCACATTGGCGTCCACCTTTTCGCAGAAGTTCGCAACCTCATTCATGAAGGTGATTTTGGTGGCGAGGAAAGAGTTGGCCGCGTACTTGGTCAGTTCAGCACTCCGCTCATCCATGATGAGAATGGGGTTGCCCTGCCGGACGTAGGGCTTGTACAATTCTTCCATGAGCTCCTGACCGCGCTTGCTTGAACATCCAACCACGATGCGGTCAGGCTTCAGGAAGTCCTCGACAGCGAATCCTTCGCGCAAAAACTCAGGGTTGGAGACGACATCGAACTCCACGGTGGCGTTCGCTGCAATCGCTTCACGGACTTTGTCGGCGGTGCCCACGGGCACGGTGCTCTTGTCCACGATCACTTTGTAGGATGTCATCATCTTGCCGAGTTGGTTGGCCACCCCCAACACATAGCTCAGGTCGGCAGAACCGTCCTCGTCGGGCGGGGTGGGCAGCGCAAGGAAAATGATGTCCCCGTGGTCTACGGCGGACTTCAGGTCGGTGGTGAACTTCAAACGGCCGGCTTCAATGTTCCGGTGAAACAGCTTGTCCAAGTTGGGCTCGTAGATGGGCACCTCGCCATTTTGCATGGCCTCCACTTTGGCCTGGTCAATGTCGACGCAAATCACATGGTTCCCTGTTTCAGCAAGGCAGGTCCCTGAGACAAGACCTACGTATCCTGTTCCTACAACGGCGATGTTCATGGGCTAATTCTTGTGTATGTATTCAAGTGGAAGGGGTGGTTAAAGACTTATCAAAGTTCGGGACAATTGTTCAACCACAAAGGCTTGGATGTCCTCGGTCAATTCGGTGTGCATCGGCAAGGCCAAAATCCGAGCCGCCGCGTCCTGCGACACCGGGGTCCCACCATCTGCAACTCGCCCCACTTCGGCCATGGCCGGCTGAGCCGAGAGCGCACTGGGATAGTACACTGCCGTGGGAATGCCCTGCGCTTTCAGGGCGTTTTGGACGGCCGAGCGGTCGCAACCGACCGGCAACATCACGCAGTACTGGTGAAACACGTGCGACGAGTGGGGGTCGCGGTGAGGTGTTGCCACGGCACTGCCAGCCAAAATCTTGTCGTACCGGTCGGCGGCGGCTTGGCGCCGTGCGATCAGGTCGTGGTAATGGTCGAGTTTGACGTTGAGGAAGGCCGCTTGGAGTCCGTCGAGTCGGGAGTTGATGCCCACCTCGAGGTGGTGGTACTTGCGCTCGGCGCCGTGGTTGGCGACGAGTCTGGCGAGGTCGGCGAGGTCGGCGTTGCGTGCCATGACGGCGCCGCCATCGCCGAGGGCGCCAAGGTTTTTGCTCGGGAAAAAGCTGGTGCATCCCACGTCGCCGAGGGTGCCAGCAGGGCCATGCACATTCACGCCACAGTAGACCGACCCAAGGCTTTGGGCGTTGTCCTCCACGAGGTGAAGGCCGTGCGTCTTCGCCCAGGGCACGAGGGCGTCCATGTCGGCGCATTGCCCGAAGAGGTGCACCACAATGACCGCCTTGGTTCGGGCGGAGCGGGCGCGCTCGGCCGAGGCGGGGTCGAGGTTGAAGGTGCGTGGGTCGATGTCTGCAAAGACGGGGGCGGCGCCGACTTCGGCCACGACTTCGGCCGTGGCGATGAAGGAGAAATCGGGGACGATGACCTCGTCGCCTGGGCCGATGCCGAGTGCGCGCAAGGCGAGGTACAAGGCGTCGGTGCCGTTGCCGCAGCCGACGACGTGGGCGTCGAGCTGGAGGGTGGCGCTGAGTTTGGCCTCGAAGGCGGACACGTGGCGCCCGCGGATGAAGGCGGACTCCTGAAGCACCTCGTCCATGGCCCGGTCGAGCTCGGGCCGGAGTCGCGCGTGCAACCCTTGCAAGTCGACCATGTGGATGGGGCCCGAAGGCGCCTGAGAACGGGGCGTGTTCATCGTCAAGAGGCGAAGATAGCGCGTACATTGGCGGCATGAAACGCCTGGCATGGACGTGCGTGTGGGCGGCGCTTTCCCTTGTGGGATGGGGCCAAACCGACCGCAACCTCGACGAGACCTCGGTCCGGTCGCCACACTTGGGGCTGGTCTTTGGGACCATGGCGCCTCAAGGGGACTGGGCGTCGCAGTTCGGGGCGTTTGGGCAGATCGGTTTGATGGCTGGCTTGAAGACCGAGGGCAACGGCTACGTGTTCGCGAAGGCCACATCCTGGAGCGGGGCAGACGTCAACACGATCGGCTTGCTGTCGGACTTGATGAACGACCAGGGCTACATCATCGACAACGAAGGGGACATCGCCCAAATCACGGTGACGGGAAGGGGCGGTCAGTTTGGGCTGGGCGTGGGCAAGGTATTCCCCACGGCGGCCAGCAACCCCAACAGCGGCTGGCTGCTCAAAGGCAGCCTCGGGTCCATCCACCACAACGTGCACTTCGACTACACCGAGAACCGCATTGGGCCGCTTGAAGACGACCGCGTGAAGGGGTACGACCGGATGCGGTGGGGGGCGTACGCGGAGCTTTGGTTTGGGTATTGGCTGATGAGCAGCGACCAGCGGATCAACGCATTTGCGGGCCTCAGTGCAGGCGTGGCCCAAACACACAGCCTCCGCTCCATCAACTTCGACACCCTCGAACCCAACGAAGCGCGCCTGGTGGAGGGCTGGGTTGGCCTGGAAGCGGGCTGGGTTTTCCATATTTACAAGCGCGCCCAAAAGGAATACTGGTACTGATGCACCTGTGGTTGCTGCAAGTGGGGAGCGTGCTTTGGGCTTGGCTCATGCGGTACGTCGCGGCGTTTGGGCATCACCGCCGGGCGATGGCGCGGGTGGCCATCCGCCATGAAGGCCAAACCGCCGTGCTCGCCCACCGTGGCGCCCCGCTCATGTGGTTCCACGTGGCGAGCCTGGGCGAACTCGAGCAGGCCATCCCTGTCATGCAGGCCCACCGCGCGGCCCATCCTGAGACGCCCTGGCTGCTCACCGTCTACTCGCCCTCAGCCTGGCACCCGCTCCAGTCCAAGAAGCCCGACGGCTGGCGCGACGGCGACCTCCTCGCGGTCCTGCCGGACGACTTTCCGTGGACGTGGAAGACTTGGCTGAGCCAAGCCCCGATCCGTGCCTTGGCCCTGGCCAAATACGACCTCTGGCCCAACCTCCTCGTGGCCTGCCGCCGAGAGGGCATTCCTGTCCACGCCTTCGCCGCCGCCCCGTCCAAGGCCACGCCAAGCACGCCCACCCTTTGGAAGCTCATCGACAGCATCAGCGTGCAAGACGACCGGGCCGCGTCGGCCTTTGCCGGCGTCGGCATCGCCGCCACGTACGTCGACGGTGATCCCCGCGTGGAACGGGTCCTCACCCGCGCCGTCAACCCCGGCGAGCCTTGGAAGGTCTGGGCGTCCAATGCCGCCCAGGTTGTGGTCGCAGGGAGTACGTGGCAAGAAGAAGAACAAGCCCTTCGCACCGTGGACTGGCATCAGCAACGGCGCCTCGTCTTGGTGCCCCACGACATTTCCGAGAGGCACCTCAACGAGGTCGACGCGCTGTGGGAAGGCGGGGCGATCCGGGCCTCGGCTTGGTTGGCGCTCGATCCCGCCCAGCGGGAGAAGTGGAGCGTGGTGGTGGTCGACAGCACAGGGATGCTGTTTGATTTGTACCGAATCGGTACGATCGCGGTGGTTGGGGGCGGTCACGGCTCGGGTCTGCACAACGTCCTTGAACCGGCCTCGGCAGGTATTCCCATCGTGACCGGTCCCGAGCTGGGCGGGTTCCGGGAAGCCCACGCCCTGCAGGACTTGGGCGCGCTCAGCGCAGGGGACGTGGCCGACTTGACCAACGCGTGGTTGGCGGACGCAAGGAGCTGCGCGCAGTTTGGCGCGCAAGGTCGCCAGTGGCTCGAAAGCCAGCAGGGTGCTTCGGCCCGAATTGTGGCACGCTGGGGATGATGCCCGCGCGGGTTGGACCGCGTATTTTTGGCCTGCGCTCCGGCGCAACCCCACCTCAGGCCCGGATGGTGGAATTGGTAGACACGACAGACTTAAACTCTGTTGACCCGAATGGGTCGTGCGGGTTCAAGTCCCGCTCCGGGTACTCAGAAAGGCGTCCTCATTGAGGGCGCCTCTTTTGTTGGGCGTCGGAAGCGAGGTGTCGCTCGAACAGCTTTGAAGCAGCAACCCGGAGAGGTTTACAGAATCCACACACCAAAGCCATATGAGTACGCCACGAACAGGTAGAGAACCACAAACAGGCTGGCGACGCCGAGGCCAATGAGCAGCCATTGCCACCATGTTCGGTTTTGGCGCCGTTGTCGTTCCAGCTGACGCCGTTCTCCCCAAGCGAGCAACTTGGCGTCGTCTTGGGCCAACCGTTTGATGTGCCAACCCAACACCAAGAATCCGATTCCTTGGAAGATGAGGTAATCCTCGCCTTGGATGATGCTCCACGGCAAGTGGAGCAAGCCGAGGAGGAAATTCCACCT
>JBMZWX010000060.1:0-6057 GCA_049627085.1 Flavobacteriales bacterium | reverse complement strand
GCCTTGTCCTTGCTGCACGTGGCGCCCTTGGCGTCGGTGCTGGCGGAAGCGCCCTTGCTGCAGCAGCTCGCAGCTTTGTCCTTGCTGCAGGTGGCCTTGTTGGCGTCCTTCGAGCAAGTTTGTTCAGTCTTGGCCTTCTTCTCAGCAGGCGCTTGGGTGGATTGTGCAGAGGCTGTCAATGCGAACAGGGCAAATGCACCGAGGAAAAGAAACTTCTTCATGGGTTGTATTTTGATTCAATTTCAAGTGTGCCAAACGGCATCGGTGAACCAAGATACAAACTCCTTCAACTTCCCGACGTCGCAATGAAAGGATTTCACTAAATTTGCGTCCCCGTTGCGCCCGCGCAGCGGCCTTCTTTGGAGAGGTGGCAGAGTGGTAATGCAGCAGCCTGCTAAGCTGTGACCGATATTTTTGGTCCCCGAGTTCGAATCTCGGTCTCTCCGCACAAGCGAAAAGCCAGCGCACCGCGTTGGCTTTTTTGCGTCCAGGACTTTGTGAACTTCACCCGCCATCTGGGGGTTGACCCAGCGTACTTTTGCGCAATGATTTTCAACCTGTCCCGCCCTTGGACCTGCGCGATCGCCGTGCTGTTGAGCACCGCGTCCCTGCATGCACAAACCTGGTCTCCTGTGGCGGAATTGCCCGACGGGCACCTCACGAACCACGCCTTCGGGTTTGCGGTGGACGGCACCGGCTACCTCATCGCAGGCCAAACCCCCGACGGATTCACCAACGCCGCCTACAGCTACAATCCTGAAACCGACGCCTGGTCCTCCTTGCCCGACTTCCCCGGCGAACCCCGCGGATACACCATCGGCGACGTGTGGGACGGCGTCGCGTGGATGGGCTTTGGGCTCAACGACGACGGGGCCATGAACGATTTGTGGCGGTTCGACCCAACCACAGGCGATTGGACCGAGATGGCCTCCTGCCCTTGCGAACCCCGCTACCACCCCGCCTTTGTCGCCCACGAAGGGCACATTTACATGGGCATGGGCTCGAGCTTCGGGGGCGACCTGGGCGATTGGTGGGACTACGACATGGCCACGGACACCTGGACGGAAAAGCCCAGCATCCCAGCCCCAGAGCGGCACCATCCGTACCAATTTGGCATCGACGGCATCATCTACACGGGCTTCGGGCACAACGGTCCGGACATCTACAACACGTGGTACGCCTACGACCCAAGCGACGAATCTTGGGAGGAGGTGGCGTCCTTGCCAGACCAAGGCCGTGTGGCCGGCACGCAGTTCGAGCACGGCGGGCTGGGCTTCGCCTTGAGCGGCGACGGCGAGTCGCACGCTTCCATGGACCTGGGTGAATTCTGGGCGTACGACCCCGTGGCCGATTCGTGGTCCGAATGGCCGGCCCACCCCGGCATGTCTCGGTGGGCGCCAGCCTCCTTTGTGATCGGCGACGACGTGTACCTCATCCAAGGCATGAGCTACGATCCGGGCACGTTCGAGTACATGGAGACCAACTGGAAATTCGCCCTGGTTCCTGAGGTGGCGCAAGATGTGGCGCTCGAGTCCTTTGTCGGCGGCGAATTGATTTGCGGCAGCGGTCCCTCCACCATCGTCACGGAAGTCCGGAACCTGGGGGCCGAAAGCCCCGACCAGATCACCTTGGAAATGCGGGTGGATGGACAAGCCGTCCTCTCCACGAACTGGTCGGGGGTGCTGTCCCCCTACGAGACCGCCTTGGTGGTGTTGGGCACCTACGATTTGAACGACGTCG
The DNA here is from genome assembly GCA_049627085.1 of Flavobacteriales bacterium. Taxonomy (GTDB): domain Bacteria; phylum Bacteroidota; class Bacteroidia; order Flavobacteriales_D; family Sanyastnellaceae; genus UBA11663. The sequence continues at coordinate 4,317 of JBMZWX010000060.1, read as the reverse complement.
GGTCGTTTGAGTTGGCCATCGTGGAAGACGACGACAACCCCGCCAACAATGCGCTTGTGGTGGAGCCGGAGCAGCCCACCGAAGGGTACGTCACATGTGAAGTGACGGTGATCACCGACAACTGGGGCAACGAAACCAGCTGGGAAATCTTGAGCGACAACGCGGTGGTGGCCAGCGGAAGCGGCTACGACGACAACGCGATGTACACCATGAACGTGACGTTGCCTGGCGAGGGATGCTACGAGCTTGTGCTCAACGACAGCTACGGCGACGGCATGGTGGGCCAAGGTCCCAACGGCGCGGGCTTGTTCAAGCTCCGCACGTTTGAAGAGCCCGGCAATCCGTTCACGGCGTTTGACCTGTTCTTGTACGACGGCTCGTACGAATTCAGTCAGGTGACAGAAACGTTCGCCGTGGTGTCGTCCACCTCCGCCACGGAAGACTTGGCCCAACAGGACGCCCTCCATGTGTTTCCCAACCCCACCGGCGAGAAGCTGACATTGACTTGGCCCCAAAGCCAGGCTCCGTTGGCGGTCGACATCGTGTCGGTCGAAGGCCAAACCGTTTGGCGTCTGGACACGCCGCAAGGCAGTCGCGCCGAGCTCGATACACAAGGATGGGAAGCAGGCGTGTACCTCGTGCAGGTGCGCACCGCGGCTGGGCTGCGCACGACCCGCGTGGTCAAACTCTGACGAGCTCCTGGCCACGGATGCCGGACACACCGCGCATTCGACGTAACTTTTTGTCATGCTTCGTCGAGAATTTCTGCAAGGCTCTGCGATCGTGGGCGCCTCCCTGGTGATGCCGCGCATCTTGTGTGCCTCATCGGGGATGTGGGCCGAAGGCGGCGAGCGCAAGATTGCCAAAGTGCTGACCGCGCGCAGCACCATGGTTCAAAACACGCCTGTCATCCGGTCCTTCGCCGGCAACCACACCGACCTCGTTTCGCCGTGGGTCATGCTGGATGAATTTGGGCCGATGCGGGTGGAACCGGGCACGCTGGGCATGGACATCCAAGCCCACCCCCACGCCGGCGTGACACCCACGACCTACTTGATTTCAGGGAGCGGGCGCCACACCGACAGTTTGGCCAACGACATCGTCTACAGAAAAGGCGAGTTCATGCTGTTCAGCTCAGGCCGCGGCGCCATCCACGAAGAAGTGTCCAGCGACGAATTGCGGCGAGACGGCGGCACGGTGCACGGCTTTCAGATTTGGCTCAACACCCCGGCCGCGGAGAAATTCTCCGACCCCAACACCGTGATTCATGGCACAGAAGAGACCCCCATTGTGGTGGTCGACGACGCCACAATCAAGGTCATGATCGGCTCGCTCGAAGGATGCACCTCGCCCGTCTTCACGTTCAGCCCTGCCTTTTACTTCCACGTGGAATTGCCTGCCGGCGGCCGCCTGGACCTGCCGGTGGACCCCAACCACAACGCCTTTGTGCACATGATCGAAGGTCAATTGGAAGGCGAAGGCCGCCAGCTTTTGCACGACGAGCAACTCGCCCTGTACGAACGCGGGGGCGACGTGATGCGCTTCCACGCCGTGGAAGATTCAGAATTCTTGGTGCTGGGCGGTCAACCGCTCAACGAGCCGTTGGTCAACTACGGGCCGTTTGTGATGAACTCCCAAGACCAAATCAACGCCTGCATCCGCAACTACCGCGCAGGTCTGATGGGCCAGCTTTAAACCCGGCCAAATTTGCCGGCTTGGTACTCCGCGTAGGCCTCCCGGATTTCATCCTCGGTGTTCATGACGAAAGGTCCGTAGGCCACCACGGGCTCCCGCAGCTCCTCGCCATGGCAGAACAGCACAAGGGCGTCTTCACTTTCGCAGGTGAGCTCCACGTTTCGTTCAGCCTTGGCCCCGAGTTCCACCATGGTGCGCCGACGCACGGGCGTGCCATTCACCGCCACTTCGCCACGCACGACGTAGAGCATCAGGCCGCGCCCAGCAGGCACCCGCTCCGAGAATGTGGCGCCCGACTGAAGGTCGAGCCAGGACATGAAGAGTCCGGTGACGGACTCGACCGGGCCGCGCTGGCCGTTCACTTCGCCCGACACGATATGCCACGCCCAGGATGGGCCGTGGACGTGAAGAAGCTCCTCGCTCTCGTACCCGCGGTACCAGGGTTCGCTGCGCTTGAGTCGGGCGGGCAAGTTCATCCACACCTGAATGATTTCAAGCGGGCCGCCGTGCTCTTTGAAACTCTCCGGCGAGACTTCCTCGTGTTCGATGCCGCGTCCGGCGGTCATCCATTGCACGCCGCCGGGGCCGGTGACGAAGGTTTGGCCTGTGGAATCGCTGTGCGCCACCTCGCCGTCGAAGACGAAGGTCAACGTCTCGAAGCCCTTGTGCGGGTGCGGTCCAAAGGGCAACCCCTGGTTTTGAGGCGGGTACACCTGCGGCCCATGGTGGTTCAAGAACAGGAAGGGGTCCAACGCGGGCAGCGACGGCGTCGGCAACGCGCGAAACGTGACCAAATCGGCCATCGGGGTTTCCAGGGCAGGGTGTTGCTTCATCGTCGCAAAGAACAGCCAAGCGCCACCCAAAGTTGCCTCCTCATGTCAGACCTTGTGCGCATGGCTTGGGAAGAACACCTCACCGTCCTCACGGAACTGCTCGACCAAACGGGCATGGAATCGCGCACCAAATGGGGCAAACCGACGTACGTCCACGCCGGACGCAACGTGGCCATGGCCGCGGCTTTCAAGCACCACTGCGAGGTTTGGTTCTTTGACGGCGCCCTGCTCACGGACGCGCTTCAAGTCTTGGAAAACGCCCAAGAAGGCAAGACCCAGGCCATGCGCCACTGGAAATTCACAGACCCAGACGGCGCCCAGGACATCCCGCGCGAGGACGTCCTGGCGTACCTCCGCGAGGCCATGGCCAACGCCGAGGAAGGCAAACGCGTGGCCCCGCCCCCCCGTCCCCAGAGATCCCCGGATTGGTGTCCTGCCCTTGCGGCGGCCTTCGAATCCGAGCCCGAGTTCCAAGCAGCCATGCTCGCCCTCACCCCTGGCCGCCAGCGGGAATACAACGACCACGTGGGAAGCGCCAAACGCGAAGTCACCCAACTTGCCCGCCTTGACAAGGTCCGTCCCTTGGTCTTGGCAGGGAAAGGGCTTCACGACAAGTACCGCAAATGACCCCTGCCCTCCGCCTGGGACTCCGCGCGGGACTCGCCGTTGGAGTGTTGCGCGCCTTCTGGGTGGCGGCCGAGCACGGCGCCGGCGTCCGCACCGCCCATCTGGAGTGGGTGGAACCCAGCTACGGCGTGTTTCTCCTCGTGGGCGTGCCGGCGGTTTGGGTGGTGCTGTCCAGAATCCGCCAGAGCGCGGTCGAACGCGATGCCGCGTGGTGGGCCGTCGGTCTCACTGCGGGCCTCTTGGCTGGGCTTCTTCACACCGCGATTCATGGGGCCTACGCCGCTTGGGTCAACCCCGATTACTTGGAGTCCTTCGCCGCGTGGAATGCCGCCAACACTGCCAACACGCTCGAAGTCGCTCGGCGCGAGTTCAGCTTGCCCGCATTCATGGACGTCTTGGTGGGCCATCAATTGGCCGTGAACCTGGCCATGGCTTGGGCCAGCTCGAAGAGGTTGATGTAGGTTTGGGGGACACTTTCATCTCTTCACATCATGAAACCCAACCTTCGTTTTGGCCTGATTTTTTGGGCTGTCCAAAGCGCCTGGATCCTGGGCGAATTCGCCATGGGCTGGCACACCACCGACGTCGACGTCACCCGCGGCGCCCAAGGCTGGTTTTTCTTCCCCGCAGCGGCGGTGATGGCCTGGGATCTGATCGCGCACAAGCGGGCCAAACAAGCCCTCACCTACCTCAACGGCTTGAAAATGGGCGCGACCATCGGCGTGGTCGTCGGCGCGCTGAGCATCCCGTTTCACTTCGCGTACACCACCTTCCTCAACCCCGACTACACGCGCTTGATGGTGGACAGCATGGTCGCCACGGGCACGGCCACCCTCGAAGATGCCACCGCCCAATTCGCAATGCCCGGCTACGCCGTCGGCTTGTTCCTCTTCCCCATCGTCGCCGGCGTCATGACCAACGCCATCCTCAGCCTCTTCATGAAGACCAGCTGGCGTTGAGGGGCACCACCGCTGAAGCGCAATAAAAATGGGCAAGGGGGATTGTGGGAGGAAAAAACCTCGCTATCTTTGCGGTCCTCAATCTAGAGGCGGGGCGTGGCCCAGCCCGGTTAAGGCGCCTGGTTTGGGACCAGGAGATCGCAGGTTCGAATCCTGCCGCCCCGACTACGAAAGCCGCTCACATCTGTGGGCGGTTTTTTTGT
>JBMZWX010000059.1:0-6129 GCA_049627085.1 Flavobacteriales bacterium | reverse complement strand
AACACCTGCAGAACCGCTTTCCTCAAGTTGGTGGGGGAGCCGTAGTCCGACTCGCCGTGCATCCCGCGCTGGCCCTTCGAGCCCCGCTTGGACGGTTGTCCGTGGCCGGGTCCCCGTCCCACAAACTTGTCGCCACGTCCGCCGCGGCTGCCTTTCCTGCCCATGACTCAAAGATGCGGCTTGTGGGCGAACTTGCGCGTCCATGACGACCCGATTTCTCCCCACCGAATGGCGCGACTACGCCTTGCTGGATTCCGGCCACGGCAAACGCCTCGAGCGGTTTGGAGAACTGACCCTGGTGCGTCCCGACCCCTTCGCCCTCTGGAAGCCGTCCGGCGACCCGCGCGCCTGGACCCGGGCCGACGCCGCGTTCGAGCCCACGGGCCGAACCCACGGCAAATGGCGCTCCGCCCCCGGCACCCCCACCCGATGGCCATTGCGGTACCGGTCGGACGCCTTGGATTTGACCTTCGGGTTGGAGATGACCAAATTCAAGCACGTCGGCCTCTTCCCCGAGCAGGCCGACAATTGGGAGTTCCTGGCGGCCAACCTCAAGCCCGGCGACAAGTTCCTGAACCTGTTCGCCTACACCGGCGGCGCGAGCCTGGCCGCGCGCCAAGTTGGCGCCGACGTCATCCACTGCGACGCCATCCGGCAGGTCGTGGATTGGACGCGCACCAACATGGAGCGAAGCGGCCTGGACGGCATCCGCTGGGTGGTGGAGGACGCCATGAAATTTGCATGTCGTGAGGCGAAGCGAGGCAACACCTATCAAGGCATCGTCCTCGACCCGCCCACCTGGGGCTTGGGCCCCAAGGGGGAAAAGTGGAAACTGGAAGACCAACTCCTCGACCTCATCGACGTCGTCGCCTCGCTGGTGGCCCCTGGAGGGTTCGTGGTCATGAACACCTACAGCGGCATTCCGCCGAGCGCGTTGGAAACGATGTGGTCCCTCGCGTTGCCCGACGCCGCCATCGAGGCCGGGGAACTGTGCTTGCGGGCGCAGGCGGGCCACGATTTGTCCACCGGATCGATGGTCCGAGTCACCCGAAACGCATGACCTCACAACCCCGATGGTTCACGTTGTTGGCGACCACCTTGCTCAGCTGGAGCGCGCTGCTCCCCAACGAAGCCGCCGCCCAAACCCAGCTTTACGAACTGCAAGGCTTCCGAGAACTCGCCTTGACCCACACGACCATCGCCATCCTGCCGTTCAAAGGTGCCGCCTTCGTCTCGCCCCTGCAGTCGATGATGCAGGACGATGCGGACATCCGGCGTGAGGCGGACCTGCGGGGTTTGGAAATGCAGGCCACCTTGGAATCATGGTTCTTGAAGCGGTCCGAGCGCGGCAAGTTCATCGTGCAAGTGCAACCCACCACAGAAACGAACGCCATCCTCAACGACAACGACGTCACCTTGGACAACCTCACCGAACGCACGCCCCAAGAGGTGGCCAAGCTCCTCGGGGTCGACGCCATCGTCACAGGAACGGTGCAGGCCCGCCAGCCCTCCATGCTGATGGCCGCGGCCGTGTCGTGGATGACCCAAGGCGGCTCCAACGTCAACTCTTACGCCATGTTGGACTTGGAGGTCTACGACACGGAGTACGGCGAATTGCAATGCAACTACCGCAAGCGCATCCTTCGGTCGCCGCTTGTGGGGGAGTCGAGGTTGCTGCACATTTTGGCCCGAAAAACGTCCAGGCGTATCGCCTACAAGGGCAAGCTCTGAGCATCCGTCGGGCACATGGGCCGCCCTATTTTTGCCCCATGGCACAGGAAAGCGTGATGCTGGGGCTCAAGCTGCCCACCGACCCGCGTTGGGTGAAGCTCGTGGAGGGCAACATTTCTGAGATTTTGACCGACCACGCGTGGTGCGAGCAAAAGGCCGCGTCCAACGCCATCAGCACCATTGTGCGCTACCCGGACCTCACCGACATGGTCACCGAGTTGACGGCCATTGCACAGGAGGAGATGGAGCACTTTGGGATGGTGCTCGAGAAAATCAAATCGCGGGGCTTCACCCTTGGTCACGAACGCAAAGACGACTACGTCGGACAGCTCTCCAAGTTCATCAAGCGCGGCGGCTCACGCGAGGGCCAAATCGTCGACCGCCTTCTCTTTGCCGCCATGATTGAAGCCCGCTCCTGCGAGCGCTTCAAAATGCTCTCCGAACGCATCGAGGACGTCGACCTCGCTGAATTTTACCGTGAACTCATGATCAGCGAGGCGGGTCATTACACCACCTTCCTCAAACTTGCACGGAAATATGGTGGCGACATCGACGTGGACGCCCGCTGGCAGGAATGCCTCGAGTTCGAGGCCAACATCATCCAGGATTACGGGAAGAAGGAAACCATGCACGGCTGAAGCCGCGCCCCCTCACTTTCCAGCGTTGTCTGCTTGACCCAAGGTCAGGCGACCCCCGACGTACACCATCCGACCGAAAATCGGCCCGTACACAAGGCTCGCGTCCATGTTCTCCTGGAACGCCTGGCCATCGTCGTAGGCCAAATCCCATGCGACGATGGGGTTCTGTTGCTTGAAGTTCAGGATGTTCTCCACCCCGAGGTACACATCGATGCCTGGGGCAAAGACCCGCGAGATTTGGCCGTTGAGAACGACAAAGTCGTCCTCGAGTTCTGACGCTTCTCGGTTGTCAAACAACGCGTCAGGTCTCGGAATCCGTTGCGGTCCCACCCACTGAACCGTGAAATCTGCATTCCACTGGGCGTCATTCGCATTGGGTTTGGAATGGTAGCTCCATTGTGTGAAGGCCCGGTGTTTGGGCACATACGGATCAAGCAAGGTCCCAGCTTCCTCCGCCCCTTTCCTCTCCGTGGTCGCGTGCACGTAGCGATAGGCCAAACGCATGTCCCAACGTCGGTGCAGGGACCATCCTAGCTCGGCCTGTCCCGTCAACGAACGCGACGTCCGGTCACCCAAGTTGTAAATCTCAACGGCATGGGCGTCTGCATCGAGATCCACGACGGCGCGATTTTGGAATTCCGTCCAGTACCCGTCCACCGAAAAATCTGCATCGCGAAACAACAACTTGAACTTGCTCGTGACGTTCAACCCTGCATTCCAGCCCTTTTCCGGCTCGAGCGCTTCGTTCACCTTCCACGTACGGTTGCTCGCCCAAACCCCCAGCTCCTCCATCAATACATTGGGCGTACGGAACCCGGTCCCAGCAACCAATTTCAGCGACGTCTGCTCAGTCGCGCTCCACCGGGCATGCAAACGGGGCGTCACAATGGTCCCCCAAATGTTGTGCTGGTCGACGCGCAGGCCCGCCACAACCGAGGCACGGGGATTGCCCGTCCACGTGGTCTCCAAAAAGGCCCCAGGCACGTGCTCGGTGCGCATCCACGTGGTGTCGGCTGCGTTGGTTTCTGTCGGCGACGCGTTCCACGTTCCGGACTCCAAAAAATCGTCGTACAGGTAGCTCACCCCTGCGCTGAACTGGCGGTCTTCCGACCCCAGGAACCCACTTCGCAACACGTTGGCTCGGAAAGTGTTTTGCTGCCCCTCGTAAAACCGGTTCCCAAACCCATGCCAGTGCCGATGGGTCGACGCCGTCCATTGGCTTCCCCATGATCGACCTTCTTGGCCGGGCAACACATATCCGACCTTGGCATTCACCTCGGCGCGCTGGATCTCGGTGCTCGCCACCCACGGCGTGGCCACGATGTCGCCAGGCACCATTCCGCCTTCCCGTTCCATGTCCACGGCCAAGAGCACAAACTCGGCACGCAACCCCCGATCGCCCACAAAACGCCATTCGTTCCGAAACACCCCGTCTTTTCGCAACGGCGTATCCAAAAATCCATCGCCATCCCCGCGACCGTCGCCGTCAAGGTCGGGTCCGTTTCGGTCGTTGATGCGTTGCCCATACTCTCCGTGGGTCATGATTACGGTGTCCCATCGACGGCCCACGCGATGCTTGCTGACGTGGTTGAATTCCATTCGTCCAGATCCACCAAGAAACAGATTCAGAAAGAACGGTTCGGCAGTTTCAGGATTTCGATGGGCCACGTTGATTTGGCCCGTCAAGCTCTCGTAGCCTGACATCACGGTGCCCACCCCTTTGGAGATGAAAATGCTCTCAATCCACGGACCCGGAATGAATCCCATCCCTTGCACCACATTCAAACCTCGCGGGCCGGGAAGGTTGTCTACGAGCAACTGTGTGTATTTGCCCGCCAAACCCAGCATGTGAATCTGCCGCGTGCCCGTCACGGCATCCGTGAAGCTGGCGTCCACCGAAGCGTTTGTCTCGAAGGCCTCGCTCAAATTGCAGCACGCCGCCTTGCAGAGTTCCTTCCGGCTCAATTGCTGAATGTTTAAGGGGTTGAGCAGCGATACGCTCTGTGAGCGTTCCTCGAACACGACATCTGCCGATTGAAGCAACACCCCAGGCTCAAGCGGAATGTCCAAGTAGCCCTCACCGCTGTAATACACATCTACGGTTTGGTAGCCCACCATGCTCACGCGCAGCGTGTCAGGATTTCGCCTTACATCGATTTGGAAAAACCCAAACGCGTCCGTCACGGCTCCACCTTCACTTCCTTTCCACGTCACTGTCGCCCCTGGCAGCGGGTCGAACGATTCCTTGCCATCATGTGCCCCTGGCGCATGGTCATGACCAGAATGATCTTCTGGCGCAAACACCTTACCTCGAAGGGTTTTCTGAGCCTTGGCGTCGGAGGCCATGCCCACAAACAGCGCCACCACAGCACCAAGCCAAAAAGCTCTTGTCATCGGTGCTTTTCGCCACATGAGTCTGAACACGACTTGGGATCGCGGTACTTGCAACACCCATGCATGTTGGCGTAAGCCTCATCGGTAGCCTTGTACTTGTCGGTGTCGTGGCCCACGCCAGTGGCCAGCTTGTGGAGACGCTCCTCGTTCCACTTCTTGGCCTTGTAGACCACGTGGATCGTCTTTTTCTCGAGGTCGTAGTCCGCAACGACAATGCCTTTCTGGTCAAAAGCTGCTTCAATGCGGTCTTCGCACATGCCGCAGATTCCCGACACCCCAAACGTCAGTTCGGCCTTTTGGGCTTGGGTAGAGAAAGCTGTCAGAGCCACAGCAAAGAGCAAAAGAAAACGGCGCATCATGCCCCGAAGGTACGACATCCCGTTCCAAAAGAGTTGTCACTCAAGTCACTCGCCGGTCAACGACGAGCTCAAGAAGTCGCGGTTCATGCGCGCGATGTTGCTCAGGTCGATGCCTTTGGGGCACTCCACCGCACAGGCACCGGTGTTGGTGCAGTTGCCAAAGCCTTCCTTGTCCATTTGCTCCACCATGCGGGTCACGCGGCGCTTGCGCTCAGGCTGGCCCTGGGGAAGCAACGCAAACTGGCTCACTTTGGCCGACACAAACAGCATCGCCGAGGCGTTCTTGCACGTGGCCACGCAGGCACCGCATCCGATGCAGGTCGCCGCGTTGAACGCTTCGTCCGCGTCGGCCTTGGGGATGGGGATGGCGTTGGCGTCCAGGGTCTCGCCGCTGGTGTTCACCGACACGTAACCGCCCGCTTGGATCACGCGGTCAAACGCGCTGCGGTCCACCGCCAAGTCCTTCACCACAGGGAAGGCTGAAGCGCGCCACGGCTCGATGGTGATGGTGTCGCCGTCTTTGAACGAGCGCATGTGCAATTGGCAGGTCGTCACACCGCGGCCTGGCCCGTGGGCCTCGCCGTTGATGAACATGGAGCACATGCCACAAATGCCTTCGCGGCAGTCGTGGTCAAACACCACAGGATCGCCGCCTTCGCGGATGATCTTGTCGTTGAGCACGTCCATCATTTCAAGGAAAGACATGTCGCCGGTCACGCCTGAGAGCTGGTGCGTCTCGAGTCGTCCTTTGTCTTCTGGGCCGTCTTGGCGCCAAACTTTGAGCGTCAGATTCATCGTTCTGGGTCTTCCTGATTATTTGTAGCTACGCTGCTTCAATTCAATGTTGTCGTACACGAGCTCCTCTTTGTGGAGTTCGGCGTCCTTGGGCGCGCCTTTGTGCTCCCACGCACTCACAAACGTGAATTCGTCGTCGCGACGCAAGGCCTCCCCTTCCTCGGTTTGGTGCTCCTCGCGGAAGTGTCCGCCGCAGCTTTCCTCGCGCTCCA
>JBMZWX010000058.1:0-7144 GCA_049627085.1 Flavobacteriales bacterium | reverse complement strand
TCATTCAAGTTGGGTCCACCGTAGCGGTTCATCACTGACCGGTCGTGGATGGTCAGGGTGGCCGAAGGCAAGTCCATCACCCTGGGGTCGTCGTAGCGCGCGGCCAACGTGTCGAAGCCCATGGTCTGGGCCTCGTCGGCCACCAAGCCCCAGACGCCCACATCAACCTGCGCGGTGTGTCGCCCTTGAGACAGCGAACGGCCGAATGCTTCGTCGCAAAACCGTCCGACGTCCAAGGTCGCTCGCCCGTCGCTCAGCACACGCAGAGAATACACAGGGCAACGTCCGTGGCAGGGGGTGCGCTCCAAGCCCACCAACACCGCGTCAGAAGTCCCGCTGGAAATCGTGTCCTGGGTGGAGCCGCAAGACCACGCCAGGCATCCCAACGCCACAAACACAGCCGACAACACCCCTCGGATCATTTCTTCTTGCGCTTGGCCCGGGCGTCGTTCTTCTTGCGCTCGGTTTCCTTTTGCTTTTTCTCCGCTTCTTTCGCCGCCTCCTGAAGGCGTTCCATGAAGCTGGGTTTGGAGCGGGCACCGGCTTTGGACCGGTTGTCGTCAATCTTCGCGCGGATTTTGTCCTCGTTGATGAAGAACCGCTTGATGGTCAACATTTGGCCGATGCTCACCATGTTGGCGGTGAAGTAGTACATGCTCAACCCAGAGGCAAACCCATTGAAGAAGAACAACATGGTGAAGGGCATGATGGTCTGAATGGTCTTCATGTCGGGCATGCCCGGTTGGGTGGGCATGCTTTGGTTGGCCATGGACATGCGCATGTAGACGAACATCGACGCCGCCATCAACAAGGTGAATCCGCTGACGTGGGCCCCGTAGAAGGGAATGCTGAAAGGCAAGGTCACGAGGCTGTCAAAGGCCCCCAGGTCGTCGGCCCACAAGAACGATTGACCGCGGAGGTCAATGTTTGAAGGGAAGAACCTGAACATCGCGTAGAGGATGGGCATCTGCAGCAAACCAGGCAGACATCCCGCCATCGGGTTGACCCCGGTCTTGCGGTAGAGCTCCATGGTTTCCTTTTGGCGCTCCATGGCGTCTTCCTTGTGCCGCTCGTTGATTTTGTTGAGCTCGGGCCGGAGCACCCGCATCTTCGCAGAGCTCATGTAGTTTTTCCACGTGATGGGGAAGAGCGCACTCTTGATGACCAGCGTCAAAACGAGGATGATCAGCCCCATGTTGCCGATGTAGTTGGCCACAAAATCGTACACCGGGAGGATGACGTTTCGGTTGACCCAACCAAAGATCCACCACCCGTAGTCGATGATGCGCCCGACCTCCTCGAAACCAGTGGTCTCCAGCGACGCCAAGTCGTTGGGCCCAAAGTAGAAGTGCAGTTGCTGGCCGTCGTAAGGCAGCTCGGCCGCGTAGCCCATCACGTACGTCGTGTCGTCTTCGGGCAGGATGTTGGCGATTTTTGCCCCAGCGGCAAAGGGCTCAGGGCTTCCCACCAATGCCGAGAAGTAGTTCTGCTTGAACGCCAACCAGCTCAGGCCCGATTCCAGCACCTCGTCGTCTTCCTGGCCGTCGCTGAGGTAGTCCCGCTCTTCGCCGAGCTCCAAGTAGTAGATGGCGCTGTGCTGACGCTCCCACTGCAGGCCTTTCTCGTTCCGTTGCCCAAGCGCGTTCCATGTGAAGAGCCTTTGGCCTTCGGTGAGGCGGTCGACGCCGATGAAGTTGATGTCGGTTTTGACTTGGTAGCCCTCCAACTTGTGGACGATGCGGATGGCGTTGTTGTCGCCCAAATCCGATTCCAGCACAAGCTGGGTAGGGCCTTCTGAAATGGGTTTGAAGTGCAGATCTTGGAATCCAACACGCCCCACGCCGGGCACGTCCCAGGCCACGTTCATGTCAGACTGTTCCCGCACCCAGAGGCTCACAGGTTCGTCGCTGCCGTAGCGGGTGTACCCGTCTTGCAAGGTGGCCGCCACTGGAAGGCCTCCGCGGGTGTTGAAGGTCACACGCACTTGGTCGTTGGACATGACCAAATCGCGGTCGGTGCCAATCACCCCAGGCCCAAAGACCCCAAATCGACGTCGCAGTTCGGCGTCCAGCTCGGAATTTCGGCTGGTGTCGGAAGGGGATGCAGCCTGAAGTGCTACGGTGGCATTGAGGGCGGCTTGCGAAGCGGCGAAGTCGGCCGCGGATGCGCTGTCGGCTTCCGCCGACAAACGCGCTTGTTCGGCTTCCCATTGTGCGACCTCTTCGTCGGTGGGGGCCATGTACCATTGGTAACCCAAGAGCAGGGCCATCATGAGCACGAGGCCCGTCAAAGTGTTGCGATCCATGTGTGCGTGAAGTTAGGGCCGAGTCACCACCGATGACCCTCGCGGCTGTCCCATAAACCACGAAGTTTCATCGCTTGTTCCAACAAATTGCGAACACATCCCTCTCCACCGGCTTCTGGCACCACCCAGTCCACTGCAGCGCGAACCTCTGGAACTGCGTCAAAAGGGCAACAGCTGAGTCCGACAGCTTCCAACGCTTTCAGGTCTGGCATGTCGTCGCCCATGTAGGCCATGTCGCCGAGTGCGATGCCCGTGCGATCTGAAATCTCTTGGAGCTTGGCGAGTTTGTCGTCGGCGCCCAAATGCACTTCGTCCAGCCCAAGCTTTTCCATGCGCCAACGCACGGGCTCGTCTTTGCCGCCGGACACCACCGCCAGATTCAACCCTTGTTTCACAGCCCATTGCACAGCGAACCCATCTCGGGCAGAGGCGGTCCTGGCCATGCTGCCATCGGGCATCAAGTACACGGTGCCGTTGGTGAACACCCCGTCGTAGTCGAAGGCGAAGAGCTTGATGCCAGAGAGCTTGGTCTTGTAGTTCATGAAGAGTGTCTGTGGATGATGTGTGCCGTGACGGTTTCGTACAGCTGTTTAACGTCGTCCGGGAGAAGCGCACGATGACGCTCAAGGGTGGCTTCGTCGCCGCGTCGCGCCGGGCCGGTTTGTCGTTCCCGTGAGTCGCCTTGAAGTCCGCCTTGTGTCAAGCCCAACACCAAGTTGCGCAACAGGGTCTTCGGCAGGCCGCGTTGTTCAAGAAGGTCCTGCGCTTCGGCGAACATGTGGTTCGCAAAGTTGTCTGCCACCGCTGCCGCCATGTGCGCAGCCGCACGCTGGGTGCCTGACACTTCAGACACGTCGGCGTTCCACGCAGAAGCGAGCGTGCGGGCAAGCGCCATCGCATTGTCGTCCGAGGCTTCGAGAACTGTGGGGGTGTTGGCCAGAGGGACGCTGTCTGCCTTGGGGTTGAAGCTGCGGATTGGCCAAACGACTGCACTCGGCGCGCGCAAATGATCCAAAGGCGTGGCCCCCGAGACGTGCACCATCAAGCAGGAGGGAGACACCATGTTTGAGATGGCGGCGCTGACTTCGGAGATCAAGCCGTCGGTCACTGCGACGACGACCACTTCAGCGTCGCTCAACGCGCCTGCGGCTTCGGTCAATGTGGTGCTCCAGGAGCAGCCCAACGCTTCGCCCAAAGGCTGTGCTGATTGGGCGGTCCGGCTCACCACGTGCAAGATGTCGTGGCCAGCCCGTTGCCAGGCCGGGGCCAATTCACGTGACACCCGTCCCGCGCCCACCACGACGATGCGAAGGTCAGCCATGGCGATGGGCAGATGTTTTGCCTTGACGGATTCGGAACCGAACCGCCAGGAAAGACCCAATGGTCATCAGGATGCATCCGAGCCACAGCCAATTGATTTGGGGAAACAGGACCGCCTGCATCACGACAAAGTCTCGGCGCACGCTTTCGTGTTCCCACACGGTCATCTCGAAGGTCTCTTGCTCAGGATCGAACGACTCAACTCGGAATTTCAACCCCCAGCCCTCGGCCTCGTACAGGTCGGGTACGACGGTGGTGCCGCGCACGATGTACAGCGGGTCATGCACTTCGACCACCGGGCCACGGCGCAATCCGAGGCAAGCCGCCAAGGCCAAGTCGTCGTCGAGGAGTCCCCGATCAGCCCGCTCGTCGTCGCGGATGACCCGCAAGCTGTCGACCGTGAGCAAGACTCCGCCCACGAACATCGAGTCGCCCACCACAAATTCCTGGGCCTGGCCGCCGAGCCATCCCTCCTCGTCTGTATCGGGCGGGGTGACCCGTCCCCATTTGATGTGGGTGTACAGGTCTTCGAACAGGAAATGCTTGGTGTCCGGCTCCGGCGCATTGCCCATTTGGGCGTTGAGTTGGATGCGCGGGGACAAGGTGAACAACTCTTCGCCGGCCGTGCCGTTCACCCAGCGCGTGGCGCGTTGGGTTTGGGCAGGGGTGGGGAAGGGCAGGAAGTTCCACTGCGTCTCCACGTCCTCGTCGAACGTGGCGCTTGCATTGTGGTCCGCCAGCGCCTGCCAAACCATGCCTTCCTGGACCACGATGTCCCCGGCCTTGTAGGCCATCGGTGCGCGGTCGTAGTAGGCCATGTCGAACATGACATGAATGCCTTCTTGGCGACGCTCTTGGTACGACACGAAGTAGGGGCCCATGGGCAAGGTGTCGCCCTGCATCATCAACAAGTCCGTGGCGTTGCTCAACTCCTCATTCAGGGTCGTGATGTCGCCGATGCGGTTTTGGGAGATGACGTCTTTTTGGGCCGTGGACAAGACCGCGCCAAACAGCGTCAGGGCGAATCCCACGTGGGCCAAGGGCGACCCCATCTGGTCCAGTTTGCCTTTCCACATCTGGACGATGTAGTCGGCGTTGCTGAACGCCGCGAACAAGGTGGCAAAGAGCAACGCCACCCTAGGGATTTCATGCGTCGCGAAGTCGTAGGTCACCACCAATGCACCTGTCAACACGCCCGCCGCGAGCAAGGGCCGAATCAGCTTGCCCAACACGGTCTGGATGTCGGAATTCTTGTACTTGAGCCATTGGGCCAAGCCAATGAGCAAGAAAATGAGGACAGCCAACGGCACCTGAACCACGTGGTAGGTCCGGTCCAAGTCGGTGCCTGGGGCCAGGTCGTGTTGGGCCAAATCGCCCAAGAACGCCAGTCCGGTCACACCTTCCGCCCACGTCAGCAGCGGGGCGAACGGTTCCAAGAACAAATTGAAGACCGGGACGCTGGTTTGCCAAGTGATGTGCACCGCCCCAAGGACCAACAGCAGGGAGCCGACGAACATCCAAAACTCCCGTGACCACAGCGCATCCTCTTCTTGGTCGCCCTTGAATTCCTTGCGGAAGGCCCGCACGGCCGCCGCCGCCATCACACCCAAGAAAGCCAAAAATCCCAGGGCAGGATGTCCCGCCGCCACAAGCCCGAGCGTGGCCAACGTCAATCCTCCATACACCTTGCGCGACCCTGCATCCTCGAGGAGCATGAGGTGTCCCAAGGCCACGAACGCCAAGAGGTACGCCAGCAATTGAGGCAAGATGCCACTGTCCACAAAGCTGTGGACCGAGGTGTCACCAAGGACGCCGCTCTTGGTCAAGAAGGTGGAGTAGAGCACCAACAAGAACGACAGGATGCTGAGGTACACTGTGGAGAACAGGGCCGTCGGTTGCTTTCGGTTGCGGTTGATGAGCAAGAGGTGCGCCGCGGCGACGAGGACCATCCATGGGACGAGCGACGAGTTCTCCACAGGATCCCATGCCCAGAACCCGCCAAAGCTCAAGGCTTCGTAGGCCCAAGCTCCGCCCATCAAAATGCCAGCGCCGAGAATCCCAACCGCGAAGAATGCCCACGGCAGGACGGGTTTGATCCACGTTTTCAAGTCACGACGCCACAGGGCCCCCACGGCGTAGGCGAACGGGACGCTGCACGCCGCGAATCCGAGGAACAGGGTTGGCGGATGGATGGTCATCCAGTAGTTCTGCAAGAGGGGGTTCAGCCCTTGGCCGTCGGCAAACTGCGGGATGGCCGTCAGGTAATCGGCCCGCGCGGTCCACGGCAAGCCGATGTTGTTGGGGGCTTCACGCAGCAGCAAAAAGGGGTCGAGACCCAATTGAAAATCCCCAAAGTAGATGCCCAAAAGCATGACCCCCAGAAAGGCCTGGATGCTGCTCAGCACCGTCATCACCTCCCGCTGCCAATCGTCGGCCCGCTTCAGGATGAACAGCGCAAGCACGTTGTGCCAGAACATCCACAACAAGAACCCGCCCTCTTGGCCACCCCAAAATGCGCTGAGCACAAAACGCATGGGCATTTCGTTGTTGAGGTGCTTCCAGATGTATTGGAACTCGTACCGGTGCCCAAAGAAGAGCACGAAGATCAGCGCGATGACCCCCAGGGTGCTGCCGGCATGGGTCAAGTAAGCCCGACGCCCCAGGTGAAGGTTGCCTTTCCAAAAGGCCCCAGTGGCCACCAGGGCCGACACAAACGCGAGCGCCACCAGAAACCTGCCAGCGTACGCCACCCCAATCCATTCTCCCAAGTATTCCATCAGGCGTCAGCCTCCACCAAGTGGTTTTGTTCGTTGTACTTCGACGGACACTTCATCAACATTTCTGTGGCCCGAAAGTGCGTTCCGTTCGCCTGGCCGTAGAGGTCAATGCTTTCGCTGCGCTCGAGTCCGGTTGGTTTGGCCTTTTCGAGCCACACTTCATGCACCACGCCTTCGCGGTCCTTCATGTGGAACTTGGTGAGGCTGGTGTTTTGTTGCGGATTGTATTCCACAGGCATGTCCGTGACCAACGTGCCGCTGACCTTGTATTCGGTGCCAGGGTCGGCGAACGCCACGGCGAAGCCCACAGAGCGGCTGGTGCTGGTGATGGACGCCACAAACGTCCCCATCAAACCGGCGACAAGGAGCAACAAAACGATGTGGGTGCGCTTCATGAGTGACGTTCGATTTCTTGGTTCAAGTCGCGAGCTTGACTGCTGTGGACCAGACTCCAAAGGCCCAGTCCGAGTCCAATGATGACCGCCACGCCCACAACGACCCCCATCTTTCCATCCTTCACCAACGGATCAGACCACGATGGGGTGGTCAGCAGGAGAAAGGGCAGTCCCGCTTGGGTGGCGCGTTGCAAACGAGATTCGGCCAAGGTTGCACGCAACCGTTCCAGACGCAAGGTCTTGGCGTACATCCAGGTCCCGAGGATCATCCAACCCAAGACAGCAGGGTAGAAGACCGCCCTGAGCGCGCTGTCCAAATCGTAGCTGCTGAAGGCGGGGTTTCCGCC
>JBMZWX010000057.1:0-7548 GCA_049627085.1 Flavobacteriales bacterium | reverse complement strand
GAGTGTTTCCGCGTCTACGACGACGCCAAGCAGAGCTACGAAGACCACAGCCAATTCTTGCTTCGGGACCGGTACGCTCGGTTGTTTGAGCTGGAGCCAACCGACTACAAAGGCTGGGCGAAAGGCCTCAAGGCGTGCGGATACGCGACCAACCCCAAGTACGCCAACCTCTTGATCACCCTCATCGAACGCCACAACCTCCATGAACTCGACGTGCCCGGCGGCACTTGGTCTGGGGAGGAGGTGCTGGCGTCCAACGTCCGGGAACACGACGTGGTGCGCCGCGCCAACAACGGCGGCGGCACGCTCGACTTGGGGCGCTCGCACCGCCTGCGGACGACCGAGCACGGCGTGCAGTTCGTCTACGCCGAGGAAGGCGACACGCAAGCGAGCTTGACCCAGGATTTGGACATCATGCCTTGGCAAATCCGGGCGTACAACGAGGTCACCAAGAACCACGAATTCAAAGCCGGCGACCGGATTTACCTCCAGCCCAAGAAGGGCCATGCCGCCACGACGTGGTACACGGTGAGGCAAGGCCAAAACCTGTGGCAGATCTCCCAGATGCACGGCGTCCGGACCAAAGCACTTGCGCGGAAGAACAACATGGACCCCGCCGACCCGCTTCGGCCTGGCATGAAACTCAGCCTTCAGTGGCCGTTGAACAAGGACGGCAAACTGCCTTGGTACGCCCGCGCCATGGGCGCCGGCGGGAAGTGAGTTGGGGCGCACGCAAACGGAGCCGCCCTGCCTAAATTGCAGGCACCATGCCGTTCTACCAGAAGCTCGGGGTTCTTCCTCCCAAACGCCACACGCAGTTCCGCCAAGACAACGGCGAGCTGCACCACGAACAACTTTTCGGGACCATTGGATTCGTGGGGATGAGCTCCCTGCTTTACCACCGCCAGCGCCCCACCCAAGTGGTCGAAGTGCTTGGCAGCGAAGACGTCCGGCCTGTGGCGGCGGTCGAGCGCAACTTGCTCAGCCGCAAGCTTGAAGGCTGGGCGGTGAAGCCAGGCCAAGATTGGTTGTCTTCTCGCGTGCCCACCCTGTTCAACCAGGACTGCACCGTGGCCCTCGTCGCCCCGCCCAAAGTGGCGCAGGACGACATCTACAAGAACGCCGACCAAGACGAAGTGGTGTTCGTGCACCGCGGCCACGGCGTCTTGGAGACCATGTTTGGGATCATTGAGTTCCGCGAGGGCGATTACCTCGTCATCCCGCGCGGCGTCATGCACCGGTTCAAGTGGAGCACTGAGGACAACCGGGCCCTGGTGGTGGAGAGCGCATCGCCGGTGTTGACCCCCAAGCGGTACCGCAACCACTTTGGCCAACTGCTGGAGCACAGCCCCTACTGCGAGCGTGACATGCGTCCGCCGTCGGCGTTGTGCGACGTGTCCAACGAAGGCGAAGGCCCCTTCAAGGTGCGCATCAAGAAGGAAGGCATGCTGCACGATTACATGTACGCGAGCCACCCGTTTGACGTGGTGGGTTGGGACGGCTACCACTTCCCGTACGCGTTCAGCATCCACGATTTCGAGCCCATCACCGGCCGTGTGCACCAGCCGCCGCCCGTGCACCAAACCTTCGAAACCGACGGGTTCGTCATCTGCAGCTTTGTGCCTCGCCTGTACGACTACCACCCGCTCAGCATCCCGGCGCCTTACAACCACAGCAACATCGACTCGGACGAGGTGCTGTACTACGTCGACGGCGATTTCATGAGCCGGACAGGCGTCGGGCCAGGACAAATCACCCTGCACCCTGCCGGCATTCCCCACGGCCCCCACCCGGGCACGTACGAGGGCAGCATCGGCAAGGAGCGCACGGAAGAATTGGCCGTCATGGTCGACACCTTCCGCCCCTTGAAAGTGACCCAACAAGCCTTGGATTTGGAAATCGAAGGCTACCACCAAAGCTGGCTCTGAGCCACCCAAACCACGACCACAATGGCCACCGAACCCGTGACCCAACTTGACAAAGTCGTGCCAGAGGCGCACGATTTCCTCCCCTTGCTCGGCACCGACCACGTCGAGCTCATCGTCGGCAACGCCAAGCAAAGCGCCTACTACTACATGGCCGCTTGGGGCTTCCAACCGCTCGCCTTCCGCGGGCTGGAAACCGGGGCCAAGGACCGGGTCAGCTACGTCTTGCGCCAGGACAAAATCACCTTGGTGCTCACCACCCCGTTGACCGACGGCGGCGAACTCAACGCCCACCTCGACAAGCACGGCGACGGCGTGAAATCGGTCGCGCTTTGGGTGCCTGACGCACGCAAAAGCTTCGAAGAGACGACCAAGCGCGGCGCAGTGACAGAATTTGAACCCGAAGTCCGGAGCGACGACGGCGGCGAGGTGGTGCTCAGCGCCATCAAGACCTACGGCGACACCGTCCACGTGTTCGTGGAGCGCGAGAACTACAACGGGGTGTTCCTGCCGGGCTACAGGGCTTGGAATCCCGACTTCAAGCCTGCGCCTGTGGGCCTCAAATTCATCGACCACATGGTGGGCAACGTGGGCTGGGGCGAGATGAACACCTGGTGCAAGTTCTACGCCGAGGTCATGGGCTTCGCCCAGCTCGTCTCCTTCGACGACAAGGACATCAGCACGGAATACACGGCGCTCATGTCGAAGGTGATGAGCAACGGGAACGGCCGCATCAAGTTCCCCATCAACGAACCCGCCGAGGGACGCAAGAAGAGCCAAATCGAGGAGTACATCGACTTCTACCAAGGCGCCGGCGTCCAACACATCGCCGTGGCCACCGACGACATCGTCAGCACCGTCACCGCCTTGAAAGACCGCGGCGTGGAATTCCTGTACGTGCCCGACAACTACTACGACGACATCCTTGACCGCGTCGGGGAGATTGAAGAAGACCTCGAGCCGCTCCGCAAACTGGGCATCTTGATCGACCGGGACGAAGAAGGCTACTTGCTGCAGCTCTTCACCAAGCCCGTGGTCGACCGCCCCACGATGTTCTTCGAAATCATCCAGCGCAAGGGCGCCAAGAGCTTCGGCAAGGGCAACTTCAAGGCGTTGTTTGAGGCCATTGAGCGCGAGCAAGAAAACCGGGGCACGCTGTAAGCACAGATGTCAGACGCCGCCCTCCTGACCGTCGACCGGGTGTCCATCGCTTTCGGCGAGGCACTGCCTGTCGTCAAGGAGGTCTCGTGCGAGGTGTTCCCAGGCCAAACCACGTGCATCGTGGGCGAGTCCGGGTCGGGCAAAACCCTGACCTCCCTGGCCGTCATGGGCCTTCTGCCTGGTTCTGGCGCCCTCACCCGAGGCGAAGTCCGCGGCCCTGAAGGCTCCGTGTGGGCCAAGCCTGGATGGCATGGCGCGCCAGTTGGCCGGGACGTGGCGATGGTGTTTCAGGACCCGATGTCCTCGCTCAACCCGTCGATGCGGGTGGGGGCGCAGGTCGCCGAGCCGCTCGAACTTCATCGGGACACGAGGGGCGAGGCGGCCCGGGCTGAAGTGGCGCGCCTGTTCGACGAGGTGGGCCTGCCCCAAGGCTCCGAGCGCAAATACCCCCACGAACTGAGTGGCGGCCAAAAGCAACGGGTCATGATCGCCTTGGCCCTGGCCTGCAATCCCAGGGTGCTGCTGGCCGACGAACCCACCACGGCGCTGGACGTCACGGTGCAACGGGACATCCTGGACTTGCTAAGGCGGCTCCGCGACGAGCGCGGCCTGGGCGTGTTGTTCGTGACCCACGACCTCGACGTGGTCCGGGACATCGCCGACCATGTGGTCGTCATGCGTCACGGGGAGGTCGTTGAATCCGGCCCGTGCCAAGGTGTGATGAACGCCCCGAAGCACCCGTACACCCAATCGCTGCTGGCCGCGATGCCCAAGGTCCACAACACCTCTGCGCACGCGAGCCGTGCAACGGGCCCTGCCGACGACACGCCGCTGGTGGCGGCGCGTGGCGTGGTGAAGCGGTTTGTGACGCGCACCAACATCTGGGGCAAGCCCACACACACCTTCGAGGCGCTCAAGGGCGTGGATTTGGCCATCGTCCGAGGAGAACGGGTGGGCCTGGTGGGGGAAAGCGGGTCGGGCAAATCCACGCTGGGCAACATCCTCCTGGGCCTCGACACGTGGGACGACGGAAACGTGACATGGAAAGGAGGGGCGCCCAAGGGAGCCACGTTCCGACGCGCCGCGCAACCGGTGTTTCAGGATCCTTTCTCTGCCCTCAACCCCAGCATGACGGTGGGCGCCGCGTTGCAAGAGGCGGTGGACGCACGCAAAGACAAGCAAGGTCCCTCGGTGGCCGGGTTGCTGGAAGAAGTGGGGCTCAGTGCGTCCGATGCCGCGCGCAAACCCGGAAGTTTCAGCGGTGGGCAGCGGCAACGCATTGTGCTGGCCCGGGCTTTGGCCCTGTCGCCCGAATTCTTGGTGCTCGACGAGAGCGTGGCCGCGTTGGACTTGCGCATCCAGGCTGAGATTTTGGACTTGCTCAAGAACTTGTGCGAGCGTCGAGGGTTGACCTTTTTGTTCATCAGCCACGACCTCAACGTGGTGGGGGCCGTCTGCGACCGCATCGCCGTGATGCGCGAGGGTGAAATCGTGGAGGAAGGCCCTGCGATGCAGTTGTTGAGTTCTCCACAACATCCCTACACCCAACGTTTGTTGAACAGCCGTCCTGGGTCCCCGAAGCGCGTGGGCGTTGCGTAATTTGCCGTTGCACAATTGCAACGTCCCATGCCCGATTCACCCATCCTGAAATCCCTGGAAGACGGGGTTCTCACCTTGACCATCTCCCGGCCTGAAGCGCTCAACGCCCTCAACCGCCAGGTCATCGACGCCTTGGCCGCGGCCATCGAAGCCGCTCAGGACAACGCAGACGTCCGGGTCATCGTCCTCACGGGCGCCGGAGAGAAAGCCTTCGTGGCCGGGGCGGACATCAAGGAATTCGCGGATTTCGACCGAGCGCAGGGCGAAGATTTGGCCCGCCGCGGACAACGAAACTTGTTCGACCGTGTGGAGCAAAGCCGCAAGCCTGTGGTGGCCGCCATCAACGGGTTTGCCCTTGGCGGCGGACTTGAGCTGGCCATGGCGGCGCACGTGCGTGTGGCCTCCACCAACGCCCGCATGGGGCTGCCCGAGGTGAGCCTGGGCGTGATTCCCGGCTACGGCGGGACCCAGCGCCTGGCCCAAATCGTCGGCAAGGGCAAAGCCATGGAAATGGTCCTCACCGGCGGCATGATTCCTGCGGACGACGCCCTGCAGTGCGGCTTGGTGAACCAAGTCGTCGAGCCGGAGTTGCTGCTGGAAACAGCCCAAATCCTGGCCAGCAAAATGGCCAAAAACGCCCCCACCGCCCTGGCCGCAGCTCTCGACA
Source organism: Flavobacteriales bacterium (assembly GCA_049627085.1). Lineage (GTDB taxonomy): Bacteria > Bacteroidota > Bacteroidia > Flavobacteriales_D > Sanyastnellaceae > UBA11663. The sequence goes on along the minus strand of JBMZWX010000057.1, from coordinate 2,196 downwards.
GCGTGCTGGCCGGTTACAACAGAGATGGCTTTGCCGTGGAAATCGAGCGCTTTGGCCAGTGCTTCACCACCGACGACTTCAAGGAAGGTACGACGGCGTTTTTGGAAAAGCGCAAGCCCAACTTCCCAGGATCATGAGCGAAGGCCCCTCTGCCTCTCCTGTGGTCGTGCCTGTGGTGGCGAACACGCCTCACGCGTTGCCGGCCTACAGCACGCCCGACAGCGCCGGGCTCGACTTGCGCGCCAAGCTCGACGCGCCCGTGGTCCTTCAACCCGGCGCCCGGGCCCTCATCCCCACCGGACTTCACTTCGCGTTGCCCCAAGGCTACGAGGCCCAGGTTCGGCCGCGCAGCGGGTTGGCCTACAAGCACGGCGTGACCGTCCTCAACAGCCCTGGCACCGTCGACGCCGATTACCGCGGGGACGTGGGGGTGATTTTGATCAACCACGGCCAGGCGCCCTTCACCGTCGAGGACGGGGAGCGCATCGCCCAACTCGTCTTGGCCAAATACGAACGCATCCAATGGTCCGCCGTCGAGACGGTGGACGCCCTGCCGTCCTCCGAGCGAGGCGAAGGCGGGTTTGGCCACACAGGAACCGAATAACCACGTTTTCATGAACATCATTGTCCCCATGGCAGGCCGCGGAAGCCGCCTCCGTCCCCACACGCTGACCGTCCCCAAACCCCTGGTGCCCGTCGCCGGCAAGCCCATTGTGGAGCGCCTGGTGGAAGACATTGTGCGCACCGCCCAAGACGGCGTGGACAACATCTGTTTTGTCATCGGCGACTTTGGCGAAGCCGTGGAGAAGGAACTGGTCGCTGTGGCCGAACGACTCGGCGCCAAAGGACACATCCGCCACCAAGACGAACCGCTCGGCACGGCGCACGCCATCTTGTGCGGACAAGACTTCTTGGACGGCCCTGTGGTCGTGGCCTTCGCAGACACCTTATTCCGGGCGGATTTCACCATCGACCCCAACGCCGATGGCGTGCTGTTCTGCCAGCGCATCGAAGACCCTTCCGCTTTTGGGGTGGTGGTGACCAACGACGACGGCAAAATCACAGACTACGTCGAAAAGCCCCAGGAGTGGGTCGGCGATTTGGCCATGATCGGCATCTACGCGTTCAAAGACGGCGGACGCCTCAAGGGTGAACTTCAACACCTCATCGACAACAACGTCATCAAGGGCGGCGAATACCAACTGCCCGACGCCTTGCGCAACATGACCCAGGATGGCCTCCAATTCATCCCCGGCGAAGTGTCCGAATGGATGGACTGCGGCAACAAGCGCGTGACCGTCGACACCAACACCCGCATCCTCCAAATCCTGGAAGAAGAAGGCCGCCTCGACGCCGTGCCGAACTCAGCCAAGGTGACCGACAGCGTGATCCTGCAGCCCTGCCACATCGGCGAGGGCGTGGTTTTGGAGCGTGCCGTGGTTGGACCCAACGTGACCCTCGGCGCCGGCACAACCGTGCGCGACGCCCGGGTCAGCAACGCCCTTGTGGCGGGCGACAGCCTGCTCGAGCACTGCGTGGTCGATGGCGCCATGGTCGGTGCCCATGCCGCATGGCACGGCACGCCAGCCGACGCCAGCATTGGCGATTACTCCACCCTCGGCAACCCGCGGGGATGAGACGACGCGGGACGCCGATGTGGGTATGGGTTGGGCTGGCGGCCTTGGGGCTGTCCAGCTGCACGGCCCTGTCCACCCTGGCCGACCGCAGGGCCCGAGGGGACGCCCCTTACGGCAAAGACACGCAGATGGCCTACTTCGAGGCCCAAACACATTTGCTCAAAGGCGACCTCCAGGATGCCTACACCCAGCTGATGACCTGCGTCGAGGCCGAACCTGACGAGCACGCGTTCCACTACCAGCTCGGCAAAATCGACCTCGAGCTGGAGCGCTACGACGCGGCGGAAGAACGCCTCACCCGTGCCGCCGAGTTGGCCCCGGACAACACGTGGGTGCTGTATCATCGTGGCTTGGCGCGGCTTGCCCAAGGCAACGGCGCCGGCGCGGAACAAGACTGGACCCCCTTTGTGGTGAACCGGCCCGGCGATTTGGAGGCGCTGTTCGAATGCGCCGACTTGCTGCTTTCAGAAGGGCACATCCTGCCCACCCTGAACCTGCTCGACCACTACGAAACCGAGGTGGGACGCGACGAGGATGTGCGGCTGGAAGCGTTGCGCAT
>JBMZWX010000056.1:0-8002 GCA_049627085.1 Flavobacteriales bacterium | reverse complement strand
GGCGCCTGAAATCACGTCGTCGGACGCGTGGTTGGCGCGGGTCACCGTCAGCTTGGGCTCCGCCTCCATGGCCCGGTCGATGGCCCACTGGGCTCCTGGGTTGCGCGCCCAGCTGCGCCGTGCAATGCCGTTGTTGACGTCCCAATGCAGCATGGAGCGGAGTCGGCGTTCGCTGTCCTCGCTGCCGTCGATGAGCATGCCGAAGCCCCCGTTCATCACCTCTCCCCAGCCGACCCCTCCACCGTTGTGAAGGCTGATCCACGTCGCCCCGCGGAAACTGTCTCCAACGAAGTTGTGGACGGCCATGTCGGCGGTGAATGCGGAGCCGTCGTAGATGTTGCTGGTCTCGCGGTACGGGCTGTCCGTGCCGCTGACGTCGTGGTGGTCCCGGCCCAAGACAACAGGCCCTTTCAAACGGCCATCTCGGATGGCGTCGTTGAACGCCGAAGCGATCTCTGCACGGCCATGAGCGTCGGCGTACAAGATGCGCGCCTGCGAGCCCACGACCAGTTGGTTGGCCTTCGCCTCACGAATCCAGCGCAAGTTGTCCTGCATCTGTTGCTGGATGTCTTCCGGGGCTTCGCCCATCAGGCGCTCCAACACCTCCGCCGCGATGGCGTCCGTGGTGTCGAGGTCGGCAGAATCGCCGCTGCAACACACCCAGCGGAACGGCCCAAAGCCGTAATCAAAGCACATGGGTCCCATGATGTCTTGAACGTACGAGGGGTAACGGAACCCGTCGCCGTCTTCAGCCAAAATGTCCGCCCCCGCCCGGCTCGCTTCCAGCAGGAATGCGTTGCCGTAGTCGAAGAAGTATGTTCCGCGCGCCGTGTGCTTGTTCACCGCGGCCGCGTGCCGCTTGAGGGAGTCTTGGACGTGCGTCCGGAACGTGTCCGGATCTTCCGCCATCATGGCGTTGGCGTCGTCGAACGACAACCCGGCGGGGTAGTATCCACCCGCCCAAGGGTTGTGCAAGGACGTTTGGTCCGACCCCATGTCCACCAGGACGTTCTCTTCGTCGAACTTCTCCCACACGTCGACCACGTTGCCGAGGTAAGCGAACGACTCGGCGCGCTTCGACTCACGGGCCTCCCGGACCTTGGCGGTCAATTCGTCCAAGTCGGTGACGACGTGGTCCACCCAGCCTTGCTCGTGACGTTTGTACGCCGCGGCAGGATTGACCTCTGCGGTCACAGACACGCAACCGGCGATGTTCGCGGCCTTGGGTTGGGCGCCGCTCATGCCACCCAAACCCGCCGTGACAAACAACTTGCCGGCCAGGCCGTCCGTGGTCCCCGTCACGCCGCGCTTCTTGTCGATCATCCGGCCCGCATTCAACACGGTGATGGTGGTGCCGTGCACAATGCCCTGGGGGCCGATGTACATGTAGGACCCGGCAGTCATTTGGCCATATTGGCTGACGCCCAAGGCGTTCATGCGCTCCCAGTCGTCGGGCTGGCTGTAATTGGGGATGACCATGCCGTTGGTCACCACCACGCGGGGGGCCTCCTTGTTGGACGGGAACAGCCCGAGCGGATGGCCGGAGTACATGACCAAGGTTTGGTCTTCCTCCATCTCGCTCAAATACTTCATGGCCAAACGGTACTGCGCCCAGTTCTGGAACACCGCCCCGTTGCCACCGTAGGTGATGAGCTCCTCGGGGTGCTGCGCCACGGCCGGGTCGAGGTTGTTCTGGATCATCAACATGACCGAGGCGGCCTGGCGGCACTTGGCTGGGTACCAATCGATGGGGTGTGCCTTCATGTCGTGCGCAGGGCGCAAGCGGTACATGTAGATGCGTCCGTAATCCTTGAGCTCCTGGGCAAATTCAGGGGCGAGCTCCGCATGCTGATCCGCCGGGAAATAACGGAGCGCGTTGCGCAACGCAAGTTCTTTTTCCTTGGCCGTCAAGATGTCCTTGCGCACCGGGGCGTGGCTCCATTCGGGGTTGCGCTCGACAGCAGAAGGCAGCGTTTGCGGAAGGCCCTCCTGAACAATGGCTTGGAATTCAGCTTGCGTCATGGTCATGGTTTCTTGGTGAAACGGCCCGTGTTCTTGTCAAACCCGTACGGGCAGTGTTTGCAGCCGCTCTGACAGCAATAACCCCGCTTGCGGTGGTATGTTTCCGTGAAGACGATGAAGCCCTCGGGCGTCTTGTAAAAGTCTTCCGGCTCAAGGTCTTTGGGCATGACCCAAAAGTACCGCCAACTCCGCTTGGGTCGCTTGGGTGCCGTCTTGGGTGTACCACCTGTGGACCTCTTGGCTGTAGGTGTGTGCGATGGCCGGATCAGACTTGATCCGCTTGACCAAATCCATGGCCTCCTCAGGCCGTGGACCCCAGGTGCCCAACACTTGGCCTTCCTCGTCCAGAAGCACCGTCTTGGGGATGGACCGTCCGCCGTTGGTGAGAAACAAGTCCATGACCTCGAGGTTCTCGTCCCGCATCAAGACGCGCACCTCGACGGCGCCCTCGGACGCCAACGCGATCGCCTCGTGCACGGGCAAAATCTGCGCCCCGTCGCCGCACCAAAACTCATTCAGCACCAACATCCGTGTGCTGTGCGGCAAGGAGGTGGCCACCGCGGCCAACTCGTCGCGAAGCCCCTGCTTGGCCAAAGCTTTTCGGATCCGCTTGACGCGCTTTTGGTTGATGGGGATGTACTTGTCGTACGGCGCCTCGGCCTCGTCACGTGGGGTCGCCGCCATCAGTCCGTCGAGGTGCTCGGTGATGGAGTCCGCCTGTTCCCAAGCCCGCAAAACCAGGGCCTGCTCAGCGGGGGTGAGTGCGTTTGATGCCATGGCTCAAAAGTAGCCCCACCTCAAGGCGAAATCGTGACTAAATTTGACGCCGGATGAGCGATTTCCTTCAGCACGAGTGTGGCATCGCCATGCTCCGACTCAAAAAGCCGTTGCAACACTACGTTGACAAGTATGGCACGCCGTTTTACGGCCTCAACAAGATGTACCTGCTGATGGAAAAGCAGCACAACCGCGGCCAAGACGGCGCGGGGTTGGCCAACATCAAGCTGGACGTGAATCCCGGCAAGCGCTACATCTCCCGAATGCGCTCGGTGGACGCGCGCCCCATCCAAGACCTGTTCGGCAAGATCATGGGCCGCTTCCAGGACCTTTCCGCCGAGCAACTGCAAGACACGGTGTCGCTTCAGCACGACCATGCCTTCACCGGCGAGTTGTTCTTGGGGCACTTGCGCTACGGCACGTTTGGCAAAAACGAAATCGAGAACTGCCACCCATTTTTGAGGCAAAACAACTGGCGCACCCGCAACCTCGTGGTCGCCGGCAACTTCAACCTCACGAACGTCGACGAGCTGTTTGACGTGTTGGTCCAAATCGGCCAGCACCCCAAGCAGAAATCCGACACCGTCACGGTGCTCGAAAAGATTGGGCACTTCGTGGACGAGGCCAACCAAGAGTTGTTTGACCAACTCAAAGGTCAGGGGTTGGACAACCAAACCATCTCCGAGCGCATCGCGGACACCCTCGACATGGGGTCCATCCTCCGTCGCGCTTCCTCCGATTTCGACGGCGGGTATGTGATGTGCGGCATGTTGGGGCACGGCGATGCCTTCGTGATGCGCGACCCCAACGGCATTCGTCCGGCATATTGGTACGAAGACGACGAGGTGGTGGTCGCGGCCTCTGAACGGCCGGTCATCCAAACCGCCTTCAACGTGCCCGCCGAGTCCATCCAGGAGGTGGCCCCAGGTGGCGCCCTGCTCATCCGACGAAGCGGCGAGACCTTGGTGGAGGAGATCCGTCCTGCGGGCGAACGGAAGGCCTGCAGCTTTGAGCGCATTTACTTCTCTCGAGGCAACGACGGAGACATCTACAACGAGCGGAAAGCCCTTGGCAGCAGCATCGTCCCACGCGTGTTGGAAGCGGTGGAACACGATTTGGACCACACCGTCACAAGCTTCATCCCCAACACGGCCGAGTCGTCGTTCTATGGGTTGGTCAAAGGCTTGGAGGAGCATTTGAACGCGAGCAAAATCGCACGAATCAAAGGACTTGGCGCGGACCCTGACCACGCGGAAATCGAGTCCATCCTGAACGAGCGTCCACGCATCGACAAGATCGCGATCAAGGACGCCAAGCTGCGCACCTTCATCACCGAAGACAGTTCAAGGGACGACCTCGTGGCCCACGTCTACGACATCACCTACGGCACTGTGGAACCCGGCGTCGACAACTTGGTGGTGATCGACGACAGCATCGTGCGCGGCACCACCCTGAAGAAGAGCATCCTTCGAATCTTGGACCGCCTCCAGCCCAAGCGGATCGTGGTGGCGTCCAGCGCCCCCCAAATCCGCTACCCCGATTGCTACGGCATCGACATGGCGCGCATGGGGGACTTCATCGCGTTCCAAGCGGCGGTGTCCTTGCTCAAGGAGCGTGGCATGGAGCATGTGTTGGAAGACACCTACAACGCGTGCAAGCACCAGCTCACCTTGCCTTTGGCGGAAAACGTCAACCAGGTCAAGGCCATCTACGCGCCCTTCACCGACGAGGAAATCAGCGACCGCATCAGCGACCTGCTGACCCCTGAGGGCATGAAGTCGGAGGTGAAGATCATCTTTCAAAGCGTGGCGGGGCTGCACGAGGCGTGCCCCAACCACCTCGGCGACTGGTACTTCACGGGCGACTTCCCCACGCCGGGAGGCCACCGCGTGGTGAACAAGGCGTTCGTCTACTACATGGAGGGCAACAACGCCCGCGCCTACTGAGGCAGGTCAGTGAAGCACCACCAACCTCAGGGATTGGTTTCCAGAGGTGGCGAAATACATGCCCGCTTCCCAGCTCGACACGTCAAGGCCCTGAACCACGTCGTTGAATTGGCCCTCCGCCACCACTTGACCTGACGCGTTTCTCACTTCCCAAGGCTGGCCGGGCTCCCCTTCCATCTGCACCCTGTCGTTCGCGGGGTTCGGGAACGCCCGCATGCGCTTCGCCAAAGGCGCCGTGTCCAAAGACATTGTCGTCTCCAACAAGAACTCTGACCCCACAAACACGACCGACGTGTCGCCTCCCGCCACTTCGCTGTAGGTGTAGCTCTGGGCCACAGGAAGGGGCATGTCTTGGGCCCAAAACGCCGTGGTCACCAGCAACAACCCAGCGTCAATCATGGCTGTGCTGTCGTAGATCAATTGCTCTGTTTCCACACGCATGACGTCGTTGAACGCCAACTCGCCTGGAAGCAACAAGGCACCCCATTCCGCGGCGACCGAGGTCAAGTGGATGTTCCGGTGGACTTGGTCTCCCCCGGCTTCAAACACAAACGACAAGCTGTCTTGGTGCACCTCCCCCACCGTAAACGGGAAAGGAAGGGCCACGATCTCTTCGGGGTGAACCACCTGGATGCCGCTGGGGTCCACGCCTCCCCAGAACCCCATGCCGTCTGCGTCGAAGCTGTAGTAGGCGTATTGTGGGCCTTGGATGTTGGAGACCTGCGCGAAGTCGGCGTTGGAAAACCCGTCTGCGTAGGCGGTGCTGTCCGCAGGCAAAAACTCAAGAACGACGTCCTGCAGGGAGAATGCGTTGGTCCAATCCCACCCATCCGGCTGTTGGTTGGACACGCCGTAGGTGAAGGTGTAGCCTTGGGGGTGGAGGTCCGGGGCTTGCAGCGTTTGGGCGGTCGACGCAGCTGGGAAGACCATGGCCGACGTCAGGAGGATGCGCATCGTGAGGTTCATGTGCCCAAGGTAGGAAAGCCCCCCAATGTGACTTGGGTGGCCACGGCATGTCGCCGTGTCGGTTAGATTCGCGGCCATGAACACGTTTGTTGAATGGGTCAGCCAACCCTGGCCTTGGTACGTGGCCGGCCCCATCATCGGATTGATGGTGCCCCTCCACTTGATTTTGTTGAACCGCACCTTCGGGGTGAGTTCGTCGTTCCGCCACATGTGCGCGGCGGTCGTGCCCTCCAAGCTTGAATTCCTGAATTACGATTGGAAGAAAGAAGGTTGGAACCTCCTCTTTGTGGTGGGCATCCTCGGCGGCGCGTGGCTCGCAGCCACGGTCTTTTCCAGCGACGCCCCCATCGCACTCAGCGACGCGGCGGTGGCCCGCATGAACGCCTTTGGGCTGGAAGACTTGAGCGGCCAACACCCCCAGGAGTTGTTCTCGTGGGACGCCCTTTCTGGATGGCGGACGTGGTTGTTCATCCTCGGGGGCGGGTTCCTCGTGGGTTTCGGCACGCGCTACGCGGGCGGGTGCACGTCGGGGCACGCCATCATGGGCCTGAGTCACTTTTCATTGCCCTCTTTTGTGGCCGTTTTGGGGTTCTTCACCGGCGGCCTCTTGATGTCTTGGTTGATCCTTCCACTCCTTTTGAGCTGACCCCATGAAAAACGCACTCGGATTGATTTTGGGCCTGTTGTTTGGCCTCATCCTCGTCAAGGCAGAAGTCCTCTCGTGGTTCCGCATCCAGGAGATGTTCGCCTTCCAGAGTTTTCACATGTATGGCATCATCGGCAGCGCGGTGGGCATGGGCGCGCTCAGCGTCTTCCTCATCCGCCGCATGAAGGTCAAAAGCCTTGAGGGCAACGTGATCACGCTGCAAGACAAGGCGCCACGGTACAAGTCAGCCTACCTGGGCGGCACGCTGTTTGGGCTGGGCTGGGCCATGACTGGCGCGTGTCCCGGACCGATGTACGCCCTGGTCGGAAGCGGGACAACCGTCATGCTCCTGGCCGTGTTGGCCGGGGTGTTGGGCGTGTACGTGTACGCCGCGCTTCGGGACAAGCTCCCTCACTGAATCACCAAACGGCGCGAGGCACCGTGGCGTTCGTCGCGCACGAGGTACACCCCTGCGTCGAGTTCTGCCGTGTTCAAGTTGGCGCTCCGTCCTCGGAGGACGCAAGCCCCCTGCATGTTCCAAAGGGTCCAGTTCACCGGCTGGCCGTCGCAGCCCAAGGTGACCACATCGCCACGTTGGGCCGGGTTGGGCATCAACCGCATTTCTGACTGCAAGGCGGCCAGGCCGTCGGTCGACGAGGTGTCTTCCTCCGCGAGCACCGTGCCCTGGTAGCGCACCACAGAAGGGATGCCCAAGGTCGTCGTGACCTCCATCCAAGGCATTCCGCCGTCGCCGAGCCAGAGGTAGGTGACCGTCTCGCGTTCAAACGCGAAGCCTTGCTCCGCGAGGTCCACGTAAACGCTGTCTTCGCTGCTCACGGTGGATTTCAACCGCAGCACTTCGTGGGACGTTCCGTCGGGAAGAAGCAAGGTGCCGTACCCGTCGACTTCGGAGAAGCGCGTTTGGTCCACGACGTAGGTCAGGGTGGCGGGCACAACAACCTCGTACGCCGCGGTCGACTCGAGCGTCGCGTCCACCGTCAACGGCACGGGGTGCACCTCGTCCACGTCTTCAAACGGAATGGGCAACTCCAGGCCTGAAAGCGACATACCAAGCCCCACCTGGTTGTACGTGCCTCCTGCGATTTGGTGGTACCCGACCACTTCATCCAATTGCACGGGGATGCCGACGTCGCCTCCAAGGTCCCCGAAGTCGGGAATGTTGAGGAAGGTGTAGAAGTGGTCGGCTTGGTACTCCGGATCGAACCCGTTGAACACAAACTGCGCCGTGAACGAGGCTTCGGAGATGTCTTCCACCAACGTGACGGCTGAGTCCACCACAGCCAACTCGGTGAAATCCCAAATCCACCCCGGGCCAGAAGACTCGAAGTCCGCCAAGAAATCAGGCGCCACGTTTTGGAACGTGTATTCGGTGTCACCTTGGGGCAAATCGGTGTCCTCGACGGTGATCTGGGCGGACGCGGAAAGGGTGAAAACCCCCAGGCAGGCGGCCCATGCCCACCCTTGAATTTGGCGTGTGTTCATGCGATGAAGGTAGGTGCCGGGCAAAGAAAAAGCCCCGCGTAGTGCGAGGCTTTTCAAGTACCCGGGGTGGGAATCGAACCCACACTCCTTGCGGAACGCGAGTTTGAGTCGCGCGCGTCTACCAATTCCGCCACCCGGGCAT
>JBMZWX010000055.1:0-8310 GCA_049627085.1 Flavobacteriales bacterium | reverse complement strand
GGCGTCCTTGCCGAGTCGTCCAATCAATTGGACTTTGTTGCGCAATGCATTCATGGGTGTGTGTTTAATGTCTGAGGCCAAACTTCCAGACCTCCACCGCCCCTCAGCCAGAGAGTTCACAAGCGTGGATGCGGGCTTTGCGGGCGCTACCTTTGCGGCCCATGAATGACGTACGCGTTCGCTTTGCCCCCAGTCCCACCGGCCCTTTGCACATGGGCGGTGTTCGGACGGCCCTCTACAATTGGTTGTTTGCCCGCGCCCACGGCGGCACCTTCATCCTTCGCATCGAAGACACAGACCAAGGTCGGTTTGTGGAGGGTGCCGAGTCCTACATCGAAGAGGCCCTCGCGTGGTGTGGCTTGACGCCCGATGAAGGCGTCAAGGCCGGAGGCGATTGCGGCCCGTACCGCCAGAGCGAGCGCACCGCCCTGTACCAAGACGCCGTGCAAACCTTGTTGGACCAAGGGTTGGCCTACGAGGCGTTCGACACGCCAGAAGAGCTGAACGCCCTGCGGAAAGCGGCCGAACCCAACGTGTGGCAATACGACGCCACGACGCGCGGAGGGCTTCGGAACAGTTTGGCCTTGGGCGCCGAAGAAGTGGCCCAACTCAAGGCGGACGGGGTGCCCTTTGTGGTTCGGTTCAAGACGCCTGAGGCGGACGAGGCGGTGGTGTTTGAAGACGCCATCCGCGGGGAGGTGGGCTTCCAAACGGCCGTGCTCGACGACAAGGTGCTGATGAAGGCGGACGGCCTTCCCACCTACCACTTGGCCAACGTGGTCGACGACCACCACATGCGCATTTCCCACGTCATCCGCGGGGAAGAATGGTTGCCGAGCGCCCCGTTGCACGTGTTGTTGTACCGCGCGTTTGGGTGGGACCACCCTGTGTTCGCGCACTTGCCTTTGATCCTCAAACCCACCGGCAACGGAAAGCTCAGCAAGCGGGACGGCGACGCGGGCGGGTTCCCTGTGTTCCCGACGAATTGGACCGACCCCAAGAGCGGCGACACCTGGCCTGGGTACCGGGAGCAGGGCTACGCGCCGGAAGCCTTCGTGAACATGCTCCTCATGTTGGGGTGGAACCCCGGCGACGAGCGCGAGCTCTTCTCCGCCGAGGAGGCCGCCAAGGAGTTTTCCTTGGACCGCGTGGTCAAAAGCGGCGCCCGCTTCAACCCCGACAAGGCGAAGTGGTTCCAAGAGCAGCACCTCCGCGGGGCCGGCTCAGCGCCCCACTCGGCCGCGCTTCACAAGCTCGCCTCCGAGAAGGGGTTGGGTTGGGACGAGGTCGCCTGCACGAAGGTGCTGGACATGATGCTGGAGCGCGTGACCTTCTTGCACGACATCGTCGACACGGCCTGGCTCCACGCCGCGCCCACAGACTTCAACGCCAAGCTGGTCAAGAAGAAGTGGAAAGACCAAACCTCAGGGTACCTCGAGGACTTGGCCTCCGAGCTTGCAGCGCTGGAGGACTTCAGCAGCGAAGCCGTCGAGACGCGCTTCAAGGCGTTTTTGGAGGCGAAGGAACTCGGCTTTGGCCAGGTGCTGTTGCCGTTCCGGATTGCGTTGACGGGAGAAGGCGGGGGGCCGTCGATGTTTGACTTTGCGGCGTTCCTCGGCCGAGAGGCCACCCTCCAACGCTTGCGTGACGGCATGGCCGCCGTGGAAGAGATGCGAAACCATGACTGAGAACAGGATTGAAGTGAACGGCATGCGGGTGTGGGCGCACCACGGCTGCATGGAAGAGGAGGCCATCATCGGCCAGGAGTACCGCATTGACGTGACCATTTGGGCCGACTTGGGCCCGAGTGCCGCCACAGACGACCTCGACAAGACGGTCGACTACGTGGACGTGTACCGCATCGTGAAACGCGAGATGGGCGTGCGAAGCAAGCTCGTCGAACAAGTCTGCGACCGCATCGTGAAGGGGTTGCGCGCGGAACTTCCGTTGGCCCAGCGCGTCGAAGTCAAGGTGACCAAATTCCAACCGCCCATCGGCGGCGACTGCGACCACATCTCCGTGGTCATGCAAGGCTGATCAGTCCAGCGCCATTTCTGGGACGTCGTGCGGCACCACGAGCGGACCGGCCGTGGCGGCAACGATGTCGTCCACGCTGACGCCAGGCGCACGCTCCACCAGGTGGAACGCCCCGTCGCGGATGTCCAGCACCGCGAGGTTGGTGACGACCCGCTTGACGCACCCCACCCCGGTCAACGGGAGGGAGCACGCATCCAACAATTTCGATGCGCCCGCGCGGTTCGTGTGCTGCATGGCCACGATGATGTTCTCGGCGGAGGCCACGAGGTCCATCGCGCCGCCCATGCCTTTCACCATTTTGCCCGGGATCTTCCAATTGGCGATGTCCCCGTTGGCGGCGACTTCCATGGCGCCCAGCACCGTCAGTTGCACGTGGCGGCCACGGATCATGGCGAACGACGTGGCGCTGTCGAAGAAGACCGCCCCGGGCATGGCCGTGATGGTCTGCTTGCCGGCGTTGATCAGGTCGGCGTCTTCGTGGCCTTCCTCCGGGAAGGGCCCCATGCCGAGGATGCCGTTTTCACTTTGGAATTCCACCTCCATGCCGGCCGGAATGTGGTTGGCCACCAGGGTCGGAATGCCGATGCCCAGGTTCACGTACCACCCGTCCTGAACCTCTTGCGCGATGCGCTTGGCGATGCCGTTTTTGTCCAACATGGCGTTCAGTTTGAAGGGGTTTGTGGGCGAACGGTGCGTTGCTCGATGCGCTTCTCGTAGCCTTCGCCTTGGAAGATGCGCTGGACGAAGATGCCCGGCGTGTGGATCGTGTTGGGGTCGAGCTCGCCTTCTGGGACCAGCTCTTCCACCTCGGCCACGGTGATGCGGCCGGCCATGGCCATCATGGGGTTGAAGTTGCGGGCCGTGGCCTTGTACACCAGGTTGCCCGCGGTGTCGCCTTTCCAAGCTTTCACCAAGGCGAAGTCGGCGGTCAGGGCCGATTCCAAGATGTGGGGCTTGCCGTTGAACTCGCGCACCTCTTTGCCTTCCGCCACCTCGGTGCCGTAGCCGGCGGGGGTGAAAAAGGCGGGGATGCCTGCCCCTCCCGCGCGGCAGCGCTCGGCGAGCGAACCTTGGGGGATCAGGTCGACTTCGAGTTCGCCGCTCAACATTTGGCGTTCAAACTCGTCGTTCTCGCCGACGTAAGACGAGATCATCTTGCGGATTTGACGCTGCTGGAGCAACAGCCCCAGCCCAAAATCGTCGACGCCCGCGTTGTTGGAGATGCACGTCAGGCCGCGCACGCCGCGCGTCACCAGTTCTGCGATGCATTGTTCCGGGATGCCACACAGGCCAAACCCGCCGAGCATCAAGGTCATGTCGTCCGCGACCCCTTCCAGGGCGGCCCCGGGACCGGAAACCACTTTTGAAATAGCCATGCTGAATAGCGTTGATTCAGGTGTTGATCAGTTGAACAAGTCGTCGTCGTCCAACGGGTCAAAGGTAGGTCCACGCAGTTCCGCGACTTCCCGGCAGGTGAGGGTGTCGCCGCCGATGCTCTCCGGACGGAGGAAGTCCTCCTGGCTCACCGCCAGCGTCGAGTCGGCGTAGACGTCTTTCATGAAGAAGCCGTAGATGGGCAGGGCCGTGTTGGCCCCTTGGCCGAGGCGGGTGGTGGAGAACCGGACCGTCGGGTCTTGGGCGCCCACCCACACGCCGGTGACGAGGTCCGGGGTCAGCCCCATGAACCACCCGTCTGTGTTGTTTTGGGTCGTGCCTGTTTTGCCGGCCATGGGCACGCGGATGCCGTCGTAATCGCGGGCGTCGCTGTCGTACCGCAAGCGGATGCCTGTGCCCATGCGCTTTTGGGATTCCTCGTTCCACGCGCCGTCCACCACGCCTTTCATCATCTGCACCACGCGGTGGGCCGTGCGGTCGTCCAGGCCTTGGCGAATTTCTTGCTGGGGCTCGTACACGGGGTTGCCAAACCGGTCTTCAATCCGGGCGATGAACGTGGGCTCCACGTACACGCCATGGTTCACGATGGATGCGTTGGCACTCACCAACTCGCGCAGGGTCAGCTGCGCCACCCCCAAGGCGATCGACGGCACGTTGGGGATGTCGCTCTCGATGCCCAAGGCATGGGCCAAGTCGATCACGCGCTTGGTCCCGTAATCCTTGATGAGCTTGGCCGTCACCGTGTTCATGGAGTTGGCCAGCGCGTACTCGAGCGTCACCATCTCCCCGTATTCCTCGTCGCTGTTGTCGGGGCACCACCGGGGCGGGTCGCTTCCGGGAGGCAAGTCGATGCAGGTCTTTTGGTTGGGGAATTCGTCGCAGGGGTCGGCGCCCAAACGCAGCGCCGTGGCGTACACAAACGGCTTGAACGTCGAGCCCACTTGACGGCGGCTTTGGCCCACGTTGTCGTACTGGAAATGCTTGTAGTCGATGCCGCCCACCCACGCTTTGATGTGGCCTGTGGCGGGCTCCACGGAGACCAAACCCGCGTGCAAAATGGCCTTCCTGTGCAGGATGCTGTCCATGGGGGACAAGACCGTGTCGACGGCCCCTTGGTGGGAGAACACCTTCATGGCCACCGGCTTGGCAAACACGCGGCGCATCTCCTCGTCGGTCCGGGCCAGCCAGGTGTGGCCGCACCCGCCCTTCTCGCCACTGCACACATGGCCGCCGCGGCCGTCCTCCAAGGTGGTGGGCTTGATGTAGAAACCGGGGCGGTTGCAGGACGGGCACAGCTTGCCGATCCCGATTTTGTAGCGGTCGGCGTCGCGCATGGCCACGTCCAGGATCGCCTGACGTGCGTCGGGGTTGATGTCTTCGAAGAAGGGGGCGACCTCCTTGGGGCGGTCCCTCAGATCGCGCTCGAAGCTCGCCTGCAACTCCCCCGCCAAGTGACGGTGGACCGCCTGCTCGGCGTAGTCCTGCATCCGGCTGTCGATCGTGGTCACGACCCGAAGGCCGTCCCGGTAGATGTCGTACGCCGACCCGTCCGCCTTGGCCAAGACGTGGTTCCCGTCCGCGTCCTTCTCCGCCAGCATCCGCTTCAGCTCCGCCCGGAGCGTCTCCCGGAAATACGGCGCCGCCCCTTCGTCGTGGCTCACCCGCTGAAACTGCAGCCCCAACGGCAGGTCCTTCAGCGAGTCGGCCAGGGAGGGTTCGAGGTGGCCGTATTTGACCATTTGGCCCAACACCACGTTCCGGCGGCTCTGCACCAATTCCGGCCGGCGCAAGGGGTTGTACAGCGCGCTGTTTTTGAGCATGCCGACAAGCATCGCCGCCTCTTGGACGTTCAAGTCGGACGCGGATTTGTTGAAGTACACGTTCGCGGCGCTCTCCACCCCCACGGCTTGGTTGATGAAGTCGTAGCGGTTGAAGTACAAGGCGACGATTTCCTGCTTCGTGTAATGCCGCTCCAAACGGGTGGCGATGATCCACTCCTTGGGCTTTTGGAGCACGGCACGCTCGAAGAAACTGGTGGTCTCGTACTTGTCGGTGAACAGGAGCTTGGCCAGCTGCTGGGTGACGGTGGACCCGCCGCCGCGCTTGCCCATGAAGGCGATCGCCCGTGCCAACCCGATGAAGTCGATGCCGGCGTGCTCGTAAAAACGCGCGTCCTCGGTGCTGATCAAGGCGTCCACAAGGTGGGGCGGCAGGGCTTCGAAGCGGGCGTCCGAACGGTTCTCGGTGTAGTACCGGCCCAGGACCTTGCCGTCGATGGAGTAGACGCGGGTGGCGAAGTCGGTTTTGGGGTTGGCCAGTGCCTCGGTTTCTGGCAAGTCGCCCATGCGCGCCATGACCACGAGTCCGGCCAATCCGAGCAACGGCCCCATGCCGACCACCCACAACAACAACGTCCACGGAATGCGCTTCATGGACCCCAAGTTGCACACGCAATGGCCCCAATTCGGACGCCTTTGGATTCGTTGTGAGCAACGGTGCGTGGATTGCCTCCACCCGGGGAAGCGGGCGCGTACCTTTGAACCCATGGTTGCTCTGATCAAAGCCGCCCAGCTCCTGCTGAGCTTGTCCATCCTCGTGGTGCTCCACGAGCTCGGCCACTACTGGGCCGCCCGCACCTTCAAGACCCGCGTGGAGAAGTTTTACCTCTTCATGAACCCCGGGTTCTCCCTCTTCAAAAAGCAAATTGGCGAGACCGAGTGGGGCATCGGATGGCTGCCCTTGGGCGGCTACGTGAAAATCGCCGGCATGATCGACGAGAGCATGGACACCGAGCAAATGGCCCAGCCTGCGCAGCCTTGGGAGTTTCGTTCGAAGCCCGCGTGGCAGCGGCTGATCATCATGCTTGGCGGCATCATCGTCAACCTCGTCCTGGGCTTCGTGATTTACTCTGGCGTCCTCTACACCTGGGGCGAGACCAAACTGCCCAACGTCCACCCCGTCAACGTCGACCCCGTCCTGGAGGACCTCGGCTTCCAAGACGGCGACCGCGTCCTCGGATACAACGGGCGCACCTTGAAGTACTACGGCGACTTGCGGATGGAGGGCTTCAACAAGCGGGTCACCGAAGTCGACCTGCTCCGCGACGGCAAAAAAGTGACCCTCTCCCTGGACAAGGAACTCGGCCAAGTCTTCATCGACGAGGGCGTGCGCCGTCCATTCTCGTTGCTGTACCCGTGTGAAATCGCCGAGGTCAGCCCCGAGAGCCGGGCCGAGGTGGCCGGGCTCCAACCGGGCGACCGCATCGTGGCGGTGGGCGACATGAACCTTCCCTACTACGAGACGGTCCGCGAGGCGATCCAAGCCCACCCTGAAACCCCGCTCCGCCTCCTCGTGGAGCGCGGCGGCAAACAGCTGGCGCTCGACGCCGTCCCCGACAGCCTCGGCAGCCTCGGCTTCATGGTCCACCCGGCGGCCCACTACGAGGGCATGTTTGAGACGACCCACCTCGACTACGGACCCCTCTCGGCCATTTCCGCCGGCTACAGCACCGCCTCAGAAACCCTGAAGGATTACGTGCGCTCGATGCGCTTCTTGTTCACCAAGAGCGGCGCGTCGCAAATGGGCAGCCTGGTCACCTTCGGCAGCATCTTCGACGCCGGGTGGGACTGGGAGATCTTCTGGCGCAACACGGCGTTCTTCTCGCTGATTTTGGCCTTCATGAACCTGCTGCCCATCCCTGCGCTGGATGGCGGACACGTGATGTTCACGCTGTACGAGATGATCGCGGGACGTCCAGCTTCGGAGCAATTCCTGGAGCGGGCCCAAATGATCGGCATCGTCCTGTTGCTCACCTTGATGGTGTTTGCCCTCGGAAACGACTTCTGGCGCTTGTTTACCGGAGGATTTGGTTGATTTTAGGGGCATGGGTACCCTCTTGCTTGCCGGCCTCGAGTTGTCGGCAGAAGACATCAACGCCTACGGGCTGGTCATCGGCGGCAGCGCCGTCGTCATTCTGTCGTACTTCGCCAACCTTCTGGCGCGACGCACCAACATCCCCAGCGTGCTCGTGCTCATCGGCATGGGCATTGGCATCCGGCAGGGCTTGGAGGCGGTGGGGCTTCACCACATTCCTTTCGAAGGGCTCATCCTGGAACTGCTGGGCACCGTCGGCCTGATCTTCATCGTGCTCGAAGCCGCGCTCGAGCTTGAACTCCGGCGCGACAAGCTCGTCCTCATCCTGCGCAGCGCGACCCTGGCCTTGCTCGCCCTGGGCGCCAGCACCTTCGCCATTGCCTACTTCCTTGAGCAATTCTTGGGCATGCCGTGGTTCACCGCCGTGGTCTACGGCATCCCGTTGTCCATCATGAGCAGCGCGATCATCATCCCCAGCGTCGGCGGACTCTCCCCGGCGTCCCGTGAGTTCATGGTCTACGAAAGCACCTTCTCGGACATCTTCGGCATCATGGCGTTTTACTTGCTGCTGGGCAACCAAGAAGCCGCCTCCGGCAGCGAGGTCCTGACCAACGTCGCCTTCAACCTGTTCGGCACCCTGGCCATTTCCATCGTGGTCGCCTACCTCATGGTGTACGTCTTGCAAAAGATCGAGAGCGGGGTTCGGCTGTTCTTGAGCATCGCCGTCTTGCTGCTCATCTACGCCATCCAAAAGCTGTTCCACCTCAGCCCACTCATCCTGATCCTCATCTTCGGGTTGATGCTGAACAACCACAAGTTGTTCTTCCCCGATTGGTTTGGGCTGACCAACGGCTGGCCGGGCAAGCTCCTCAAGGACGAGCGCATGAAGGCCCTGCACCACGACTTCCACATCCTCACCCTGGAAAGTGCATTTGTCATCCGGACCTTCTTCTTCGTGCTCTTCGGGATGACCGTCAGCTTGGGGGTGCTGTTGGACTTGAACGT
>JBMZWX010000054.1:0-8699 GCA_049627085.1 Flavobacteriales bacterium | reverse complement strand
ACGCGCTGCCAACCGGGATTCGAGGGCCTGCCGGAGGGACATGCCGTGAAGGTAAGGTTCTACCTTTGGGCCGTGAAGTCCAAACTCCTCGGCTCTTCCGGCTTGATGCTCGCCGTCAAGCTCCTCGGCGCGGCTTCGGCATACGCCTTGGCGTGGCTGGTCGGCCGTGGCGAGGGCCCCGAGGCCTACGGGCAGTTTGAGCTGGGGCTGACGGTGCTCACCATGGCCGCCATGTTTTCTCGGTTGGGGCTGGACGCGGTCATGGTGAAATGGTTGGCGGCGACCCGGGTGGATGGCCATGTGGGGGTGCAGCGCACGTTGGCCCGCCGCGCCTCCATGTGGGTGCTGGGGGCGTCCCTGCTTTTGGCCGGAAGTGTTTGGTGGTCAACGACTTGGTTGCAGGAAAGTTTGGGAGGCGACGAGGGCCTTTGGACGGCGGTGGCTTGGGGCGTGCCCGCCATGGCGCTGTGGGGCCTGGCCTCAGAAATGCTCCGGGGATTGGGACGCATGGCAGGTTACGCCTCGGTGCAACAAGGCGTGCTGACGGCATTGGCCGTGGCGCTGATGTTGTCGTTGGGCCTGGATGTGGTTTCTGCGTTTGGTGCCGCGTTGTTGGTGGTGGGCGTAGCTGCCGTGGCCCAGGTCGCATGGTCCTTGCCCACGGGATCCAAGGCCATCGAAATGCCTGCCTCGTACAGGGGGAGCGCCATGTTGTCCACGGGGTGGCCCATGTTGCTCGGGTCAGCCATGTTCTTGGTCATGAGCTGGACGGACACCTTGCTGTTGGGCCATTTCTTGGACGAGGCTGAGGTCGGGGTGTACCGGGTGGCGTTCCGCTTGGCGGCCGTGATCACCCTGGTGCAGGCCGCCGTGAACAGCTATGCGGCGCCGTGGTTTGCGGAGCGCCACGCCGTGGGGGACGACGCAGGGTTGCGCCAGGCGTTGGCCCAAACCACTGGCCTCAACGTGGCCTTCAGTCTGCCCGCCTTCTTGGCCCTTGCGGTGGCGCCTGCGTGGTGGCTTGGGTGGTTTGGACCGGCCTTCGAGTCAGGGGCCATGTGCTTGCTTTGTTTGGCCTTGGGCCAACTCGTGAACGCCCTGTGCGGTCCGGTGATGTACCTGCTGAACATGACAGGCCACGAGCGGGTGGCCCAGCGCATCGTTTGGGTCGCGGCCTTGTTGAACCTAACGCTGAACGTGTGGGCCATCCCGCGCTTCGGCATCCTGGGCGCGGCCGCCTCCACCGCCGCGACCATGGTGTTGTGGAACTTGGCGGCGGCCGTGGCGGTTCACAGGCGTTTGGGGCTGTCGGTTTGGACGGTCTTGCGGAGCTTTGCACAACGAAACAAGGCATGAGTCAAGGGACGCTGAAGCGGGTGAATTTTTTTGTGATCGGGGCGGCCAAATGCGGCACGACCACCCTCCACGCGCGGCTCAACCGCCATCCCGAGGTGTTCCTCAGCCCCTTGAAGGAGCCCAATTACCACAGCCGCGCCGACCTGGATCCCAGCCGGTTTTCCAAGGCCTTCAAGGCCAATACGAAGTTGGACCACGCCGATTACTTGGCGTTGCCAGACCCGCTGCCGGAGCGCCAGGTGGGGTTCTTGCGCGACGCGGAGGATTATGCGAGGTTGTTCTCAGGAGCGACGGACGCGCACCGCGTCGTGGGCGAGTGCAGCACGTCGTACTTGTGGTCGCCAAGCGCGCCGGAATCCCTGCGCCGTGACCACCCGGACGCCCGCATCGTGGTCAGTTTGCGCGACCCGGTGGAACGCATCTACTCGCACTACTTGATGGCCCGCAAATACGGCTTCGTCAAGGGGTCGGTGGTGGACGCCGTCCGGGCGGACATGAAGCACCCCGACCCGTCTTGGGGGCGCAGCGAGTTGTTCTTGGAGCTCAGTTCTTACGAGGCCCAGCTTGCCCGCTGGAAGGCCGCGTTTCCTGAGGAACAAATCATGGTGCTGCAATCCACAGACCTCCGGAAGGAAGACACCTGGTGGACGCTCCAGGAGTGGTTGGGGCTCACGCCCATGGACTTGTTGGCGGGTGAGGGCGCCCAAAACGCGAACACCGCGGGGCTGTCTCGGTTTGAAGGCCTCAACCGCATCTTGACCCAAACCGGCCTCAAGCATGTCTTGGGCGCGGCCGTGCCGAGCGGATTGAAAGCGCGGCTTTTGGGATGGTACTACCGCGCGGATGCGGTGCCCCAAATGACGGCGGAGGAGCGCGAGGCGCTCACGGCCTTGTTGGCCCAAGCGCAGTCGTGATGCGCACCCCCTGGGCGTTGGGGGCAATCTGATCTTTCAGCAATTCCAGCCTGTTGACCTCGTCTGCGAAGGCTTGTTGGGCCGAAGCTTCGATGGGCTCAGAGGGCGGAAATTCTTCCCGCAAGTGGTCCACCTGCTTGCCGTGTTTCCAAAACCGAAAGCACACGTGGGGGCCCGTGGCCAAGCCCGTTTGTCCGACGTACCCGATGACCTCGCCTTGCCTGACGGTTTGGCCTTGCTTGACGGCCCGACGGGACATGTGGAGGTACTGCGTTTCGTAGGTCTCGTTGTGTCGGATCTTCACGTACTTCCCATTGCCGTTGGTGTAGCTGCTCTTCGTCACCACGCCATCCCCCACCGCCACAATGGGCGTGCCGTGCGGGGCCGCGTAGTCTGTGCCGAAATGCCCCTTCACTTTCTTCAAAACGGGGTGGAAACGCTTGGGGTTGAAGCGGCTTGAAATGCGGCTGAATTCCACGGGTGCCTTGAGGAAGGCCTTTCGAAGCGAGCCGCCTTCCAGGTCGAAGTAGTCGTTGCCGCCTCCCTGGTTGAACAGGTAAGCTTCCTTCTCGGCGTCCCAGTGGGTGAAACGGCTGGCCAACACTTCCGGCATCCCCACCGGTTCACCGTTGACCGTCTCCCGGCGGTACAATACGTCAAACGTGTCCCCGGGTTGCACCCGGCTGAAGTCGATGGTCCAGGCGTACACGTTGGCCATGGACACCGCCAGGTTGGTCGGGTGTCCGCCTTTCTCCAAGTCCAAATACAAACTGCTCTCGATGCTCCCCACGGCCCGGGCGTACACCGTGTCGACGGGGTATGAACCCAGCTTGACCCCGAGGGTGTCGGCCAGCGAGAAGACCGCGTAGTCCTTAGGATTGCGCTCGTAGATGAACCACTGGGGGGCGAGGTCCACTTGCTTGCCTAGGCTGTCCCGCACAGGGAGCGACGCCAGCCACCACTCGCGGCCGGCGCGCATGTTGCGCACGTCGTACGTCGGCCGGCTGTTGGCAGCCAGGGTGGCCACCTTGCCGGGACCGATGCCTGCGGGGTCGAGAAGGTGGGACAAGCTTTGCCCTGATTTCACTTGCCCAGAGTCCACCACCAGGCTGTCCCACACCACCCCAAAGCGGTACGTCGGCTCAGGGACGGGGGGTTCGGAGAAGCTGCCCGTCCCGCGGTCGCCATCGCCGCAAGAGGCCCACGCCAGGAAGAGGGCCCCCAGCGCGGCCCAGGTGAATGTCCGGAGAACAGCCGTCATGAATCCTGCCCGAACACCTCTTTCAACACCCACCCTTTGCCCCACTCGTTGAGCTCGGTTTCGCTCCAGTGCTCGGGGAAGAACACGCGTTTTTGGAACCGTGGAGGCAGGTACTTCTGCCAATTCGTGCCGCCTGTCGCCGCGAGGTCCACGGGGTCTTTGTGGAGGTACCTCACCGCGCTCTTGTAGTGCGCCAAGGGCCAATTCACGTTGACGTTGGTGTCGAGCCAGCGCAAGGCGTGCACCAACTCGTCTGAAGGTCCGCCGGGCAAGGCCTCGGCGAGTTTGCGGATGTTGCAGGTGAACATGCGGCAGGCAAGCCGTTCCAACTCTTCGTCGTACTTGCCTTCGAATTGTTTGAGCGTCAGGGTTTTCTTTCCGCTTTGCAACTCGACAGCCCCTTCCCGCCAGTACAGGTGGGACATCAATTCGGAGATGTCGTGGGCGGTGTGTTCGGTGTATTGGTCGCGGAGGTTGTGGTGCACGATGCGGTCCAAAGACGTGGCGCAGAGTTCGATCTTCCGGTATTGGGCGCTCTGGAAGCCCGAAGCAGGGAGCAGGGACATCCGGAACTTCATGAATTCCTTGGGGTGCATGCCGTCGACCATGATGTCGAAGCTGGTGGTCAGCGCCTCGAAGTAGCGGTTGACCCGGCGCACGCGCTCCAACAGGAAGTCGTTCTCCACCACCCCGCCGTTGGCCTTGGCGGTCTCCGACATGAGCTCAAACTCATGCAGCGTCAGCTTGAAGTACAGCTCGGTGATTTGGTGGTAGACGATGAAGACAACCTCGTCGTGGAACGACGTTTGGGGACGTTGCAAGCTGAGCAGCGTGTCCAGGTGAATCAGGTCCCAATACGTGCGATAGTCGGCGTACAGCAGGCCGTCGAGGTAGCTGCTGAGGTCTTGCCCCATGGCCGCGTACTTTTCCTGAAGCAGCTCGAGCTTTTGGAGGATCGCAGGGTCAAACGAGGGGGAGGTGTTCTGTTCCGTGGACATGCAGGCAAGTTCGGAAAGCCCCCGCCTGCTGACGGCCTTCCTTTCGCGGGTTGTCCACCGCCCCGTGGGCGTAATCCGAGGTCAGTCGACCGTGGCGATGCACTTCAACTCGATGGCGATTGGGGTCGGCAACCGGTTGATTTCCATGGTGGTGCGGCAGGGCTGGTTGTCCTTGAAGTACTCCGCATACAACCGGTTGAACGTGTGGAAGTCGCGGTTCATGTCGACCAAAAACACCGTCACGTCCACCAGCTGGTCCCAGCTGCTGCCGCTGGCCTCCAAGATGGATTTCACGTTGGCGAAGACGCTGTGAACTTGGGCCTCGAAATCGAACGCCTTGAAGTTGCCGTTGTGGTCGAGCTCCAAGCCCGGCACCCCGCTGTCGTTGGCGTCGCTTCCTGCCGTCCGCGGACCGACGCCGCTCAAGAACAAGAGGTTGCCCACGCGACGGGCGTGGGGGTAAAGGCCCACGGGTTTGGGCGCGTCGGAGGTGGAAATGCGTTCGCTCATGATACGAAGGTAGGTCGGCCTCGGCGCCTGCCGCAGTACCTTCGGGGCATGCGCTACCAGAAACTTCCCTCAGACCTCTACGTGCAGAACCGCGAGGCGTTCATGAAGGCCATGAAGCCCGGCGGATTGGCCCTGTTTTTCAGCAACGACATCTACCCCACCAGCGCCGACGGCACGCTGCCGTTCAAGCAGCACGCCGACATCTTTTACTTGTGTGGGGTGGACCAGGAAGACACGGTGCTCCTGCTGTTTCCCGACGCGCACAACCCTGCAGACCGCGAGATCTTGTTCACGTTGGAGACCAACGAGGAGTTGGCCATTTGGGAAGGCGCCAAATTGACCAAGGCCCAGGCCACCCAAGAGACAGGGATCGCCAACGTGCAGTGGACGACGGCGTTTGAACGGACATTGCATCGGTTGATGGCTGAGGCCCAGGCGTTGTACTTGAACGACAACCAGCACACCCGGGCCAAGTTGACGGTGGAAACGAGGAACGACCGTGAGAACGCCGCGTTGCGCGCCAAATACCCCCACCACGAAATCGAGCGCAGCGCGCCGATTTTGCACAGCATCCGGGCGGTCAAGCGCCCGCACGAGGTGGACCAAATGCAACGCGCCTGCGACATCACAAAGGCCGGCTTCGAGCGCGTGCTTCGGTTCGTAAAGCCCGGGGTGATGGAATACGAGATTGAGGCAGAATTCATGCACGAATTCTTGCGTCGCGGGTCGCGTGGGTTCGCGTACACGCCCATCATCGGATCTGGGTTCAACGCCTGCGTCCTGCACTACATCGAGAACAGCGCCGAGTGCCAAGCCGGCGACGTCATCCTGATGGACGTGGGGGCCGAGTACGGCAATTACGCCTCGGACATGACCCGGTGCATTCCCGTGTCGGGCACCTTCACCGACCGTCAGCGTGCCGTGTACAATGCGGTGCTGTCCGTCATGCAGGACGCCATGAAGCTGCTTCGTCCTGGCGTTTCGCTTCACGAGTACCACAAGGAAGTGGGGGACTTGATGACCGCCCAGCTCTTGGACCTCAAGCTCATCGACCGACACGACGTGGAGAAGCAAAACCCCGCTTGGCCTGCGTACAAGAAGTACTTCATGCACGGCACGTCTCACTTCATTGGGTTGGACGTGCACGACGTGGGCCACTGGCACGAACCCATCGCGCCGGGACACGTGTTCACGGTGGAGCCTGGGATTTACATCCGCGAAGAGAATTTGGGCATCCGCTTGGAAAACGACATCGTCATCACCGAGGATGGGTTCCACGATTTGATGGGCCACATTCCGCTGGAAGCCGGGGCCATCGAGGAAGCGATGAACTCCTGATTCGGATGTTGGCAACCTGCTGAACCACGGACAACGCGGTGACGATTTGGCTGTACTTTGTGCACCAAATTCTCACTCATGCGTTCTCATACTTCAACCTCATTTTGGAGGCCTGCTGTGTTGACTGCGATGTCGGTCATGGTGCTGCTTCCCTCTTCGGTCCTGGCCCAATTCACAGGCTTTTCTGCGGTCATGGACACCATTTGGCATGCCGAAGGCGCAGACGACATCGAAGGCCTTGAATTTTACGGGTCGTACTCGATTTACGCAGAATTCACCAGCGCGACAGACGTCCTGAGCTCGTTGTACTCCGACGTGGACGCGTTGGGCACGCCCGCAGCAGGCATTGAAGGCACGTGTGGGTGCTACCAGTCGGTCATCGCCTCGTCGCCATGGCTTTGGGACATCAACCCAGGTTTGATCCCAACGTTCCCGGATTTGCAGTATTCCACTGGGTGGACCATTGGCATGAACAACAGCGGCGCACCAGGTGCGGTCACCCCACTCACCCAGGATTTTGCTGCGCCTTGTGAAGGCTTCACGACCACCAACGGAGCCATGTTCGTGGTTCCAGAAGTCAGCCCAGAAACCGGGTTGGTGAACGGACCGGCTGTGGCTGTGGCGGGCGACGACTTGAAGGTGTTGGTGGCGCGCGTCACCACGTGCGGGGAATTCACCCTTCAATCATGCGTGCAGACGTTCCCAGAGGGAGACCAAAGCGTGGACAGCTACGTGTGCGCGGAGCCTTTCACGGTGATTCACCCTTACCAAGACGGCGAGTGCTTGAACGACGCCGACGGCGATGGGGTGTGCGATGAGTTTGAAGTGTTGGGATGCACTGACCCTGTGGCGTGCAACTTCGATCCGGAGGCGACGCAAGACGACATGACGTGCGAGTATGCCACCGACCCTTACGATTGCAACGGCGAGTGCTTGAACGACGCGGACGGCGACGGCATTTGCGACGAGTTTGAGGTGGAGGGATGCACCGGCGAAGGTGCCTGCAACTTCGACCCCAACGCGAGCGACGACGACGGCAGCTGCTTCTACCCAGGGGACCCTTGCGACGACGGCATCGAATTGACGGTGGACGATGAAATCCAGGGCGATTGTGGGTGTTTGGGCGTGAGCTGTCACGACCCTGAAGCCTGCAACTTCTCGACCGAAGGCATCGAAGACAACAGCGTGTGTTCTTACATCGGCCAGTACACTTTGACCGGAGAAACCGACCCCTTCTCGCAGACGCTTCAAGTCTACACGTACACTGAAACGGACGGCAGTTCGTACGAGTGGAACGTGATTGGCGGCGACATCCTCGAAGGCAACGGCACCAGCGAAATCTCGGTGGTGTGGAACGTGGGTGGACCTGGATCGGTCTGCGTGGTGGAAACCAGCGAAGGCGGCTGCGAAGGCGAGGAAGTCTGCTTGATTGTGGACGTCAACGTGAGCTCCATTGAAGAAGCGTTGGAAGGAAGCTTGGAGATCTTCCCTGTGCCCGCCCGCGACAACTTGCACTTGGTGTGGACCGGACCAACCCTGGACAACGCCTACGTGATCCTCCGCGATGCGGCGGGCCGTGCGGTGAAGGAAATCCAGGTGAACCAGCGCGACGTCTTGGACCTCTCTGCCTTGAGCGCGGGATCCTACATGTTGGAGTTCACGGTGCCTGAGCGCGGCGCCATCAAGCGCCGGATTGTGGTCCAGTGACCTTGAACGACAAACGAATTGGAAGCCCTTCCGCACCACGCGGAGGGGCTTTTGTTTGTCCAACATTCGGGGTCACGCCCTGCGGGGCGTGAGCTTGGGCGGTTGCCGCCGGCGCGTGGTGATGCCGCTGTCCACGCCTGCCGGGAGCACCCCTTGGTCGGCGTAGCGCGGGTCGGGCAGAGTGTCCAGGCGTTGCATGTGTTGGGCGTCGATGTTGAGGCACCCAAACGACTCCGACACCGTGCCGCGCACGGCGTACACGCCCTTGCCGCGGAAGGGGAAGTCGCGGGCGACCCCCGGAAAATGCACCGTGTCCAGCCAAGCCCCTTCGAGGTCCACAAAGCAGCCGAAGCACATGCGCTCGCCCTTGGCGGTGGCGGTTTCCTTGACGGTCACAAGGTGGCCGACGACGGTGACAACGTCCCCGATGTGCTCAGGAAGGTCGCGCGCCAGCACGCCGCTTCGGACCACGGCCTTGGCCTCTTCGGTGAGCAACAGGAAGGGAGAGCAAAGGGGGAAGCCCAGCAACTCCCACTCGTCGAACGCGTCCGCCAAGGGTGCCGTGTCCAACGGGGGCAACACGTAGGTTCTTGGCTTGGGGGGTGCGAAGAGCTC
>JBMZWX010000053.1:0-9707 GCA_049627085.1 Flavobacteriales bacterium | reverse complement strand
TTCATGAGCTTCATGGGCATTGAAATCTGATCAGACATGACAACCACGCTGATTCTGACCATCGCCTTCTTCCTCACGGTCATCTTGATGCTCGTGAGCTTGCTCCTCTTTGTGAAGGCCAAACTCTCGCCCGCGGGCAAGCTCAAAATCACCATCAACGGGGAGCAAACCCTCGAGGTGGAAGGCGGCTCAACCTTGCTGACCACGTTGGGCAACAACGGGGTGTTCCTTCCGTCTGCTTGTGGAGGTGGTGGCACCTGCGTTCAGTGCAAATGCCAAGTCAACACCGGGGGCGGTTCAATCTTGCCCACCGAGACCCCTCACTTTTCACGCAAGGAGGTCGCCGACAATTGGCGCCTTGGTTGCCAGGTGAAGGTGAAGGAAGACATGGACATCCAGGTGCCTGAAGAAGTCTTCGGCATCAAGAAGTGGGAATGCGAAGTGGTGTCCAACTACAACGTGGCCTCCTTCATCAAGGAGTTCGTGGTGCGCCTTCCAGAGGGCGAGACCCTGGACTTCGAAGCCGGCGGATACATCCAAGTGGACGTGCCCACGATCACCTTGGACTACAAGGACATCGACATCACGGCCCACCCAGAGCATCACCCCGACCCCAAGACCTTCCAATCGGAGTGGGACAAGTTTGGGTTGTGGGACCTCAAGATGGTCAACGACGAGCCCATTGTTCGGGCGTACTCCATGGCCAACCACCCTGCAGAGGGCAACATTGTGATGTTGAACATCCGGATCGCGACCCCGCCATGGGACCGCGCACGGAACGGCTGGATGCAGGTGAACCCAGGCATTTGCTCTTCGTTCGTCTTCGCCCAAAAGCCCGGCGACAAGGTCACCATTTCCGGCCCGTACGGGGAGTTCTTCATCAAGGAGACCGAAGCCGAGATGGTGTACATCGGTGGTGGTGCAGGCATGGCGCCCATGCGCTCTCACTTGTTCCACTTGTTCCACACCTTGAAGACCGGCCGCAAGGTCACGTTCTTCTACGGTGGACGCTCCAAGCGTGAGTTGTTCTACGTGGACGATTTCCGAGCCATCGAAAAGGAATTCCCCAACTTCAAGTTCCACTTGGTGTTGTCTGAGCCTGCGGAAGGGGACAACTGGAACGAGAAGAAAGACGTCAACGACGAGGGTGACGGCTTCCTCGGCTTTGTCCACAACGCGGTGATCGACCACCACCTCAAGGACCACGAGGCGCCTGAAGACATCGAATTTTACTTCTGCGGCCCGCCCATGATGAACCAGGCGGTGCTGAAGATGTGCGACGACTGGGGTGTGCCTCCTGAAAACGTCAGTTTCGACGACTTCGGTGGCTGATTTCAGCCTGCCACGAATCACAAAGGTCCTTGCTGCGGCAGGGGCCTTTGTCGTTTTCGGATGTCAAGGCCCTGGCGAAGATGCTGGGGTTCCGGCCATGGGCGGCAGGCTTTGGGTTCACCAAGGCGAGGCCCAAGGCACGACCTACACCATCAAGTACGTGGCCCAAGACTCCGTGCCCCAACAAGCCATCGACGACGAGCTTGAGCGTGTGGATGTGGAAATGAACGCGTGGCGTCCCGAGTCGGCCTTGTCTCGGTTCAACGCCTTTTCCCGGACGGACACGGTGTTTGAAGTGCTCGATGTGGCCGACGTTTGGGGGTTGCTCTGGGACATTTCTTCCGACGTGCATGCCGAGTCCAAAGGCGCGTTTGATGTGGCCATGGCGCCGTTGATGAAGTTGTGGGGATTCCGCACCGAGCACCGCGACGTGGTGACCCAAGCCATGGTCGACAGCGTGCACGCGTTCGCAAGGTTCCGCACCGACGTCGTGGATTTCAACGAATTGCTTGACGACGACGGCCAAAAGACAGGCGCCCACCTCTCCAAAGGCGACCCCAGGGTGTCGTTGGATTTCAACGCGGTGGCTCAAGGTTACACCGTGGACGGGTTGGCCGAAGTGCTCCAAATGGAAGGTGTGGCGCATGCCATGGTGGAGTTGGGCGGCGAGGTCAAGTGTTGGGGACTCAATCCTCAGGGCCAGCCCTGGCGCATTGCGGTGGACCGCCCGCAAGCTGTCGGCCGCTCCTTGCAAGCCATCTATCCTGTGGAGAACACGTCCGTGTGCACGAGCGGGAACTACAGGAAAACGACGGTTGTGAATGGCCATCGCGTTTCGCACACTTTGGATCCGCGCACCGGCCGGCCGGTGGAGCACAGCCTGTTGAGCGCCACCGTGGTCACGCCGAGTGCGGCGTACGCAGACGCCTACGCCACAGTGTGCATGGTGTTGGGGCCAGAGGACGGCGCAGCATGGATCGACAGTTTGCAGCAGGCAGGCAAGCCGGTGGACGCGTTGTTCATCATGGCAGAGTCCACCGACGCGTACAGCTTTTGGGCGACACCTCGCATGCGGGAGCAGCTGACGTGGTTGTCGGAATTGCCAGAGGCAAACCGCTGAGGCGGTTCGCGCGTTGAATCAAGCTGGGTTTTCCGCTTGACAGGCGTCTTGGGGACGGGCTCCGCACACGCT
The DNA here is from genome assembly GCA_049627085.1 of Flavobacteriales bacterium. Taxonomy (GTDB): domain Bacteria; phylum Bacteroidota; class Bacteroidia; order Flavobacteriales_D; family Sanyastnellaceae; genus UBA11663. The sequence goes on along the minus strand of JBMZWX010000053.1, from coordinate 7,183 downwards.
GCACCCTCCGTCGTCGCTGCGGAGCATGGGGTTGTTGCTGGCGCACGTGCCGCTGAATTCTCCCCCTGGCTTCACCAGGATCTTGATGGCGATGCCGGCCACCCCCAAACCGAGAAGGCCGATTGTCAATAAAATCTCAACAACTCCCATGATTCAAAGGTAGTGGACGCTGCCATTTTCGGCTACGTTTATGTGCCAAATCGAATCACATTGTCCCGGTTGTTTTTCTTGTCGTGTTGGGTCCTGTTGACAGGGCTTTGTGTGCTCCCTCAAGAGGGGGTGGCGCAGGCATGTGGCTGTCCGTCTGTGACCGCCCGAGACACGGTGTGGGTGACGGACAACGCAGGTGCAGGTGTGGGCAGCGACGTGTGGACATGCGACCACCATTATGTGCTCCAGGGCGAGGTATTTGTCAACCCTGGGGACACGCTTCGCATTGAGCCAGGCACCGTCGTGTTGGGGGCAGGTGGAGAGGGGCGAAGCGAGAACCTTGTGGACATTCCGTTTGCCTTTGGTTCCGTCAGCACCGTGAGCTACAGCACCTTGCCTGGGGCATTGATCGTGTCGAGGGGTGCGTTTTTGGACGCCCAAGGCACGGCGACCTGTCCGATTCAATTTTCCTTTCTAGGCGACCCTTTGGACGGATCTGTGGGGCTCAACGTGCGGGGAATGTGGGGCGGTTTGGCGTTGTGCGGCGGTGCACAGACCAACACCCTGAACCTCGACCTTTCCTTCGCCAACGCGCCATCTTTCACAGGTGGTGTGGGTTCTGGGGAAGACCTCCTGGAAGGTGTGGTGGACGTGACTGGACAACAGCGTCACGTGTACGGCGGAAACACCGACCCGCACGGGGCGTCTGGCATTCTAAGGCATTTGTCGATCCGTCACGGCAGCACCAACCTCGGTTGGAACATGAGCGGCAACGGCCACGAGACAGACTTGCTGCAGCTTGGCGCTTGCGGATCTGGCACGGTGGTGGAGCACATCGAATTGCTGGCTTCGGCCGACGACGGCCTGCACATCTTCGGAGGCTTGGTGGAAGTGAGGCGTGTTATGTCGGCGTTTCACGCGGAGGATGCGTTCGAAAGCGACCAGGGGTGGCAAGGTGTGGGGCAACATTGGTTTGGCCTTCAAGACACTGCGTTGGCCCACGCGAGCAACCCGCCAGGCCGGAGCTTTGTCTACGACGCAGAAGGGGACGACTTCGAGGAGAGCAACATGGACCCTTCGGCAGAACCGTATTGCACGCCGGCCATGAGCAACCTCACTTTGGTGACCAACGGGGCGGATTACGCGGCGTGCTACCACAGCCTTCCGGGAGGCGATTGGACCAACAGCATTGTGCATGGGGTGAGCGACGCGGGGGTTGAAATCCAGCACTACTTGTCTTGCGACGGGTTCAACGCCATCATGCCGAGCCAATATGGCATTCTGACCCTCCGCAACTGGCGGGTCTGCGGCGAGGACGAGGTCATCCCCGGTCGGTACAACGGGAACTACGGGGCCCAGGAGGAACTTTCAGGCTGGCTCGCCGACAGCGGAAACGTGGTGTTGGAGGTGCTCCAGGATGGCGACTTCTCGCTCGAAGGAGGCGTGCTTGTTGAAGGGTTGGATCCGAGGCCTTCTGAGGGCCAAACGGTCACGCCGCACTACATGGAACTGGACGACAGGCTTGAGGTGACGTCCTACCATGGGGCGTTTCATCCCGTCCTTGAACCGTGGTTTGCAGGCTGGAGCACCCTGGATGGCCTCGGGTTGTTTTCCGGGGAGGTGGTGTTGACGGAGGGCTGCACGTACGACTTTGCGTGCAACTACGATCCCTTGGCCTTGGTGGACGACGGGAGCTGCGAGCGGGAGTCTTGCGCAGGGTGCACCTTCCAACTCGCGTGCAACTACGATCCGACGGCGCTGCTGGACGACGGGTCGTGCACCATCGAGGGATGCTCAGGTTGCACTTGGCCCGCTGCGGAGAACTACGACCCGGCCGCCACGCTCGACGACGGGACGTGTTTGTTGGGTGAGGTCGAAGACGTGTGTCCCGCCGACCTCAACGAAGATGGTGAGGTGACGTCGGTCGACTTGCTGATGCTGCTGTCGGTGTACGGCGAGCCTTGTTGAGGTCGCGCGCGTTGTCAGCCGATGATGCCTCGAACGTCTTTGAAGAAGGTGCGCAGCGCCACTTTGGGCTCCACACCTTGTTTCTCCGCTTCTTCCAGCACGCGCTTGGCACCCAAGATGTTGGTCAAGGTGTCGCCCAACACAGACACGTCGTTGGCTTCGTCGTCCATGGAGGCGTAGACTTCCTGCTCAAGCTTGTCGAGTCCCGCCATGTCGTGCTCTGCAATGAGCTTTCGGATTTCGGCGGCGTTCATGAGGCCACGGCTTCGGTGAGTTCAGTCACGCGGTCCTTCTTGGCGGTGGCGAATTCTTCCAGCAATTTGCCGTCCTTGAACCCTGCGAAATAGGGGAGGTCGTTGATTTTGAACGCCTCTTTCACATCCAAGTTTTCTTCCACGTCCACGTCGACAAAGGTGACGTCGGCGTACGCGTCGTTTTGCTTCAGAGAATCCACGTGTGGGGCCAACAATTTGCAGACGCCGCACCATGAGGCGTGGAAACGAATGAGGAGTCGGGGCTGGGACTTGATTTGCCCCACGAGGTCTTGAAGGTTCATGAGAAAGTGGCTTCTGATTTCAAATTCGAAGTTGCAACAAACGGATGAAAAATTGGTTCGTCCCGAAGGTCAAACGTGCAACCTGAGGCACACACCACGCCTACCTTTGGCGCATGAACACGCGTGCGCAACACCTTGAAGCATTTGGTCGATTGTTGGACATCATGGACGACCTCCGTGAGAAGTGCCCGTGGGATCGGAAACAGACCTTCGAGTCGTTGCGACACCTGACCATCGAGGAGACGTACGAGTTGGCCGACGCGATTTTGGACGCCGACGTGGAAGAGATCAAAAAGGAAACCGGCGACCTCCTGTTGCACATGGTGTTCTACGCCAAGTTGGGCTCTGAATTGCCCAAGGAGAAAGGCGGGTACGACATCGCCGACGCTCTCCACAGCATTTGCGACAAGCTCGTGGAGCGCCACCCCCACATCTACGGGGACGTGGAAGCGAACGACGAGGAAACGGTGAAGGCCAATTGGGAAAAGCTGAAGCTCAAGGAGGGCAAGAAGTCTGTTCTGGAAGGGGTGCCCCGTTCGTTGCCAAGTTTGGTGAAGGCGTACCGGGTGCAGGACAAAGTCCGCGGCGTCGGGTTCGATTGGGACCACGTGGGCCAAGTGTGGGAGAAGGTGCAGGAGGAGCTTGGCGAGCTGCAGGACGAAGTGACGGCACCCAAGGTCAACCCCGACCGGGTGGCCGACGAATTCGGGGACGTGATGTTCGCGATGATCAACTACGCCCGGTTCTTGGACGTCAACCCCGACGAAGCCCTGGAGCGCACCACACGTCGCTTCATCGCTCGTTTCCAGCATTTGGAACAAGCCGTCGCCCAGGATGGGAAAGACCTCGCGGAAATGGACCTCGGCGAGATGGACGCGTATTGGGACCGCGCCAAGTCCGCGCTCGGCTGAGCGCGCAGTCCTCAGTCAAGCAGGTCGGCCACCTCGCCCGCGAACGAATCCACCCACAAGCCGTACTGCACCCCACTCGGGTGAAGTCCGTCCACGGCGACCAAGCCCGGGGTGTCCGGCCACTGTTGTGAGATGTGGGTGATGTTGAAATGGGCCACGCCTTTGGCCAAAGTGCGCGTGCGGCAGGTGTCGTTGAAAGCTTGCAAAGCGGTGCTGATGGACGCCTGGTTGGCTTGTCCGAAGGGCGTGTACCCGTAGTCGGGAATGCTCACCACAAACACACTCGTCGGGTCGCCCCCCGCCAACCCCACGGCCTCGTCCAGCAACGCGTCGAACTCCTGCGCGTACTCCTCGACAGGCAAACCCTGATATTGGTTGTTCACCCCGATGAGCAGGGACACCAAATCCCACGCCGTTGTGTCCAACGCTTCCCCGTCCATGGCTTGTATCAAATCTGCCGTCGTCCATCCCGTGGTCGCCACGATGTGGGCAGGCGCCAAGCTGTCTCCTTGCTGCAGCGTTGGGCGCAACGCGTCGACCAATTGGTTGGGCCAGCGGGCCGAGGGGGTGACCGCCTCTCCGATGGTGTAGCTGTCGCCCAGCGCCAAGTAGCGAAGCACGCTCCCTTGTTGGGCGTTCAAGCCGTCGTCTCCGTAGGGGGAGGTGGCGTCGGGTTGGCATCCAAAAAGGACCAACAGGCAGGCGCACAACCAGAGAAAGTTCAAGTTCATGTCAGCAAATTGCAACAATCCTTGCAGACTTCAATCGTTCGTCCCGGCGGGCGTATTTTGGGGGTCCGAAAATCAAGATGAGCATGAGAATTTGGATGGCGGCAGCCTTGAGCTGCATGATGGCGATTGGGACTTGGGCCCAGCAAGAGCCCCCCCAGCGTGTGAACACCAACGCCTTCCGGCAGTTGGGTCAAGATCTTCCCACCCCCAACGTGTACCGAACAGCCTCCGGCGCACCAGGCCACGAGTACTGGCAGCAGAAGGCGGACTACAGCATGAAGATTCACTTGGACGACAAGACCCAGCGGATCGACGGCTCGGAGACCATCACGTACACCAACAACAGTCCTGACGAATTGCGTTACCTGTGGTTGCAGTTGGACCAAAACATGCGTGCACTCGACAGCGACAGCTACAAAATCCGGGAGTCTTCGTTGGACGACCGTGCGACCTTCGACGAGTTGCGCAAGTTGGAACCGACGTTCGACGGTGGATTCAAGATTGAGAAAGTGGTGGATGCCGCCGGAAAGGCCCTGGACTACACCGTGAACAAGACGATGATGCGGATTGATTTGGCCCGCCCGTTGAAGCCCGGCAGCCAGTTCAAGTTCAGCATCGACTGGTGGTACAACATCAACGACCGCATGAAAGACGGCGGCCGCAGCGGGTACGAGTACTTCGAAGAGGAAGACAATTACATCTACACCATTGCCCAGTTCTACCCGCGCATGGTCGTGTACTGCGACAACGATGGGTGGCAAAACAAGCAGTTCCTGGGCAGCGGTGAATTCACGTTGAACTTTGGCGATTACCACGTCGAGTTGACCGTGCCGTCCGACCACATCGTGGCGTCGACCGGCACGTTGAGCAACGCCAAGAGCGTCCTGACATCGCAGCAGCGCCGTCGCTACGAGCAAGCCAAGTCTGAATACGACCAGCCGGTGCTCATTGTCACCGAGGAAGAAGCCCGCGAGACCGAGAAGACGCACGCCGACGGGGAGAAAACGTGGGTGTTCGACGCCAAGAACGTCCGCGACTTCGGTTGGGCGTCCAGCCGCAAATTCATCTGGGACGCCATGGCGGTGAAGGTGGGCAACAAGTCGCCCCTGGCCATGAGCTACTACCCGAAGGAGGGCAACCCGTTGTGGGAGCAATACAGCACGAAGGCTGTGGCCCAAACGCTCAAGACCTACAGCAAGTTCACCATCGACTACCCTTACCCTGTGGCCATTTCGGTGCACACCAAGTGGATCGGCATGGAGTACCCGATGATTTGCTTCAACGGGGGACGTCCGGCAGAGGACGGCACGTACAGCGCGCGCACCAAGCACGGCATGATCAGCGTGATCATTCACGAGGTGGGGCACAACTTCTTCCCGATGATCATCAACTCGGACGAGCGTCAGTGGACGTGGATGGACGAGGGGCTGAACACGTTTGTGCAGTTCTTGACTGAAAAGGAGTTCGACCGGGATTACCCTTCACGCCGTGGAAGTGCACGGAACATCCGGGAATACATGGGTGGCGACAAGACGCGCATCAGCCCCATCATGACGAACTCCGAGTCCATTTACCAGTTTGGCAACAACGCATATGGCAAGCCTGCCACGGCCTTGAACATCTTGCGCGAGACGGTGATGGGGCGCGACCTCTTTGACCACGCGTTCAAGGAGTACAGCCGACGTTGGGCGTTCAAGCATCCTTCTCCGGCGGACTTCTTCCGCACCATGGAGGACGCTTCCGGGGTGGACTTGGATTGGTTCTGGAGGGGTTGGTTCTACACCACCGACCACGTGGACATCGCCATGGAGGACATCAAGTGGTTGCAGATGGACTCCCAAAACCCAGATGTGGAAGCGGCCTTCCGGGAAGCTTCTGACGCCCGCCAGCCTGAAGACATCACGCAACTCCGCAACGCCAACGGGGGTGTGCCTCAATCGTACCTCGAAGCCGACCCCACGCTGAACGATTATTACACCACCACAGGCAAGTACGAAGTGCTTGAATTGGACCGTCAAGAGAGCCAGGAGCTTCTCGACGGACTCAGCGAAGAGGACCGCGCCCTGCTGGAAAGCGGCAAGCAGTACTATGAAATCACGTTCCGCAACTTGGGTGGCCTGGTGATGCCGTTGATTGTCGAATTCGAATTCGAAGACGGCAGCCGCGATGTCCGTCACATCCCTGCGGAGATTTGGAAGATGAGTGAGCCCACCGTCACCAAGGTGTTTGTGACGGAGCAGCCGGCTGTGCACATCGTGCTCGACCCTCACATGGAAACGGCGGACGTGGACATGGGCAACAACGTGTGGCCTCCACGGCCTGAGCCGACCCGATTCGAAGCGTACAAAGGCCGCCGCGGCTACAGCCGCTACGGGGCAGGGGGGGAGAACCCCATGCAACGTGCACGCCGCAACGCCGAGCTGAACAACGCCGAAGGCGGCGAGTAAGTGGCCTTCACAAGGCCATCATGGCGCCGATGGCCAGCGCCGCCAAGGCAACGCCCCATTGCGCTTTCTTGCCAGGAATGTCCTTGAATGCCAGCACGCCCACCAGCGTGGCCAAGACGATGACGCTCAAGTTGAGCGTGGGGACGACCATGCTGCGTTGAATCAGGCCTCCGTCGAACACCCTAAGGAGAAAAAACAAGGATCCAAAATTGACCACGCCAAGCACCGTCCCTGCGAGGATGTCTTTGCCCTGAGGCTGGGGTGCCGCTGACCGCCATTGGTCCAACAACCCCACCACGCCGCCCAAAGTGAAGGGCACCGAAGCGAACGCCATTTGCATGCCTGGTGCGTCCATCGTGAGGTCGTCGGTGTACCAGCCAAACATGGTGTCGATGGTCCCGCTTCCCAGAAACATGACCA
>JBMZWX010000052.1:0-9734 GCA_049627085.1 Flavobacteriales bacterium | reverse complement strand
CGCCTTGGATGATGCTCCACGGCAAGTGGAGCAAGCCGAGGAGGAAATTCCACCTTGACGCCTTGCGCGCCTCTTCTCGCAGCTCTTCGAGTTGGGCAGGTGGGACGTCAACCACTTGTGATGCAGTGTCGAGGTTCTTGGGCCGTCCCAACACGGATAGGATGGAGTTCTTCAATTTCTCCCGACGCGACTCGGGGGCTTGCGACACCGCTGCGCCGGAATCTGGAGACAACACCCCATTCACCGGTAAAATGGAACGACGGTACACCTCGACTGCCTCCGAGGGCTGAATGGTCTTCGGGGCAAGACGCTTGAGTCCTTCAGCTTGCTCGGGTGCAGACATCTGATTGCAGCCAGGCAAGCCATGGGTTTCGGCCGAGACTGGTGCGACCGGCACGTGCAGCCGGGCGGCCGTTTGTTCGATGTGGAAGCCGCGGGTGGTGGTCCGTTTTTGGACCGAGCAACTGGCAAGCAGGGTCAAGAGCATCCCAATTGCCAGAGAAAAGCCGCCGAAACGGAGCGGGCGGGGGTGAGGCTTTGGTGAGTGTTTCATATCGCTCATCCCCAAAATCCTGCGCCTGCGGCGAGTCCCCAAGCCAGCAACCCGACAAGCCCCAGCAGGCACGCCAAACCAAGCCACAACAAGATCCATTGCCACATGCGTCGTTTTCTCTTCCTCTGACGCTGCTTATTCCGTTGCACTTTTTCCTTCCACACCAAGTCTCTCAACCGGCTGTTGTCTTTGGCCAGCCTGCGGAAATACAGGCTCTTCAGCAGGCAAGCCACGCCCACAAAGACAAAGAAGTCCGTGTCCGCCAAGATGCTCAGCGGCAGCATGGCGAGGCCGACCCAAAAATTCACAGCCTTTCTTTTGAGCACATCGTCGCGCACCCTCTCCAATTTGCTTTTGGGGGCTTGTGTGGTCTGCGACGCGGTGTCAAGGAGGCTCGTCGAATTGACCTCAGAGAAGAACGGGCGACGCGGGTTTAGGGTGGTCCTTATGGTTTGGGCAGGCAGGGTGTTCAGGGGTGCGAGCCTGTCATTTTTGGCCAACCTGAGGGTCGGTGCTTCCTTGGCCGAGGGAGCGGTTTCTGCCACGACTGGGACGTGCACTCGTGCAGACCTTTGTTCGATGTGAAAGCCGCGGGTGGTGGTCCGTTTTTGGAGGGAGCAACCGGCCACCGACATCCAAAGCACCCCCAGGGCCACGATGCGTGCCAGGTGTTTGATTCCTCGTTTTTTCATGCGGTTTTTGGAAACAGTCTCTCGTGTCCAACCATGGTCAGTCACCAATGCGTGCGAGTCAAGCATCACTCACGTGGCTGCCGGCAACAAGTTTGGCATTTGTGTTGTGCGGGTTGACGAATACAGACAGCAGAGTGATGGCAAAAAGGCATTCCCAGAGCTCCCATTTTTTGCCATCGGGAATCAGCATGATGATTATGGTGATTGCAAGAAACAGCAAGGACTGTGATGCCCTAGGAACTGGAAGGTCGATGCCATCTACTGCCTTTCTGACGAACTCAATTTTTGTGTACATCTGGAGCAGCAAGAGGAAATAACACCCAAACAAAATCGTGAATGCATAAGAGAAGATCCAGCGATTGATCTTGATGCCATCGATCATGAGGTTGTGCAGGTTGGTTTCTCCTTGAGCATTGTACTTCCGGAAGAAGTCATTGGATTGCACGTCAAAGATTCGTTGACCCCAGGAAAGCTCCTCGCCAAATCCAAAGAACAGGCCAAGGGCCAACAAGATGTTGGCGACCAGCCAAAGTCGCCCGCGTGTGTTGCCGATTGCAACGACCTTTGCCACCAGCAAGAGGCAAGTGATGAGCAACAACATCGCGGTGAGATACTCAATCCATCCATCCTCCCGGATCAGGGTGCGATACAATTGTTCCTCGATGAAGAACGTCAGCCCGGCCAAAGGCACCAGAACCAGCAGGATCTGGGTCGCCATTTTGATTGTTTCTTCCATGCCATTTGTCTGCCTATTTTCTGAAAGTAGTGATTTTCCATCCCAACGGACCAAGGCTTCTGTGCAACCATCATGTGCACTGCCATGAATAAGCTTGCTTTTCAGCGATTCATCGATGTGCTGAATCCGCGGGCTCTGCGTTTGCCAGGCAATTTGACGGCAAGCTTCTTTTTTGCATGCTTGGGCTTGGCTTGCCAGTCTCAAGAGCAAAACATCCTTGGCACGTTTGAGTTGGACGTGGAGGTGGGGTGCGAGGGTTGTGAGGAGGATGGCCCCCTTCTCATGGCTTTCGACGACGAATCTCCATCAGGCATGCTTGGCGGATACCGCTTTGAGTTTGCCGAAGGTCAATTCCATGAAGGTCAATACGAGTTCGTCTACTTTGACCAGTCGAGCCAGTTGGTGCTCTACCCGGAAGAAGCTTCGGCCGACCACTTTGGGTTGATCGGCACCACCCTTCAAACCGACTACTCCGTGGGCTTCAACGCCATTCGGGAGCGGTGCAATGGGGTGTTGAATTGCGTGTGGAAGCGAAGCGAGTGAACTGGGGTCAGCCTTTCAGCGCCACCAATGCTGTTGCAAGGGTATCTTTCTGGCCATCAAGATGATTTGAAGCCATGCAGCACTTGTTTCGACAACTGACCCAGCCTGAGAATTCGGGCAACAACCTCTCGATGATGCTGTTTGCGCTGGTGGAGGTCGTGATGATTGTGGTGGGCATCGTGATGGCCAACCAACTTGAAGAACAAAAGGAAATCCGCGAGGTCACCGAGCGTGCCGAGGTGCTGTTTGAAGAAGTGTTGCGGGACCTTGAAGCGGATTGCTGGGCGGCATTCAGACCTCTGTTCGTGAACCGGTCCAACAACCGGCTTTCCGACGTGCTCTTCAACCCGGACCGCACCTTGGCGGAGGTCCAGGCGAACGCCTTCAGCATCTACTACATGTTGCGGTTTGAATCAGCGTTGCACATCGACACCCAAGGCTACGAGGCACTCGAAAAGATCCACGAGCGTCTGCCTGAACATTTGTTGAAGGCTTACGAGCAGCTGGACCGATTGATGGACCAAAACGCCACCATCCAAGAGCACAACCGGCGCTACCAAGATGTGGTGTACGCCAACATGGAACACAACATTCAAAACCACCCATGGTGGAACAAAGGCACGTATTCAGGGGTGCCGGACGCAGAGGCACTGGCTTGGATGATGGGGGAAGAGTGCAAAGCCCAAACCCACCTTGTTGTGAATTCTTCGGCACACCTGGCGGGCGCCGCCGAGCGGTTCCGCACTTCAGCCATCCAGGTGTACGACGAGATCAAGAACATCTTGGGCGACACCACCGCGTCTCCGGGCTACATGAGCACGCATTACTACTCCACAGAGCGCACCCAAAGGATGCTCGGGACGTTCGTGCTTCAAGACTCCTTGTACTTCGGGGCAGCCCCATACAAGAACCTGTCCATGGAAATCATCGACGACCACCTCACGGCGGTGTACGGCAACGGCGACACGTTGCGGCTCAACCGTTCAGGCATGGCGGATTATTCTTTCCCCGGGCCCCCGCTCGAGGACTACATGGAGCTTGACGGCAAGTTGGTCGTGGGCAAGTGGACCATCCAAAAGGACTGGACCTACGAGCGCGTCTTGGACTGAGCCTGGGATAGAACGACCCTCCCGTGATGAACCCCGTGTCTTTCATTGGAGAACAGCTTATGTTGCTTGTCAGAACAGTGAACGCCTGCGTACCTTGCAGACTGAATCTGACCCTCATGACGATTTTGAAAGCAATGCGCCCCCTGGGCTTGGCAATGGTGGCCTTGATGGCCTTGACAACCCTGGACTTGCAGGCGCAGTCCTACCGCGGCAAGCGCGCGGGACGGGCCAACGCGATGGGCCGCGTGAACGATTGCAACCTGGCTGGAACGGTGTTCATGGAAGTGAACCGGGCGTTTGGCATGGTGGACGGCGGACGTTGCGTGTTGAACGGATCCCGCTTTGAACTCAGCGAGCCTTCAGGCGCGATGGGGCCCTACGTCCCCCTGGAAGGGTTGGACCTGCGTCACTCTTCATGGGTGGCGGTGGACTTTTTGACCCCACCGGTGCTTCGTTACACCGACGCCACGCAAGCCAACTTCTCGGCCATCAACATGGACGGGGATGCGGTGGAAATGGTGGATGCCACCGGCTTCATCGCCACCAAGGCGAAATTCCACGGCGCCCAAATGGCGTCTTGGTTCGTGCAAGGCGCATTCTTCGACGAGGCCGACTTCAGCTCGGCCTCCATGGTGGAGTGGACCACCGACGCCTTGGCCTACGACGGCCTCTACGAGACCGCACCTGAAAGCGAGCGCGCCATGTCCGCCAGGAATGCCCGCTTCGAGAATTGCCTGCTGGAGGAATGCAACCTCAGTGGCGGCGACTTCGAGGACGCGTCGTTCTTGCTCACCAAGTTCACCGACGACTGCATTTTGAACGGCGCCAGCTTCGCCAACGCCATGATGGACCAAACCGATTTCATCGAAGCCAACCTCAGCGGGGCGAGCTTCTCGGCGGCCCGCTTGGACAAGACGACGTTCGAATCGTGCAACCTCACCGGGGCAGGCTTCAACCGCGCCATGGTCCGCAGCGTGTCCTTCAAAGATGCGTCCATGCACGGGGTGTCGTTTTCTGACGCCATGGTGGACGGGGCAGACTTCACCGGCACCGACCTCAGCACGTGCAACCTCACCAATTCGGTCATGAAGAAACTCGTGGGTGCATTCCCAATCCTTCCCAAGGATTACGTGGTCAAGAGCTACGACCTTGAAGTCGTGGAAGCGTCGGGCGACACCTTGATGACGCCGGTTTACGACATCGTGATCAGCGAGTCGCGCTACAACGATGGCCTCCGCGAAAAGAACGAGTAAGAAGGCCAGACCTTTCCTCGAACGCATGAAAAAAGGCTGCCCTGAGGCAGCCTTTTTTGTGTCTGAAAGTGTCCCGAGTCAGTCTTCGTGGATCTCCACGCGGAAGGTGTCGCCTTGGGCGATTTTCTCCACGAGGTCGAGGCCCTCGGTGACCTTGCCGAAGCACGTGTGGTTGCGATCCAAGTGCGCCGTGTTCTCGCGGTTGTGCACGATGAAGAATTGAGAGCCTCCCGTGTTGCGGCCGGCGTGGGCCATGCTCAACACCCCTTTGTCGTGGTGCTGGTTGTCCCCGTCCAACTCGCAGTCGATGGTGTACCCGGGTCCGCCACTGCCGATGCCCTGGGGGCATCCGCCCTGCGCCACGAATCCGGGGATCACGCGGTGGAACTTCAAGCCCTCGTAGAAGCCCTCTTTGGCGAGCTTCACGAAGTTGGCCACAGTGTTGGGCGCGTCCTTCTCAAAAAACTCCACGGTCATGGCGCCGTGGTCGGTGTGAATCGTTGCAGTCATGGTGCAAAGATGCATCACTGTCTTGAGAGTCGAGACGCCTCGGTCACAAACGAAAAAAGCCCCCCGAAATGGGAGGCTTTTGATGAGCGAGAAACGAGATTCGAACTCGCGACCCCAACCTTGGCAAGGTTGTGCTCTACCAGCTGAGCTATTCTCGCAGAAGATTCAGAAGGTGTTCTGACCCGCTCGTTTGCGGGAGGCCAAAATTAGCACAACCTCTCCTTTCTGCAAACACTTCCAGCGATTTTCTTCACGCAGCTGTTGCGCGGCGTGGCTTCTTCCCGAGCATTGCAGCCGTGAACTATTTGGCGCACATGGTGGTGGGGCATTGGGCCGGTTTGAACGCCGATGGCAAGCTGGGCAATTTTGTGGGCGACGCCGTGAAGGGCCGCAACGTCGAAGCCAAGTGGGGCGTGGAGGTGGCCAGGGGCATTCGTTTCCACCGTGCGCTGGACGAACGCAGCGACGGGCACGAAGCCAGCCGTACGGCGCGAGCCTTGATCCGACCGTTTTGCGGCAAGTGGAGTGGGGTGGTGTGGGACGTGCTGGCGGATCATGTGCTGGCCTCCGAGTTTGCCCAACTCGGCCAAGGGTGTGGCGACCTCGACGCGTTTGCGGCCCGAGAACTTCAGGGCCTTTCGCTCCAACTCGAGTCCATGCCCGAGCGGAGCCGGAGGTTTTACGAAGCCATGGTGCACCATGGATGGCTCACGGGATATCGAGACGGCCAAGTGGTCCACGCCGTGCTCGACGCGATGTCTCGCCGACGGTCCACGGCGGGGCCGGTCGCGGAAGGGTGGAAGGCGTTTGTCGCCCAAGAACGAGTGTTGAGGGAGTGCGCACGCGAGTTGATTGCAGACACGAACACGTGGGCCAAGGGCTTGGACCTTGTATCTTTGGTGCATCGGCCGGTTGGCTGAGTGCAGCTCGTCCGCGTTTGGACTGGAGCGGCAAGAGACAAATCCAGCATTGAACACCATGGCAGACGCTTCCATCAACTTTGACGCGCTCAGCTACAACAGCATGAGGGACGACCTCGTGATTTCTGAATACGGACGCTCCATCCACCAGATGGTGGACCATTGCTTGAGCATCGCCGACCGCGACGAGCGCAGCAAATGCGCAGCCGCCATCGTCAGCGTGATGGGCAGCGTGGTGAAGCAAGAAGGAGAAAAGGACGAAGCGGCCCAAAAGCTGTGGAACCAACTTCATGTCATGGCCCGTTACGAGCTGGACGTGGACAGCCCGTTTCCCAAGCCCGAGCCCGCCGAGAAGGACAGTGCCCCTGCCGACATGGATTACCCCAACGCCCAGTCTCGCGTGGGCCACTACGGCAAGACGACCCTTGACCTGATTGAGGCGGCCAAAGCCATGGAGGACGGAGAAGAGAAGCAGGTTCTCGTGGTGAAGTTGGCCAACTTGATGAAGCGTCATTTCTTGACTTGGAACCGCAACACGGTGGAAGATTCTGTGATTGCGGCGGAACTCAAGGCGAAGTCCGGCGGGGCGTTGGTCTTGCCAGAGGGAGTGGAGTTGGAAGGCCAAGCGGACATCCTGCGCAACGTGCGGAAGACGAGCGACGCGTTGGCACGTCCACACAAGAAGAAAAAGAAGCGTCGCTGAGCCGCGCCGCAAGGCGCTTGACCTTTCCCCGAGCCGGGGTTGATAACCCTGACGTGGCGCACGGATGCGCGTGAGTCGGCCCCCGAAATTCGGGAGCATGGGAAGTTTCATCATTGAGGGCGGCCAGGGGCTGCAAGGGGAGGTCGTTCCCCAGGGTGCGAAGAACGAGGCGTTGCAGATTTTGTGCGCGGTGATGCTCACCGCAGAGCCTGTGACCATCCACAATTTGCCGGACATCGTCGACGTCAACAAGCTCATCAACTTGCTGGGCGATTTGGGGGTGAAGACCCAGCACTTGGGGCCAGGGTCGTGGCGCTTTGAAGCGGACGACGTGAACCTCGACCACCTGAAGACCGAGTCGTTCCGAACGAAAGGGGGCGGACTGCGGGGTTCTGTGATGATCCTGGGGCCGATGTTGGGCCGGTTTGGCCTGGGCGCCATCCCACGTCCGGGCGGAGACAAGATTGGCCGCCGCCGCATGGACACCCACTTCATCGGGTTCCAGAAGCTGGGGGCTGAGTTCTCCTACGACGCGTCCACAGGCTTCTTCAACGCAAGTGCGCCAGACGGTTTGAAGGGCACGTACATGTTGCTTGACGAGGCGTCGGTGACGGGCACGGCCAACGTGGTCATGGCGGCGGCGCTCGCCGAGGGCACAACCACGATTTACAACGCGGCCTGCGAACCTTATCTCCAGCAGCTTTGCAAGATGATCAACCGCATGGGCGGCAAGATCAGCGGGGTCGGATCCAACTTGCTGACCATCGAGGGCGTGCCATCCTTGGGAGGCACGGAGCACCGCTGCTTGCCTGACATGATTGAGATCGGGAGTTTCATCGGCCTCGCGGCGATGACGAAGAGTGAAATCACCATCAAGGATTGCGCGTACGACGAGCTCGGCGTCATCCCCAACGTGTTCCAACGCTTGGGGATCAGGATGGAGCGCCGCGGGGAGGACCTGCACATTCCGGCCCAAGACCATTACGAGATCGACACGTTCATCGACGGGAGCTTGTTGACCGTGGCCGACGCGCCGTGGCCCGGCTTCACCCCGGATTTGTTGTCCATCGTCCTGGTGACGGCGACCCAAGCGAGGGGGAGCGTCCTGGTCCATCAAAAGATGTTTGAGAGCCGCTTGTTCTTCGTGGACAAGCTCATCGACATGGGCGCCCAAATCATCTTGTGCGACCCGCACCGAGCGACGGTCATCGGTCTTGACCGCAAGTCCAGCCTGCGCGGCGTGACCATGACTTCGCCGGACATTCGGGCCGGGGTGAGCTTGCTGATTGCGGCACTCAGCGCCGAAGGCAAGAGCACCATCCACAACATCGACCAAATCGACCGAGGGTACCAACACATCGACGATCGCTTGCGCGCCTTGGGGGCGAACATCGTCCGGGTTTCCTGAGAAAGGGCGTAACTTCCATGACTCAGAAACGACACACAAAAACGTCAAAGCACATGTGGAAAGCAGGTTTCATGCTGGCCTTCTCGGCCTTGGTTTGGTCCGGATGGGGCGGCCAAGAAGAACCCGTTCAATTGACCGCTTGCGCGGTGGAAATCACGGGGAAGATTGGCCACAACCTGGGGGATGAGGCGCCTGAGATTGCCATGCCCAACCCCAAGGGGAAAGAGATGAAGCTGAGCGACCTGCGAGGCAGCTACGTGCTGATCGATTTCTGGGCGTCGTGGTGCGGTCCTTGCCGCCGCGAAAACCCCAACGTGGTGCGGGCGTACGACAAGTACCGCAAGGCCAAGTTCAAGGACGCCGACGGGTTCGAAGTGTTCAGCGTCTCTTTGGACAGCGACATCCCTCGTTGGGAAGCCGCGATCAAGAAGGACGACCTTTCGTGGAAACACCACGTGAGCGACCTCAAGAAGTGGGACAACGAAGCGGCGGCGATGTACGGCGTCAGCTCCATCCCCATGAGCTTCTTGGTGGATCCCAACGGCATCATTGTCGCCAAGAATTTGCGCGGCATCGAGCTGCACCGCCAGCTGGACAAATACGTCACCAGCTTCTGAGCGCGGTGCACACAACATGACGAACATGCAAGGGCTTGGCAGAGATGTCAGGCCCTTGTCACGTTTGCATGACACCCTGTCGCATCTTCGCGCTTGAAGCGGGGCTGGCACGCCGTTTGACCTTGGAGGGCCAGACCACACATGACTGCAAAAACGACCATGGAAGAGAAGCACGAGAACCCCGAGCACGACGCCCAGGAAACCACCGCCCAAGCGGAACCAGCGACGGAAGCTCCCGAAGGCCAAGAAGCGTCTGAACAGGAGGACACCGATTGGCAAGACAAGTATTTGCGGCTGTATGCGGAGTTCGACAACTTCCGCAAGCGGACCATGCGCGAGCGCGGGGACTTGATTCGAAACGCGTCCATGGATGTGCTGGAGAAGATGTTGCCGGTGCTCGACGATTTTGACCGGGCTGCGGCAGACGGCAGCGAAGACGTCGAGGCCGTGCGTGAAGGCCGCAACCTCATTCACACCAAGATGCGTCAATTGCTGGAGGTCCAAGGGTTGGCCAAGATGGAGGTGAACCAAGGCGACGCCTTCGACGTGGAGCTTCACGAAGCCATCACCAACATCCCAGCCCCGACGCCAGAGCTCGCAGGCAAGGTGGTCGACGTGGTGGAACCCGGGTACAAGTTGAACGACAAAATCATGCGCTACGCCAAAGTGGTGGTGGGGCAATAAGGCATC
>JBMZWX010000051.1:0-9845 GCA_049627085.1 Flavobacteriales bacterium | reverse complement strand
CGTCTTTGGTCACGCGGAAGCTGTGGGCTATGCCTTCGTTCTCGCCGTTGGCCATCAAGTTTGGCACGGGCAACTCCATTTCTGTGTCTTGCACGTAGTTCACCACGACGTCGATGTCGTTGACCACATCGCATTGGAAGATGAGTCTAGCTTGGTCGATGTCACCCAAGTCCGCAGCAGACACTTGTTCGTTGGCGAGTTGGTAGATCTGGTAGCCTTCGAAGGTGTACGAACGGCTGAGGGTGTCGTATTGGTTGCCCTCGATGTCAAACTTGGGAATTCCTGGATCCAACTGCACGTACTCCTCACGGAAGTTGTTCGAGAGGGGGTTGTTGTTGGTCAGGTACAGGATGAGCTCGTTCTCCAATTCCTGGACGGTCACGTCTGGAGCGTCAGGACCAGAGACGATTTCAAAGCAGTTGTCAAACAACGCTTGAGCCTTGTCGTCTGCGATGCGCATGAGCTTCACGCTTTCCTCCGGGTCGCCCGCAGTCGCCCGCGCCCAAACCACACCCATGGTGATGTTGTTGTAATCCCCAGGCTCAAGGGTGAAAGGACCTGCGGCTTGGATGAAACGGCGGTCGGCAGGAGGGTTGCCTGAAGTGACCTCGGTCCAGGGCTCCACGGTGGTGCCACCTGTGCCCCAGTTGAAGGGGTCAGTGTCGCCAGGGAACATGTAGTCGCAAGAGACGTCCAGGTTGGCGCCTGTCGAAGCGTTCACACCGTCGCCGCCGTAGGCCATTTTTTGGCCGTTCTTCCACACCCCGTTCATGTAGTTGTAGAAGTGCAGAGGCGTGGCGGGCTCCCCGTTGATGGGGTTGTTCGAGTTGTTGTAGTAGACAAAGCGACGCATGCCGAAGCGCTCGTTGTCCACGATCCCGTCGCCGTAACCGATGCCGATGCCCTCGTAGGGAATGCCCAACGAATCAATCGCGTTGCCAAAGTTGGTGGTCAACGGGTTGTCGATGCTGTCTGCATCTTGGTAAGGACCTTCGAAGAAGTCGATGCCCACTGCCGGTGGGTTTTCGCCGTAGCCGATGGAGCTGTTCGAAGGTTCATCCACCGCGTCACCGTTGTAGCTGTAGCCCAAACCGCGTTGCACGTCACATCCCACGTAGTCGTCGGTGGCCGTTCCCACGTCCGCGTCGACCCACACCCCAAAGTAGGTGTTGGACAAGGTTTGCGTGCCTTGGTTGATGAGGACGTAGTTGTGGAAGGTCATGTTGTTGACCTCGTCGTTCGTGGAGAATGCGAAAGCCTGCGCACGAATTTCCATCCCGATGGGCTCGCCTTGAGACTCGGAGTGCACGTTGCCCTTGTCGTTGAAAATCCAGTAGAAGTTGCGGTCGCCGTAGAGTGGAACCAAGTCCTCGCGCTTCCTGTTTTTGCAATCGATTTCAGACAAGAAGTCGTACCACGGGTAATCGCCTTGCTCTGGAGAGTAAAACCCGTCGCCGTCGTAATCCTTGAAAGGCGCCAGGTAGTAGTCTTGGTTCAGGTCCGTGTTGCCGTGGGCGGGGTATTCCCGGAAGTAGGCCGGCATGGCGTAGCCCTCAGGAAATTCTTCTTCCACCGTGCCTGCAGCCACGGCGTCGAAGTACTGGCGGTGGCGCTGCGCATCGGCACGGGTGGAGACGAAGAAGTCGTCGTACTCGTTGCACGTGGTGGCGTCCACTTCCGCCGACCCGTCGTTGGTCAAAGGACCAGCCCAGTAGTCGTTGCCGTCTCCCCGGAAGGTGACCGCCGCCAGCTTGAGCTGTTGGTCCGGGCTGATGCCGCCCATCCAGAGGGCACCCGCATACAACGAGCTGACGCCCCCTCCTTTCGGCACTTCGTACGAAGCCTGGCTGGTGGCGCGGTCTTGCCACAACGACCCTCCTGTTTCAATCAGGGCGCGGACGTTGTTCCACTCGAGGTCACGCAGGCCAGTCGCTGGGGCGCAGGCCGCCGCACGCACGGTGGGTTGGTTGGTCATGCCGGCCGTGCCACCTGGGGTGCCTGCGCCGACGTACTTGTAACCCCACGCCGTGGAGGCGAGGAGGAACAACGTGGAGAATGAGAGAATGCGGTTCATCTTCTTGCTTGGCATGATCAGAAGTCAAACTTGAGGCCCAAACGGACGGTGCGGGGCAGTCCCAAGTTGAACGGGTTGTCCACGAACATGGAGTAGTAGTTGCGGAACGCGTTCGGGTCGTTTTGGCTGTTGATGAGGGGCTGGTACTGGGCCGCAGCCAAGTAGCCATCGTCGTCGGCAACCCCTGTGAAGCGGTACACCGAGTTGATGTTGCGTGTGTTGAGCACGTTTCCAATCCACAAGTACAGGTTCAAGTTGGTGGTCTTGGCGGCGTCGCCTTCTCCGCCGTAGGTCAACGTGAAGTTGCGGTCCAAGTTGGCGTCCAAGCTGAACTGCCATGGCAAGCGGCTGCCGTTGATCGACCCCTCGGTGGATGGGCTGATTTCCCCAGTGATTGGGGTGGCGATGGTGGACGCCGTGTAAGGCGTGCCAGAGCCGAGGTTGGCGATCATGTTCAAACCGGTGTTTGCGAACAACTGGCGCTCCTTCCCACCAAACTTGACCACAGGACCGTTGTACTCCTCGCCCGCACCGTAGCGGTAGTCCACGTTGGCGACGATGCGGTGACGTTGGTCGTAGTTGAACGGGTTGATGGACCGGAGGTTCGGCAGACCAGCGTTGATCAGCGCCAATGCGGTCTGGGTGGTTGAGCCTGTGCCGTCCGCGAACTGCAGGGTGTAGTTGGCGTTCAGGCGAACGTTGCCTGTGCGACGCATGTCGTACCCGACGGTGAAGCCTTTGACCGTTCCGAAGTCGAGGTTTCCGAAGGCCTTGTAGGGACGTGGGTAGGCGCCCGTGAAGTTGCGCACCTGAATCATGTCGCGCATCTCCTTGTAGTAGGCAGAAATCTTCAGGCTTGAAGTCTTCGTCAACACCTGCTGGAAGCCCAATTCGTAGTCGATGGTCTTCTCAGGACGCAGGTCTGGGTTGGAGATGAGGTTGTTACGGCTCTCCAAGAAAAGGTAGTCGATGGGAGAGAAGCGGTTGCTCGACGTCGGACGCTGGGTCAAAATGTCGTAGTGCGCGAAGAAGACCGCCTCGTCGCTGATGTTGAACGAGAAGGAAATGCGGGGCATGATGTTCACCGCAGGGTCGTAGTCGCGGAACGCTTCAGACGTCAACTCAAACGGATCGTCGCCGGTGGCGTTGTCGTTGGGCTTGAGCCATGGGGCAGGGTAGGCGGTGTTCACAGCCAACACGTCGGGGTCGGTGATCTCCGTGCCGACAGAGTTGTACCAAGTGTCGCCGTCCCTGAAGCCGACAATGGAGCCAGGGCCTTCCAAGGCGTCCACGTACACGGCGAAGTCTTCGCCAATGTTTTCAGGAATGAATGCATTGCCGCTCAATGTGCTGATGATGCCTTCACCATCTGCGCCCTGAATGTCTCCGACGGTGTAGGATTGGCCCACCACGTAGGGATCCTTCAACACAGGCTGGTTGGCGTCGAAGCGGTCCACACGAAGGCCCACGTTGAAGATGATGTCGTCGAACGTGAATTTGTCCATGATGTAGCCCGCGATGTAAATCGGCTCGTAGGCCCCGATGGGACGGGTGTTGTAGCCGGCATCGTTGGTCTTGTTGAAGAACTCCTCGATGGTGGGACGGTCGTTGACCTTGTTGCCGTACGGGTCGTAGCCGCTGTACGTCACGTAGTTGGAGCCCTGATTCAACAGGTCGTCCGCACCGAACATGTCCAGTGTGAAGAACTCTGGGTCAATGGCGTCGATGTTGATCAACTCATCCTCCGCAGCATTGAGTGCTCCACGCAGGTTGGCGTCAAATTCAAATTGGTTGTCGCCGATCAAGCGTCCGTACGTCACGTAGTAGTCCGTGCCCACGTTGGTCACCAAACTGTCTGTCGCGTCGATCTCCTTGATGTGCGAATTCGTGGTCAAGCGCGCCAGCGTCCACAAGCCAACTGGGCCGAGTGAGAAGAACGCGTCACGACGCTGCTCGTATTCGAAGCCCATTTGCAAGGCGTGGTCGCCGATGTCCGCAGAACCTGCCGCGCTGACGCGGAACTGGCTGTTGTTGCTGATGTTGTACGAGTTGCCCTGGGTGCCGAAGTAGCTCCACAACCCGTAGGTCGAGTTGGGGGACTGGCCGTTGAGCAAGGCGTTTCCGTTTTGCACGGTCAACAGGCTCTCGTAAGGGCCGTCCACGAATGGGTTGTAAGGCTCGCTTTCGAAGAGGTTGAAGTACTGGTTGTTGATCGCGGCCAACTCAGGGTTGTAAGGCGACGCGGTGTAGGTCACAAGCGTGTCTTCCCAACCGTTGTGGACGAAGCGGCCGGTGAGGTCGTTGTACTCGTAGCTGTTCTGTTGGTAGACGTCGAACGTCCCGACGTGGCCGTACTTGAAGAAGTCGTCCCCGTGGCTGGCGTCTTCCCGCTTGAAGTAGCTCTGCGAGTAATCGGCCATGATGCTGTAAAAGACGTTCTTCAAACCACCGCTGGAATCGCTTCCTTCCTCGTCGGCAAAGCGCTGAGAGAACTTCACGTACCCCCTCCAGTCCAAGCTGGTGGTTTGGTTGTTGTTTTCCCAGTTCATCATGGAACGGCCCCGGTCAAACTCGTTCGCACGACCCAGGGCAGCGGTCGCACCGAATGTCAAGCTGGTGGTTTCGTTGGTGTTGACGTCAATCTTGGCCACCAGGTTGGCGCTTTGGTTGGCGTTGTTCAAGCGCGTGGGGGTGCGCTCGAAGGCGTCAGGCGTCAAGAAATCTGCGTTGTACAACGCGCCGTTGATCTCCCCTGACGAACTCACGTTCTGGCGGAGCGGCTCGGCCAAAATTTGGGCGCGTGCGCTGTCCGTCATGCGGTACACCCCGCCAAACGTCGGACGCGTGTCCTTTTGGTAGGTGTAGTTGCCGGAGAGGAACAAGCCGAGGAGTGGATCGGTCTTTTCACCCTTCTCGTTCTTGCGCCAAGCGATCGGTCCTGAGACAGATCCTTCCGCGAGGTTGTACCCAAACTTGTCCAGGCCGATGGCCGAAGTTTCGGTGGGGAGGCCAGACGTGATCAATTCGCCGCCGCCAAACCATGTGCGGCTTGAGTTCCGAAGAGAGATGTTGATGACACCACCTGTTGCGTCACCAATGTTGGCGGGGATGCCGCCGGTCACCACCTGCACTTCTTCGATGGCCGACTTCGGGAGGGCGGAAGAACCGCGCACCTTGATGCCGTCGATGTAGTACCACGTGGAAGAGGTCCGTGCACCACGGATGCTCACACCTCCACCTGTGCCCGCGGTGCTCGCACCGGCGACGGTCGAGGCGATGCTCGTGGCGGAACGTCCGGGAAGTTTGTCGATGTCTTCACGGCTCACCGTACCGCCGGATGCACCCCCGTCTTTGTCGATCAGAGGGACGGAGTATTCGACCACTTCGGCTTCTTCCATCATCACCCCCGCGCCGAGTTCGCCGTTGACGAACTGGATTTTGTTGGCGGTGATTTTCACGCCAGTCACTTTCTTGGACTGGTAGCCCACGAAGCTGAACAACACGTCGTACGTGCCCGGCTGGATGGGTTTGATGGTGTACTCACCGTCGAAGTCGGTGTTGGTGCCCGCCACTTGGTTTCCGTTCAAGAACAGAATCACACTGGCAAAGGGCAAAGACTCTTTGGTGTCGAAATCTGTGATCCGACCCTTGAGCGTTCCGGCGCCGACTTGCGCCAAGGCGCTGAAGGACATCAAAATCGCTCCCAAAAATGTTGCAAACCGCATCATGCGTCTAAAATTTCAGGCAATACAGGTGTAGAGGCCAAATATAGGCCAAGGCCACGCAGTTTGCGAACTTTTGTGAACACCCTGCAAACCAGGGCCATGAAGCCTTTCAGCCCCTTTTCCAGGACCTCCTCAGCAGGATCCTTCGCCACCAGGGAACAGCCCTGCCGTCCCGATTCCGCCGGGCCTTCTGTTGCCCCTTCCTCATGCGCCTTCGGACGTTGTCTTTGGCGTGGCCTCCTTCGCGTCCAGAGACCGATTCGTCCTTCCCATTCGGTTGGATGAAGTTCTTCTCTCGGCTGGTTTGTTGGTGCTTGTAGTGGCGCTTTTGGAGCGCTTTGTAATTCTTCTCGAATTCTTTGTTGGCCTGCTTCTCCGCCTTGGCCGCGTCTTTCACCCTTCGCTTGACGGCCTTGCGTTCGCTTCGGCTCATGCTGTCCTCCTGGCCCCAAACGCCGCCGTCAAACACCCCAATCCAGAGCAAGCCAAGCAACATCACGGCCGCTCGGGCGGTGGACCATGCGTGGGTGTGGACTTGAAGGGTCATGACAGGGGGCAGAGGTTCCAAGCTTGTGGGGCGGTGTCGACAGGGAGTTGGCACGCACCCTCCTGACAAACATACCAGCGCGATTGGCCCTCGGGACCGGGGCTTTTTCCTTCCATCCACGCTGGGATGTGGGCATCTCCGGGGCGGACGACGTCCAGCCAGGTGCCAGGCCGCTGCGCCGACCACCACGCCTGGGCTGCGGCGTTCCGTTGCCCATCAGAGCTCACGGCGACCACGACGGTGGCGAATCCTTCGGTTTGGTCCAAATGCACGTGCGCCCAGGCTCCAGATTCGGCCAGCGTGTTGGTCCCAGCCATCCTGGCTTGCACCATGTCGCGCGAGAGTTCGCGCCATGCTGGAATGTCCAGAGCCCACCCCAACTTCCACAAGCTCGACGCGAAGGAGGCGTTGGCCGAGGGGATGACGCCGTCCTCCATGCTTCGGCCACGGACGAAGGGGATGTCGGAGTCGACGGCGTTGTTCCAAAATGTCTTGGACTCAGGGTCAAACAGCCGTTCCATGGCGGTGGCCATAAGGGCGCGGGCTTCCTGTAGCCACAGCCGATCCTGGGTCGATTGATGCAATTCAAGGAACGCCTCCACGGTGAACGCGTAGTCTTCTGCGAATCCCTCGTGCATGGGGCCGCCGTCGGCGTGGTGGGTTCTTCGCAGCAAGTCGGGGCGGTGAGGCACCCGTGCCAGGGTGCGCAAGAAATGTCCCAAACGAAGTGCCGGTGCCATGGAGCCATCAGGCAGCCGACGCGCGGCTTTGGCCAGGGCGATGGCGGCCAAGGCATTCCAAGAAGTCAGCACCTTGTCGTCGAGGCCGGGTTTGACGCGACCGTTCGGCCCGTCGCGCCAGGTTTGGAGTTTGTGAAGCACGCCTTGCAGCTCGCTCGGATTCACATCTGATTTGGCCTTGCGCCGAAGCACATGCTGGCCGTGCTCCCAAAGGCTGTGCCCCTCCAAGCCAAACGCCTCGTCCAAACACGCCACCTCGTCCGGGGCGAGAATGGATTTCAGTTCTGCGGTCGTCCACACGTAGTAGGTGCCCTCTCGGCCCTCGCTGTCGGCATCAAGCGCAGCACAATACCCGCCATGGTCCAACTGCCATTCCTGTGCGATGAACGCCACAGCCTTCGTCATGGCCTCCGCGAATTCGGGATGGGCGTCGTCTGCCCACGCCGAAAGGACGGACACCAACTGCGCGTTGTCGTACAGCATCTTTTCAAAATGCGGAACGTGCCACGCCTCGTCGACGCAGTACCTCGCAAACCCACCTCCGACGTGGTCGTGGATGCCACCAGCCACCAAAGCGCCCAAGGTGCGCAGGGCGTGGTCTCGGGCTTGCTTTCGCCGAGCAGGTCCCAGGTGGGTTGAATGGGCCGCGCGTTCCAAGAATTCAAGCTGGCACGGCAACGGGAATTTGGGGGCGCCGATTTGTCCTCCGTGCTCCAGGTCCCAGGACTGGGTCCACGTGTCGAAAGCACCGTGAAACGACGATTCCTCCTGCGGAGAAGGCCGCCCCATGGCTTCCACCGCTGCGGTCAATTTCTCGGCGTAGCGCCCCACACGTTCAGGGTCGTCGGATTGGACGTCGACGATGGCCTGAAGGGAGGAGAGCCATTGGGTTTTTGGCAAATACACGCTGCCCCAAATGGGCCGCCCGTCTGGCAGGGCGATGCAATTCAGGGGCCACCCGCCTTGGCGTGTCATCAATTGGACGGCCTCCATGTACACTTGGTCCACGTCGGGCCGCTCTTCGCGGTCGACTTTGACGCACACGAAATGCGCGTTCATGAAGTCGGCGGCCTCGGCGTTGGAGAACGTCTCGTGCTCCATCACGTGGCACCAATGGCACGCGCTGTACCCCACGCTGACCAGCACCAGCTTGCGCTCGGTCTTGGCTTTCGCCCAGGCTGCGGGGCCGTAAGGGAGCCAATGCACGGGGTTGTGCATGTGCTGACGCAAATACGGTGAGGTCTCTTTGGCGAGAGCGTTGGGGGGCGACGTGTGCTTGATGGCGTGGGACTCTTGGACCGGAAAAATACGTCCAGGACAGGCCGTGGACGTTTTGTTTCTTGAACGATGGTCAGGTCGAAGTGACGGGCTATTTTTGGTGCCTTCAAAATCCCATTGCCGTGTCCACAGAATTGCACCCCGCCCTCCAGTCCGATCCAGAAATCGCCCGCATTGTGGGCCTTGAGCACACCCGCCAAACCGAAGGCGCAGAGCTCATCGCGTCGGAGAATTACACCAGCGAAGCCGTCATGGCTGCGCAGGGAAGCATTTTGACCAACAAGTACGCCGAAGGCTTGCCAGGCAAGCGTTACTACGGAGGCTGTGAGTTTGTGGACCAAGCTGAGAACCTGGCGATCGAGCGGTTGTGCAAACTGTTTGGGGCGGAATGGGCCAACGTCCAGCCTCACTCGGGCGCCTCGGCGAACAGCGCGGTCATGTTGGCTTGCCTGAAGCCAGGAGACACCATTTTGGGTTTTGACTTGGCGCACGGCGGGCACTTGACCCACGGGTCGCCTGTGAATTACAGCGGCAAGTTGTACCGTCCCACGTTCTACGGGGTGGAGAAGGAAACGGGCACCATCGACATGGACAAGGTGGCGGAGACCGCCCGGGCCGAGAAGCCCCAAATGATCATCTGCGGGGCGTCGGCGTACGCCCGCGAATGGGATTACGCGCGGTTCCGACAGATCGCCGACGAAGTGGGCGCCATCCTGTTGGCGGACATTTCACACCCCTCAGGCCTGATCGCGGCAGGGTTGTTGGACAACCCTCTTCCGCATTGCCACGTCGTCACGTCCACCACGCACAAAACCCTCCGTGGCCCGCGCGGTGGGGTGATCATGGTGGGCAAGGATTTCCCGAACCCTTGGGGCATCACCACGATGAAGGGCGCCGTGCGTTCCTTCGCCTCGTTGTTGGATTCGGGGGTGTTCCCAGGCATGCAGGGCGGCCCATTGGAGCACGTGATTGCCGCGAAGGCCGTGGCGTTTGGCGAGGCGCTCCAGCCTTCCTACAAGGCGTACTGCAAGCAAGTGGTGGCGAACGCGCAAGCCATGGCGGCGGCGTTTGTGGAACGCGGCTACGACTTGATCAGCGGTGGCACCGACAACCACCTCATGCTCATTGACCTCACCAACAAGGGCGTGACAGGGAAAGTGGCGGAGCAGTCCTTGGGTCAGGCGCACATCACCGTCAACAAAAACATGGTGCCGTTTGACACGCGCTCGCCGTTTGTCACGTCAGGCATGCGCGTGGGCACCCCAGCCGTGACCACCCGAGGCCTCGTCGAGGAAGACATGGTGCAGCTGGTGGAATGGATGGACGCCGTCCTTCAGGCGCCCGAAGACGCGGCCGTCTTGAAGCGCGTCGGGGACGCCGTCAACGTCAAATTCGCGCAGTACCCGTTGGTGAAGGCCTGAACGCGCTGAAGCGCGAGGAAGTCTTGCTTTTCAGGGTCAGGCTTGGGTGTTCAAATCGTC
>JBMZWX010000050.1:0-9848 GCA_049627085.1 Flavobacteriales bacterium | reverse complement strand
ACCATGGTTGAGGTCATTGGTCTGAGAGTGCGTATCTTATGTGTCCAAACAGAATTAGATGAAGCACATCATCCTAACCGCCCTTATCGGCTTTTGCCTTTCGAGCTGGGCCCAAGATTTTCCAATCCCCTACAATCCTGACAGTGATTTGAATGGGCTCATAGGCTCTCCGGATCTGCTGAGCCTGTTGGCCGTCTACGGAGAGGAGTTTTCAGCCGCGGTCGTCGCTGAAGACAATGAGGCAGCCATCATGTCGATGGGAACCATGTCTTACCCAGAATGCTACCAATCATGTCGCGGCTTGCCTGGGCAATGGTCGGTATCTGAAATTCACGACTTAGGTCTGATTTGGGACGAGGTACAATTTCAGGGCACCAACATTTTTGTTTGGTTGCAGCCAAATAAAGGGACCGAAAAAATGAGAGCCTGGGAAGCCCACGTCAACAATGGGAATCAAATTGTCGAGACACTTGATCCGTCCTCGTCCAAGCGGTGTTACTGTTCTATCCAAGAACTGCCTAAAGTGGAGTATACGAGTGTTGGGAATTCAAACTATCAAGATTGGGTAGAAGCCTGTCAACAACATGTGGCTGATGGTTGGTATCCGATTCCAGGTTCTCCAACGGCAAATTGGGATAGCAACATGCTGCGTCAGGCCTTTTGGCGCTGGGCTGAATAACCTGTTGCCATGAAGCACATCCTCACACTTACGGCAGTGGTCTTTGCAACAGCTTGTTTTGGGCAAGACGAGTGTGATTTGACTTACGACGGCAATGGCGATGGTGTGGTTGGGTCGGCGGATTTAATCGATTTGTTGGCTGAAGTGGGCACATGCATCGACTCCGTTTTTGTCCAATGCGGAGACCCTCTTCTTTTTGATGACCATTTGTACAGCACCGTCTCAATCGCTGACCGCTGCTGGTTTGCTGAAAACCTGAGAACCAGAGTTTATTCAAACGGCGACGCCATTTCAACGGTCAATGGTGATGACGAGTGGCAAGATTACCCTGCGGAAGGCCGTGTGTCGGTGTATGGTGATGGCGACGACTGTCTCCAATATTCTCCCGAAATAGACGCGTGCGACACGCTTCAATCTTTGCCAGAGTACGGCAGACTGTACAATTGGTATGCAGCCGCCGACTACAGGAATGCCTGTCCTTCAGGTTGGCATGTTCCCAGCGATCAGGAGTGGACGGAGTTGGAGTTGAATTTGGGTGTGTCGGAGTCTGACGTTGACAACACCGGGTGGCGCGGGACGAATGAAGGGGAACAACTCAAGGCTGAATCGGGTTGGATCACGAACCAGTGGTTGGATGGCAACGGAACCGATGATTTTGGGTTTACAGCCCTTCCCGGTGGCATGCGATATGCTCAAGGGAGTTACGGGTCTTCAGGTTCAAGGGGGTGGTGGTGGAGTTCGACAGGCAGCACCCAATCGGCGTGGTGTCGGAGACTGGAAGACGATGAATCCGGCATATGGAGATCCAACACGCAGCCGTTCAACGGGTTTTCAATCCGGTGCGTTCAAGACTCAGTCGAGCCCACCCCCAATGGTCAACAGAGTTGTTCGTTGGCTTATGACGGGAACCTCGATGGTGCCGTTGGTTCGGCGGATCTGATTGGGTTGTTGGCGGAGTTTGGATACGAATGCCCTCCAGACATGGAGTTTACGTGTGGAGAGGCGCTGGGTTACCAGGGCCATGATTATGAGACTGTGGAAATCGCAGGTCGGTGTTGGTTTGCAGAAAACCTGAGGACAGCAACCTATTCGAACGGAGACTCTTTGCCTGCCATGAATTTCTTTTCCGACACAGGTCACGTGGCAACAAATGACGTGTTCTACTACCAGTGGGGGGTTACGGTTGACAGTCGTGGTGTCTGTCCATCAGGGTGGCAGGTGCCGAGCGTGTCTGATTACGAATCCCTCCCAATGCCAGGGTCATTGGTTCAACACCCTTACGGAAGCCTTCTTCATGGCTACGTCAATTGCTGTGAACTGACGGTCATCAACAACGGACCTTTTGGCCCATATGAATTCAGTTGGACAAGGGATGATTCCAGCCCTTCAGAAGCGTGGCGATTTTTGGGAACGGCGAGCTCTTCGGGTCTTGGCGACAACCCCAAGCTCATTGCAGCAACACTCCGCTGCATTCAAGACTCCGAATAACCTGTTGTCATGAAGCACATCCTCACACTTGCATCACTGGTCTTTGCAACATCTTGTTTTGGGCAGGAGGATTGCGAGTTGAGCTACGATGGCAATGGGGATGGCATCGTGTCTGCGGCGGACTTGATTGGTTTGTTGGCGGAATTCGGTTCTGAGTGCTTGCCAGACACGACGTTTGACTGCGGAGAGACCCTGGAATATCAGGGCTACGAGTACGCCACTGTGCTGATTGGCGAGCAATGCTGGTTTGCGGAGAACCTAAGGGTTGAGAGTTACCAAAACGGTGATTCAATTCCCGCAAATCTCAGCAACAGCGAGTGGGAGAACACCCCATTTGGAGCTTTGGCGGTGTATGATGAGGATGCTTTCTATCTCGAAACCTATGGCCTCCTTTACAACTGGTACGCTGTCACCGACCTCCGTGGCCTCTGCCCAAACGGCTGGCACGTATCTACAGACGAAGAATGGATCACGATGGAAATGACTCTGGGGATGAGTGAGGCCGAGGCGAATGACATAGAATGGCGAGGCACCGACCAAGGCACTCAAATGAAAGCCTCACCAAGTGACAACCCTGGTTGGAACGGCACAAACACCAGCGGATTTTCAGGTTTGACGGGAGGCCGCCGCGAAAGCGATGGAAACTTTTACAGTGGTGGATTCAACGGAGACTGGTGGACCTCCTCACCAAGTCCAGGTTGCTGCTACGGTTGGTTCCGACTGCTGGCCGATAACTACGAGGATGTTTATCGCGGCACCAGCAACCCACATAAAGGGTATTCTGTTCGATGCGTAAGGGATGACGATTAACAACCCGGGGTGTTCTTGTCTTTGAAGTTTCGAGGGGGTCTTTGATGGTGTAAGTGTGTTCTCGTGCTGACCATGGAGGACAGGCTTGTCTTGAACCCCGTTCACGCTCATTGGCCTGAGAGTGCGTACCTTATGTGCTCAACCCTTGACCATGAAATATTTCTTCACTCTGGCCATGGCGCTTGGCCTCTCAATCGGTGCGTTTGCACAAACCATGGTGACCCTCACGGTCGACATGACCAACGAAATGGTGAGCGCAGACGGCGTTCACGTGGCGGGCAACTTCCAGGGTTGGGACCCTGCGGCCACCCCGATGACCGACAACATGGACGGCACGTGGTCGTACAGCTTCTCTTCGGACACTGCGGCCACGTACCAGTACAAGTTCATCAACGGCAACGCTTGGGGATCTGACGAGAGCATTCCCGGTGCCTGCGCGTACGACTTCCATCGCCAGATCATGGTGGACGGCGCCATGGGCGACGTGATGTCCACGGTGTGTTACAACAGCTGCGAGGCGTGCGGCATGACCACCGTGCGTTTCCGTGTGGACATGAGCAACGAAGACGTGTCGCCATTTGGTGTCCACGTGGCCGGTTCATTCCAAGGCTGGGATCCTGCGGGAACCGAGTTGATGGACCCAGACGGAGACATGGTGTACGAGAGCATCCAGCACTTCGACGCTGCAGACATGACTGAAGTCGAATTCAAGTTCGTCAACGGCAACACCTGGGCAGATCCCAGCGAAACCATCGATGGAGCATGTGGAAACGAATATGGCAACAGGGTGTTGATGCTCGACAGCGAGAACATTCTACTCGCCGCCGACGCCACAGGTGAGGCCTATTGCTTCGGTTCGTGCACAGCATGCGCCCCACCTTTGGTGGTCACGTTCACGGTAGACATGAGCATGGTGTCCAGCGTGTCCCCTGAAGGCGTGCACTTGGCGGGTTCATTCCAAGGCTGGGATCCAGCTGGAACGCCTCTGGTGGACAACGGCGACGGCACATGGAGCGTGTCGTTGGAAATTCTTCCAGGCACCTACGAGTTCAAGTTCATCAACAGCAATGATTGGGACGGCAATGAGGAGAATGTTGAAGGAGCTTGTAGCGACGATTTCGGCACGCGAATTGCCCATTTCGACGAAATGAACAACACCTACACCGCATTTTTCAACGCGTGTCCGGATGCCGAATTTGGGTGCATTGATCCTGCAGCCTGTAACTTCGATGACGCAGCTTCAGTGAATGACGGTTCTTGCGTGTATATTCTCGAAGACGATTGTGATTGTGCTGGAAATCAGGTAGATGCGCTTGGTGTTTGTGGTGGTTCTTGCAGCGCAGACATCAATGGCGATGGCATTTGTGACAGTATCCAGACGTGCGATAGCATCGGTGGCGACTTTTGGCAAGACCTCGAGCTGGGCGCTTTCGTGTCAGGGCAAACCCAGATCGTTTCTGATACTCTTTATGGAACGCAACTTACTGTCGGTGACGATTTCATAAACCCGATCGTTTTGAACGTACCTGTTGTTTTCGTGGATGAAGTTACTGGCAGTGCCTTCCAAGTCCTTTCGTGGTCCAACTTTTCAGTTGAAGGACTTCCGCCCGGGGTTGTGTTAACCCTACCAGATGCTGTGGAAGGCGGAACACAATCTTGCATTGAGCTCGCAGGGGATGCTTTTCCGACACAAGAGGGTCTCTTTGAGGTGGTGATCACCGGCGAGGTTTCGTTGAGCTTATTTGGGGCACCTTTTAGCATTGGAAATATCTCCACCTCCTTTTTCGTCGAAGTTGTGGCTAATCCTCTCGGAATTCCTGGCTGTATGTACCCAACAGCCTCCAATTACATGTCTTGGGCAACGTACGACAGTGGGGAATGTGAATTTATCGGTTGCACTGACCCAACAGCATTGAATTATTCCTCCGCGCACTCAATCGATGATGGCAGTTGTTTTTACGACGACCCAAACTGCTTGGAAGAGGCGGGCTGTGCAGAAGATCTCAACGGCGATGGGGCGGTAGGGACACCTGATCTTCTTCAGATGCTCGCAGAGTTCGGGAATGACTGTGAATGATTACGCCAGTTTCCTGCATCCAAGATTCCGAGTAACAACCCGGGGTGTTCTTGTCTTTGAAGTTTCGAGGGGGTCTTTGATGGTGTAAGTGTGCACTCTCACCATGGGGGTGAATGACATCCTGAGCCCAGTCAAGTCTTTGGGTTGTTGGCCTCGTCCGAACTAGGCAGGTCGTCATCTGACAATCTTCTGAAGCCTTCTGGAGGCTCTCCGGTTGACCTCAAACTTTCTTCAAGCCGGTTTCTTTCGCGGTAAGCCTTTCGTCCTTTGCGTCGAGCTTGATACTTCCGGTTCAGCTGCGGCGCATAGATCTCAAGCTTCTCTTTGAAGTATTTCCAGGAAGATCGCGTGAGGTGAATGGTTCGATCCATGACAAGGGGGGCGAACACAGCAATCATGTTGCTGATGTGCCACTCAACGGACTCACACTTGGTCTCAGGACCGCCTTCAACTTCCAAACAGATGACATCCTCGAGGTCGCGCCTGTCTGTGATTGGGACTGCCTTGTTGTGCTTGTCAGGCAGCCAGTTTTTTCCACTCTTAGCTTTCACTCAATGTACGCATTTTTAGTTGGTTATCCAAGATTTTGGGCCTGCAAAAAGTGTCATATAGTTAATGTGCGGACCCAAGCTGTTGTCGTGTTTCAGCGAGATGCCCAAGAGAGCCTCCTCTTTCGCGATCTCACAAGAAAATGACCGCCAAATGTGTTCGGGCGGAAAGGACAAAACCAAGCGGGATCTGCTCGCTCTATCAACGAGTTCTTCACTCACTTGCGTGACATTGTTGATGGGCGGCAGAAGTGTGTCGCAAATTGTGCCAATTGCACCCGGATCTGGGGTAAATTGAAGCTGTTATCTCATTGTTCAACCAGCCACAACCATGGTGGGCTTGAACCTCTAAAAGCCCCACGACGGCAAACAAAAAACCCCCGCCGAAGCGAGGGTTTGTTGTGGTACTACCGGGATTCGAACCTGGGACACACGGATTTTCAATCCGTTGCTCTACCAACTGAGCTATAGTACCAGTCGGGGAGCGCAAATATAGGCAAGTCGTTTCGAAAAAACACGGCGCTGTGGGTTGGCTTGGCGACCTTTGTTTCATGATTGACGCGCGCCATCCCCACGAAACGTTCAGTTCCACCGTCCGCATTGTGTTGCCCAACGACACCAACACGCTGGGCAATTTGATGGGAGGCAACCTCCTGAATTGGATGGACGTGGCGGCGGCCGTAAGCGCCAACCGCCATTGCCGGAGGGTGGTCGTGACGGCGGCGGTGAACAACGTGTCGTTTGACCGTCCGATCAAATTGGGCGACGTCGTCATCATCGAAAGCCAAGTCACCCGCGCCTTCAACAGTTCCATGGAGGTCTTCATGGAGGTGTTCGTGGAGAACGCCACCACCGGCCAGCGCAGCCGTTGCAACGAGGCGTACTACACGTTCGTGGCGGTCGACCAATTGGGAGGTCCCATTGCGGTGCCAGCCATCAAGCCAGAATCTGAGGCGGAGCAACGTCGCTTCGACGGGGCCCTGCGTCGCCGCCAGCTGCGACTCATCCTGGCGGGCAAGCTCAAGCCCGAGGACGCCACCGAGTTGAAGGCGCTCTTCGACTGACAGCCCGCTTCAGAGCACCCCTTCGAGCCAGGCCCGGACCGCTTTCGGGTCGACCTGCTGCCCGCACCGTCGCGAGTCGAACGGATCGTCGCTTGTCGTGTGCTTGCACGAAGCCCCATGCTTGCTGCACGCCGCGGTGCTGCCCGCCGGCAAGAACGCCCGGCTGTCTGGATGGGGCCGCCACGGAGCCAGGCCGAGGCTCGGTCGGGTGCAACCCCATACGCTGCCCAGAGGCATGCCCAGTCCCGCACCCAGATGCATGGTGGCGGTGTCGCCGCTCACCAAAGTCTTGGCCAGTGCCAGTGAGGCGGTGGTGGTTTGCAAGTCGACCTCACCAGCGAGCAGGGTGACGTTAGGGTGGTTCGCTTGGATGGCCTTGGCACGGTCGGCCTCGGCAGGGCCGCCGTAGATGACCACAGGCACGTGGCGCTCGGATGCGGTGACGATGGATTCGTTCACGACAGCGTCGGAGAGGTGCTTGCCCAGTTGGGAGGAGCTGAGGCTGAGGGCCAGGTGCCCCTCAGGCACGCCAGCAGGTGTGTCGCCGAGTTGAAAGTTGCCCCACGCGCCCGGGCCATGGGATTCAGCGGCAGGAGGGACGACCCCAAAGGGACGCACCACGTCGAAGCATCGGTCCACGAAGGGGCGCACGGGCTCTTTTCGCCAGCCGCGCAGGAGCGTCCACCGCGCGAAGGCGGCCTTGTTCACGCGCAGGGTCATGGCGTCGAGTTGCCGGGCCAGGGACCGAGACCGCACGTTGCCGTGGAAGTCCAGCAAGTAGTCGAAGCAAAGGGCTTTCAGCGCCGGCACGACCTCGGCGGTGCCCCGGTCGATGAGGTGCACGTCGTCCAGGCCGGAGAGAAGCGCGGCGGCGGAAGCCGAGCGCCTCAAGCAGATGAGGTCGATTCGTGCCTCGGGGCCGCAGTGGGTGCGGAGCGCATGGACGAGGGGTTGCATGAGCACGATGTCCCCCAGCGCACTGAACCGGGCGATCAAAAACCGGGGAGCCGGCGCCTCGTCATGGGCTTGCTGCGTCACGCGTCAAAGGTAGCCCCTCCAACTATCTTCGCAGGCAAGATGAAGTGGATCGACACGCACACCCATTTGTACCAGCCGGCGTTCGACGGCGACCGCCAAGACGCCATGGAACGTTGCGCGGAAGCTGGGGTGGACCTGCTGCTCCTGCCCAACATCGACGTGGAGAGCATCCCGCGGGTGCACGACATGATGGCCGCCTGGCCGGACCGGTGCCGCGGCATGATGGGTCTGCATCCCTGCCACGTGGGCGAGGGGTGGGAGTCGGAACTGTCGGCCATCGAGGCTGTGTTGAATGCGCCTGTTGCGGACAGCCCGTGGGTGGCCGTGGGCGAGGTGGGGCTCGACTTGCACTGGGACACGTCCACCCTTGACGCCCAGCAAGAGGCCTTGCGCATCCAGTTGGGATGGGCCAAGGACCGAGGCCTTCCGGTTGTGATTCACGTGCGCAAAGCGTTCCAAGAGTTGTTCGACGTCCTGGACGAGGCGATGGACGACCGCCTCACGGGCGTGGTGCATTGCTTCACGGGCGGCCTGGACGAGGCGCGGCACATCCTGGATTACCAGGGATGGATGCTGGGCATCGGCGGGGTCGCGACGTACAAGAACGGCGGGCTGGACAAGGTCCTTCCGCATGTGCCGATGGAGCGCATCATCTTGGAAACGGACAGCCCGTATCTGTCGCCCGTGCCGCACCGCGGCAAGCGCAACGAGTCGAGCTACGTGCCGCTTGTGGGACAGCGGGTGGCGGACCTGACCGGCCTCAGCGTGGAGGACGTGGCGCTGCAGACGACGGCGAATGCGGTGAAGTTGTTTGGCCTTGAAGCGCACCTGGGAGGATGAGCCAAGACGTGCAATCCATCCTCGTCATCTACACCGGCGGCACGATCGGCATGACGCGCGACCGGGAGACCGGCGGGTTGGTGCCGCTCGACTTCGACCAGGTGACCAAGCACGTTCCGGAATTGGACCACGCCGGCATCGAGGTGGAGGCGGTGTCCTTCGACACGCCCATCGACAGCAGCGACGTGGCGCCCAAGCACTGGCGGACGTTGGCCCAAACCATCGTGCAATGTCACGATCGCTTCGACGGGTTCGTGGTCCTGCACGGCACGGACACCATGGCCTACTCGGCCTCGGCGCTGAGCTTCATGCTTCGCGGCCTTCAAAAGCCCGTGATCTTCACGGGGTCGCAGTTGCCCATTGGCGTGCCGCGCACGGACGGCCGAGAGAATTTGCTCAGCGCCCTGATGCTGGCCGCCCACCAAACCGACGGCCGCGCCACCGTCCGCGAAGTGGCCGTCTACTTTGGGAGCCAGCTTTTCCGTGGGAATCGAACGCACAAGGAAAGCGCCCAAAGCTTGCAAGCCGTGGTCAGCCCCAACCACCCACCGCTGGTGGAAGCGGGCGTGGACTTCGTGGTCAACGAGTCGGCTTTGTGGGTGCCGGACCCCGAGTTGCTTCGGCCCGAGGCCACGTTGGAGTTCCGTCAGGAAGTCGCGTGGGTGTCCCTCTACCCGGGCATGCCCCTGGACTTGTTGCGCCAAACCCTCGAGTGGCACGACCTCCGAGGGGTGGTGCTGGCCACTTACGGCAGCGGCAACGCGCCCACCGCCCCGTTGCTCAAGGACCTCCTGAGAGAAGCCAACGACCGCGGCGTGGCCATGGTCAACGTGACCCAATGCGGGCACGGCGGGGTGCACCCGGAGTTGTACGCGACGAGCCACATGTTGGCCGGGTGTGGCGTGATTCCTGGGCACGACATGACGACCGAGGCGGCGTTGACCAAGCTGATGCACGTGCTGGCCCAAACCGACGACCTCTCCCACATCCGCGACCGGATGACCTCCAACTTGCGGGGGGAATTGACGCCGTACACGCCCACGCGTGCCGAGGCGCACGGCCCGGCAGGGGCGGCTGGATTGAAGGCGCTTTGACGACTTCGGCCGCCCCGCAGGGGCTGGAATTGTGAACGTGGATAATTGGTTTGGGTGTGTCGCGAATTGTGAGGTAATTTGCGGCGCCTAAAAGCGGCTCGAAGGTCTTCGGATTTGCGGGTGGTTTGACAAAGCAACCGTCCCCAACGGGGGAAGGAGAGGTGGCCGAGCGGCTTAAGGCGCACGCCTGGAAAGCGTGTTGGGGGCAAC
>JBMZWX010000049.1:0-10667 GCA_049627085.1 Flavobacteriales bacterium | reverse complement strand
CCGCATCTGGCGGATTGCACATCATGGACATCTCCAACCCGCTCAACCCCACGTTGCTCGGGTTCTTCTCTGAGGACGGGTACACCCACGACGCGCAAGTGGTCAACTACATCGGCCCAGACGGGCAATACGCTGGCAAGGAGATTGCGTTTGCATGCAACGAAAACACCGTGACCATTGTGGACGTGACCGACCCATCAGACGCCACCTTGATTGCGGCCGAAGGATATGGCACCTCCGCCTACACCCACCAGGGTTGGTTGACGGAAGACCATCGCTACTTCGTGGTCGGCGACGAATTGGACGAGCAGTCGAGCGGCATCAACACCCGCACGTACTTCTTCAACGTGGAAGACTTGAACAACCCGTTCTTGGAATACACCTACGTGGGAAGCAACGCGGCGATCGACCACAACCTCTACATCAAGGACGGCGTCGCGTACCAAAGCAACTACCGCGCAGGCTTGCGTTTGTTGGACGTCAACAACCCGACGAACCCACAAGAAGTGGGCTTCATCGACATCTACCCGTCGAGCAACTCCGCGGCCTTCAACGGCACGTGGTCCAACTACCCCTACTTCGCTTCTGGCGTGGTGGCGGTGAGCCACATTGAAGAAGGCCTGTTCTTGGTTCAACCCAATTTGCCTGAGCCTTGCACCGAGCTGTGTGGCTGCACGGACGCCACGGCATGCAACTACGACGCGTCGGCGGTGAACGACGACAACTCGTGCGACTTCAGCTGCTACGGCTGCACCAACAGCTCGGCGTGCAACTACGACGCCAGCGCCACGTTGGACGACGGGTCGTGCATCCTGAACGGGGTGGACGTGGTGGTGACCATTTTGACCGACAACTACCCGGCTGAGACCACCTGGGCCGTCACCGACGACGGGGGCGCCACAGTGATGTCAGGAGGGCCCTACTCTAGCACCGGAACCACTTATACGGAATCGGCTTGCCTTGGGGAGGGGTGCTACACCTTGACCGTGAACGACAGCTTCGGAGACGGCATCTGCTGCGGATACGGCATTGGCAGCTACACCGTCAGCGTGGACGGCACCGACGTGGTGACGGGTGGCGAATTCAGCTCCACTGTGAGCGAAGCCTTCTGCGTGGAGTCCTCGGAGGTGCAAGGTTGCACCGAGGTCTTCGCCTGCAACTTTGACCCCGCAGCCACCGTGGACGACGGGTCGTGCATCTACCCCTTCGACATTGTCTACGAGGACTTCGACGGGGACGGCATTGGCGGCGACCTCGCCATCGCCGACGTGTGTGAGCTGGGCCCAGGCATTTCACTGGAAACCGGCGACTGCGACGACACCGACGCCAGCGTCTATCCTGGCGCCCCAGGCACTGCGGAAGGCGTGGACAACAACTGCGACGGCGTGGTGTCGGGAGACGAGTTGACCCCTTGCCCTGCGGACGTGAACGGCGACGGCCAAATCACCGTGGCTGACGTCCTGCTGCTCCTCTCCGACTTCGGATGCGCCATGGACTGCGGCGGCGACGTGGACGGCGACGACGCCGTCACTGTGGCCGACATTCTGTTGGTGCTCGCCGCGTTTGGCCAGCCCTGCTGAGCGGCTTCAGCAGAGAATGACACAAAAAAGCCCTGGCTCGTGCCGGGGCTTTTTCATGCGCGAGAGGCGCTGGGTGGTGCCGGGTTCACGCGCACTTGTCCGGATGCTTCTCGCGGACGTGCTGGGCGATGGGGATGCTCTTGCCGTCGTCGTCGAGGCGCACGAACACCAAGCTCGTGCTGCACACGACATCTTCTTCGTGGCTGTAGACGTTGAATTTGCGGGCTTCGACCGAGATGGTGATGCTCTTGCCGCCGATGCGGTCGATTTGGCCATAGATCTTGATCAGGTTGTTCTCCTTCACAGGCGACTTGAACAAGACTTCCTCCATCTTGAGGGTGACCATCGTGGGGCAGTGGCACACCTCGTTGACAAACGCCACCGCCGATTCGTCGATCCAGCTGAGCATGGTGCCGCCAAACAAGTTGTTGTGCACCCCGAGGTCGTGCTTCTTGCACACTTTGGTTCCGAGCAATTGCATGGGGCAAAGGTCGCTCACGCAGACGACTTGACGTCCCGGCGGAACGGCAAGCCCATCTGGTAGGCGAGGTCGTCGCCGCGGCTGTCGTCCGCCACGTCGAGGCCGTATTGGATGTCGGCGGGGTTGCCGTAGGTGAAGGTGCCGAAGATTCGGTCCCAAATCGACAGCATGTTCCCGTAGTTGCGGTCCGTCCAGGGCACCTCAAAGTGGTGGTGGAACTTGTGCATGTTGGGCGAGACAAACACCCAGCTGATCGCCCGGTCCACGCGCTCAGGCAGCTCGACGTTGGCGTGCGTGAGGTAGGTGAAAAAGACGGTCAGGATGCGGTAGAACAAGTAGAACGCCAGGGGCGCGCCCGTCACGAGCACGGCCGCCAGGGCAAAGCACTCGCGCACCACGAAGTCCAAGGGATGGTGCCGTGTGCCGGTGGTCACGTCCACGTGCGTGTCGCTGTGGTGAACCATGTGCAAGCGCCACAAGGGCTTGACGTTGTGCAGGCACCAGTGCACGCCATACTGCGCGATGAGGTCAAAGACGACAATGGCCACCACAAGTTCCATCCAGGTCGGGGCCATGAAGAGGTGGAGCAACCCGACCTTGTGGGTCGCCGCCCAAGCGAACACCCCGACCGAAGCCGCCCCAAACGCCGAGTTGATGGCCATGGTCGTGGCCAGGAACGTGAGGTTGGTCCAGGTGTGCTTCCAGGAGCGGTAGCCGCCTTGGAACATGGGGCGTACGCCCTCCACAAGGAGGTTGACCGACATGCATGCGACAATCCACACCAGCTTTTGCCATGAGGGCATCGCTTCAAAAAAATCGAGGAACGCTTCCATGTCCGTCAAGATACACGCACCCCGGCCTTGTGGGCTAATTTGCGGGGATGGACGGGCAACTGAAGGTGGCGGTGGTCGGCGGCGGGGCCGCGGGGTTCTTCGCGGCGCTCTCGGCGGCCGAGCACCATCCCTCGGCGCAGGTGGTCCTGTTTGAGAAGACCGCCAAGCTCCTCTCCAAGGTCAAAATCTCTGGCGGCGGACGCTGCAACGTCACCCACGCGTGCTTCTCCCCCGCCACGCTCGCCAAGCACTACCCGCGCGGCGGCAAGCACCTGAAAAAAGCCTTCTCTGCCTTCCAAGCCGCCGACACCGTCGCGTGGTTTGAGTCGCGCGGCGTCGAGCTCAAGACGGAAGAGGACGGGCGCATGTTCCCCACCACCGACGACTCCCAAACCATCGTGGACTGCCTCACCCGCGAAGCCCAAAGGCTGGGCGTCGACATCCGACTTCAATCGCCCGTGCGTGACCTCGCGCCACGGCCCGAGGGCGGCTTGACCTTGAATGGCGAGCGCTTCGACCGCGTCGTCGTGGCCACGGGGGGCAGCCCCAAGCTGGAGGGCTTGCAATGGCTCGTCGACCTCGGGCACACCGTCAGTGCGCCTGTGCCGTCGCTGTTCACCTTCAATATGCCCGAGGAGCCGGTGACGGAATTGATGGGCGTGGTGGTGCCCGACGCCTTGGTCCGCATCCAAGGCACGAAGCTGGCGCACCAAGGGCCGGTGCTGATCACCCACTGGGGCATGAGCGGCCCGGGCATCCTGAAGCTCTCGGCGTGGGGAGCCCGCGAGTTGGCCGACCGCGGTTACACCTTCCAAGCCCAAATCAACTGGCTCGGACTCCCCAACGAATCCGAAGTCGCGGCCTTGCTCGACGCCGCCCTGCCCGACATCCGGAAGAAGAAAGTGGCGAACGCCTGTCCGTTTGAACTGCCCAAGAAGTTTTGGGCCCACCTCCTCCACAAAGCGGGCCTCGACCCGGACATGCCCTGGCACGACGTCGGCAAAAAGGCGCGCAACAAGCTGCTCAACACGCTCCTCAACGACGTCTACGCTGTGCGCGGCAAGACCACCTTCAAAGAAGAATTCGTGACGTGCGGCGGCGTCACCCTGGGCGAAATCGACTTCCGCACCATGGAGAGCCGCATCGTCCCTGGACTGCACCTCGCGGGCGAAGTCCTCGACGTCGACGGCGTCACCGGTGGCTTCAACTTCCAAGCGGCCTGGACGACTGGTTTCTTGGCCGGGCGGGCGGGGTGACCAGGCCTTCAATCTTATGAAACAGCACTGATATGTACTCATTGTGTACTGCTTTTTCAGTGACGCCTCACTACCTTTATGTTATGCAACTAACCCTTTCCCAAATGATCATTCGATTGTTGCCTAGCCTTTGTCTGCTCCTTGTTTCGACAAATGCCTTTTCGCAAGCTTGCAATCCTTTTCTCGTTGAAGTTGGAGGCGGGTCGTTCATCAGTGAGATTTCTTGGGAAATCCTCAACAGCGATGGTGACGTGATCGCAGATGGACAATCTGAAAGTGTGTCCATCGTCTGTCTCGATGTCGACGATTGTCTTACCCTCAACCTGTTCGACACTTATGGCGATGGGTGGAATGGAAACACCATTGTCATCGGGGACCTCTTCTCGGGGACCTTGCCCGGTGGAAGCGCGGGGACGTTCGACATCGGCAACTGCCAACCCCAAGAATGCCTAGACTCCCTTGTAGAAGTCGCTTGGGAAAACCCTGACAGCATCCCTGGACTTGGATTCTCCATCCAAACCCCAGACGGAAATGGGGTCTTGACAGGAGATGGGTTTTTTCAAGGCTTCGCCTGCCTCGACCTTCAGGCATGCTACGACGTCACCTTGTCAAATGGAAACGGTGGGGGCGGATATGCCGTCTTGACAGTGGGGGATTCTGCCTTTGTTTGGAGCGGTGGGTACTCCACCAACTTTCCTTTCGCCATAGGGTGTGATGCGGTCGGGTGTACCAATCCGTTGGCATGCAACTACGATGAAAATGCAACAGGAGACGATGGGTCATGTGTTTTACTTGACGATTGTGGCGTCTGTGACGGAGACAACAGCACATGCACCGGATGCAACGACCCGTTGGCATGCAATTATGATCCTCAGGCATCAATTCTCGACCCCCTCGCTTGCACATACCCCATCATCGAAGGTGTCGATTGTGATGGGAACGTGACAGCTGAATGCACCACCGAATTCGAATCGACATTTCTCGTTGAAGTTGGAGGCGGGTCGTTCATCAGTGAGATTTCTTGGGAAATCCTCAACAGCGATGGTGACGTGATCGCAGATGGACAATCTGAAAGTGTGTCCATCGTCTGTCTCGATGTCGACGATTGTCTTACCCTCAACCTGTTCGACACTTATGGCGATGGGTGGAATGGAAACACCATTGTCATCGGGGACCTCTTCTCGGGGACCTTGCCCGGTGGAAGCGCGGGGACGTTCGACATCGGCAACTGCCAACCCCAAGAATGCCTAGACTCCCTTGTAGAAGTCGCTTGGGAAAACCCTGACAGCATCCCTGGACTTGGATTCTCCATCCAAACCCCAGACGGAAATGGGGTCTTGACAGGAGATGGGTTTTTTCAAGGCTTCGCCTGCCTCGACCTTCAGGCATGCTACGACGTCACCTTGTCAAATGGAAACGGTGGGGGCGGATATGCCGTCTTGACAGTGGGGGATTCTGCCTTTGTTTGGAGCGGTGGGTACTCCACCAACTTTCCTTTCGCCATAGGGTGTGATGCGGTCGGGTGTACCAATCCGTTGGCATGCAACTACGATGAAAATGCAACAGGAGACGATGGGTCATGTGTTTTACTTGACGATTGTGGCGTCTGTGACGGAGACAACAGCACATGCACCGGATGCAACGACCCGTTGGCATGCAATTATGATCCTCAGGCATCAATTCTCGACCCCCTCGCTTGCACATACCCCATCATCGAAGGTGTCGATTGTGATGGGAACTTCATCGAGGGTTGCACCTA
The DNA here is from genome assembly GCA_049627085.1 of Flavobacteriales bacterium. Lineage (GTDB taxonomy): Bacteria > Bacteroidota > Bacteroidia > Flavobacteriales_D > Sanyastnellaceae > UBA11663. Next base: position 4,758 of record JBMZWX010000049.1, on the reverse strand, counting down.
CGACGCGGCCATCAACTACAACCCTCTGGCCGTCATTGAGGATGGATCGTGTGAGTTTTTCCCCGCTGAATGTTTGGCGTACGGATGCACTTACATGGGGGCTTGCAACTACGACGCTCAAGCGGACTGCGACGACGGATCCTGCGTGTTTGCGGAGAACGGTATCGACTGCGCTGGCTTCACTGTGGACCCCTGTGGCCCAGGCACATATTGGGACGAAATCCAAGCCTTGTGCATCCCGACCTTGTCTGCCGACTTAGACATGAGTGGATGTGTCGGCATGTATGACTTGCTTGAAATGCTTTCGCAATTTGGCATCTGCTACCAAGACGAGTGGTCTTGCGGCGACGTGCTCAATTACCACGGATACGATTACACGACGGTTCAAGTTGATGACCTATGCTGGTTTGCAGACAACCTTCGAACCGAGCATTACTCCAACGGAGACCCGATTCCAAGCAATGTGCCTGATTCCGCGCTTTGGACCACTCAAGGCGCTCAAACCTTCTTTGAGCTGGATTTGGAATATCTGGAGGAGCGGGGGCGTTTGTACAACGCCTATGCTGTGGTGGACGAGCGCGGGCTTTGCCCCGCGGGTTGGCATGCGGCATCGGATGACGACTTTATTTCGATGGAAGAATTCATCGGCCTGTCGAGTGAAGATGTTTTTTCAGAAGGTGAAATGGGGTGTGAAGAGGGCCTGGCCGCCTCAATCAAAAGCGAACTTGGTTGGCTGGGATCAGGATCAGGCACCAACGCCACTGGCCTCAACTTCTCGAAAACAGGGTATCACTCCTACACCGACAGCTATGCGAACACGGGTTTTGGAAACGTCGACAATGGCACATATTGGACAAGCTCGTCTTACGACGGGGTTCGATTCTGGCGGCGACAATTGAGCCCAGATGACAACTGCCTGCGTCGCAATTGGGACAACCCTTGGGTCGGCATGGGCGTTCGGTGCATTCAAGATTCGCAGTAAAATCAGCTGCACTTCGCTCGAAGTGGCAGGCAAACAAGCCGGTCATTTTACCCACTGCTAAAGCTGGAAGTGATCTTTTTCTTTTGGAATTCTTAGGGCTGTTTGTGTTCTTTCCTCTATGAAAAATCTGGAATTTCTTGTGGCAATGTTCTTTGCTCTGACACTCTTCGGTTGCAGCAAGGAGGAAGGTTGCACATATCCTGCAGCTTGCAACTTCAACGAAGAGGCTGTGGTCGATGACGGCTCATGCGACTTTGCGACGTGTGCCGGGTGCACCGACCCGGATGCCTTGAATTACGACGCGTCCGCCACCATGGACGATGGAAGCTGCGAGTATGACCCCGCGGCCACCACAGCAGAATGCGTTTCCAGTGTCGATTTTGACGACTACTCTTACCCCGTTGTTGCCATCGGAGATCAGTGTTGGTTTGGGGAGAATCTTCGCTCCACGGTCTTCCAAGATGGTGCCACAATTCCCGAAGAAACAGCTGCCAATTTCCCGAGTTTGACCACTCCTGCAAGGTCAACCTACAACAACTCGACTTCAGTCTTCAATGCCCAGGGATACCTCTACAATGGCATCGCAGCAACGTCATCGCAAAACGGAGGGTTGTGCCCCTCAGGTTGGCATGTTCCGACGGAGCTCGATTGGATGGAATTGGAATCCTACTTGGTTGTGGCGGGTTACGGCAAACGCATGGGAGAGGCTTTGAAATCTCAGTCGGGCTGGGCACAGAATGGCAATGGAAGTGACGTGTACGGCTTCAACGGTTCAGGTGGAGGCCACGCCTGGCCCGATGGCAGCAACTACAGCTTGAATTACTACGGCACGTATTGGAGTTCCACCTACACCAGCAGCGGTGACGTGATGCAGCGCACCCTCAGTTCAGGATCAAACCAGCTCAACCGTGCCGAGTATTGGGATGTGATTGGATGCAGCGTGCGCTGCATTGCCGATTGACCTCAGAGTTCAAAAGACATCCCCTCTCGCGCCACGCGAAACCCCTTGCTTTCAACTTCTCGACTCGACTCGCTGTCAGGGTCCAAGAGAGGGTTGGTGTGGTTGAGGTGGATGAAATGGACTTTGCTTCGCTCTGTCAAAGGCAAGTGTTCAAGTGTTGCCATGGTTTCCACTGCAAAAGGGTGGGGAATCTCTGACATGTCCCGATGATTGACCTCAGCTGCGTCGTAAAAGGTCGCGTCCACAAACGCGAAGTCGACGCTTGCAAGTTCTTGGGTCAGGGAGTGGTCCCACATCGACCATTTGTCAATGTCCGGGATGAACAGTGCATTCCTTTTTGGACCCTCGATGCGGTATCCCACGGTTTCACTGAATTCATCGCGGTGCGGCACGCGCAGTGGAGTCACGGTGACCTCATCATGAAGCACCGACACCGCGCGATCGTCTTGCAGCGGAAAAACATCGATGTTGCCCAACTCCACGAGTTGACTCCAGGGCCCATTGTTCGCCAAGAATTCCGCCATGCGCGGCATGGCCCTGACACGAACCCCTTCCGCACCCAACGCCTCTCTCCCAAGGTGCATCAGGCCTGTGTAATGCCCCATGTGCGCATGGGTGAGGAAGATTTCGGAGGGCTGCGGTACGCCTGACCGTTCTGCGAGGGTGGCCCATTGGCTGGGCAAATCTGGGGTGGCCTCAAACAACACGGTTTCCTCCCAAGCCCGACTGATGAGGCCCAAAGACACCACTCGTCGCTCAGAGCGCGGCCGTAAAAACAGATTGCGACAACAAGGTCGTCCACAGCCGATGTGTGGAGCACCACCGTCTTGGACGTTGCCAAGCACCACCAGCTCCACGCGCACTGGAGGCTTCGAAGTTCCCCGCTGAAAGGGAAGGACAAAGGCAAGAATGAGGACGCCGGCCGTCATCCGACCCAAGGAGAAAATCATGCAGCCCCGCCAGGACTCGAACCTGGATCAAGCGTTTAGGAAACGCCTATTCTATCCCTTGAACTACGGGGCCCCGCTCACTAATTGAGCAAGCGCAAAGATGCGACCATTTGTAGTTTGGTGCCATGAAGAAATCCTCTGTGTTGACTTGGGTGGCGGCAGCTGCCGTGGCAAGCACCTTGGGGTGCAGTTCGACCGACCCTGCCTCCCTCGCGTTCGTGCGCAACGCCCAAACCGTGGAAACCGTGTTCAGGGCGTTCGAAGCGGAGGACGCCGGAGCGTTCTGGGGCGGGTTTGCAGAAACTGCGATGTGGCGGGGCACCGGGGTGAACGCCCCGACGACCTTGTCGAGGAAGAAGATGCGGTCGGTGTACGACGCGTTTTGGGCTGAATTCGACTACGAATTGATGGAGCCTCCCCACTTCTTGCCAGGGGTAGACCCTGAGACCCAGCGGCCCAACGGGTCGGTGAACGGCATGTTTCTGTGGGAAGTGTCCAAGACGAGGGAGGACGGTTCGCGCAAGGCCGTGCAGCTTTGGATCTACGAGTGCTTCGACTTCAACGACGACGGCAACATCGTGTTCACCCAGGTGTTCAGTGACTTGGCCTCGGCCTACCGCATCCTCCGTGAACCCAATACGACCGACGACGAATGAGGCTGCCTGACCCCAACTTGGAACTTCAGCCGGGAAACAAGGTGGTTGTCTTTGTGCATCACCTGAAGGAAGGGCTGAGTGTGGACCAAATGGCCGAATACCGCCGCATGGACGACGACACCCTTGCCGCGGCGATGGGCATGGATGGCTACCTCGGGCATGAATACGCCAGCAAAGACGAGGGCACGGTGTTCATGAGCTATTGGGAAAACGACGAGGCCGTAGAGGCGTGGTCGCGGCATCCGTTGCATCGCGAGGCCAAAGCCAAAGGCCATGCAGAATGGTACGAGTCATACCGCACGGCCGTCTGCACAGTCGACCGGCATTACTTCCACGCTTGAGCATTTGCTCCTCTTTTTTGTTTAAATCCAACATGATATGTCGACAACTTCATCTGTAGCCAACACTTGACAAAGGTCAGCGGCTCATCTTTAAGGCATTCATTAAAAACCTTTTACGATGAAGCATGCAGTTCTTGTTCTTGCAGCAACCCTGGTGGCTTGCTGCCCTTCTTTCGCCCAAGAGGAATCCTCTGATTTTGCTGAATACGGCGTGGGCTTGGGAATCAGCCCGTTTGGCCCCTCACTCAACCTCACTCACAATCTCTCCGAGAAAACGAGCCTTTTCGTTGGCATCGGCGCCTTCTCTGGAGACAATCCTGTGAGTCCAGAAATCAGCGGTGTCACATTCGACGCCACAGGTGAAACCAACTGGATTGGATTTTTCATCAACCACCGTCCATTTGAAGGTGTCAATTGGTTTCGAATCAACACAGGCATCGGCATTGGTGGCATCGAAGGCACACTGACGGATCAGACAGACGCCAGCCATACTTACAATGTGAGATATCAAAACAACCCCGTAGGCTACCTCGGTGTCGGCGTTGGTGCAAAACCTGTAAAGGGCATCCAAGTGGGTTTTGACATTGGTGCCTTGCATACTGGCGGTCCGACAATAACAGGAACCGGAGACCTTGCATCTGACATCGGTGATACGTTTGGCTTCGGTCGTGTTCTGCCAAACTTCCAACTCAGCGTGAGCTACGGTTTCTAATAAAGCCAGCCAAATACCCAGAAGAAAAGCGCGCTGTGAAGCGCGCTTTTTTGTTGTGACAAGCCTACAAAAAACCCCGCACTTGCGTGCGGGGCTTGTCGTTGTGGGCAATACTGGACTCGAACCAGTGACCTCTCGCGTGTGAGGCGAGCGCTC
>JBMZWX010000048.1:0-10823 GCA_049627085.1 Flavobacteriales bacterium | reverse complement strand
GGCAGGCTGCGTTTGCGGGCCAGAAGGTCCTGGGGGGAGTTGCGGGGAGTTGGGGATTGGGCGGCCAGCAGGAAGTGGGCTTCCCAGAGCAGCACCTGTTTTTCCGCGCCGGTGAACCGCAGCGCCCCCACCCGGATGAGCAGGGTGAGTTGTTCCAGCGACGGCCCCACCCGCTTCACGAAGTCGACCAGGGACGTGAAGGGTCCGCCGTCCGCCCGTGCCTGTTCGAGGCGGGACACGGTGCTGTCTTGGAGGTCCTTGACGAGGTTGAAGCCCAGGGTGAGGGTTCGGGAATGGGGGTTGGCGACAGCCAAGGCGCCCACGGTGTTGACGCACGGCGCTTCGATGCGGGCGCCGAGCATGCGGGCCTCGTGCACGTAGAATTCGGTCCGGTAGAACCCGCCGAAGTTGTTGATGCACGCGCACATGTACTCGACGGGGAAATGAACCTTGAGGAACAGGCTTTGGTAACTCTCGACCGCGTACGAGGCGGAGTGTCCCTTGGCGAAGGCGTAGCCGGCGAAGCTTTCCATTTGACGCCAAACCTCGCGCACCAACTCCGGCGCATGCCCCTTCGCCACGGCCTTGGTGTGGAAGGTGTCGCGGGCCCGGTCGAATTCTTCCCGGGACCGAAACTTCCCGCTCATTCCGCGCCGCAACACGTCGGCCTCCCCGAGGTCGAGGCCCGCGAACCGGTGCGCCACCTTGATCACGTCCTCTTGGTACACCATGACCCCGTACGTCTCGGGCATGAGGTGGAGCAGAACGGGGTGGGCGTCGGCGCGTTTGGACGGGTCGCGGTGCCGTTCGATGTACGCCTGCATCATCCCGCTTCGCGACACCCCAGGCCTGATGACCGAGCTCGCCGCCACCAAGCCCAGGTAGTCGTCGACCTCGAGTTTCCGCATGAGCATGCGCATGGCGGGCGACTCCACGTAGAAGCACCCCGTGGCGCGGGCTTCCCGAAGCATGGCGCGCACGCCCTCGTCCGCCTTGAACCGCCGCATGTCGTGGATGTCAATCTCTGCGGCGGTTTCCGGATCTCGGGCGCGCACCATCTCCAGCGCATCCTTGATTTTTCCGAGCCCGCGCTGGCTCAGGATGTCAAACTTGTACAGCCCCACATCCTCGGCCACGAGCATGTCGAACTGCACGGTGGGCAACCCTTTGGGCGGCATGAACAAGGCGCCGTAGCGGTGGATGTCGTCGTGGGCGATCAGCACCCCGCAGGCATGGAGGGTCAGGCTGCTGGGGAAATCGCGCAGCACGGCGGCGTATTGGAGCACGACGGTCTCCATCTCGCCCAACCGATTGGGGTTGAATTTTCCGGCGCACAAGGTGTCGATTTCGTGTTTGGGCAGGCCCATGACCTTGCCCAATTCACGCACCGCGGCCCGGTATTGGAAGGTGTTGTACGCGGCGAGAAGCGCCACGTTGGGGAAGCGCTTGAACATGTAGGCCACCACGTCGTCGCGGTCGGTCCACGAGAAATCGATGTCGAAGTCCGGGGGGTTGGCGCGGTAGAGGTTGATGAAGCGCTCGAAGTAGAGGTCGAGTTCAATGGGATCCACATCGGTGATGCGCAACAGGTACGCCACCAGGCTGTTGGCCCCGCTGCCCCGTCCGACGTGGAAGTACCCTTGGCTTCGCGCGTAGCTGGTGATGTCCCAATTGATGAGGAAATACGCCAGGTAGCCTTGCTGTCGAATCAGCCCGATTTCATGTTCCATCCGGTCGAGCACAGCAGGGTCGTGGTCAGGATACCGGTAGGCCAAACCCTCCGCGCACAGCGCCCGCACGAGCGCCTCGTCCTCGTCTTCAGATGCCGTGTAAGTGTGCGGGTTGTTGTGCAACCGGCCTTCAGGGGGAGAGGGCAAGGTCATGTGGCATCCTGCCATGAGCGCCTCCGCCCGCGCCACCAGCTCAGGCATCTCGGCAAACGCGTCCCGCAATTCCGAAGGCCCCCGCAGGCAATCGCGCGGGTCGCCACAGTCGGCCGGGTCCAAGCGGCTCAGCAGCGTGTTGTGGTCGATCGCCCGGAGCAAGCGGTGGGCGTTCCAATCGCGCTTGCACGTGAAGGTGGTCGTGGATTGGGCGACCAACCGCCGTTTCACGTCGTCCCCGACGCCCGCCAACCTCACCGACGGCACGTCCCACGCTTGCACCCCGATCCACTCGTCGTGTCCCCATCCGTCGTCGGGCATGGCGGCGGGCCAGGGGTACACGGCAGCCACGCCCGCCCGCCGGACCTCTTCAGGCAACCGCGTGGGGTAAGGCGTGTGGGAGAGGTGGTGCTCCGACGCCCAGCGGCACAGCGCGGCGTAGCCTTCCGGGTGCCGCGCCAGGGCCACGAAGCAACGATCTCGTCCGTTTCGGATGTCCATCCCCAACACGGGCTCGATGCCCTTCTCCTTCGCCCTCCGAACGAAGTCCCAGTTCGCAGACGTGGTGCCGATGTCGGTCAGGGCAAGGCGGGTCACCCCCACGGCCTGTGCCCGGTCGATCAATTCATCGACCGACAGGATGCCGTAGCGCAGGCTGAAACGGCTGTGCGCGTGGAAGTGCATGGGGTGTCAATCGAACAGGGATCCTTGGTGCCCCCAGGTCATGCCACGCGGTTCTTCCGCCATCGGCCCGCCTCCGCGCGTGGTGTCCGACACCTCGGCCGCCCGCCGGCTGCGCGACTGGGACTCGCCCATCCCAAACACCTCCAGCGTCTCGTGCAGTTCGTGGGTGAATTCAGGCCAAATCCTTTGCCCCACAGGCTGCAACAAGGTCGATCCGTTCCGCCTCGGGTCGCGGATGGCGGGTGAAATGGGGTAGGCGTTGAACCGCTTGGCGTCCCAGGTCCGAAGCATGGCTGTGACGTCGCCGAGGGGCGTGTCGGGATTGAGCCATTCGCGCTCCCGGTCCGGGTCGAGGATCACCGGAGCGCGGTGGTGCCCCACGGCTTGGGTCAGGGCGTTCGACACCGTGGTCAGGACCGCGAACGAGCGGAGGCGTTCGCCGCTCGACGGGTCGCACCACTCGTCCCAAATCCCGGCCAAGGCGAACGGACGCTGCCCGTCACGCGGGTAGATCACGAATGGTTTGGACAGCTTCTCCCGCTCGGGCCCTTCGATGAACGCGTCGGCCACGACGAGGCAGCGTTGCGACCGAATCGCCTTGCGAAACATCGGCTTGTCCAAGATCCCCATCGCCCCGGTGTAGCTCGGGTCGTTCACCGCGTTTCGGTCGCCCTCCGCCCGCGCGTTGATCATGTAGTACTGTTTCTTCGCCCAGCCTGGGGTGAACCCAAACTGCATCATTTGCACCTCGCCGGGCTTGTCGCTGGCCACCACCGGCGCTTGGTCGCCGTGGCTGACGTTGGTGTTGGCGGTCCAAGGCGTGGGGGCCTGGACGTTGAAGCGTTGCTCCACGGCTTGGATGGAAGAGACGGTGACGTAGCGGCCGCACATGGGAAAAAGGGTTGAGGGTGGTGGGACAAAGAGGGGGCAGGGGGTCATTGGTGCCGGTGGGCCAAAAGGGGGGGCGGCCCGCCGTTGAAGGGGTTGCTTCGGCCGATGGTTCGGGCTTCAAGTCCCGCCGCCCGGACCACGCTTCGGTCCCCGTACCGGATCCGGATGTGGTCCATGGCCTCGTACAGCTTGAGGCGTTCTTCGGTGTCGTCGAACAGGTGGATTTGGCATCCCCCACCGACCAAATGGCTGTAGCGCACCCCAATCAAGCGCACGCGCACGCGACGGTCCAACAGCTTTTCCAGCAACTCCTTCGCCACGGGCACGAGGTGGTGGTCTGCGGCGGTGTAGGGAATGCGGCGTTGCATGCTTTTCGTCGAGAAGTCGGCGTAGCGCACTTTGACGGTCACGCACGCCGAGAGTTTGTCGCCTCTCCGAAGCTGGAACGCCAGGTTTTCCGCCATGGCGAGCATGATGGCGTGGAGCTTGTCGCCGTCGGTGGTGTCCTTGGCGAAGGTGCGCTCGGTGGAGATGGACTTGCGCTCGTTGTACGCCACCACCGGGGCGGTGTCGAGCCCGTGGGCCTTGCGCCAAATGGCACGGCCGTTCTTTCCGAGCACCTGCTCGAGGAGCTCCACAGGCATGTCCTGCAAGGTGCGGATGGTGGAGATGCCGAGGTTGCGCAGCGTCCGGTACGTCTCGGCGCCGACCATGGGGATTTTTCGGACCGAGAGCGGGCCGAGGAAGTGCCGTTCTGTGCCTCGGCTGACTTGCCGTTCGTTGTTGGGTTTGGCTTCGCCGGTGGCCACTTTGGCCACAGTTTTGCTGGTGCTCAACCCCAGCGAAATGGGAAGCCCGGTTTCCCGAATCACCCGCTCCCGGAGCTCCCGTGAAAATTGCCAGCATCCGAAGAACCGGTCGAGCCCGGTCAGGTCGGCGTAGAACTCGTCGATGGAGCTTTTTTCGCACACCGGAACCGCCTCCCGCACGATCTCGGTGACGAGCTCCGATTGTTTGGAGTAGGCCATCGAATTGCCGCGAATCACCACGGCCTCATGGCAGAGCGCCCGCGCCATTTTCATCGCCATCCCCGAATGCACCCCAAAACTGCGTGCCTCGTAGCTGCACGACGCCACCACACCCCGGTCGCCGGTGCCGCCGATCAGGATGGGTTTCCCCTCCAGCCGCGAGTCCATGCGCCGCTCCACCGACACGAAAAACGTGTCGAGGTCCATGTGAAGAATGGACCGTTGGGGCGAAGTGTGTGGGTCGTTCATGGCAGACGTCAAATCGGCCTGCTAAAATAATGAGCAAATCCAACAATCCGAGCAAAAGGTGCTATCTTTGTTTTCATGCAAAGCAAACTGCCTGAGAATTTGAAGTCCCTTCGGAAGGCCAAAGGCTGGACCCAGCAAGCCCTTGCGGACCGGTTGGGCCTCACGCGCCCCACCCTCGGGGCGTACGAGGAAGGCCGCTCGGAGCCCAAGCTGTCGGTGCTCATCGACATGGCGGCGTGCTTTGGCACCACCGTGGACGCGCTGGTGCGCGGCGAGAAGAACGCCGAAGCCGCCGAGCGCGCCAAGGGCGACAGGATGCGGGTGTTGACGGTGTCCGTCGATTCGGCCAGCGACCGCGAGCGGGTGGTGGTGGTGCCCGTCAAGGCTGCCGCGGGGTACGCCCACGGCTACGGCGACCCGGAGTGGGTGTCTCAGTTGCCGACGTTTGGGTTGCCCCTGAAGGAATTGGCCCCCGACTCCACCTACCGCATGTTCCAAATCGAGGGCGACAGCATGCTGCCCATCCCGTCAGGCAGCTACATCCTGTGCCAGTACGTGGACGATTGGATGAGCGTCGGAGGGTTGAGGCCGCACATCGTGGTCACCCGGAACGACGGGGTGGTGTTCAAACGCATCGAGAACGACCTGCCTGGCGCCGGACGCCTGGTGCTGCACAGCGACAACCCTGCGTTCGCGCCTTACGCCGTGGCGGGAGACGACGTGGTGGAGGTGTGGCGCGCGGCGGCGTACCTCAGCTTTGAATTGCCTTCAGCTTTGGATGGACAACCCGCCTCAGCCGCGAGCCTGCGGAGCGCCTTGGACACGCTGCGGGGAGAGATCGACGCCTTGAAGCGCTCGGAGTCCGAGAGCTGATCTTCCAGCGGGCGTCACACGCCCAACGCGACGACCTCTTCGACGGCGTCGAGCTTGGATTTGAGCAATTGCTCGATGCCGCCTTTCAGCGTTTGCGTGGAGGAGGGACAGCCTGAGCATGCGCCCCGCAGGTGCACGTACACCGTGCCCTCGGAGAACGCCTTGAAGTCGATGGCGCCGCCGTCTTGCTCCACGGCGGGCCGCACGAACTCTTCGAGGAGCTGTTTGATGGTGTCGTCGTGCTCGGAAGGCACGATGTCCTCCTCGGCAATGAACTTCACGGACTCGGGGTCCAGCCCGGCAGGCGCCGCGGCAGGCGCTTCAGACACGGCCGACGCCAACTTGGGAAGGGCGTCTTCCAGTTTGTCGGCTTCCACCGCCTCCGCGTGGTCCATGAGCCACTCACGGATGTACTCGCGCAATTGCTGCACAATCATTTCCCACCCGAGGCTGTCGTCTTTGGTGACGCTGACCATTTGGCCGCTGATGAACACGTTGGTGACGAAGGGAAAGTTGAAGATTTCCGTGGCCAAGGGGCTGCAAAGCATGGCCTCGCCCTTGTTGCGAAATTCAAGTTGCAAGTCGCCGGGCACGAGGTTGCGGTCGGCGACAAACTTCATCACCGCAGGGTTGGGGGTCATCTCTGCGTAGACGCTGGTGGGAATGCGTGGTGTTTCCATGGGCTTCAAAGGTACGCAGTGGATTTCCAGAGGCCGTGTCGTCGGTGTACCTTGAGGCGTCCTTTCAGGACGTGGTAGACGACCTTCACATGTGGATAGACGATTTGATGACACGCACGCTTTTCAGGGCCGCCTTGGGTGTGGCTTTCTTGACTCCTTGGGGCCTTCAAGCCCAATCTGACCCAACCTTTCCGGTCAACGGCACCCATGACAAAGCGTTGGTGTCCACTGTGCTGGAACACGCCACCGTGCACCTCGACGCCACCACCGTCCTGGAGGACGGCACCGTGGTGATGCACAGGGGCCGCATCGTGGCCGCCGGCCCCGCCAGCGAGGTGACTGTGAACGGCCCCGCCGTCCGTTTGGACATGACGGGGTTGCACTTGTACCCTTCGTTCGTGGACGTGCACAGCGACTTCGGCACCCCTGAGGCCCAAAGCGCCGGCTGGTCCCGCACCCCCCAAGACTTGAGCGACAAGAAAGGCGCGTTTGGGTGGAACGAGGCGGTCCGCCCGGAAACGTCTGCGGCCATGGAGTTTGATCCTGAGGCCGACAAAGCCAAGGCCTTGCGCAAGGCCGGGTTTGGCGCCTTGTTGACGCACGTGCAAGACGGCGTGGTGCGCGGCACGGGCGCGGTGGTGCTGCCTTTGGCGGACCCCAGGGAAGCCTTGCTCGTCCCCGACGCGTCGTTCCACATGAGTTTCAGAAAGGGATCGTCGTCGCAGAATTACCCAAGCTCGCTGATGGGCGCCACGGCGCTGTTGCGCCAAACCCACCTCGACGCCCAATGGTACGCCGAGGCGTCGCCACGCGGCATGGCGGGTGGCACCAACCTGTCCCTCGAAGCGTTCGTGGCCTCGGAAGCGTTGCCCCGCGTGTTTTCTGCGGGCGGCTGGAAAGACGTCTTGCGCGCGGAGACCGTGCTGGATGAATTCGACGTGACGGAGCCCATCGTGCTGGGCGGCGGAGACGGTTACCAGCGCGCCGAGGCGTTGGCTTTGGCTGAAGTGCGGATGGCGGTGCCCGTGAACTTTCCGAAGGGGTACGATGTGTCGGATCCCCATTTGGCCCGACTCATCGGGTTGAACGAGCTTAAGCATTGGGAGTTGGCCCCGTCCAACGCCGCCCGGCTGCACGACGCAGGGGTGCCTGTGGCGTTCACCGCGCACGGGTTGAAAGACCCATCTGCTTTCTTGGGGAACGTCCGGAAGGCGGTCGATGCCGGCCTGTCTGAAACAGAAGCGCTTCGGGCGTTGACCTCGACGCCTGCATCGTGGCTCGGCCTGTCGGATCAATTGGGGTCGTTGAAGCAGGGCCGCGTGGCCAACGTGTTGGTGACAGACGGGCCGTTGTTTGCCCAGGGCACCCACATCGTGGAGCATTGGGTCGCCGGACAAGCCACGCCCATGCGCGACCGCCACCCGTTGGACCTCGCCGGGTCCTACAACGTCAACGTGGAGGACAGCGTGTACGCCGTGGAGGTGAAGGGCGAGCCCAGCGCGTGGAAGGCGTTGTGGAGCGTCAACGACTCCACCGACAAGAAGGTGCCGTTGACCCTCGACAACCGGACAGTGGTGTTCCGCATTCCGACCGCCGACGGTCCCATTCGGTTGACCGGCAACGTGTGGATGGAGAGCCGCATTTGGGAAGGTTCAGGCCAAACCGCCGACGGACGATGGGTCGATTGGTCCGCCATCCGAAACGCCGACGAAGCCCCTGCCCCAGACGCCCAAGAGGTTGAGGCGGAAGAGGAAGGTTCCGACGTCGCCGAAGTCCCGGAATTGGAAGCTTTCGACGAGGAAGAAGATGGCTTGGACTTGTCCGGGGTTGTCTACCCGTTCACTGCGTACGGCACGCCGGACCGGCTTGAAGCGGAGACCGTGTGGATCCGCAACGCGACGGTGTGGACGTGCGAGGAAGAGGGGGTGCTCGACGGCGCCGACGTGCTGGTCCACGAAGGCAAGCTCGTGGCCGTGGGGACCCAACTCAACCCGGCGGAGTTGCTGCCCGCAGGGGTTGTGCCGGTGGAGTTGGACGCCAAGGGAAAGCACGTGACCCCCGGCGTGATCGACGAGCACACGCACATCGCCGTGGACCGCGGGGTGAATGAAGGAACCCAAGCGAGCAGCGCGGAAGTGTGGATTGGCCACTCGGTCAACAGCGAGGACGTCAACATGTACCGCCAATTGGCCGGCGGGGTGACGTGCGCCCAAATCCTCCACGGTTCGGCGAACCCCATCGGGGGCCAGAGCGCCATTGTCAAATTCCGGTGGGGGTCCGAGCCTCGGGAATTGTTGTTCGAGGATGCGGTGCCGTTCATCAAGTTTGCCCTCGGGGAGAACGTAAAGCAGAGCAACTGGGGCGACGGGTACCGAAGCCGCTTCCCGCAGACGCGCATGGGGGTGGAGCAGGTCTACTACGACCACTTCATCCGGGCCCGCGAGTATGGCATGGCGCAGCTTGAGCACCGGGCCGCCCTTCGCAGCGCCAAACGCAAGGACATCCGGGAAGGCCGGGGACCGCTGGCGCCACGTGTGGATTTGGAGCTGGAGACGCTGCTGCAAATCCTTCGGGAGGAGCGCTTCGTGACGTGCCACAGCTACCGCCAAGACGAGATCAACATGCTGATGCACGTGGCGGATTCGTTGGGCTTCCGCTTGAACACGTTCACGCACATTTTGGAGGGCTACAAGGTGGCCGACAAGATGGCGGAGCACGGGGCCGGCGGGTCGAGCTTCAGCGATTGGTGGGCGTACAAATACGAGGTGAAGGACGCCATTCCTTACAACGGCGCCGTGCTGCACAACCAAGGTGTGGTGACGGCCTTCAACTCCGACGACGCGGAGATGGCGCGCCGCTTGAACCAGGAGGCGGCCAAGGCGCACAAGTACGGCCGCGTGCCGGAGGAGGAAGCGTTGAAGTTTGTGACCCTCAACCCCGCCAAGTTGCTGCACATCGACCACCGGACGGGCTCGTTGAAGGCGGGCAAAGACGCCGATGTGGTGGTGTGGTCCGACCACCCCCTGAGCATCAACGCCAAGGCAGAGCAAACCTTTGTCGACGGCGTCCGTCGCTTCGACAAGGACCGTGACTTGGCGCTTCGCGAGGCCATGCGCCTCGAGCGCGCACGCCTCACCGCCAAGATGTACGACGCCGGCCAAGCTTCAGGCGGCGCCGGCCAAAAGCGCCCCAGCGAGCGCATCCAATCTCATTACCACTGCGACACCCTGACCGATGAAAACCGTTGATTTGACCTCCTTGTTTGGGGCCGCGCTGGCCCTGATGTTGGGCGCCAGTGCAGCGTGGGCCCAGCCCACCCCTGGGGCAGAACAAAGCCGTTCCATGTTGATCCTGGGCGCCACCGCCCACTTGGGCACGGGCGACGTGCTGGAGGATTGCGCGGTGGGCTTTCGTGACGGCAAAATCGATTACGTCGGCCGCAGCTTCCAGGTGAACCGCCAGAAGTACGACGACATCGTGGACGCCACCGGACAACACTTGTACCCGGGCTTCATCGTGACCAACACCACTTTGGGTCTTCAGGAGATTGGCGCGGTGCGGGCCACCCAAGACCAATACGAGGTGGGCACGTTCCGTCCGAACGTTCGGTCTGTGATCGCATTCAACACAGACAGTGAAATTCCGCCCACGGTGCGCACCAACGGGGTGTTGATGGGCCAAATCACGCCCCGCGGCGGCGTGGTCTCGGGCTCCAGTGGGGTCGTTCATTTCGACGGGTGGAACTGGGAAGACGCCGCCATGGTGATGGTGGATGGGATTCACTTGAACTGGCCGTCCACCCACCACCGCCACCGCAGCGACGGCAAGGTGGACATCCAGCGCAGGAAGACGTACGACCAGCAAAAGCATGAGATCGAGCGGTTCTTCGGCGAGGCCCAGGCCTACGCCGCGGCGCCCCGTGGATCGGTGACCGACGTGAGGCACGAGGGCATGCGCGGGCTGTTTGACGGGTCGCTGTGCTTGTACGTGCACACCAATGACGCGCGTGCCATCACCGAAGCGGTTCATTTCAAGCGAGACTTGGGCATCGAGCGCATGGCCATTGTCGGGGGCTACGACGCCTACCTCGTGGCGGACTTGCTTCGCGAAAACGACGTGGCGGTGATGTTGCAAAGCGTGCACAGCCTCCCGCGGTTTGCCGACGACGACGTGGATTTGCCGTTTAAGTTGCCCAAGCTCCTCATGGACGAGGGGCTGACCGTGGCGTTGCAGGTCGACAAGCGGATGACCGAGATGAATTCGCGCAACCTCCCGTTTTACGCCGGCACGGCCCGGGCGTACGGGTTGACAGAAGAGCAGGCAATTCAGGCGTTGACGCGCAATCCTGCCCGCATTTTGGGCATCGACGACCAGGTGGGGACGCTGGAGCGTGGCAAGGTGGCGACGATGTTCTTGTCCGAAGGCGACGCGCTGGACATGCGGACCAACAGCTTGACCCACGCGTGGATTGAGGGCCGGCACATCGACCTCGACAACCGCCAGCGTCAGCTCTACCGGAAATTCCAAACGAAATA
>JBMZWX010000047.1:0-11286 GCA_049627085.1 Flavobacteriales bacterium | reverse complement strand
CCTGCCGTGTCGATCAAGACCAAATCCGCGTTCCTCGCCACCGCCGCTTGCAACGTGTCGAAGGCCACGGCCGCCGGGTCGGAGCCCATGCCCTGGGCGACCACTTCCACACCCACGCGTTCTCCCCAAACCTTCAGCTGGTCCACCGCCGCCGCACGGAACGTGTCGGCCGCGCCCAACATGACGCTCATGCCCTCAGACTTGTAACGGTGCGCAAGCTTGGCGATCGAAGTCGTCTTCCCGACGCCATTCACACCAACAATCATTACCACATGTGGATGGTCGCCACCACGCGGCACGCGGTACGCCGTCGAGTCGGCCCAAGAGCGGTCGTCGTCCTTGGTGATCAGCCCCAACACCTCTTCGCGGAGCATGGTCATCAGCTCGCCTTGGTCGACGTAGGCCTCCCAAGTGGCGCGCTTGCGCAACCGGCCCAAAATGGCCTCGGTCGTGTCCACCCCGACGTCCGACAAAATCAGCGCTTCTTCCAAATCGTCCAACAGGTCGTCGTCGATCCGGCGACGTCCCGTGAACACCCGGGAGATGCGCTCCATGACTCCCTGCTTGGACTTGGCCAAGCCTTGGTCGAGCGACTCCTTCTTCTCTTGGCCAAACAGCCTCTTGAAAAATCCCATCAGGCGTTGCGTGTGTGGGGTGAAACAAAAAATGGGCCGGATTCACGAGGAAACCAGCCCATCCAAATTCGTTGTTGTGGAAGCGATTTCCTCAGTTCTTGGCGAACCAGTCCTTCACTTCGTCGTTGTGCACCACTTCTTCCTTGAAAGAGTACGCACCTGTCTTTTCGCTGCGCACCATCTTGATCACCTTGGTGTGCTGACGACCACCTCCGGTCTGCAACGATGCCACTGTCTTCTTAGCCATGCTTTCTGAATTTCAGAGGTTTAAATCAAATTACTTGATCTCCTTGTGCACCGTGTAGCGGCGAAGGACTGGGTTGAACTTTTTGATCTCCATGCGGTCTGGAGTGTTCTTGCGGTTCTTCGTGGTGACGTAACGCGACGTGCCTGGCATGCCAGACTCTTTGTGCTCTGTGCATTCCAAAATCACCTGAACTCGGTTGCCTTTCTTCGCCATGGTTTCAAGAATTGGAGGGCAAAGATAGCGAATTCTCTTGATTGGAGCAACGCCCTTTTGCACACGCCTGCGTGAAGAAGCAAAAACGGCTCACAATGCCTGTGTGAATGCAGCGTTTAGCTTCGTAACACATGGCGAAGAACATCCTCCTTCACGACAAAGATGACTCCTCTTCTGGCGGAGGCAAAAAAGCCAAGCGCACAAGCAAAGCCAAAAAGGGCGCGAAGCGAGGCTCTAAGGCGGCCAAATCCTGGTTCACCCTCCCCACATTTCAAGCTGTGGAGAATGCCAAAGCCTTCTGGGCCGACGAACGAACCCGCACCATTTCTGGGCTGTTTGCCCTGCTGACGGCGCTCATCTTCACCTTGTCCATCTTCTCTGCCTTCGGGTCGGGGGACCAAGACATTCGCCTCATTCAACTCGGCGTCGACGCCGACCCCTTGGAGGCCTTCCACAACATCGTGGGCGGACTCGGGGCGTACATCGGGTATTTCTTCGCACGTCAAGGCTTGGGCCTCGGGGCGTTGGCCATTCCGTTCATGCTGACTCTGCTGGGGGTGAAGTGGTTGACCGACCAAGACCTGCTCCCCCTGGGCAAATCGTTCCGGTTGTCGCTGGCACTGGCCCTGATCCTTCCTTGCCAACTCGCCCTGATCACCCCATCCGTGGCCGTGGACGGAGAGCCTCAATTCAGCTGGCTGAACGACCACATTGTTGGCGCGGCAGGCATCTGGAGCATGCAGGTGTTGGATCGCGGCATGGAAATGGGCGCTCCATTTTTCCTGGCTTTTCTTCTGGCCTGCATGTGGTTTTGCAACCACCGCCCTTCGGCAATCAAGTTTAAAGAGATGGTGGGCACATGGATGAGAACCTCAAAAGACACGATGCGGGCAGAAGACGAAGCGGATGAGGCTGCAGTGAAACAGGACGCGGCTTCACGTGAGGCCAACGACACGGCGGATTCCGGATCTGAACGCCCCATGTCGGCCACGAACATCTTGCTCGCAAAAGACAAGGCCAAGCGGGAAGCGGAAGCCGCAGAGACGTCCGACAATGCCGACGAAGCAGACGACGTGCCTTTCGAAGTGACCCTCCCGCCCGAACCGGAACCCGCACAAGTGCCCGAGACACGAGCAGAGGACGTGACCCCCGTCGCTGCGGAGGCCGCAAAGGACGGCCAGGACGACGTGGCGTTCGAAGTGAAAGAAGCCCTAGATGAGGAAGTGCTGACCAAGGCGCAGCTGGACGATTTGACGCAAGAGTTTGGGCCGTTTGACCCGACGCTGGACCTGCCCAAGTTCCAACTGCCCAACATCGACAAGCTGGCGGATCACGGCGATGGAAAGCACCGCGTCACGGCGGAAGAACTCGACGTCAACAAGGACAACATCATCCGCACCCTGCAGAACTTCAAAATTGAAGTCGACAAGATTTCGGCGGAAGTCGGGCCCACGGTGACGTTGTACGAAATCGTGCCTGCGCCCGGGGTGCGCATCAGCAAGATCAAGAACCTCGAGGACGACATCGCTTTGAGCCTGGCGGCGTTGGGCATTCGCATCATCGCCCCCATCCCAGGCAAAGGCACCATCGGCATCGAGGTGCCCAACTCCAACCCGGACGTTGTCAGCATGCGCACGCTCATCGCCAGCGAAAAGTTCCAGAACAGCGACGCCGAGCTGCCCATCGCCTTGGGCAAGACCATCAGCAACGAGACCTACGTCTTCGACATGGCCAAAATGCCGCACCTGCTCATGGCAGGCGCCACAGGCCAGGGCAAGTCCGTCGGATTGAACGCCATGTTGGTGAGCATGCTGTACCGCCGGCATCCGTCGACGTTGAAGTTTGTGCTGGTGGACCCGAAGAAGGTGGAGCTCACCCTGTACAACAAGATTGTGCGTCATTACCTGGCGCAGTTGCCGGACAGCGAAGACCCCATCATCACGGACACCAGCAAAGTGGTGTCCACGTTGAACAGCTTGTGCGTGGAAATGGACCAGCGGTACGAGCTGCTCAAGGCGGCGCATTGTCGGAACATCAAGGAATACAACGCCAAGTTTGCCAAACGCAAGATCATCCCTGGGTTGGCGGACGGGCACCCCGACAACGGCAAGGACATCCACCGCCTCGGACACCACTACATGCCGTACATCGTGCTCGTGGTGGACGAGTTTGCCGACTTGATCATGACGGCCGGCAAGGAAGTGGAAACGCCCATCGCGCGGTTGGCGCAACTCGCACGCGCCATCGGCATCCACTTGATCATCGCCACGCAGCGTCCTTCGGTCAACATCATCACCGGCACGATCAAAGCCAACTTCCCCGCACGCGTGGCGTTCCGGGTGACTTCGAAAATCGACTCCCGCACCATCCTTGATGCCGGGGGTGCCGACCAATTGATCGGCCGAGGCGACCTGCTGATGAGCACAGGCAACGACCTGATTCGCTTGCAGTGCGGCTTCGTGGACACCCCTGAAGTGGAGAAGATCTGCGAATTCGTGGGGTCACAGCAAGGCTTCGCCCAATCCTACGAATTGCCACCCCCTCCAGCGGAGGCCAGCGAATCAAGCGGCGGGATTGACCAAGAAGACCGGGACCCCATGTTCGAAGACGCTGCGCGTGTGCTGGTGATGCACCAACAAGGTTCCACGTCCCTGTTGCAGCGAAAGCTGAAGCTGGGGTACAACCGCGCGGGACGATTGATCGACCAATTGGAAGCGGCCGGCATCATCGGGCCGTTCGAGGGGAGCAAGGCCCGGAAGGTCCTGGTGTCCGACGAAGCGAGTTTGGAACAGTTGTTGCAATCCAGCTCCACCACAACCGAGTAAGTTTGCACCATGCGGAAGATTCTCTCCATGCTCAGCGCCTTTTGCGCCATGGCCCTGACCCCTGCCCTCAGCCAAGATCCAGACGTCCTGCTGGGCGATTTGAGCGAGAAGGCCAAAACCTACACCGCCTACGAAATCTCGTACACCAGCACCCTGGTGGACTTGAAGAACGACTTCGAGCTGACGCAAGAAGGCGCCGTTCAGATTGAGGGAGACCGCTTCCACCTCGACTTGGGCGACTACGTGATTTACTGCGACGGCGAATCCGTGTGGACGTTTGAGCCTGAGATGAACGAGTGCTACCTGGACGACATGGAGACCATGCGCGAAGAAGGCATGGACCCCTCTCAGCTGTTCACTGTGTGGGAAGAAGACTTCCGCCGCGAGTGGATGGGCCGCGCCCAGATCGGAGACAAGGACTGCGCACACGTCAACTTGTACGCCGGGGAAGACAAGCCCTACCACACCTTGCAACTGTTCATCGACGACACCGCCCTTGAAATCGTGCGCATCGTCATGAAAGGGCGCGAAGGAAGCGACGTGACCTACACCGTGACGTCCTTTTCCACCTCATTGGAAGTCAAGCCAGGGATGTTCACCTTCCCTGCCGACAAGCACCCCGGCGTCGACCTCATCGACAACCGGATTTGATCGGAAACTGAACCGCTTTAATCCTGGGGCGCCTTGCGCTCTTTGGCCCCAGGCCACGGAATGGGTGTCCCATCAGCCTCGTACGCCTCGGGAAACAGGTGCCGGTATTTCATGGGCACAGGGATGACGTCCTCGATTTCTGGATCGATGAACAACCTGGGCTGAAACGGCGGCAGTTCAGGCATGGTGTCCAGGGGGCACCAATCGAGCTGGGCAAACCGCCGCAACTCCCACGTCTCGTTGAACCAAGCCCCTTGTTCTTGGCGCTGGTTCCACACGAAGTCCCCCATCATGGAGGTCACAAACCAAGCCGCCTCGGGGGCATGCCTCACCCCTGCGTCCAGCACGGCGTCGTGGGCCAAAGTGGCATACTTGTCCGGGTCCGTGCCAGCCACGTCCCTGAACTGTTGCAACGCGTCGAAGCGGGTGGAATCCTCCCATGGGATGGAGGCTGACAAGGGCAACGTCAAGCGCCAACGCTCCATCAAATCCCCTTCCACAAACGGCATGTCTGCGACCTCAGGATGCGCGTAGACCACAAAGTCGGAGCTGTCGTTCATCTGCAATTCGGTTTGCAGGGCCGCCCACATGGAGCGTGAAGAACGGCCGGCCACACCCACGACCACGTTCCGTTCATACGGGGTGACGTGCTCGGCCAAACGGCCGACAGACCGGCGGCTGCCCTGTACCGTGTCCAACAGCGCGTAACGGAGCGAATCGCCTTCCTCTTGCCACTTCGTCCGCTGCTGGGCGTTGAACACCTGCTCAAACGCCGTCTCGAGCAGCGCGTCGTTGCCCTGGGTGACCACCAAAACGACCCGGTCGGTGTCGTGCTTGGCCGACACCCACTGGGCCAACTTCTCCACCCCTGCCAATTCCAAGGGCACAGCAGCGCGGACGCCAGGCCCACGCTCCACGTAGCGCTCTGGCTGCTCAGTCAACAAAATGTGCTGCTTGCCCAGGCGGTCGATTTTGGGGGCGACCACGCCCACATTTTCCCGCATCAACGGGCCCACGACCACATCAGCTCGGCCGAGGTGGGCCTGGCTGTACTGGGGACGGCCCAGCGAGTCTGGCGTTTCGTCCAAGACCTGAACTTCAACCGGAACACCCGCTTCGCCCAATTGAGACACGGCCGCTTCCACCCCGTGCAGGCACGACATGGCAATTTGTCGAAGTCGGACGGTCTTGCGAGGAAGCATGCCTCCCTCCAGGGTGTCCACTTGAAGGCCAAAGGGCAACAGGACGGCCAACCTCAGCGTGTCGACCTGCACGGAGTCCACCGCAACCGAATCCGTCTGGGCATCCGCCGACGACACAAGAAGGCACGCTGCCAACAAGCAGAGCATTCGTGCACGGAGGATGTGACGGGTCATTCCCATTCGATGGTGGCCGGTGGCTTCGAGCTAATGTCGTACACAACCCGATTCACGCCACGCACCTTGTTGATGATGTCGTTGCTGACCTTGGCCAAGAAATCATAAGGCAAGTGGCACCAATCGGCCGTCATGCCGTCGGTGCTGCTCACGGCACGAAGGGCCACGGCGTTCTCATACGTCCGCTCGTCGCCCATCACACCCACGCTTTGCACGGGAAGCAGGATGGCCCCCGCCTGCCACACGTCGTCGTAGAGGCCGGCGTCGCGCAAGCCTTGGATCCAAATGTGGTCCACCTCCTGCAACACACGCACCTTCTCGGCAGTGATGTCGCCCAAAATGCGGATGGCGAGCCCTGGACCTGGGAACGGGTGGCGTCCGAGGATGCGTTCCTTGATGTTCATGGCACGCCCCACGCGACGCACCTCGTCCTTGAACAAGAGGCGAAGTGGCTCCACCACTTCGAGGGTCATGTAATCAGGCAGCCCACCGACGTTGTGGTGGCTCTTGATGGTGGCCGAGGGGCCACCCGTCGCGCTGACCGACTCGATCACGTCAGGGTAAATCGTGCCCTGGCCCAGCCAGCGTGCACCCTCCACCCCTTTGGACGCTTCGTCGAACACTTCGACAAACACGCGACCAATGGCCTTGCGCTTGGCCTCCGGGTCGAACTCTCCGGCCAAGGCTTCCAAGAATTGGTCACCCGCACGCACGCCGCGCACATTCAAGCCCATGTCCTTGTAATCCTCAAGCACTTGCTCGAATTCGTTCTTCCGAAGCAAGCCGTTGTCGACGAAAATGCAGTGAAGCCTGTCCCCGATGGCGCGGTTCAACAGCTCGGCCGCCACGGTGGAATCGACCCCGCCGCTCAGGCCCAGGATGACGCGGTCTTCTGGGCCGATTTGGGCCTGAAGGTCCTTGACCGTGGAATCCACAAAGTTGTCGGGGGTCCACGAGCCTGTGCATCCGCAGATGCCCATCACGAAGTTTTTCAACAAAATGGGGCCCTCCGTGCTGTGCCACACCTCGGGGTGAAATTGGATGCCCCACACCTGCTTGCCCTCGGCGCGGAAGCCCGCGAAGTGCACGTCGTCGGTGCTGCAAATGGTGTTGTAACCAGGGCCCAACTCCAAGATGGTGTCGCCGTGGCTCATCCAAACCTGGCTGTTGGACGTCATGCCTGCCAACAGCGGGTCGTCTGAGTTGACTGTGGCAAGGTTCGCGCGGCCGTACTCCCGAGAGTCGCTCGCCTCCACCTTGCCTCCGCTGAGCGTGGCCAGGTATTGGGCGCCGTAGCACACCCCGAGCAACGGAACTTGGTCCACGATGGCCGACAAATCAGGTTGGGGGGCGTTCTCGTCCCGGACGCTGTGTGGGCTTCCGGACAGCACCACTCCGAGGCAACCCTCTGGGAGGCCTTTGAAGGCATTCCACGGGATGATTTCCGAATACACGTTCAACTCACGCACGCGCCGTGCGATCAATTGGGTGTACTGAGACCCAAAGTCGAGAATCAAAATGCGTTCCTGCATGGCGGCAAAGGTACCTTGGCCCTTGGCGCAACAACACCCGTTGGGCGCTCTACTTTTGCACTGAAATCCAACGTTTCAAACATGTCTCAAGCCACCCTCTTCCCCAACCTCGAAGGCCGACGTGTGGTTCTGGCCAGCCAAAGCCCGCGACGCCGTGAACTGATGACCATGATGGGGTTGGACGTGGAGTGCATGGCACGGGACCTGGACGAATCTTGGCCTGCCGAGCTGGAAGGGCCTCGTGTGGCGGAGTTTGTGGCGCGGAAAAAAGCGGACGGCTACCGAGACGTCCTTCAAGGCGACGATGTCTTGATCACCGGCGACACCGTGGTGGTGCTGCACAGCAAGGTGCTCGAGAAGCCGGTGGATGAAGCCCATGCCAAGGACATGCTGCGTCAATTGAGTGGCCAAACCCACACCGTGGCCTCCGCCGTGGCCGTGACGACGTTGGAACATGGGACCCGCAGCGTGCTGGACACGTGCGATGTCTCGTTCAACACGTTGTCGCCGGAATTCATCGACTTGTACGTTGGAGGTGGCACCTGCATGGACAAGGCCGGCGCCTATGGCGTCCAGGATTTGGCGGGGCTCGTGGGCGTCCGCTCCCTCTCGGGGTCGTTCTACACCGTGATGGGCATGCCCACCCACCGGTTGGCGACGTTGCTCGCCGCGTTGTAAGCGAGACACTTTTTTTTCGCAGGCCCACACCGCACGGAAACGCCCTGTTTTCGGTGCAAAGCGGCTGATTTTGAGCACGAAGCGCAACTTCGATGCAAACAAAAGTGAAATTCTGGTGAACAAACCCCTGACAAGGCGGTTGTAGGTGTGTTCACAGGACACATTTCTATGTACTTACCAAAATCAAAGCAATGATTTCTACAATTCTCACGTCTGTTCAGGCAATGGCCTCGGACGACTACGTCGGCTTCACGTTTTTCGTGGGCTGCATGGCCATGATGGCCGCGTCGGCGTTTTTCTTCCTCTCCATGAGCTCTGTCGAGGGCAAGTGGAAGACTTCTCTTTTGGTGAGCGGCTTGATCACATTCATCGCTGCTGTTCACTACTTCTACATGCGCGACTACTGGGCAGTTGTCGGTGAAAGCCCCACGTTCTTCCGTTACGTGGACTGGACCTTGACTGTGCCTCTGATGTGCGTGGAATTCTACCTCATTTTGAAGGCCGCTGGTGCCAAGACCGACCTCTTGTGGAAGCTCATCTTCGCTTCTGTGGTCATGTTGGTGACCGGTTACTTCGGTGAGGCGGTGTACATGGACGGTTCTGGTCCAGCCATCTGGGGTTTGATCTCAGGTTTGGCCTACTTCTACATCGTGTACCTCATCTACGCAGGTGAAGCCAAGCAACTCGCCAACGCTTCCACTCCTGCTGTACAGAAGGCACACAACATCCTTTGCAAGTTCGTGTTGATCGGCTGGGGCATCTACCCACTCGGTTACATGATCGGCACTTCTGGCTGGTACGATTTTGTCGATACCCTCCCATTGAACATGGACGTGGTCTACAACATCGGTGACGCCATCAACAAAATCGGTTTCGGTTTGGTGATCTACTCTCTCGCTGTCAGCGACAAGTAATCACCTGTACCCTTTCCACTGAAATCGTGACCTGTGAAGGGCCGGGAACCTAGAGTTTCCGGCCCTTTCTTTCTCTCACCCCTTCGACATGAACCACGCACTGACATGGATGGGCTACCGCTGGTTTGGGCCTGCTGCCGTCGCCCTCGCGGCGTTGCTGGGGCCTGTGCTGGCGAACCAGTCTCCCTGGACGTGGGGGCTGTGCGCTGCGCTGTTCGTTGTCGTCGGGCTTCCGCATGGCGCGGTGGACCACATCACATACCACCACGCCCTTGGACGGAACGCCAAAACCGCCCCATGGCGCTTTGTGACGCCCTACTTGGCGGGCCTGGCCGCATTTGCGGCGGCGTTCGTGTGGGCCCCGCTCCTCGCGACTTGGGCGTTTCTGGTGCTGGCCTCCTGGCATTTTGGCCAAAGCCACGTCGAAGTGCGCACCTCCGAATGGCTGGACCGCCTGCGCGGATTTGCCCTCGGGGCGCTCATTTTGGGCACCCTGCTTGACCTGCAGTCAGGAGCTGCTGGCCGCGTGATGTCCATGTGGATGGACGACTCTGGCAGCGCGTGGACCCTGCGCACCATCGGGGTGGGCTTGCCCATGCTGAAGCTGCTGTGGACCGTGACGGCCTTCATGGCCTGGCAGCGCAACCCCGAAGGCCGCACCATGAGCACACGGCTGCTCCGAGAAGCTGCTTGGGTGGTGGCCATGTGGGCGCTGGCCCAATCGGGCGAGCTCCTTTGGGCCTTCACCGCGTACTTCTGTTTGGGGCACGCCGCCGATTCATGGCGGGGCGAATTCCTCCACCACCAGAGTCTGACATCGCAGTTTTGGACCTACTACCGTTGGGCATGGCCGTTCACATTGGTCTCCCTGTTGGGCCTGGCCGCTGTGGCCGGCGCTGCATTTGCCGGGTGGATCGGCGTGCATTGGGCGTGGGCCGTTTTGATCGCAGGCACTGTGCCGCACATGGTGCTGCTGGACCACTGGGCACCGGCCCAACTGCGCGCCGAGCGCGCCCGATGAAGTTGCCGCCTCAGGCCGGACGGTAGGCCACCGTCACCCCTTCTTCCAACGATTCGTCTTGCCGCAACATCCTGCCCACCGGATGGTGCGGGCAACCGGCGTCGGCCAACACTTTGGCCACTTCATCGGCGTGGTCGGGACACACCGACACCAGCAGGCCGCCCGACGTTTGGGGGTCGCACAACACATCCCGCAAATAGCCCTCCGGCGCATCCACGTGGGCCCCGTAGCTGGCATAATTGCGCCTTGCACCACCGGGAACCATGCCCTGGCTGTGGTAGTCAGGCACACCCTCGAACGTTTGCACTTGCTCGCCGTGCACTTCCGCCAGGGTTCCGCTGCCTTGGCACATCTCAAGCAGATGCCCCATGAGCCCAAAACCCGTCACGTCTGTCATCGCATGGACGCCTGGCATGGCCGACAGCGTGGCGCCGATGGCGTTCAAGGATTGCATGCTGCGCACGGCCGCGTCGAGGTGGTCCTGGTGCACCTTGCCCCGCTTTTGGGCTGTGGTGATCATCCCCACCCCCAACGGCTTGGTCAAGAACAACACGTCGCCCGGATGGGCCGCAGCGTTCTTCTGCAAACGGTCCAAAGACACCCGCCCTGTCACGGCCAAGCCAAAAATCGGTTCCGGACAATCGATGCTGTGCCCTCCGGCCAAGGGGATGCCAGCCTCTTCGCAAATGCTTCGACCGCCCTCCAGGACCTGCCCCGCCACCTTCTCATCCAGCTTGTCGATGGGCCATCCGAAGATGGCGATGGCCACAAGCGGTGTGCCCCCCATGGCGTAAATATCGCTGATGGCGTTCGCCGCGGCGATGCGTCCAAACGTATGTGGGTCGTCCACAATGGGCATGAAAAAGTCCGTCGTGCTCACAATCGCCGTGCCGTCGCCCAAATCCACCACCGCCGCGTCGTCCTTGGTGTCGTTCCCCACCAACAGCTGAGGGTAATGGGGGCCAGCCTTCATGCCAGACAACATGTCGTGAAGCACCGCCGGGGCGATTTTGCACCCACAGCCCGCGCCGTGGGAGTATTGGGTCAGTTTGACGTCGCCTGAAGGTTCCATGGGTTCCATTGTGAATGTGCATCTCGGCACGCATCGGCCGTCTCTGCGGGGTTGAGGCCAAACGCTTGAACGGCGCGCATCTGCTCGCGCTTGTCCAATCCATGGCGGTAAGTCTTGTCGTA
>JBMZWX010000046.1:0-11393 GCA_049627085.1 Flavobacteriales bacterium | reverse complement strand
GGCATCAACCACGGAAGCAACAGCTCCATCAACGTCATCTACTCTGGCACGATGAGCGCCGCGGTGGAAGGGGCGCTGGAAGGCATCCCCTCCGTGGGATTTTCGCTGTGCGATTTCGCCGAAGACGCCGACTTCATGGGCGCCTGCCGGGCCGTCCGTACGGTCACCGAGAAGGTGTTGAAGGAAGGCACGCCCAAGGGCACTTGCTTGAATGTGAACATCCCCAAGGTGGCCCCGGAGGCGCTGAAAGGGCTGCGCATTTGCCGCCAGGCCGCGGGACACTGGGCCGATTCGTTCGAAGAACGCGCCGCGCCTGGTGGACGTCCGTATTACTGGATGACGGGCAACTTCACCGACGTGGATTCCGGAGAAGACACCGACGAGTGGGCCTTGCGCCATGGGTACGTCAGCGTGGTGCCTGTGCAGTACGACCTCACGGCACACCACGCCATGGCCGAGTTGAACCAATGGCACCTCGGTTTTGACAGCTGACCGGGCCAAATTCGACACGCTGCCTGTGGGCCTGCTCGCCGGGGTGGTGGGCACCGCCCTCGGAGGGTTGCTGTTGGGCCAATGGTGGGCCTGGGCGAATGGCACCTCCTTTCAAGATTTCTACAAAACCGTGGTCCTGGGCAGCCAGATCTACCGCGACAGCATTTTGACGGCAAGCACGTTGTTGAACGTGGTCTTGTTTTGGGTGGCCAACCGCATGGGCTGGGAGCGCATCGCCCAAGGCCTGCTTGGCGTGATTCTGATCACCGTGCCCTTGATTGTCTATTTCCAATCCACCGCAGGCACCCTTTGACCCATGGGCTCGCCGCGTCGCTTGAACCGTCCTGGTCACCTCCACACGTTTTTCGTGGTGGGGGAAGCTTCCGGTGACGTCTATGGCGCAGGGTTGATTCATGCCCTGCGGAAAGAAGCTGAGGCCCTCGGGCTGTCGTTCACTTGCACCGGCTGGGGCGGCGACGCCATGGCCGAGGTGGGCATGGACGTCTTGACCCATTGCAACGACATCAACCACATGGGCTTTTGGGAAGTTTTCAAACACCTCCCCTCCATCTTGGGCAACTTCAAACGCGCCCAACGGGACATTCAAGCCGCCCAGCCGGATGTGGTCGTCACCATCGACTTCCCAGGCTTCAACATGCGCCTGGCCAAACGGCTGAGAAAAGCCCAGCACCCGGCCTTTCGGTTGCAGTGGGTGGCGCCCCAAGTTTGGGCTTGGAAAGCGGGACGTGTGCACGCCCTGGCGCAAGACTTCGACGCCGTGGCGCCCATCCTGCCGTTCGAGCGCGACGCCCTTGAATCGGCCAAGGTGAACGTCTGGAACGAAGGGCATCCTTTGCTAGACGTCGTCCAACCGACCTCGGCTGAGCAGGCACCCGCCCACGAACTGGTTCTGTTGCCAGGCTCCCGTGCCCAAGAACTCGACCACCATTTGGAGGTCATGGTGGACGCCGCCCAGCAAGGCGCTTCGCAAGGGCTGTGGTCGCTGCAAAACGTGGTGGTCGCCGGCGCCCCGGGCCGTTCCATGGCCGACTACCACATCGCCACCACTGCAGGCATCCAGGTGCGTTTTGGACAAACCCAAAACCTGCTGCAAAGCGCCCAACTGGCTTGGGTGGCCAGCGGGACCGCCACGCTCGAAGCGGCGCTGCTCGACACGCCCCATGTCGTGGTCTACAAGACCAGCAGGCTGACGTACGCGCTGGCCAAACGTTTGGCCCAGGTGACCCACATCGGCCTCCCCAACCTGCTCGCAGGCCAGGAAATTGTGCCGGAGCTGATTCAAGACGGGTTCACGGCCAACCGATTGCTGGACGTCTCCCAGCGTGGGCTGTCAGGTCAAAAGCGCGAATTCCAGGCCCTGAGGGACGGCCTCGGCGGACCTGGCGCAACCCAAAGGTTGGCCAAGCGCCTGCTGGCCCAATTCGAGACGAGCTGAGTTCAACCGGTCAAAAACCGACCAAGGTTTGGCCCTTGGGAAGCACCACCTTCAACACAACCTCGGCTGTCCAAGGGACGTCCTTCTCCACCTGCACCCCGTCCCAGCGCACTTCTCCCGTGTCTTCATCGTAGACCCCGCCTGCGGACGGCTCGACGCTCACGTCCCAACCCGAGGACCACGGGAGGGCCTCCACCACGCTGACGCTGGCCACACCCGGTTCCAGGTTGAACACCTGAAGCTGCCGGACTTGCTTCACCACGGTTTTCCCACTCAGCCTTTTGGTGCCGCTTTCGTCGCGCAACAAAGCACGGGCGATGCGGACGGTTTCATCGGCACCGAGCATCACGTTCAACGAATCGCCCCATGACGGCATGTTCAGCGGCATGACGCCAAGCATGGCGCCGCCTTGGAAGACCCTTCCCTCCCCAGACAAGAAACCCGCGTCCATCCACGACTTGGTGTGGCACGACCGCAAGGCTTCTTCGCCCAACGACACGTTGGCCAACCAAGACGGGGTGGCGGGCAACACGTGGCTGTCGAGCAAGACCCTGGCAGGGTCCCCAGAACCTGACACCCCCACCCTGCCTTTCACGTCGTGCTGCCAATTGCTGGACTGGGGCGCCTGCATGTTCAACACATCTTCCCGCGCGCGGTCGTCGGAAAGGCCGCTGTTCACCCATGCCACATTGGCCGAGTAACCGTCGTAGGACATGGCCGACTGGCGCTTGAGCTGAGGGCGTCGTGCTTGTGGCATGGCCGCGCCCAAGGGTTCGCCCGTTCGAAGGACGAGCGAGACGTCTTCCCAGTCGAGTCCGGTGGTTTGGACCACTCGGGCGAAGCGCTCCACACTCAAGGCGTCCTTGCCCTCGTCCCACGACACGTCGTAACTCGACACCCATCCGGCGCGGCGCGTGGCCACGTGCACCCTCAAGTCTCCTCGCCCCGCTCCGGACAAAACCAACTGCAAGGCCTGGGATGGGGAGGCGGCGCGCACCTCCAGATCTTCCAAGTCTTGGCAGGCCACGTCCAATTCCTGTTGAAGCGCCCGAACGTTGCTGACAAGGTCCACCCGCTCCAGGGAGAGTTCCCGGTGCTTTTGGGCCAGGTAGTGGCGCATTTCCTCCACGTCGTCCACCAGCAACACCTCTCCGCCGCCGCCGATGCTGCGGTTGTATTCCAGGAACACACGCTCTTGGTCAAGCGCTTGCAGCAAGGCCTCTTCCAACTCCAGGGCCAACGTCCGTCCCTCCACGTCTCTTCGTGCCGAACCCAGGGCGTTTTCCAGGTCTGGCAACACCTCAAGCTTGGACACCGAGATCAACTCGAGTCCCCGGGGAAGTTCAATTTGAGCGCTGGCCACATCGATGTCGTCAGGCAAGTTGGGCAACGTCACCCGCAATTCTTCGCCTTGCCCTCGCACCGACGTTTCAAACGACATCACCGCGCCGACCTCATGGCATGTCACCGCATCAAGCAGCCACGGCTGCCCGCCCTGGGCCCAAGACGTCAACGGAAACATCCACACCCATGCCAACCCCAATACCCATGCGCACAGGCGCGTCGCGTCAGAAACCATGTCGTTCAATTTGGGCTGAAAATACAACGCGTTCTTCGCGGAACCGGGGCCGTTCAGGGCGCACAGACGACGGTGTCCGTGACCCCGGAGTACGCCGCAAACCATCCCAAACCGCCGTCCACCGTCGTCGAGGCAGACGTGGGCAGCGCGAACGGATTGCCCTGGTTGGCCACGCTGTTTTCAAAGTCACGAAGGACTTCAAAGACCTCGTAATCGATGGCTTCCATGCGCACCACCACCGTGTCACCCACTTTCCAAAAGCCCTCTTCTCCTGGTGTTTCCTCCACCCCAGGTTGCGGCGAACGGAAATTGGAAAATGGAAAGGTCAGGCCGTCGACAAACACGTCGTCGAAGACGCTGCCGAGCGGGTAGAAAAAATCCTCCCCCAAGTTTTCGCGCTTCGAGGACCAGCGGTAAGCGTCTCCAAACCCGACCGGGTCTGTGAACTGCGTCCAAATCAGGCCCAGCGAGTCGTTGGTGGACGACTCCGGGATGTCAAACCACACGCTGTCCAGCGCAGGCAGCGGCCGGAGGCTGGCCGAGGCGGTCAAGTCGTACGACTGCACGCTGTCCGACCACAAGGCTTGAATCTCGTAGTGCTTGCCGACCTCGCCGTACGTCTCTGGCGCGGCGAATCCGGTGTAGACGCAGAACTCCGCGTTGGCCAACACCTCGGCGTCAAAGCCCAGGAAATCTGCCGCGGCGTCCAAGGCCTCGGGCGGGAGGTCTCCCGTGCAAAGCGCGGGCAACGGCACGGTCACGCCGTCCACCGTGCAGGTCACTTCGGCGTCCCCCACAAACAGGTCGTTCAACGTCGACAAATCCACCGGGTCGAAGTAGCCTTGGGTCGTGGTCAAAATCACCACCGGCGGCTCACCCAAACGGACAGAAGCCTCCATCACCCCCTGCGGTGGCGCGTCCGGCAAATCCACCTCCACCAGCGTCGTGCAACTGGCCAGAATCACGGCAAAACCCAGGGACCACGTGGCGCAATGTTCAAGGAGGCGATGAAGCATGGTGCAAAATTAGGTGGACACCCGGGCGTCATCCCAGGTGCGTTGGTGAAAAAACCCGAAGGCCTCGTCAATGTTCTCGAAAGCACGGCCCTACTTTTGCGGGCAATTCACGACCATGTTGAATCGACGCCACCTCAGGATCAAGATCCTGCACGTTCTTTTTGGCTACTATCAAGACGAAGACCGCGACCCCAAGCGCTCACGTCAAGCCCTGGACCACAGCACGCAGAAGATGCAGGAGCTGTACCTCATGTTGCTCGACATGGTGGGTTCCATGCAAGCCCTCGCCATCGAACGCATCGAGGCGGGCTACAAGAAGCAGCTCCCCTCTCCGGAGGATTTGAACCCCAACACCAAGTTTGTGACCAACAAGCCCTTGCGCGTGTTGGCCAACAGTGAAAACCTGCGCAAAGCCTGCGAGTCTCACGGTGTGGGGTGGGCCAACCGCCAAGAATTGCTGAAAGCCATCTTCAGGGCGTTATTGGACCACGAGGAGTACACCGAGTACATGGCCGCCGAGGAACGTGGATTCCAAGTGGACCGGGAAAGCTTGGTGAGGATGTTCCGCAAGCACATGGTCAACTTTGACCTGTTCCAAGACATGCTGGAGGAAGAGAGCATTTTCTGGGTGGACGATTTGGACCTCGCGGCAAGCATGGCCATCAAGACCATCAAGACCATCAAGGAAGGCGACGAGGAAGTGGAGTTGTTGCCCTTGTGGCGGGACGACGACGACGACAAGGCCTTCATGGAGGACCTGTTCACCCAAACCTTGGCGTTGGGCGAAGAAAGCGAGGCGCACATCAAAGAAGGCGCTCAAAACTGGGAGCTCGAGCGCATCGCCACCACCGACCGCATCCTGATGAAGATGGCGTTGGCCGAAGCGCGGACCTTCGAGTCCATTCCTTTGAAGGTGACGCTCAACGAGTACATCGAACTCAGCAAGTACTACAGCACGCCCAAGAGCCACGGTTTCATCAACGGCATCTTGGACCAGCTGTTCACCAAGCTGAAGGATTGCGGGAAGATCAAAAAAGTCGGTCGCGGCCTCATCGAATGATGTCCTGGAAAGGTGCCTTGACCTCCATGGCCCTGGTGTGCACCTGGGCCGGATGCGGAGACCCCGACGCGGTCGGCACCCACATGATTGTGAACCCCGCCACGGCGTCCAGCGTCGAGGCTGACCTGGACCGCCCCACCCTCGCCTTCGCAGACACCGTTGTGGAATTTGGCATCGTCAGCGAGGGGCACGTGGTGGAGCATGTGTTTTCATTCACGAACCAAGGCCCCGGGAACGCCGTGCTGGCCGACGTGAGCACCACCTGCGGGTGCACGGTGGCCAAGACGTGGCCCAAAACACCGCTCGCCCCCGGAGAAAGCGCCTCGATTCAGGTGACGTTCAACACCCGGGACAAGTCCGGACCGCAGGACAAAGTCGTGGCCGTGGTGGCCAACACCGACCCGAGCGTCACGAGGCTTCACCTTGTCGGCACAGTGGTGTCCCCCCGCTGACGGGAGACGCCGTTTGGTGGGTACCTTTCCACCATGATTTCACACCTTCTTCTCCAAGCCGCGGCAGGCGGCGGTGGCATGTCCACCTTGTTGATGCTGGCAGGGATGTTTGCCATCATGTACCTCTTCATGATCCGCCCTCAAATGAAGCGACAGAAAGAGGCCAAAGCGTACCGGGATGCCGTCAAGAAAGGGGACCACGTGGTCACCATCGGCGGACTCCACGGCAAAGTGATTTCAGTCAGCGACAAGACCGTCGTGGTCGAGCTTGAATCGGGCAAAGCCCGCGTGGACAAGAGCGCCTTGTCCCCCACCGGTTCTGCCGAAAGCCAAGAATTGGAAGCGAAGGCCCAATGACGGCCGAGCGCAGCATGCCCCTGTGGGTGGCGGTCGTTCCGGTGGCCCTGTTGGTGGCCCTGCTCGGGGCGGACGTGGTCTTCTTTGGGGAAGACAGCTCTTACGGCTCCAACCAGATTGCCCTTCTCCTGACGGCCATGGCCGCGGGCGGACTCGGCATGGCCCGAGGCACGACCTGGGACACCATTCGCGACACCATCGCGTCGAGCATTGGCACGGCCACCGAAGCCATCCTCATTTTGCTGCTCATCGGCGCCCTCAGCGGCACCTGGTTGTTGGCGGGCATCATCCCAGCCTTCATCCACTACGGCATGATGATCCTGCAACCGCAGATCTTCCTGTTTGCGGCGTGCATCGTGTGCGCCGTCCTGTCCCTGGCCACCGGAAGCTCCTGGGGCACCGTCGGCACCGTCGGCATCGCGCTGGTGGGCATTGGCCAAGCCCTTGGATTGTCTGAAGGCTGGGTGGCCGGCGCCATTTTGAGCGGGGCATACTTCGGGGACAAAATGTCGCCCCTGAGCGACACCACCAACCTCGCACCCGCCGTTGCTGGCACCGACCTCATCACCCACATCCGATACATGGCCTACACCACAGGGCCCAGCATTGGCATCGCCCTTGTGGTGTTCCTGTGCGTCGGCTTGGGCGGTGGCGCAGCCGACAGCGGGGCTGAATTGGCCCCTGGGTTTGCCGAGGCCGTCTCGGGTGCGTTCCACATCCACCCCGGACTGTTCGTGGCCCCCGTCGCTGTGTTGGTCATGATCGCACGCAAAGTCCCTGCCGCGCCGGCCCTGTTCGTCGGGGTGTTGCTCGGGGCACTCACCGCAGTCGTGTTTCAGCCAGAGGTGGTGCGCACCGTGGCGGGAAGCGATTGGGGATTTGCCGCGGCCGCCTACATCGCCTCCATGCAGGCCATGGCGCTGGACGTGTCGATTGTCACGGGACACGATTTGGCCGACGAGCTCTTGAGTTCCAGCGGGATGGCAGGCATGCTCAACACAGTGTGGTTGATCGTGTGCGCCATGACCTTCGGGGCGGTGCTGCAAGCCACAGGCATGTTGGCGCGGTTGACCCAAGCCCTGGTGGGTGGGGTGAACAGCGTGCTTGGCTTGGTGGGACGCACGGTGGGTGCATGCTTGGCGTTCAATGTCTTGGCGTCCGACCAATACATCGCCATTGTGGTGCCTGGCAAAATGCTGGGCGACGCTTACAAAGACCAAGGGCTGGCGCCTGAGAACCTCAGCCGCACCCTGGAAGATGCGGGCACAGTCACCTCGGTGCTCATCCCCTGGAACACTTGCGGGGTGGCCCAAAGCGGGATCCTCGGGGTCGCCACCCTGGCGTACGCCCCGTATTGCATTTTCAATTGGGTCTCTCCGTTGATGACCATGTTGGTGGCCGGATTGGGCTGGAAGGTCCGCCGGTTGAACCAGGGGTGAACGTACCGCCGACTCGATTGTTGAGACCGAATGGCCGACCAACCCCTTGTCCACCCTTCCCCTGACCAACGCCAAGACGCCTTGGTGGTGACCGGCGCGGCCGAGCACAACCTCAAGTCGGTGGACGTGGAACTGCCGCGCAACAAACTCGTGGTCTTCACTGGGGTCAGTGGCAGCGGCAAGTCGAGCCTTGCGTTTGACACGCTGTACGCGGAAGGTCAGCGTCGCTTTTTGGAAACCCTGAGCGCCTACGCCAGGCAATTCCTTGGCGGCCTGAAACGGCCTGATGTGGAATCCATCACGGGCTTGAGCCCTGTGGTGGCCATCGAGCAGAAAACCGTGTCCAAAAACCCGCGCTCGACGGTCGGAACGGTCACCGAGTTGCACGACTTCCTGCGCCTGCTCTACGCCCGGGCCGCGGACGCCTACTCCCTGAAGACCGGGGAGCCCATGGTGCGGTACACCGACGCGCAGATTGCAGAGAACATTTTGACGCGGTTCGAAGGCCAAAAATTGCTCCTCCTCGCCCCCATGGTTCGCGGCCGGAAAGGCCATTACCGCGAGTTGTTCGAGCAGATCATGCGCCAAGGCTACCTCCGGGCCCGCATCGACGGCGAGCTCGTCGAGCTGGAGCCAGGGCATCGTGTGGACCGCTACAAGGTCCACGACATCGAGGCGGTGGTGGACCGCATTGTGGTTCGGACCCAGGACGAGGCCCGCATCTTGAAGTCGGTGCAGACGGCCCTTTCATTGGGGAAGGGATCCATGGCCGTCATGGCGCTGGACGGCGACGAGCCGGTCCACTTCTCAAGAAACCTCATGTGTCCGACCACCGGGTTGGCCTACCCCGATCCGGAGCCCAACCTGTTCAGCTTCAACAGCCCCTACGGCGCATGCCCCACCTGCAACGGGTTGGGAAAAGTGGCGCAGGTGGACCCCGCAACCTTGGTGCCCGACCCCAAGGTGTCGGTGAAAAAGGGAGGCATCGCCCCCTTGGGCAAACTCAAGGACAACCTGACGTCCCGCATCGTTGAGGCCATCCTGGTGAACCACGGCATTTCGTTGACCACGCCAGCCGGCGACATCCCGGAGGCCGTCATGGGCGAAATCTTGTACGGAAGCGACAAGGACGTCAAGCTGCAAGACCGCGGCGGCGTTCGCGGCGGCTCTGTGCCGTTCGAAGGCCTCGTCGCAGCCATCGTGCGTTCTGCAGAAAAGGCCAAATCCGTGCCCCTGCGACGTTGGGCACAATCGTTCATGCACCGGGTCACCTGCCCGTCGTGCGAAGGGTCCAGGCTGAAACCTGTGAGCCTTCAATTCAAGCTGGGCGGCCGCGACATCGGCGAGCTAGGCAAGATGGACCTGCTGGATTTGGCGGCCTTCCTCGATGGCCTCGACGGACAACTCTCCGAACGCCAAGCCACCATCGCCAAGGCGCCTTTGAAGGAAGTCCGTGCGCGCTTGGGCTTCTTGCTCGACGTGGGGCTGGGCTACCTCAGCCTGGACCGTCCCACGCGCAGCATCAGCGGCGGCGAGGCTCAACGCATTCGTTTGGCCACGCAGATTGGGAGTCGGCTCACCGAGGTGCTGTACATCCTCGACGAGCCGAGCATCGGGCTGCACCAACGGGACAACCGCAAACTCATTGACAGCCTTTGCGCCCTGCGAGACGCCGGAAATTCCGTCTTGGTGGTGGAACACGACGAGGACATGATGTTGGCGTCCGACCACCTTGTGGACATCGGACCAGGTGCCGGGGTGCACGGCGGAAAAATCGTCGCCCAAGGACCGCCGGACCAACACCTCGCGTCGGACTCGCTGACTGCGCAGTATTTGAACGGCGTCAAGCGCATCGAGTTGCCTGCCAAGCGACGAAGAGGCCACCGGAAGAACCTCATCCTGAAAGGGGCGACAGGGCACAACCTGCAGTCGGTCGACTTGAAATTGCCTTTGGGCTGCTTGATCGGCGTCAGTGGGGTCAGCGGGAGCGGCAAAAGCTCCTTGGTCAACCAGACCCTTCTGCCTGCGTTGCTGAACCATTTGCACGAGGACATCCGCATCCCCCTGCCCCACAAGAAAATCACGGGGCTGGACCACATCGACAAGTGCATCGCGATCGACCAGAGTCCCATTGGGCGCACACCGCGCTCCAACCCCGCGACCTACACGGGGCTGATGGACTTGATTCGAACGCAGTTCACCTTGCTTCCTGAAGCCAAAATCCGCGGCTACAAAAAGGGCCGGTTCTCCTTCAACGTGGCGGGAGGCCGCTGCGAAACGTGCAAGGGGGCCGGCGTGAAAACCGTAGAAATGAATTTCTTGCCCGACGTGCACGTGCCTTGCGAGGCGTGCCAAGGGAAGCGCTTCAACCGGGAAACCCTGGAGGTGCGCTACCGAGGCAAGAGCATCGCCGACGTGCTGGCCATGACCGTGGACGATGCGCACAGCTTCTTCGAAGCCATCCCCAAGATTCACCGCATCACCTCCACCCTGCAATCGGTGGGTTTGGGCTACATCACGTTGGGGCAGCAAAGCACCACACTGAGTGGCGGAGAAGCGCAACGCGTCAAATTGGCGTCCGAGCTTGCCCGCATCAGCACCGGGAGCACCTTGTACATCTTGGACGAGCCCACCACGGGCCTTCACTTCAAGGACGTCCAGCTGCTCATCGACGTCTTGCACAAGCTCGTAGACCAAGGAAACACCGTGGTGGTGATTGAACATCACCTCGACGTGTTGAAGGTGTGCGACCACCTCATCGACGTCGGACCGGAAGGTGGAAAACACGGAGGAACGATCCTTGCGCAGGGCATCCCCGAAGATGTGGCGGCGTGCAAAGAGAGTCACACAGGCCGCTTCCTCAAGCCGCTTTTGCCCTGATGCATTTGGAACAGGAGCCCTTCCATGCGCATCTTATGGGGCATGAAGCGACAACCAAAACGTACCTGGTCCGAGATCAAAAGCAACGACAGTTGGTCCATTTTCAAAATCATGAGCGAGTTCGTCGAGGGCTACGAAACCCTTCAACGGATTGGGCCTTGTGTGAGCATTTACGGGTCGGCGAGGACTGGGCCTGACACCGACACATACAAGGCCGCTCGCGAAGTGGCTGCAGCGCTCGTGGACGCCGGATTTGGCGTGATCACAGGCGGCGGCCCTGGTGTGATGGAGGGCGGCAACCTGGGCGCCCAAGACCGCGACGGGGTCTCGGTGGGACTCAACATTGAACTCCCGTTTGAGCAATCCCACAACGATTACATCAACCCCGAGACGTGTCTGCACTTCGATTACTTCTTCGTGCGCAAAGTGATGTTTGTGAAATACAGCCAGGCCTTTGTGGTCATGCCTGGCGGGTTTGGCACCATGGACGAATTGTTCGAAGCTTTGACGTTGATGCAGACCGAGAAAATCGAGAAGCAGCCGATCATCCTTTACGACAGCACCTTTTGGGGTGGCTTGTTGGATTGGTTTGAAGACACCATGAAAACCAAATACAAGACAATCAGCCCCGACGACCACAAGCTCTTCCACGTGGCCGACAC
>JBMZWX010000045.1:0-12601 GCA_049627085.1 Flavobacteriales bacterium | reverse complement strand
CCGCCGGCGATGAGGTCGCTGTGGCCGCCGAGGTACTTGGTGGCCGAGTACAGCACGATGTCCGCGCCCTCTTCCAAGGGACGCTGCAAGACCGGGCCCAAGTAGGTGTTGTCCACCATGACCAGGATGCGGTGAGATTCTGTGCTGTGGGTGGCCGCCCACTCCGCCGCCGTCCGGATGCGCTGGATTTGCATCGTGGGGTTGGCGGGCGTTTCGAGGTAGATGATGCCGGGCAGCTTGCCGCCTGTGGCGATCAAGTCGAGGTCCAACTTGTCCAACCCTTCCAGCTGGCGCACCTCGCGGCCCATGGTGGGCATGACCTCGTCCAAGAAGTGGTGCGTGCCGCCGTACAGGGGCCCGACGTACCACACGGGACGGTCGGCCCCAGACCACGCGAGGAGGGTGGTGCTGATGGCGGCCATGCCGCTGGCGAAGAGGGCCGAGTCTTCGCTGTCGTCCCACGCGGCGAGGCGCGCCTCCGCCATCCGAAGGGTGGGGTTGCCCAAGCGGCTGTAGATGAACCCGTCGGGCGGGGTCTCGGCGCCTTCCACGCCGTACGCCGTTTCCATGTGGGCGGCGCCGGTGCGGGCGTCAGGGAACACAAAGGTGGATGCAGGATGCAAGGGCGGCTTCACCGCCATGTTGGCCTCCTCGGGCCGGTACCCCGCGAACATGGCACGGGTCTCGAGACGAGTCTTCATGCCAAGAAGGTTGCGACATCTGTCGCTTAATATCAAGCCAAACAGAACAAATGTTTAATATTAGACAAAATGAACGACATTTGTTTTGCATGGACGTGAAAGTCCAGGACAAAAGGAGAACACCTGAACCTCATGGACGCACTTGACCACGCGATTTTGGAGCATTTGAAGTTTGACGGGAGGTCAAGCATGCAAGACCTCAGCGAGCTCACGGGCTTGAGCCGAAGCGCGGTGTTCACCCGCGTCAAGCGCCTCGAGGACCAGGGCGTCATCACCGGGTACACGGTGCGGCTCGACCGCAAGAAGCTCGGCAAGGAGATCCGCGCCTACTGCAACGTGTCGCTGAAGCTCCACGAACGGGAGTTGTTGGAAGAATTCGAGGGCGAAATCGGCCGGCACCGCGAAGTCCGCGCATGCTACCACCTCACGGGCGCGTTCGACTACCTGGTGGAAGTGGAGGTCGCCAACATGGACGCGTACCACCGGTTCATCACCCAGCGTCTGGCTGCCATGCCCAACATCGCCACGGTGCAGAGCATGTTCGTGATGAAGGACATCCTCACGCCCTGAGGGCCTGTCAGGCTTCGATCGCCGCGATGCCAGGCAAGGTTTTGCCTTCAAGCACCTCGAGCATGGCCCCGCCGCCGGTGCTGACGTAGCTCACGTCGCCGGCCAAGCCCGCCTTGTTGATGGCCGCCACGGAATCGCCTCCGCCGATGAGGGTGAATGCGCCGTGCTCGGCCGTGACTTGGGCCAAGGCCGCCGCCACGTCGTTCGTGCCTCCGGCAAACGCGTCCATCTCAAACACGCCCATGGGCCCGTTCCACAGGATGGTTCGGCTGTCCAACACGGCGCGCACGAAGCGCTCCCGGGTTTCTGGTCCGATGTCCAAGCCCATCCACGTGCCGGGAATGGCGCCTGTGGGGTGCACCTCGGTGTTGGCGTCGGGGGCAAAGTCGTCCGCGCACAGCGTGTCGGTGGGGAGCAGCAACTCCGTCCCCGCGGCCTCCGCCTTGGCGAGGATGGCGCGCGCCTTGTCCAGCATGTCGTCTTCCACCAAGCTTGTGCCGATGCTGCCGCCTTGGGCCTTCACGAAGGTGTAGGCCATGCCGCCACCGACAATCAGCTTGTCGACGCGGTCCACGAGGTTCTCTAGGATGCTCAGCTTGCTGCTCACCTTGGCGCCGCCGATGATGGCGAGCAGGGGCTTGGCCGGCGTCGAGAGCACCTTGTTGAGGGCCTCCACTTCGCCTTGCATCAACAGCCCAAACGCCTTGTCCTCCGGGAAGAACTTCGCGATGACCGCGGTCGAGGCGTGGGCGCGGTGGGCGGTCCCAAACGCGTCGTTCACGTACACGTCGCCGCTCTCGGCGAGCTGGCCCGCGAAGAACTCGTCCCCGGCCTTCTCTTCGCCGTGGAAGCGCAGGTTCTCCAGCAACGCCACCTCGCCTGGCTCGAGGCCTTGCGTGACGTCCAGGGCCTTGTCGCCCACGCAGTCCTCCGCAAACTTCACAGGCCGCCCGAGCAATTCAGACAGGCGTCCGACCACGTGCTTCAACGACAACTCCGCGCTGGGCCCCTTGGGACGACCCAAGTGGCTCATGAGCACGACAGAGGCGCCGCCGTCCAGCAACGCTTGGATGGTGGGCACCGCCCGTCGGATGCGGGTGTCGTCGGTGATGTGTTGGGCGTCGTCCAGGGGGACGTTGAAATCCACGCGCACCAGGGCGCGTTTGCCTTGAAGGTCGAGGTCGTTCAGGTTCATGTTGTGGGGGTCGTCAGGGTGAAAGGTCAAGCGGAGAACAAGGAGGCCATGCTGACCAACCCGTCCACGTAGGCGTTCAATTCGGCAATCGGGATGCGCTCCTGCTGCATGGTGTCCCGGTTGCGCACGGTCACGGCGTGGTCCTCGAGGGTGTCGTGGTCCACGGTGATGCAAAGCGGCGTGCCGATGGCGTCCTGGCGACGGTAGCGACGGCCGATGGCGTCTTTCTCGTCGTATTGGACGTTGTGGTGGAGCTGCAACTGCGCCAGCACCTCGCGTGCCTTTTCAGGCAGGCCGTCCTTTTTGATGAGCGGCAACACCGCGGCTTTCACCGGCGCCAACGCAAACGGAATGCGCATCACCGTGCGCGTGCTGCCATCCTCCAGCGTCTCCTCGCGGAGGGCGCTGCTGAGCACGGCCAAGAACATGCGGTCCAACCCAATCGAGGTCTCCAGCACGTAAGGCACGTAGCTCTCCTGGGTTTCCGGATCGAAGTAGCGCAGCTTCTTGTTGCTGAACTCCTCGTGTTGCTTCAAATCGAAGTCCGTGCGCGAGTGGATGCCCTCGAGCTCCTTGAAGCCCATGGGGAAGTTGAATTCGATGTCGCACGCGGCGTCGGCGTAGTGCGCCAACTTGACGTGGTCGTGGAACCGGTAGTTCTCTTCGCCGAGGCCCAGGGCTTTGTGCCACTTGATGCGGGCCTCCTTCCAGTGGTTGTACCACTCGGTTTGGGTGCCGGGCTTGATGAAGAATTGCATCTCCATCTGCTCAAACTCCCGCATCCGGAAAATGAACTGGCGCGCGATGATTTCGTTGCGGAAGGCCTTGCCAATCTGCGCAATGCCAAACGGAAGCTTCATCCGCCCGCTCTTCTGCACGTTCAAGTAATTCACGAAGATGCCCTGTGCCGTCTCGGGACGGAGGTAGACCGCGCCGGAGTCGCCGCTGACGGCACCGAGCTCGGTCTTGAACATCAAGTTGAATTGGCGCACGTCGGTCCAGTTCTTGGAGCCGCTCACCGGGCAGGTGATGCCCAAGTCCTCGATCAACGTCTTGACCGCGCCCAAATCCTCGGCGTCCATCGCCGCCTTGAACTTGGCGTTGATGCCGTCGATGTCGCCTTGGCGGCGAAGCACCTGGGGGTTGGTGCTGCGGAATTGCGCCTCGTCGAAGTCGTCGCCAAACCGCTTGGCCGCCTTGGTGACGTCCTTGTTGATTTTGGCCTCGATCTTGGCGATGTGCTCCTCGATCAGCACGTCGGCGCGGTAGCGCTTCTTGCTGTCTTTGTTGTCGATGAGCGGGTCGTTGAAGGCGTCCACGTGGCCGGAGGCTTTCCAAGTCGTGGGGTGCATGAAGATGGCCGCGTCGATGCCGACGATGTTTTCGTTCATGCGCACCATGGCCGTCCACCAGTACTGCTTGATGTTGTTCTTCAGCTCGCTGCCGAGTTGGCCGTAGTCGTAGGCGGCGCTCAAGCCGTCGTAGATCTCGCTGCTGGGAAAGACAAAGCCGTATTCCTTGGCGTGGCTGATGATTTTCTTCAATCCGTCTTCGCTCATGGTTCCTAAGGTTCCTCCGGCTGGGCCGGGATTCGCGCGCGAAGGTACGCCGCGCCTTCAGACAGCCCAAGCCGAGGCGATTACCTTTGCCG
Organism: Flavobacteriales bacterium; assembly: GCA_049627085.1. Taxonomy (GTDB): domain Bacteria; phylum Bacteroidota; class Bacteroidia; order Flavobacteriales_D; family Sanyastnellaceae; genus UBA11663. The sequence goes on along the minus strand of JBMZWX010000045.1, from coordinate 8,484 downwards.
CCATGAACGTGGGGATCCTCGGCAGCGGAAGTTGGGCCACAGCCATCGCCAAGATGCTGTGCACCAACGTGGACACCCTCCATTGGTGGGTGCGCAGCGAGGAGACGGCCACCGAGCTTCAGCAGTACGGCCACAACCCCCGCCACAGCCAAAGCATCAGCCTCCCCACGGCCAAACTTCACGTGACCACCGACATGCAAGCTGTCGTGGACGCGTGCGACGTGCTGGTGGTGGCCATTCCGAGCCTGTACCTGAACGACGTCTTCCGTGAGCGCAACATCCAGGGCCTCGCCTCCAAAGTGGTCTTCTCGGCCATCAAGGGCATGGTGGCGGAATACGACAGCATCCCGGCGCGTTACTTGCACAAGGAATTTGACCTGCCGTACGAGAACATCGGGATGATTTGTGGCCCGTGCCACGCCGAGGAAGTCGCCCGCGAAAAGCTCAGCTACCTCACGGTGGCGTGCCCCAACCTCGGCCACGCCGAGGCCTTCGCCGAGTTGCTTGAGACCCGCTACATCCGGGTCCAAACCACCCACGACGTGGTCGGCGCCGAGTTGGCGGCCGTCCTGAAAAACGTGTACGCCATCGCCGCGGGCATCGCCCACGGTTTGGGCTACGGCGACAACTTCATCAGCGTCCTGGTGAGCAACGCCAGCCAGGAAATGAAGCGGTTCTTGGCCGCGGTGCACGAGGTGGACCGCGACGTGAAGGGCAGTCCCTACCTCGGGGATTTGCTCGTCACGGCGTACAGCCCTCACAGCCGGAACCGGACCCTGGGCACCATGATCGGCAAGGGCTACACGGTGAAATCGGCCATCCTGGAAATGGACATGGTCGCCGAAGGGTTCACCGGGTCTCAGGGCATCCACGGCATGAACCAGAAGTTCGAAGTCGACATCCCGATCGCCGAGGCCGTGTACCGTATCCTGCACGAAAAAATGGCCCCGTCCATCGAGATGCGGCTGTTGAGCGACGAGCTCTCCTGACCCGGCGTTCTCAGGTGGCGTACTTTCGTTGTGATGCCGCCGCTTTTCCTTCCCCAAACCCGCCATGTCCTGTGCCCGCGCGCGTGGGCGATTCGGCTGTGGTTGGCGTCGGCATGCATCCTCGGCTCCGGCCTTGTTACTTGGGCCCAAGACTGGATCCCCAACGAAGGCCAATGGGACGCGCCCGTGCAGATGCGGGCCGACTGGGCCGGCGGCATCACCTGGCTGGAGAACCAAGGGATGGCGGTCTGGGTGGCCGGCGAGGGCTACGACGAGTTGTGGGCCCACGGTTACGACAGGACGGGCGCCTTGGACCCCACCGATCCTGACGCAACCGTGCACAGCCACGCCTGGCGCATCCATTGGGAAGGCAGCCAGCCGCACCCCACACGACAATCGCTGACCGAGGCGGGGCACAAAGTCAATTATTACCTGGGCAACGACCCCAACCGATGGGCCGAGGGCCTCGTGCCGTCGACGCGGTTCAAGTTGCTGGACGTTTGGCCGGGCATCGACTTGCGGGTGGGTCCACGGTCCCCGGGCGACCGGGCGGATTTGCCGGGTCCGGGTTGGAAGGAGGACTGGATTGTCCAGCCTGGCGCCGACCTGGCCGCGCTGTCTGTGCGCCACGAAGGCGTGGACTTGACGCTGCAACCCGACGGAAGCATCGCCTTCCAGCTTGGCACCACGGCAGAGGCCCGTTGGGGCAAACCCTACGCCTACCAGGACGTGGACGGCTCGCTGCGCGAGGTGGATGTCGCCTACGTGGTCGAGGGCACAACCGTGTCCTTTGCCGTGGGCGACCACGACCCTGGCCACCCCTTGGTCATCGACCCAGACATCGTGTTCGCCACCTACATCGGCGCCACCCAAAGCAACTGGGGGTTCACGGCGGCGTACGACGACGAGGCGCGGGCCTTGGGCGGCACCGCCCTCTGGAACGGCAACTTGGAGGAGTACCCGACCACCGCCGGCGCGATTTCCACGGGCATGACGTTTGCCTCCGGGCCGTTTGATTGTGGGTTCTCTGTCTTTTCGGCGGACGGGACGGCGCTGGAGTACAGCACAGTTTTCGGTGGAGGCGCCCTCGACGTGCCGTCGAGCATCGTCTCGGACAGCCAGGGTGCGATCTACATCCTGGGCACCACGGGTTCGGCGGATTTTCCCACCACCGACGGGGCGTTTGACACGAGTTACGACAACGGGCCGTCGGTCAATTTGGACGCCTGTTGCAACTACCCTGGCGGGGGCGGGTTGTCCAACGGCGCGAGCCTTTTTGTGATGCGGTTCAGCGATGTGGACGCGGGTTGCACCCTGGAGGCGTCGACCTTCATCGGAGGGTCGGACGGGCCGTCGGGAGTGAACCGCGGCGACTACTTGAACTACAACTACGGCGACGTGTTTCGCGGGGAAGTCAACGTCGACGCCGACGACAAACCCTGGGTGGCCAGCGTCACTGGGGCGGACAATTTCCCCCAGGTCAATTCCCCCAGCCCGGCCTTCGGCGGCGGCTCGACGGATGCGGTGGTGTTCCGGCTGTCGCAAGACCTCAGCACGTTGGAATTCTCCACCTTCTTGGGCGGGAACGGGGAGGACGCGGCGTACGGCATCCAATTCACGCCCGGTGGGGAACCTGTGGTGTGCGGCGGGACGTCCTCAGGCAACTTCCCGACCCTGGCCAACGCCGACGACGGTTCGTTTGGCGGATTGTGCGACGGGTTTGTGGTCCGGTATCCGGTGGGCGGCGGGGCGCCGTCGGGGGCGACGTTGTTTGGGACCAACAACTACGACCAGGCCTACTTCGTCCAAGTGGACCCCATCAGCCAAGTGTACATCTATGGCCAAAGCATCGGCGGCAAGCCCATCACCGCCGGCACGTACGACGAGAGCCCCACGGCAGGGCAGTTCGTGGCGTGTTTCACGCCGGCGCTGGACAATTTGGTTTGGCACACCCGCGTGGGCGACCCCAACAATTTCGGGAGCATCGACATCAGTCCCACGGCCTTCCTGGTGAGCGACTGCGGGGAGGTGTACATGAGCGGCTGGGGCGGCGCCACGAACAACACGAGCCCGTTCATTTTCACGTCCGGCACCAGCGGCATGCCGGTGACGGAGGAGGGCTACCAGCTGGACACAGACAACTCGGACTTTTGGTTGGGCGTGATGGACCCTGGCGGCGTCGACCTGAACTACGCCACGTATTTCGGGGGCGACGAGAGCAACGAGCACGTGGACGGCGGCACCTCGCGTTTTGACAAAGACGGCACGGTTTACCAAGCCATGTGCGCGGGCTGCGGCGGCAACAGCGACCTGCCCACCACGCCTGGTGCGTGGAGCTCCACCAACGACAGCCCCAACTGCAACTTGGGGGTGTTCAAGTTTGAGCTGGGGGAGCTGAATGTGGGCATCGACGTGGCCACGCAGGGGGTGCTCTGCGACGGGCTGGATGTCGAGTTCGACAACACGTCGACGGTGGGGTACAACTACCTCTGGACCTTCGACGACAACCAGGTGAGCACGGAGTACGAGCCGACCCACACCTTCCCCGGGCCAGGGTCGTACGAGGTCATCTTGACGGTGACCGACCCGACGGGGTGTTTGGAGCCGGTGGACGCCAACTTGGAGGTGAACATCCAAACCCCACCCAACCCCAACATCATGCCCATCGAGCCGCTCTGCGCGGGCGAGACGGTGGAATTGATTGCGAACGGATCGCCTGATTTGGAGTGGACGGCCAACGCCTACATGCAGGACGTGACCCAAGCGGTGCAGGTATTCGAGCCGCCCTTGGGCACCTCGATTTACAGCGTGACCGACATGAACGAATGCGGCGAGGGGAGCGCTTCCATTGAGGTGAATGTGCAGCAGGTGGTGGCGGACGTGATCCCAGGCAACGCGGAAATCTGTCTGGGCGACGAAGTGACGCTCATCGCAGACGGCGCGGCGAACGCCCAGTGGTTCCCGGTGGCGGGGCTCGACAACCCCAACGCCATTTCCGTCCAAGCCGCGCCGACCCAGAGCGTGACCTACAACGTGGTCCTCACGGACGACTTGGGCTGTTCAGACGAGGCGAGTGTGTCCATCACGGTGGTGCCTGAGCCGCCGGGAGGCCAAACCTACCCGACCGAGAGCATCTGCGAAGGGTTTGGGCTGCAGTTGCCAGGCGCGGAGGGCGACCAGTGGTTGTGGAGCCCGGCCGAATTCGTGAACGACGCCAGTTTGCAATTCCCGTACGCCTCGCCCGAGGAGACGACCACCTTCAGCGTGGCCATCGCCAACGTGTGCGGCATCGGGACGGACGAGATGACGGTGGAGGTGCGTGTGCCGGAAGCGTACGCGAGCGAGGACGGCGGGATGTGCCGGGGCCAATCCTTCGAAGTGTCCGCCGCAGGCAACGATCCCAATTCGACGTTCCAGTGGCAGCCCGCGGAACTCGTGGTCTCGGCCGGGAGCGGCACCACAGCGGTGTTCCCCAACTTCACCCAAACCTTCACGGTCTTTGTCACCGACAGCGAAGGGTGCACGGCCAGCGACGAGGTGACGGTGTACGTGACCCAGCCCCCGTTCATCGAAGCCGGGCCGGACCGGGAGGTGTCGTGGCTGGACGAGGTGCGCCTCTTGGGCAGCACCGCAGGCACGGGCGCGTACTGGACCCCCGCCGAGAACGTCGATTGCGACACCTGCCTGACGCCGGTCCTGACCGTGCTTGAACCAGGGTGGTACGTCTTGACGGCGTCGGATTCCACAGGATGTTCTGGCCAAGACTCCACCTACGTCGACGTTTTCTACCCGGTTTACGTCCCCAACAGCTTCACCCCCGACGGCGACGGCATCAACGACGTCTTCAAAGTGGAAGGCGAGGATTTGCGCGGGTTTTGGATGAAGGTCTTCAACCGGTGGGGCGAGGTCATCTTCGAGTCCGCCGATCCCGAGGTGCCGTGGTTGGGCAACGTCGACGGCGGCGACCATTACGCTCCGGACGGCATGTACTTCTACCAGGTCCGCATCGAGCAGGAGGGAGGTCCCTTGTTGCTGGAGGGCCATGTTTTCCTGTTGAGATGACGGAAGCTGAAACCCAATTCGACGCCATGGCCCAGGCCCTGGACGGCGCCGAGGACGTGACGATTGGCAAGTTGTTTGGCCACCCGAGTTTGCAAGTGAAGGGCAAGGCCTTTGCGCTCAGGTACCACGACGACCTGGTGTTCAAGCTTGGTCGCGGGCGCGTGGACGATTTGCTGGCGACGCACCCTGAGGCCGTGCGGTTTGACCCGTCCGGAAAGGGGCGGGCCATGAAGGATTGGTTGCATGTGCCCCTTTCGCTGGGCGTGGACTGGCTGGCCTGGGCAGAAAGTGCGCGAAAGTTTGTGCACGACCACGCCTGAATTTTACCTTGCCCTCATGGATTCACTTCGTCACGCTGCCCCGCTGACTCCTGCCGATGTGCTTCAGGCGTTGCCTGGCATGTTTTGGGACCACGATTGCGTCATGCTCCCTGGGTTGGGTGGCTTTGTGTGCAACCCGCGTTCGGCGTGGTACGACGAAGCCCAACAGCAAATCGTCCCACCCTCGCGTGACGTGCTCTTCAACCCGCGGTTGACCACCAACGACGGCCTTGTGGCAGGCGAGTTGATGGCCAAACACGGCGTGGCCTACCCCGAAGCGCTCCAAGCTGTGGACGCCTTGGTCGACGCGCTGAAGGCCCAACTGGACGAAGGCGCCACCGCCGAATTGCCAGGCCTTGGCCGCCTCTACCAAGAGGACGATGCGCAGTTGCGCTTTGTGGCCGACGCGGAGTTCGAGCGTGTGCTCGGCTCGTTTGGCCACGCCAGCATCGCGCTTTCGCCGCTCGAGTCCGTGACCGCCACTGCGCCAGCGACTTCGGTCGCCGCCGAAGAGCCCAAAACGCAACCGAAGGTGGTGTCGTTGCCCAAGCGCGACGAGATCGCCGTGCCGTGGCGCACCCAATTGGCGCGTGCCGCCGCGGCCGTGGCCATCCCGCTCACTTTGGGCGGGGCATGGTTGCTCTCTCACCCCGCCGGTTCAGACACCATGTTGGGGTCCAACCCGTTGTGGAACGCGGCTCCCGTGGCCGCGACGTACGCCCCCGCCGCGCATGCTGCGTTGGAGGTGGAGGCAGCCGTGCCGCCCGCAGAGGGACTGGCTGAATTCGTCGAGCGCACTGGATGGGAAGGGTTGTTGGAGTTTGATGTGGAGGCCGGCGTGCCCAAGGCCGGTGGCCTTCGGGTCATGGTCCCCGTCCCCGAGCCGACTCCCGAGCCTGTCGTCGCTGAACCTGTTGAGGCGATCGAGGAAGCGCCTGTTCAGCAGATCAAGTTCCTCATTGTGGGTGGGGCCTTTTCTGTGGAAGCCAACGCCTTGAATTTGGCGGCTTCCCTCGAACGCGAAGGGTTTGACTCTTCATTGCATTTCCAAGACCACAACCAATTGACGGTGGTGGCGTTGGGAAGCTTCGTCTCGGAAGGCGAGGCCCGCGAGGCTTTGGCCGACGCCCGGGCCCGCGGCCACGAGAAGGCTTGGTTGAAGCGCCTTTGAGCTGGCCATGAACGAGCCAGTGAGCCTGCAAGACCTCGACGCGGTCATCCTGGATTTTGGAGGGGTCCTGTACGACATCGATTACGACGCGCCACCCAAGGCGTTTGCCGCACTTGGAGACACTGAGTTCGCCTCGCTGTACCACAAGGCTTCTCAGTCGCCTTGGTTCGACGCGCTGGAGTCAGGAAAGATGGACCGCGCCACCTTTTATGGGCACCTCTTGGGCCGTTGCGCCCCTGGCACCACAGAAGCCCAAGTGCACCAGGCTTGGTGTTGCATTTTGACGGGCATGCCTCCGGAGCGGGCCGAGCTCGTGGCCCAGTTGGGCACCCAGACGCGGTTGTTTCTTCTCAGCAACACCAACGCCATCCACGCCGCCGAGTTTGAGCAGGATTTGGAACGCACGCTTGCTGACGCGTCGCGGTTTTGGGGCGCGTTTGAAGTGGCGCATTACAGCCACGATTTGGGCGTGAAAAAGCCAGACCCCGCCACGTTCTTGCACGTATGTGGCTTGCACGGATTCAACCCAGCCAAGACGTTGTTCCTGGACGACAGCATCCAACACGTTCGCGGCGCCGAAGAGGCAGGGTTGGTCGCCCACCACCTCGACCTCAGCCAAGGGGATTTCGCCTCATGGTTGGCCCAGATGGGCTGGCGTTGACCTGTTGGGCCTGACTTTCAGGTCAGTGGGCTGCCGCGAAGAGCTCGTCGAGGCTGTCGTGGCGTTCGCCTGGCACGGGTGTGGCGCCTTGTTCCAGGATGAGGAAGACCTCTTGGCCTCGGGCCTCTTGGGGGTAGGATTTGGCCCCGCGGAACTGGGTGCCCTCAGGATCGATGCGCAGGAGTTGCGCGGAGTCCTCCCCAAACTTGAAGTACCACTGGTGGCCTCCATCGTTGCGCTCGAGGTAGGTCAAGCGCGACGTCGTGGTTTCCCAAAACATGGTGCTGAACTCCCAAATGAGCGCCTCCACCTTGCCAGGCTCTTCGGACGACACCCGGGCCCACTCGGTGGCGGGCATGCCCTGGGAGGCCAAGAAGCGGGCGAATTCCAGCTCCAGGCCTTCCAGTTCTTCGCGCGTCAAGGCGCGGTAGCGTCGAACGTCGCTCACTCGTCGATGCCTTCCAACATGAACATGAATGCATACTCGAGGGCGACCTCTTTGATGCGCTCAAACCGGCCTGAAGCCCCGCCGTGGCCGGTCTCCATGTTGCAGTCCATGATGAGGAGGTTGTCGTCGGTTTTGACGTCGCGCAGTTTGGCGATCCACTTCGCAGGTTCCCAGTATTGCACCTGGCTGTCCCAGTACCCTGTGGTGATGAGGGTGTGGGGGTAGTCCACGGCCGCCACGTTGTCGTACGGGCTGTACTGCATGATGTAGTCGAAGTACGCCTTGTCCTTGGGGTTGCCCCACTCGTCAAATTCTCCGGTGGTCAACGGAATGCTCTCGTCAAGCATGGTGTTGATGACGTCCACAAACGGCACGGCGGCGATGACGCCGTTGAACAGGCTTGGCGCCATGTTCATCACGGCACCCATCAGCAACCCGCCCGCGCTGCCGCCCATGGCGTACATGTGGTCGGGTGTCGTGAACCCGTCGTCCACCATGGCTTGGCCACAGTCGATGAAGTCGGTGAAGGTGTTCATCTTGTTGAACAGCTTGCCGTCCTCGTACCAGTGGCGGCCCATTTCGCTGCCGCCGCGGATGTGGGCCATGGCGTACACGAACCCGCGGTCGAGCATGCTCAAGCGTGACACCGAGAATCCGGCGTCCATGCTGTAACCGTAGCTGCCGTACGCGTAGAGGAGCAAAGGGTTCTTGCCGTTGCGCTCGGTGCCTTTGCGGTAGACGATGCTCACGGGCACCTTGGCGCCGTCGCGGGCTTCCACCATGAGCCGTTCGCTCACGTAGTTGGCCGGGTCAAACGTGCCGCCCAGCACCTC
>JBMZWX010000044.1:0-13870 GCA_049627085.1 Flavobacteriales bacterium | reverse complement strand
AGGTGTCTATTGCGGTGAGGTCCACCTCTTCCCATTCCGAACAGAGAAGTTAAGCTCACCAGCGCAGATGGTACTGCTACGGCGGGAGAGTATGTCGACGCCATCCTTGGGGCCCTTCGGGGCCCCTTTTTTTTTGCCCTTATTTTCGAAACCTGGAGTCATGAACAACCTTGTAGCCATCGTCGGTCGCCCCAATGTGGGGAAGTCCACGCTCTTCAATCGATTGACAGAGACGCGTGAGGCCATCACGGACGACACCAGCGGCACGACGCGAGATCGGAAGTATGGGAAGGTGATTTGGACGGAGCATCAGTTCAATGTCATCGACACGGGCGGCTGGATCACCAAGAGTGACGACAGCTTTGAAGCTGCGATCCGCGGGCAGGTTGAGATCAGCTTGGAGGAAGCGGACCTCATCCTGTTCATGGTGGAGATTGAAGTCGGCATCACGGATTTGGACCAGGACATCGCGAACCTGTTGCGCCGCACGGGAAAACCAGTGATGCTGGTGTGCAACAAGGTCGACACGTCGGCCCACGACGTGGGCGCTGAGGAGTTTTACCGCTTGGGCCTGGCCGACGAGATTTACCGCATTTCAGCCAACAACGGATATGGCACTGGAGAGTTGCTGGATGCAGTTGTGGCGGCGTTGCCCAGGATGCCCGAAGATGAGGAGTTGGGTTTGCCGAAGTTGGCTGTGGTTGGAAAGCCGAACGTGGGGAAAAGCACGTTCATCAACACCATTTTGGGGGAGGAGCGGAACATCGTGACAGACATAGCCGGGACCACGCGGGACAGCGTGCACACGCGCTACCAAATGTTTGGCTTCGACTTTGAGATTGTGGACACGGCTGGGCTGCGCAAGAAGAAGCAAATCACGGATCATCTAGAGTTTTACAGCACCGTGCGGACCATCAAGGCCATTGACGAAAGTGACGTGTGCATTTTGATGTTGGACGGCAGCGATCCCATGGGGCGGCAAGACTTGAACATCTTCTGGCAGGTGGTGGAGAGTTACCGTGGGGTGGTGGTCGTGGTGAACAAGTGGGACCTTGTCGAAAAGGACCAGAACACCATGAACAAAGTGGAGGAGATGATTCGCGAGCGGACATCGCCTTTTACGGACATTCCGATTGTCTTCACGAGCAACGTGAAAAAGCAGCGAGTGTTGAAGGCGTTGGAGACGGCCTTGGAAGTGCGTGAGTCGCGGGCATCGAAGGTGCCCACGAGTGAGTTGAACGACGTGTTGTTGCCCATCATTGACCATTACCCGCCGCCAGCGTGGAAGGGCAAGTATGTCAAAATCAAGTACATCACGCAGATTCCTTCGCAGACGCCGACGTTTGCGTTCTTCTGCAACCTGCCGCAGTACATCCGCGATCCCTACAAGCGATTCCTGGAGAATCAACTGAGGGAGCATTACAATTTTGAAGGGGTGCCCATTCGTTTGTTCTTCAGGAAGAAGTGAGGCCAGAGGGGCGCACTGTTTCCTACATTTGATTCAATCAATCCCTCTCTTTGATGAGCTATTTCTTCACGTCTGAATCGGTTTCAGAAGGTCACCCAGATAAGGTCGCCGATGCGGTGTCTGATGCGTTGATCGATCACTTTTTGGCGTTTGATCCGCAATCGAAGGTGGCTTGCGAGACGCTGGTGACCACAGGGCAAGTGGTGTTGGCCGGGGAGGTGAAGTCTGAGGCGTACCTCGATGTGCAGAAGATCGCGCGGGACACCATTGCGCGCATCGGTTACACGAAGAGCGAGTACCAGTTTGACGCGGCGTCGTGTGGGGTGTTGAGTGCCATCCACGAGCAGAGTTCAGACATCAACCAAGGTGTGGAACGTCAGGCCCCAGAAGATCAAGGAGCGGGCGACCAGGGCATGATGTTTGGGTACGCGTGCAGCGAAACGGACAACCTCATGCCTTTGGCGTTGGAGTTGAGCCACCGTTTGTTGCGCGAGCTTGCAGACATCCGCAAGAGGGGAGAAGAGATGACGTATTTGCGTCCTGATTCCAAGAGCCAAGTCACGATTGAATACAATGACGACGGCACCCCATTGCGCATCGAAGCCATTGTGCTGAGCACCCAGCATGATGAGTTTGGGGAAAGCGACTTAGCCATGTTGGCCCAAATTGAGAAGGACGTGGCCGAGGTGTTGATTCCACGTGTGAAGGCGTCGATGAGCGAGCGCGTTCAATCGTTGTTCAAAGGAGATCACAAGCTCCATGTGAACCCCACAGGAAAGTTTGTGATCGGTGGCCCCCACGGCGACACGGGCTTGACGGGACGGAAAATCATCGTGGACACTTACGGTGGCAAGGGCGCCCATGGCGGCGGAGCGTTCAGCGGAAAAGACCCTTCCAAAGTGGATCGCTCGGCGGCATACGCCACGCGTCACATCGCCAAGAATTTGGTGGCGGCGGGCGTGACGGACGAGGCGTTGGTCCAGGTGGCGTACGCCATCGGCGTGGCGGATCCAGTGGGGCTGTTCGTGAACACGTACGGCAAGTCCAACGTATCCATGGCCGACGGGGAAATCGCCCAGAAGCTGTTGCAGATTTTCCCAATGCGTCCGTTCGACATTGAAACCCGATTCCAACTTCGCTCGCCGATTTATAGTGAGACGGCCGCCTATGGGCACATGGGACGCGAGCCTCAGAAAGTCACGAAGACCTTCGTCACGCATGAACGTGGTGAAGAGAAGACGGTGGAGGTGGAGCTGTTCCCTTGGGAAAAGCTGGACAAGGTGGAGGAGGTCAAGGCTGCGTTTGGCCTTTGAGGCGCTTCGGCAGCCTGAGCAGCATTCCTTTTAGAACACGAAGTCGTACCCTTTCAGGGTCATGATGCTGTAAGCCTCGTCGTTGAAGCTGAACAGCTGGCTGCCCTTGTGTTGGCCGTAGCCTGAGCCGTCGGATTTTTTCTCGAGGTCCACAAGAAGCTTCGACTTGAAGAGCTTCTTCCGGAAGTTCCGCTTGTCGAACGTTTTGCGCATGGCCTTCTCGTAGAGGTTTTGGAGCTGGCCCAAGGTGAATTCCTTGGGAAGCAGGTCAAACCCCACTGGGCGGCGGCGCACACGGCGCTTGAGGCGCTCTCGGGCGTAGTCCACGATGTCGTTGTGGTCGAACGCCAAGTCAGGCACTTCGTTCACAGGCACCCAGTGCATGCCGTGGTGCTCCCATTCCTCGGTCCGGAAATCGTCGGTGTTCACGAGCGCGTAGTGGGCGATGTTCACGACGCGGCCTCCTGGGTGGCGGAAGACTTGGCCAAAAGCTCTGAGTTGTTCCACCATGCTGGGGTTGTCGTACCCGAACAGGTCGTTGAACATCTTCTTGGCAGAGAGCAGGAGCTCTTCGTTCGCCTTCAGGTACCGGCTGGGCAGAAACAGGGCGCCTTCAAAGGGGGGACGCGTGCTTTTGGCCAGCAAAATTTTCAGGTCCACACCGTCGAAGCCAAACACCACCATGCTGGTGGACAACGCCACGTTGAAATCGGGTTCCTCCTGAGGGAAGTGTATCATGTCGCCCATGGAGCAAAATTAAGTTGGCGTTTTGAGGTGGCAATGCAGCGCGGTGTGGATGTGCAAAACAGGGATGAAAAGATGTGGATAACGGTCATGAAGGGAAGTGTACCTTTCGGACCCATGTTTGACGCCCCCTCTCCCCAAAGCACGTCTTCGTCCAACCGTCCCCGAGACCTGGTGCGCGCAGGTGTGCCGGCCATTCCCGGTGCCAAGATTCAGCCACAGGCGAAGGAGCTGGAGGAGGTGGTGTTGGGGGCCATGATGGTCGAGAAGTCCGCGGTCAACGCGGTCATCGACGTGCTTCAGCCTGAGAGTTTTTACGTGGAAGCGTACGGCGAGGTGTTCCGCGCCATCCAAACGTTGTTCAACAACTCTGAGCCCATCGACTTGCTCACGGTCACCGAGCAACTGCGCAAGGAAGGGAAATTGGACATGCTCGGCGGCAGCCACCGCGTGGCGTCGTTGACGTCTCGTGTGGCGAGCAGCGCCAACGTGGAATTCCACGCGCGCATCATCGCGCAGAAGCACATCCAGCGTGAATTGATCCGGGTGTCCAACGCCATCATTGAGAAGGCGTACGACGAGACGTCGGACGTGTTTGACCTGCTGGATGAAGCGGAGTCGAAGTTGTTTGAAGTGGCGGAAGGCAACATCCGCAAGAGCTACGAGAGCATGAGCACCGTCATGCGTCAGGCGTTGGACGACATCGAGGCCGCGCGGAACAACGAGGACGGCGTCAGTGGGGTGCCTTCGGGGTTCCACGACTTGGACAAAATCACGGGCGGCTGGCAGCGGTCGGACATGATTGTGCTTGCGGCACGTCCCGGCATGGGCAAGACGGCATTCGTGCTGTCGATGGCCCGCAACATGGCTGTGGACCACGACATTCCTGTGGCCGTGTTCAGCTTGGAGATGTCGGCGGTGCAGCTCGTGCAGCGTTTGATTTCGTCGGAAACGGAAATCAACAGCGACAAATTCAGGAAGGGCAACCTGGAGGAGCACGAATACCAGCAGTTGCACTCGCGTTGTGGCAAGCTGAGCAAGGCGCCGCTCTTCATCGACGACACGCCAGGTTTGAACATCTTTGAGTTGCGTGCCAAGTGCCGCCGCTTGAAGGCCCAGCACGGCATTGACATGGTGATCATTGATTACCTGCAGCTGATGAGCGCGGGCAGCGACAAGGGAAACCGAGAGCAGGAGATTTCAAGCATCTCGCGCTCAATTAAGGGCATTGCCAAGGAGCTTGACGTGCCCATCATCGCGCTGTCTCAGCTGAGCCGGAACGTGGAAACGAGAGGTGGGGACAAGCGGCCGTTGCTGTCGGACTTGCGTGAGTCTGGGGCCATTGAGCAAGACGCGGACATTGTGGCCTTCATCTACCGTGCCGAGTATTACGGCATCACAGAGCACCCTGACGGCATCGACACGGCTGGCCTGGGCGAATTGATTTTGGCCAAGCACCGTCACGGCGCCCTCGACACGATCAAGATGAAATTCGTGAAGAACCTCGCCAAATTCGTCAACTACGACACCTTTGGAGACTTGGGCATGGCGGGCGGCGCGATGCAGCCCAACGCTGCCTTTGGGGCGCCGGTGACCAAGACTTTGCCGTCGAAGATGAACGACGACCCCATCTCGGGGGACGACGCGCCGTTCTGACCTGGGACGTCAATGGGCTGTAACTTCGGGGACATGGACTGGATGCGCAGAGGATTGTTGAGCCTGGTGGGGTTGGCCCTGGTGAGTGTGGCATGGAGTGCCCGGATTTTGGTGCCCATGGATGACAGCCAGACCAACCACTTGAAGGCGTACGGCGTGGCGTTTTGGGTCTTGGAGAACGGGGTGGACGTCGAGTGGCTGTTGAACTACCGGGGGGGCAGCTTTTTGATGCCCAACATCCCGGAAATCCAGAACGAATGTGTCATTCGTGGTGTGTCTCACCAAGTCATCGCCGACGTTCAGGCGTCGCAGATTTTGCAGGAAGTGGCGGACCCGGAGGTGAACATGGAACGCGTGAAGCTGGAGGTGACGCCCAAGGTGGCCGTGTACAGCCCCGACGGCAAGCAGCCTTGGGACGACGCGGTGACCCTGGTGCTGACCTACGCCGAGATTCCCTACAACGTGGTGTACGACGAGCAAATCTTGACGGGAGAGTTGCCCAAGTACGACTGGTTGCACCTGCACCACGAGGATTTCACGGGACAGTATGGGAAGTTCTACAAGGCCTACCGCAGCGCGGCGTGGTACCAGGCGGAGGTGGAGCGCCAAAGCACCACGGCTCAGTACATGGGCTTCCAAAAGGTGAGTGAGATGAAGCGTGAGGTGGCCACCACCATCCGCGATTTCGTCTTGGGTGGCGGATTCTTGTTCACGATGTGTTCAGGCACCGACAGCTACGACATCGCTCTGGCGGCCCAGGGGGTGGACATTTGTGGACCCATGTTCGACGGGGATCCTGCCGACGCGTCTGCGCAGTCCAAGCTGGATTTCGAGGCGGGCTTGGCCTTTCAGGATTACCGGTTGGAAATGGACCCGATGGTGTACGAGTTCTCGGACATCGACGGCACCAAGGATCATGGGGGCATCAAGCCCATCAACGACTTCTTCACGCTCTTCGATTTTTCAGCCAAATGGGACATCGTGCCCACGATGTTGACCCAGAGTCACGAGCGTGTGATTGCGGGATTCATGGGCCAAACGACGTCCTTCCGCAAGGACTTCATCCGTCCCGACGTGACCATCATGGGGGACAACCGAAACCTGCCCACGGCCAAATACATCCACGGAACGCTGGGCTTGGGCCAATGGACGTACTACGGGGGACACGATCCGGAAGATTACCGGCACCTGGTCAACGACCCACCGACCGATTTGAACTTGCACCCCAACAGTCCTGGTTACAGGCTGATCCTGAACAACATTTTGTTCCCTGCAGCCAAGAAAAAGGACAGGAAGACTTGAGGGCAGTGTCAGGTCGCGAACCTCAGGGTTCGATGGTGGCCGTCAAGGTCACATGTTGCACCCCGTCTTGAGGGGGCTCGGCCACGAATTCAATGGGGCCACGTGTGCGCTTTGCCATGGAGATCAACCCCAAACCTGCGTTGCCCTGGTTGCCGGATTGCTCGCCGTTGCACAACACATCGATGTAAAGTTTGCGCAGCTGGGCGTGGTTGAGGCTGTTCAAGTGAGACACGCGCTCCGACAAGGCGGCAGCGTCGGATGTGGCCATCCAGTTGCCGCAGTGGACTTGGAACCCAAGAGGGGTGTTCTCCAGCGTCAGGTAGAGGGCGATGTCCCCAGATGGGTCGATGTAGCCGTGGTGGATGACGTTCTGGACGGCCTCGATGGTCACGAACAGCACCCGCTTCATTTCCTTGCGGCTGCACCCAGACGTGGCCAAGCTCCGCTCGGCCAGCTGCAACAGGTGTGGGACGATGTCACGCTCCACGGTTCCTGTGAACGACAGCAGGATGCCGTAACGACCTCCCAAGGGAGTGCCTTCAGGTCCGGACGACCGCAGCCTTTGCTGCAGCATCGGAACCAATTCGGTGTGCTTGCTGTGGTCCATCTTGCCGGTGTGGGTTTCGACGAATCGCGAAAAGGATTCGATGAAAACAACATTGCAACATACAAGATGGTTGCTTTGTTCCCTAGTGCTGAGGTCGGAAAATCAGCGGGAACTTGTTCACACACATAATCTTGCGAGTACGCCTTGGGCAGTTTTCAAACGAACCCACGCATGTTCCGTGCGGGCACCAGCGGAAGGCCTTCAGGTGTGCGGATCATTTGGTAGAAGAGGGGGTGCATGAAATTGAGGGTGCGTTGGAAAGGCCGTCCAGCGAAGTGGCATTTCCAGACTTCCATGGCGATGCGCTTGGTGGTGTTCCAGGCGTACGGGCTGAAGCCCTGAGGACGCGCAAAGCGCTCCACCCACATGCGGGCTTGGGGGAGGTCGGCGATTGAACTGGGGGTGGAGACGAGGGCGGGGTTCAGGGGAAGTGCCATGGTGTTGGGGTTCAGTGGTTGTTTTCTCTGAACCAAAGGGACCAAGGCACTCCGCAATGGATTTACGGACCCGAAATTTTTTGTCGTTCGAGGGCGTTTTGGAGGTTGTCCACCATGGAGCGTCGGATGCTTTCAGGGTGCAACAACGTGAGTTCGCTGGCGTGGGCTTGCAGCCATTGCAACAGTTCAAACGTCGGCATGACCTTGAGCTGCACCGTCACCTGCCCTTCCTCGTCGAGGTCCATGGATTGGGAATGGTGCAGGGGTTGGGACGTCAGGTACTTCGCCAGCAGCGGGTCGCAGAGGAACGCCACATCTTCAGGTGTTCCGTCTCCCAAGACGGTGATGCCCATCGCGTGCTCGAAGTAATTCCGCGCGTCAAACGACGGTTGGACCTGGAACTTCTGTGTGTCGTCGACGGCGATGCCACGAATCCGGTCGCACCCAAACGTGCGGATGTGGCCTCGCCCAGGGTCCCAGCCCAGCAGGTACCACCTGTTCCGGTATTCTTTCAGCAGGTAGGGTTCCAGCACGTAGTTGGACTCCGTCGGCGTGTCGGTGAACTTCAGGTAGGTGAGGGAAATCGGGTGGTGCGCCCGGATGGCATGCAGCAAGGGTCCCAAGTGCTCCGAGCCGGCCGCGTGCGGGGTGCTTTCAAATTGCACGTGCTTGTCCACGCCTTCGGGATCCAGGTTGGGGGAGACTTCCAGGCGGTCGGCAATCTTGCCCAGGGCTTGGTCGAATTGCTGGAAAATGGGCAATTCCCTGAATTGAATGAGCGTCTTCGTGGCGAAACGGATGGCGTCCAGGTCGTCGTCGTTCAGCTGGATGTCGTTGATGCTGTACCCGTCCTCGGTGTAGTGGTAGCCGCGCTCGTCCCTGTGGTATTCAATGGGGGCGTAGTACCCCAGGTCCGCTTCGTTGCGCATCGCCCACAAGTCCTTCTCGATGGTGCTGATGCTGATGTGTTCCCCGTCGCTCCCGTACAGCGCTTCTTCGCAGGCCAAACGCAATTCCTCTTTCGTCGGGAACGGTTTTCCTGGGTTGGTCAAGCACCGATCGATGATCCGGTACCGAAGAAGGGCGTACTTGTTGGCTGGCATGTCAGGTCAATGCAAGATGGCGTCGGGCGGTTCCGGGGCGGTGAACTGGTTCATCATGGCCAAACCGCGGGGCACGTATTGGGGATCGTGGGTGCGTGGCAGGCCGGTTTTGGGGTAAGGTGAGCCGGTGTTGTGCATGTGGAAACAATCCTTGAACCGTCCGGCCCTGAGGCTGTTGCCGTACGTCTGGTTGATCCAGTCGGCCCCGTGTTCCACCCCGTTGGGACCGCGGATGTCTCGGATGTTGACGTCCAGCAAGATGCACTTGTACCCCATCAGTTGGAACGGCCCCCACGACGTCGCCAAGTTCCTCAGCGCGTCGTCCGACGCGTCCGCCAAATGCGCGGGGGTGACGTTTTCGTAGCTGCGCCGCTTGCCGTCCCTCACCTGCTGCAGCCGCTTGTACACATGCGGCTCGAAACGCGCGCCGGCGGGCTTTTTGCCGGAGCACTCCAACATGAGCAGGGCCATGAGGTAGCTGTAGTCCAAATCGTACTTCCGCGCGGCGTTCAGCACGTCCATCGCGTAGTGTTCCTCCGCCACGTCCTTGCCAGCCCGGTCGCCGGCGGCGTGCCAGGGTGTGACCACGTGGGCGTGGCAGTACGTCCATGCGAGGTACAACGCGCCAAACACCAAGAACGCACCCACGAAGTGGCCCAGCCGTCCGGTGTCGATGCGGGATGCGCGTTTCCGAGCCATCAACCGAAGATTGCGGTTTCCAGCCAGGTGTGCGCCACGCGAATCAGGGGGAGCAGCAGCAGGGCAGGCAAAGCGTCGACCAGCGGCCAAGCCGGACGGCCGTTGGCGCGGACGTCCCACAGTTGGAATGCGATGCCAAGCATGAGGATGCCCCCAAGGGCACTCAGCTCACGGATGAGGGCGGGGTCCATGCCTTCGCCCAGCGCCATGAAAGCGAGCGTGAGGGCGCCTTGAAACCCAAGAACTCCGGCGGCCGACCACAGCACGCCGCGCCCGAGGGTGGCGGCCAAGAAGGCGCTGGAAATGAGGTCCATGGTGCCTTTGATGAACAGGAGGTTGGGCTTGCCGAGCAGGCCGTCTTCCATGCATCCCACCAACGTCATCGAGCCCAAACAAAACAGCATAAAGGCTTCCATGAATCCCCGTGACGCGCGTTGCGTCAGCGCGTCGATGCGGGCTTGCAGGTGGAGGGAGTGGCCGAGGACGGTGCCCAGGACGAGGGCCAGGAACAAGTCGATGGGTCCTTCCGTCTCCAGGGCCATCATGGCGCCGATGGCGAGGGTGAACAACCCGATGACGGCGAAGATTTTGTCCTTGAGGTCGTTGGACCACCTGGCGCCCAAGGCCAACCCCGCCGACGCGCCGACGATCACGGTGACCGTGTTGAAGAGTGTCCCGACCATGCTCCCAAGTTACCTTTGGGGTTCCACGGACCGTCTTGGACACAGGGCGGTCGTCAACACCGACGCGTTGAAGTTCACCCTCGAAACCCAAGATCCTGGCTCCAAAGCGCGGGCCGGCGTCCTCGACACCGACCACGGGGCGATCCAAACGCCCATCTTCATGCCGGTGGGGACCATCGGCACCGTCCGTGCCGTGCCCCAGAAGGAGTTGAAGGAAGCGGTGAACGCGGACATCATTTTGGGCAACACCTACCACCTGCACCTCCGTCCCGGCACCGACGTGTTGGAAGAGGTGGGTGGGCTTCACAAGTTCATGAATTGGGACCGCCCGATTTTGACGGACAGCGGGGGGTACCAGGTGTTCAGTTTGGCCGAGAACCGAAAAATCACCGAGACGGGCGCCACGTTCCGCAGCCACATCGACGGAAGCAAGCACTTGTTTTCGCCGGAGAAGGTGATGGACATCCAGCGAAGCATCGGGGCGGACATTGTGATGGCCTTCGACGAGTGCCCGCCGTACCCGTCCACGCGGCAGTACGCCAAGAACAGCATGGAGCTGACCCACCGGTGGTTGCACCGTTGTGTGAAGCGCATGAAAGAGACCGAGCCGTTGTACGGCCACGAGCAGGCGCTGTTCCCCATTGTGCAAGGGTCGACGTACCCCGATTTGCGCCGCGCGTCGGCGCACGCGGTGGCGGAGGTGCCTTCGCTGGGCTACGCGATCGGCGGCTTGAGCGTCGGCGAGCCCCACGAGGACATGTACGCCATGTGCGAGGAGGTGTGCGCGATTTTGCCGGAAAACGCGCCGCGCTACATGATGGGCGTTGGCACGCCGGTGAACATCCTGGAGAACATCGCTTTGGGGGTGGACATGTTCGATTGCGTGATGCCCACACGGAATGCCCGGACAGGGACGTTCTACACCTGGAACGGGGTCATGAACATGAAGAACGCCAAATGGAAAACCGACACCAGCCCCCTCGACCCGAGCGGCTCGGCCCCGGTGGACCACATGTACAGCAAGGCGTACGTCCGGCACTTGTTCCACGCCAACGAGCTTTTGGCCTTGTACATCGGTTCGGTGCACAACCTGTGCTTCTACCTCGACCTGGTGCGCGAAGCCCGGAAGCAGATCCAAGCTGGCACCTTCCGCCCATGGAAAGACAAGATGGTGGTGCAACTCGCCCAGCGCGTGTGACATGAAACGACTCGACCGCTACATCGTGGGGAAGTTCCTCGGCACCTTCGGGTTCATGCTGGGGGTGTTCTGCATGGTGGTCGTGGTCTTCGATTTGATGGAGAGCGTCAGCCGCCTGGTGGACCACAACGCGCCGCTGGGGGACACGGCGCTCTATTACCTGAACGTGTGCTTTCACTTCGCCTCGTTGCTGAGCGGGTTCATCGTGTTCCTGACCATCATTTGGTTCACGAGTCGCTTGGCCCAAAACAGCGAAATCGTCGCCATGCTTGCGGGAGGCATGCCGTTCAAACGCTTGTTTCGCCCGTATTTCATGGCGTCGGGGCTGCTCACGGTGCTGGCGCTGGCGCTCGCCCACGTGATTGTGCCCAAGGCGAACGAGCAAAAATTGGCCTTCGAAGAAAGCTTCGTGAAGACCACCGTGCACGTTCAGGACCGCAACCTCTACCGGGAGGTGGAACCTGGCACCGTGGTGTACTTCCGGAGCGTCAACTACAGCCGGGCCACAGGATACAAGCTTCAATTGGAGCAGTGGAACGGACCTGAACTTCAGCAACGGCTCTTGGCTGCGAAGGCGACCTACATGGCCAAGGACAGCACGTGGCGCTTGGTGAACGCGAGCGTCCGCGACTTCAATCCCGACGGCAGCCAACGCCACCGCTTCCTGTCCCGGATGGACACGGCCTTGACCATGCGCATCGACGATTTTGCAGAGCGCAAGGAGGTGGTGGAGACCATGCCCACGTGGACGTTGAGGAAGCACATCGACGAGGTGCGCTTGCGCGGGGCGGACACGGCCAATTTGGAGTTGACGTTGCACAGCCGAACGGCCAACGCCGCGGCCATCCTGGTGCTGACCCTCATTGGGGTGAGCATCGCCGCGCGTCGGATGCGCGGGGGCATGGGGCTTCACTTGTTTGCGGCCGTGCTGATCGGGTTCACCTACGTGTTCGCGTCGAAAGTCATCACGGTGTGGGCCGCGGCCGTGGCGGTGCCGCCTTGGTTCCCGCTCAACGAGCAAGGCATCCGGTTCGTGGCGGCGTGGTTGCCCAACGTGCTGTTCGCAGGCCTGGGCGGATGGCTGTACGCCCGGGCGCCCAAGTGAAGTGACGCCCCCTGGCCTTGACGTATTTTGGAGGCATGTCGTGGAAGTCGTTCATCGGGTTGACCCTCGGGCTGGTGTGGGCCGAGCTCGCCCAGGCCCAAACCTTGCTGCCCACCTGGGTGGACGACATTGCGCCGATTGTGCACACGCACTGCGCGCATTGCCACCACGACGGCGGGGCGGGGCCCTTTCCGCTGATGACTTACGAGGACGTCTTCTTCACGGCCAACATGGACGTGCACGTGATGCAAGACGGGGAAATGCCGCCATGGCCGGCGGATCCGGCGTACCGCCACTTTGTGGGGGAGAACGTCCTGAGCGACGTGGACGTGGCCCTGTTTACAGAGTGGTACAACACCGGCATGGCTTACGGCGACGAATCGGTGGAGGTGGAGTTGCCGTTGTTTGGGCCAGAGGGGTCGTTGCTGGAGAGCGTGGACTTTGTGGCCAATTTCCCAGCGTACACCTTGCCGTCCAATGCGGAGGAGTACCGATGGTTCGTGGTGCCCACCGACTTTGACGACACGCGGTACATCCAAGCCGTGGAGGTCGTGCCGGGCTTGCCGGCGGCCGTGCACCACGCCGACATTTTCGTGGACGTCACGGGCCAGTCCGCGGAGCTGGACGCCGCGGATCCGTTGCCGGGATTCAATGGAAGCACCGGCTGGCCGACGAACACCACGTACATCAACGCTTGGCAACCGGGCGCCTTGCCCGCGCGCTACCCGGACGGATGGGGGATTCCGGTGCCGCCGGGCGCCGACTTGGTCATCGAGCTTCATTACGGTCCCGACTTTGCGGGCCAGGTTGACGAAACGGTCATGAACCTCGAGTGGGTGGACGAGCCGGAGGAGGACATCCGGACCATTTCGGTGGGGTGGCTGTTGGGCAACGGGGCGATGACGGACGGGCCTTTGGTCATCCCGCCTGACGAGATCACCACGTTCCATCAGGAAGCCGTCGTATTCAATGCAGACCAAAGCCTGCTCAGCATTTGCCCCCAC
Organism: Flavobacteriales bacterium; assembly: GCA_049627085.1. Classification (GTDB taxonomy): domain Bacteria; phylum Bacteroidota; class Bacteroidia; order Flavobacteriales_D; family Sanyastnellaceae; genus UBA11663. The sequence goes on along the minus strand of JBMZWX010000044.1, from coordinate 551 downwards.
ATGCACCTCCTGGGCAAATCGTACAAGGTGTGGATGGAGACGCCGGCCGGGGACAGCATTCCCTTGATCGACATTCCCCATTGGGATTTTGAGTGGCAGTTCTACTACCGGTTCCTGAGTCCGGTGCATGTGCCGGCGGGCACGGTGTTCAAGACGGAGGGCGTGTACGACAACACGGTGTGGAATCCCTTGAATCCAAACGACCCGCCTCAAGAAGTGACCTACGGGTCGCTGACCACCGACGAGATGTTCTTGGTCTACTTCATTTGGGCTGCGTACCAGGAAGGGGACGAGGAGTTGGTGTTTGGGACGGTGGAAGACCCTGCGACGGCTTTGGCTGAACTGCCGCGGACCGAAGGATTGGACGTTCAAGTTTCCCCCAACCCGGCACGCGGCGTGGTTCACGTGCATTGGGATGGCTCGACGCCGGTGCAAGCGGTGGTGCGTGCCCGACAAGGCGGGGTCGTGTGGACGGGGGAGTTGAACCCTGGCGCGAACGTGCTGCCTGCCCAAGGATGGTCGGAAGGGGTCTACTTGCTTTCCGCGCAAGG
>JBMZWX010000043.1:0-14082 GCA_049627085.1 Flavobacteriales bacterium | reverse complement strand
TGTGCATGAAGTGGCCAAAGCGGCCAGTCGCGCCATTGGCTTGGCGGACGCCAAGAACCTCGGTTGCGGCTGGACGGTCTTGGTGGACGACGGCACGTTGACGACTGACCAAATCGCTGCCCTCGGCCCCTCGTCCATTGTGGACCAAACGGAAGACTTGCTGGACATTTGGACGTTGCCCAAGCCCCTCGACATGGCTTTGGACGACGAAATCGCCAAGGTCGTCCGGGGCTGATTCCAGCCCGGTCCGTGGCGTACCTTCGCCGCATGGAACGCACGGAAATCAGTGACTTGGGGGAGTTTGGCTTGATCGGCCGAATGACCAAAGAATTGACCCACCAACAACCTTCCACGCTTCGTGGCGTGGGGGACGACGGCGCGGTGCTCGACCCCATGGGCAAGCGCGTGGTGGTCAGCACCGACATGCTGTGCGAAGGCATTCACTTCGACTTGAGCTACGCGCCACTGAAGCACTTGGGCTACAAGGCGGTGGTGGTCAACTTGTCCGACATCTGTGCGATGAACGCGGTGCCCACCCAGGTCGTGATCGGCTTGGGCTTGAGCAACCGGTTTTCTGTGGAAGCGGTGGCGGAGTTGTACGCCGGCATTCGCTTGGCTTGCGAGGTCTACAAGGTGGATTTGGTCGGGGGCGACACCACGGCCACCTCGTCGGGCTTGACCTTGGCGGTGACCGCCATGGGCCTCGTGGAACCTGACGCAGTGGTGGGACGCGACGGCGCAGGCGACGGCGACCTGTTGGTGGTCAGCGGCGACCTCGGTGCGGCGTACATGGGTTTGCAGATCCTGGAGCGGGAAAAGACCGTGTTCCAAGCGGCCCCCACGGCCCAGCCTGAATTGGAAGACTTCGCGTATTTGTTGGAGCGTCAACTCAAGCCGGAGGCGCGTGTGGACGTTGTCCGCGAGGTCGGCGATTTGGGTTTGAAGCCCACGTCGATGATTGACATCAGCGACGGTTTGGCCAGCGAAGTCATGCATTTGGGCACGTCCTCCGGTGTGGGCTTCAAGGTGTACGAAGACAAGCTGCCCATCGACCCCAAGGTGTACGAGACGGCGCGCGAGTTCAACCTCGACCCCACTTTGTGCATGCTGAGCGGCGGCGAGGACTACGAGCTCCTGTTCACGATCAAGCAAGACGATTACGAGAAGGTGAGAAACCACCCCAAGCTGACGGTCATTGGCCATTCAGTTGCGGCGCCCGACGCTTTCACCCTCGTCACCAAGAACGGCCCTGAAGTGCCCTTGCAGGCCCAGGGTTGGGACGGGATCAAAGGCCGCTCCGAGGACCAGCCCACGACCTGATCCGCGCACATGGCAGGCCTGGCCGGCATCCACGGATTTGAGTCCTTTCAGGGATTGGAAGGCGTTCGGCGCTGCTTGTCCAAGATGGCCCCAGGCCAGGTTTGGGACGACGGGACGTGCGCAGCGTTGGGCCCACATGCGCACACTTGGGCCGAGGACGCCCTCGTCGTGCACGGCCACGTCGACAACGCCCCCGAGGTGCGACGCGCGTTGGAAGCGGAGGGGCTCCATCGATTTGAGACCGACGCGGGGGCTCAAGTGGTCCTGGCCGCGTTGCGGTGTTGGGGCCTGGAACCCGCCTTGGCCAGGCTCCACGGGGCCTTCGCCCTCGCTTGGTGGGCTGGGAGAGAGAAGCGGTTGACCTTGGTGCGTGACCGCATGGGCGTGGTGCCCTTGCATTGGCACCAAACGCCGCAAGGGTCTCTCTTGTTTGCCACAGAATTGCGTGCCCTGCTGGCCTCGGACGTGGTGCCCCGACGGTTGAACACGGACGCCTTGGCAGACCAAATCATGCACGGCACCGTACACGCGCCCAACACAGTGGCGGAGGGGGTTCGGCAACTGGGCCCAGGCGAATTGTTGGTGGCCCAGGACGAGGACGTGCACGTTCACGTGTGGTGGGACCCGGCGGACGAGGCGCTCGGGGTGGACGACATGCCTCCAGATGTGCGGCGCACCCACCTCAGAGAGGTGTTGTTGGACGCGGCGTCGCGGCAACTTCGGGCGCCGTCGGAGGTGGGCATGTGGCTGAACGGATCGTTGGCCAACAGCGCCTTGGCCGCCCTCGCCGCAGAGGTGTCGCATGCCCCGTTGAGTACGTTCAGCTTGGCGTCGGACTTGCCCGGGCTGGACGGCACCGAGCGGGCCCGCGAGGTGGCCCGCCACGTGGGTTCAACCCACCATGAAATCCGAATCACGGGCGAGGACGCGGAAGGGGCGCTTCCTGGCTTTCTCGACGCCATGGACGTGCCTGTGGCCCACGGGTTCAGGCCCCACGTGGCGCAATCGACGCTTCGCCAGGCTGGCGTGCAGGTGGCCCTGGGTGAGTTGGGCGGCGACAGCATGTTTGCCGGCGACCCGATTTTTCAGCGGAGTGCCCAATTGGCCAAGCTGAACTGGCTCGCTTCATGGCCCGGGGTGTTGCGGCGGCTCGTGGGGCGCCTTCACGTGAGGTCAAAGCCGGGCTTTGAAGCGAGGAAAACGGCGGAACTGCTTGGAGGTCACCATTTCGATTTGGCCCACACGCATCCCATTGCGCGGCAGCTGTTCCTCAAGGACGATTTGGAGCGCCTGCTGGCCAAAGGCGTGCCCAAGCGCCACGATGTGTTTCAGGCGTTGGTGCGGGAGTTGGCGCCGGGACGAAAGTCGTTTGGCCTGCCGTTCCTGAGTCAGGTGACGGTGGCGGAAATGAGAAGTCATCTGGGATCAAGCTTGGTCCGCAGCACCCATCAGAGCGCGACGGCCTTGGGTCTGGACGTGCGCTTGCCGTTCCTGGACCACCGCGTGGTGGCCGCGTCGTTGGCGGCGCCCGATGCAGAGAAATTTCCGTCCTCTCCCATGCCCTTGCTTGTGGGGGCGCTGGAGGGGTTGGTTCCTGAGATGTGGGGGGAGACCCACGCTCCTCCGTCAGCGTGGCCCATGCGGAATTGGATGCTGGGGGCATGGCGCGCAACGAGCGCGAAGGGTTTGCAGGTGCTGAAGGACACCCGTGGGACGAACGGGGACGCCCTCACCGCGTTGGAATTGTCGTTCCAGCAAGACCGCGACCCTGAAAGGTGGCGCCACATGTGGGCGTTGATGGTGTTGGGGCTCTGGTTGGAGCGCCACGGGTTGACATGACGCGGGAGGACCGCGACCTTGGAGGCATGAAGACGAGCAACCGGATTTGCGATTTGTTGGGCATCGAGGTGCCGATCATCCAAGCGGGCATGGTGTGGTGCAGCGGTTGGGAATTGGCCAGCGCAGTGAGCGCGGCTGGTGGACTCGGCATTTTGGGCGCAGGCAGCATGTACCCTGAAGTCTTGCGAGACCAAATCCAAAAGCTCCAAGCCGCCGCCCCGGGCAAACCGTTTGCGGTCAATGTGCCGCTCTTGTACCCCGCCGTGGAGGAGCACATGAAGAGCATCGTGGAACTCGGCGTGCCCATCGTGTTCACCAGCGCGGGGAACCCCAAGACGTGGACAGCTCATTTGCACGAACACGGCATCAAAGTGGTCCACGTGGTCAGCAGCGTGAAGTTTGCCCTGAAGGCCCAAGCCGCTGGCGTGGATGCGGTGGTGGCTGAGGGCTTTGAAGCGGGAGGCCACAACGGCCGTGAAGAGACCACGACCATGTGCCTCGTTCCCGCGGTGTCGGACGCGTGCGACGTGCCGGTCATCGCGGCGGGCGGCTTGCACGACGGCCGGTCGATCGTGGCCGCCATGGTGCTCGGGGCAGACGGCGTCCAGCTCGGGTCGCGCTTCGTCGCCACGCCGGAAAGCTCGGCCCACGTCGCGTTCAAGGAGGCGGTCGTGGCGGCCGGCGAAGGGGCCACCAGCCTTGAACTCAAATCCGTCACCCCGGTCCGCCTTCTTCGCAACGACTTCGCCCGGCAAGTCATCGAAGCCCAGCAGCGGGGCGCCACCCCCGATGAACTTCGGACCCTCCTCGGCAGGGGCCGTGCCAAGCAAGGCATGTTCGAAGGGGACTTGGACGAAGGGGAACTCGAGATTGGCCAAATCGCGTCCATGATCGACGGCCTCGAGCCGGCTGGCGACCTCTTGCGCAGGCTGGCGCAGGAGTGCCGCGACCTGGCAGGTCCGCGCCTGGGCGGGAAGTTTGAATTCTGACCCGACCTCAGGCCTCGCTCCCGTGGAAATGCACGCGGATGGCCCGTGCGACCTTCAAGTTCACCACATTCAGCAGCTGCTTCTCGGACGCTTCTGAAATGGCGTTCACGTCGCCGAAGGCCACCATGAGCGCGGTTCGCGTCTTGGGCCCGATGCCTGAAATGTCGTCCAACTCGGAGTGCAGGAAGGCCTTGCTCCGGCGCTTGCGGTGGTGGGCCAGGGAGAACCGGTGCGCCTCGTCCCGCATGTGTTGCACGACGCGCAAGGTGGGCGAGCGCTTGTCCAAGTAGATGGGCACGCTGTCGCCAGGGAAGTACAATTCTTCGAGCCGCTTGGCGATGCCGACAAAGGCGATTTTCCCGCGCAAGCCCAACTCGTCGATGGCTTCCATGGCGTGAGAGAGCTGCCCCTTGCCGCCGTCGATGACCACCATTTGAGGGAGCGACTCCCCTTCGTCGCGCAGCCGTTTGTAGCGTCGGTACACCGCCTCTTTCATGCTTGCGAAGTCGTCAGGTCCTTCCACCGTGCGGATGTTGAATTTGCGGTAGTCCCGCTTGGCCGGTTTGCCGTTTCGGAAGACGACGCAAGCTGAAGCGGGGTTGGTGCCGTGGATGTTCGAGTTGTCGAAGCACTCCATGTGCACGGGATGTTCCTTGAGGCGCAGGTCGTGCATCATCGTTTCCATCAACCGGTCGCGCGCGGCGTCCGGGTCGACTTGCTCCAATTGGGCGTGCTTGTCGCGCAGGGCAAACTGGGCGTTGCGCAACGCCATGTCGAGCAGCTTTTTCTTGTCCCCCCGCTGTGGCACCAAACACTCTGCCCCCACGATATCCACCTCCAGTTGGGCCAACACGGTCCGACTCGCGAAGTTGAACCGGTCCCGAACTTGGGGGATGGCTGCGGCCAAAATCTCGTCGTCAGGCTCGTCGAGGCGGCGGCGGAATTCGAGGGTTTGGCCCTGAACCACGGCTCCGTTGTGGATGCGCATGAAGTGCACAAACGCGGACTTCGCGTCGCTCACCAACCCGTAGACCTCCACGTCCGACACGGTCGGGTGGACGACGGTGCTTTTCGCCTGGAACTTGGACACGGCCTCGAGCTTGAGCTTCAAGCGCTCCGCTTCCTCAAACCGAAGGTCCGCCGCCGCCTCGGCCATGGACGCTTTCAGCGTGGTTTTCACGATGCCCAAGTTGCCCTTGAGCACGTGGCGAATGGCGGCGATGCTGTCGGCGTACTCCGACTCGGTTTGCTTGCCGACGCACGGGCCAAGGCAGTTGCCAATGTGGTACTCCAGGCACACCCGGAATTTGCCCGAGGTGATGTTCTCCTCGGTGAGCGCCAAGCTGCACGTGCGCACGGGGTAGAGTTTCTTGCAGAGGTCCAACACCGCGTGCATGCCTTTCACGTGGGAGTACGGTCCGAAGTATTCGCTGCCGTCGCGCCGCACCTGGCGGGTGGGGAAAATCCTCGGAAAGCGCTCCTTCTTCAAGACGATGAACGGGTAGGTCTTGTCGTCCTTGAGCTGGATGTTGTAGAGCGGTTTGTGCTCCTTGATCATGTTGTTCTCGAGCAACAAGGCGTCGGCTTCGCTGGCCGTCACGATCCACTGGATGTCGCGGATTTTTCGGACCAGCAACATCGTCTTTCCGTTGTGGTCGCCCTTGGTGAAGTAGCTTGAGACGCGCTTCTTCAGGTTCTTGGCCTTCCCGATGTAGAGCAGTTTGCCGTCGCCGTCGAAGTGCTGGTACACCCCCGGTTCGTGCGGCAATCGGTCCAAGATCGCTTGGATGTGTTCGGAGGCGGCCATGGTCGAACGAAGGTAGCCCCCGCAGTACTTTGCGGGCATGAATTTGGTCACGGGCGCGACAGGCATTGTGGGCATGCCAATTGTGGTGAAGCTCCTTCAGCAAGGCCAAACCGTCCGCGCCCTTCACCGCCCCTCCAGCCATCGCCAGCGCGTCCTCGACGCGGTGCAAGAGACGTGTCCCGAAGGGCTCGACCGGTTGACGTGGTGTGAAGGCGACGTGACCGACCAAGCCAGCTTGGAAGACGCCCTGGACGGGGTGGACACGGTGTACCATTGCGCGGCCCTCGTGTCGTTCCACCCGGCAGACGCCGCGGCCATGACCCGCATCAACGCCGACGGCACGGCCCACCTGGTGAACGCCATGCTCCATCGCAACACGCCGCGCTTGGTGCATGTGAGCAGCGTCGCGGCGTTGGGACGCAAGGCCGGAGAGCCTACCACGGAGGACACGTTGTTCGAGGAGCAGCCGGGCACCACCGCTTACGCCCGCAGCAAGCACCGCGCAGAAATGGAGACGTGGCGCGGCGCCGCAGAAGGGTTGGAAGGCGGCCTGGTGGTCGTCAACCCGACCGTGGTGTTGGGTCCAGGCGACTTCAGCCGCAGCTCGGGCGCGTTGTTCCGCCACATCGACAAGGGGTTGAAGTGGCACCCCACAGGCAGCAACGGCTTCGTGGCTTCGGAGGACGTGGCGGAGGTGTGCGTGCGCTTGGGCATGAGCGACGTTCGGGACCGGCGATTTGTGTTGTGCGGCGACCAGTGGCCGTACCAAAAGGTGATGGACCACATCGCCGACGCGCTGGGCAAACCCCGCCCATCACGTCCCGTGCATCCTTGGATGCGCGGCCTGATTTGGAGGGTCTTCGCTGTGGCGGAATGGATCACGGGCAAGCGCGCCGTGGCGACCCGCGAAAGCATTGGCAACACCGGGGCCAACCACACCTACGACGGCAGTCGGGTGGTGGAGGTCATGGGCACCGTGGGCCCAGAGTGGAATTACACCCCGCTGGAACAAGCCATCCAAGAGACGGCCGCGGCGTACCGCGCTCAGTGGGGCAATTGACCGCCGCCTTTGGGGCTGGCCTGGTCAGGGTTTGGTGGGCGGAACTTGGCCGATTGGCCAGACACGGTGGTGTCGTTGTGGTTGAGCTCGGCCTCCATGTCTTTCAACCGGTCCACCACATTCCGCAAGACCGATTTCATGGCGGCAGGCTGTCCCCACCACCACGCGTGGCTGCGCTCAAAGCGGGCGGCACTGACGCCGGTTCTGGCCCACACGTCGTTGTACGCTTCGGCCAACCGTTGCCGTTCGTTGTCGTTTCGGTAGGTGCGCAGTTGCGCGACGCCTTCCACAAGCTGGACTTCCGCAAGGACGAGGACAAAGCTGTCCTTGGGCAGGACCCCTGAAGGCGGCGTGGGGTCCACGGGGCCGTCCCCCGGCGGGGTCGTGCATCCTGTGCCAAGCGCCATCGCGCCACACATGGCAGCCCAAATCAGACGCCCTGCCATGTCAACGGGCGAAGGTCAACCGTTCCCCCACGTGGTCGCCGTGGGTGGTGGTGATGCGTTGGCCGTCCCACACCTGGGTGCCGTTCACCCACGTCTCGTGCACGCGGCTCTTGAACGTGTGGCCTTGGAAGGGGGACCAGCCGCACTTGGACATCACGTTGTCCTCGTGGACGGTCCATGGGTCGTTCGGTTGCACCACCACCAAGTCGGCCTTCATGCCGGGGCGAATGAAGCCTCGGTCGGCCATGCGGAAGAGGCGCGCCACCCGATGGGCCATGAGGTCCACGACCTTTTCGACGGGGAGCAACCCGTCGTGCACCAGGTCGAGCATGGCCACGAGGGCGTGTTGGACGAGCGGCCCGCCTGAAGGGGCCTTGAAGTAGCTGTTGTTCTTCTCTTCCTTGGTGTGGGGCGCGTGGTCGGTGGCCACCACGTCGATGCGGCCGTCCAAGATGGCCGCGCGAATCTGTTCCCGGTCGTGGGCCGTTTTGACCGCGGGGTTCCACTTGATGTGGGTGCCTTTGTCCGCGTAGTCGGCGTCGCTGAACCAAAGGTGGTGGATGCACGCCTCTGCAGTGATGCGCTTGTCTTCCAGTTCCTTGGTCCCGTCGAACAGGTCCAGCTCACGGGCCGTGCTGATGTGCAGAATGTGCAGCTGCGTTTTCAGCTTGGTGGCCAATTCCACGGCTTTCGACGAGCTGCGGTAGCACGCTTCGGCGCTGCGGATCAGGGGGTGCTGGTCGATGGGCACGTGTTCACCGTGACGCTCCTTCGCCGCGGCGCTGTTGGCCCGAACCGTGGCCTCGTCCTCGCAGTGGGTCGCCACCAAAGTGGGGGCCTCTTTGAAGATCCCTTCGAGCACCTTGGATTCGTCGACCAACATGTCTCCGGTCGAGGAGCCCATGAAGACTTTGATGCCGCAGACACGCGTGGGGTCGGTTTTCAGGACCTCGTCCAAGTTGTGGTTGCTGGCGCCCATGAAGAAGCTGTAGTTCACAGGGCTGACCTCCGCGGCCCGGTCGTACTTGTCTTGAAGCAACTCCTGTGTCAGCGCCTGGGGGACGGTGTTGGGCATCTCCATGAACGAGGTGATGCCCCCTGCTGCAGCGGCCGCCGATTCGGTGGCGATTTCCGCTTTGTGGGTCAGCCCAGGCTCACGAAAATGGACTTGGTCGTCGATGCACCCTGGCATGAGCCATTTGCCCGTGCAGTCGTGCACTATGGCTTGCGCGGCGAGGGCTTGGACCTCGGGGTCGCTGTCGCGTTGGGCCAAATCCACCCCCACGGCCACAATGCGGTCTCCCGAGATGAGCACATCTTGCACCTTGACGGCGCCTTCGTTGACAACGTGGGCTTGGCGGAAAAGGGTGGCGTTCATGGAATCAGGAGGGTTAGTCGGACGGATAGAAGATGCGTTGGAAGCGCATTTGGAGGACCCCCAAGAGCGCTTCTCGGAAAATGTTCATGCTCATTTTGGACGTGCCCAACTCCCGGTCGACGAAGGTGATGGGCACCTCTTGGATGCTGAAGCCGTTGCGCTTGGAGCGGAGCTTCATTTCAATTTGGAACGCGTACCCGACGAATTGAACGGCGTCGAGGTCGATGGCTTCCAGGGTTTCTCGGCGGTAGCATACAAATCCTGCGGTGCTGTCGCGGACGCCCAGCCCCAGGACGAAGTTCACGTAGAACGAGGCGCCGTAGCTCAGGATGAGTCGGTTCAAGGGCCAGTTGGCCACGCCGCCGCCTTTGACGTAGCGCGAACCCACAGACATGCCCGCACCCCCTTCGTCGCATGCGGCGCGCAAGCGCAACAGGTCCTCGGGGTTGTGCGAGAAATCGCAATCCATCTCGAAGATGAACCCGTAGTTGCGTGCCAAAGCCCACTTGAACCCGGCGATGTAGGCTGTGCCGAGACCCAGCTTGCCTTCCCGTTCGAGCAGGTGAATGCGTTCGGGGTGCTTGGTTTGGGCTTCCTTGACCAACGCCGCCGTGCCATCGGGAGATCCGTCGTCCACCACGAGGACGTCGAAAGGGAACGCCAGACCCATGACGGTGTCCAACATCCGCACGACGTTTTCCTTCTCGTTGTACGTCGGAATGATGACCAGGCTTGGGATCATGTGGTCATCCTCAGCAGGTTCAACTCGTCGTCGGTCAGGTGACGCCAATGGCCGCGGGGCAGGTCCTTCTTGGTGAGGGGCCCGTACACCACGCGGTCGACCTTCACCACTTTGTGGCCCAGGTGCTCGAACATCCGGCGCACGATGCGGCTCCGGTTGCTGTGGATTTCCATGCCGATTTCATGGGGGTCGTTCTTGACGAACGACACCTCTTTGGCTTTGACAAAGCCTTGGTCCAGCACGAAGCCTTCCAACAGCTTTTCCAAGTCCTCAGGGGTGGCCTTCTTCGCCAGGGTGACGTGGTACAATTCGCGGAGGGCCACTTTGGGGTGGTTGAGGCGCTTGGCCATTTCTCCGTCGTTGGTGAACAGGATCAAACCTGTGCTCTCCTTCTCCACGCGGTCCACCGGGGCGATGCGTTCGCGGCACGCGTTTTTGATCAAGTCGCCAATGGTGCGTCGGCCGCTGGGGTCGTACTCCACCGCCAAGAAGTTCTTGGGCTTGTTGACCAGCACGTAGCGCATGGTCTCTGGACGGATGGTGTCGCCTTCCACCTTGACGGTGTCTTTGGTGGGGTCCACCTTGAACCCGAGCTCGGTGATCACCTTGTTGTTCACGCTCACCACCCCGGCCCCGATCATGACGTCGGCTTCCCGGCGGGAGCAGACGCCGGCTTGGGCGATGTACCGGTTGAGGCGCATCGCGGCCTTCGAGTCCGGCACGGGGGCAAACTTGAGCTTGGGGCGCTTGGCGGCGCCAGGTCGTCCACGGTTGGGACGAGCGTTTGAAGGTTTCGCGCCGGGGGTGGACTTGCGTCGTCCGGCACTTCCCTTGCGGGCGCCTCCTCGGCGGCCTTGGTCAGGGTTGTGTTTCATGATGCCTCAAAGGTACGGCCTCCTTCGGCGGCTTGCGCCTTGGATGACGTGGGGGTCAAACGCGTCCGGGAAATGTGTGGTTCTCGGAGAGGCGGACCCTGTCGTCGCAGACTCGACGAGCCACACGTCGAAGCGCAATCGTCCGGGGGCGCCGGGCTGCTGTCGCACGAACGCATCCGCCGCTTGAACGAGCCGGCGTTGCTGGGCGACATGGGGCCACCACATCATGGGGTCCAAGGTTAAAGTGTCGCGCCCGGACCGGCATTTCACCTCGTGAAACACAAGGGCAGTCCCGTCCGTGGAGACGACATCCACCTCCGCGCGGCGCCAGCGCCAGTTGCGTTGGAGGATGCGGTGTCCTTGTTGTTCGAGTTCTGCGACCACGAGCGACTCCCCGAGGCGGCCAGTCCAGGCGCGACGTTCCAAAACCATGGCGCAAGGATGCGAGTCAAGATGCTTGGCCACGACGCCCGATTCACAGGCGAGGGTCTTGGGTTGAGGGTCGCAGGTTCAGCGCAGGACCAGGTCGGTGGTGCCGATGACCTCGGTGCCTTCGAGGATCTCCACGAGGTAGGTGCCGGCGTCGAGGCCCAGGGTCGCGTTGCCATCTGCGCCGTTGTAGAAAATGCAGGCGTCCAGGCGTTCGCGCGCATAGTCGATGGTGCGGGAGGCGCTGAGTTCGGCACTGCCGGACTCGTCGGGCAGCACGCGGCCGGTGGGGTCTGTGATGCGCAGGTGCAGGGTCTTGTCGCCGACAGGGGCGATGCGGTTCTCCAAGATGGTGAAGCACACGCGCAGGCTGTTGCACCGGTCGGCGCGGTCGGTGTCCCGCTGGCGACCCGAGGAAAGGACGCGCACGCCGGTGGGAAGGAATTCGGCGACCTGGAGGGTTTGGCCTGCTTCGAGCATGTCCTCCATGTTTTCCTGCCGCTCCACGAGGTCGGCGTTCTCTTGGGACACGGCCTCCATCTGCGCCTTCATGGCGAGGTTTTCGTCCAGCAGGGCGGTGTTCAATTGGTTGAGCGAGTCGATGGTGCCGATGTAGCCTTTCATGATGCTCCTCAGCGTCTCGGCTTCCTTCTTGGCGCGGGCGACTTCCCAGTAGCCATTTTTCACCTTGGTGAGGAGGCCGTCGATGCGTTCCTGTTGCGCGGCGAGTTCCGCCAACATCATGGAATTCTCGGTCTCGAGCGTGTCGTAGGAGAAGCGCATTTTCTCCAGGTCGAGCACCAGCTGGTCCTTGGCGAGGCTCAGTTCCGCGTTGTCGCTGTGGAGTCCGCCGATGACGTTGTTTTGGTCTGCGACTTGGTAGCCCAAAAAGGCAATCACGAGGACAAGGGAAGCGACAAGAACGAGCCAGGTTTTTTGGGACATCTCAGGCATGGGGCGGACGATTGGTGGGTCAAAGATGCAACGAAGCGGCGGCCTGGGGGTCGGGCGTTCACGGAGTTTGGCCTTCCTGCGTACCTTGTCTGTCCAAACTTCCTGACCCTCAACGCCATGAAATCACCGCTGTTCACGTTCCTAGGCGCCTGCCTCCTCCTTGTGGTGGCCCCCTTTTCTGCCCAAGCCCAATGCGCCGAAGGCGAGTCTGAAGTCGTCGTCGAAATCTTGACCGACAACTACCCCGGTGAAATCACGTGGACGTTGACGGGGCTGGGTGGTGAGTTGCTTTCGGGCGGCCCGTACGGCAGCACAGGAACGGTGTACGCAGACACCGTGTGCATCGCCAGCGGAGAGGAGTTTCCCTGCTTGCAATTCGTGATCAACGACAGCTACGGCGACGGGATTTGCTGCGGCTACGGGCAGGGCGCCTACACGTTGTACCTCGACGGGGTGGCGGTGGCCACGGGCGGAGACTACGGCCAGCAGGACTTGGTGCAGTTCGACTGCGCGCCAGGCTCGACGTGCAACGACGCCATCGGCATCGACGCGGCAGATTACGGGACGGTGATGCAGGCGGAGGACAATTTTTGGTACTCGTTGACGCCCAACGCCAACGGGATGTACGAGTTCAGCTCCTGCGGCGCGGAGTGCAACACCACCCTGTACATCTACGACTACTGCAACATGGGCAACTTCGACGACACGAACGAAGGGTCCATTTACTACGACGACAACCAAGGCGGGTGCGGCGAGGCCGCGACCATGACGGTGTTGCTGGAGGGAGGCCAAACGTACTGGGTCCGCTGGGCGTCTTTGGACGGCAGTTGCGGCGGGTTCGATTGGTCGTTCAACTACATCGGACCTCCCTCGGGATGCACGGATTCCGGGGCCTGCAACTACAACCCCAGCGCGGAGTTGGACGACGGCTCGTGCATCTACGCCGGCGACCCCAACTGCACCGGGCCGGACTTGATCGTCTTGGCGGACGTGGTGTCCAGCAGCCTGTATTCCACCACCATGAACGTGAGCGAGACGGATTGCTACATCGAGGAGGGGTGCTTGAACGGGTTTGGCCAGCGTGAGCTGATCCGATTCACCACGCACATCAAGAACATCGGGGAGCTGGATTACTACATCGGCACCACAGCACAAACCAACCAAACGGGCCAGTTTGAATGGGGCGAGTGCCACAACCACTGGCACTACAAAGGGTATGCGAAGTACGACCTCTTCACCATGGACGGGGCTCTGATTCCCATCGGCTTCAAGAACGGGTTCTGTGTGATGGACTTGGAGTGCAGCGACGGCGGCTCGTTCACATACGGCTGCTCCAACATGGGCATCGCCTCCGGCTGCGGCGACATCTACTCCAGCGGCCTGAGCTGCCAGTGGATTGACGTGACGGACGTGGAAGACGGCCAGTACCGTTTGGTGGTCCGCGTCAATTGGGATTACGACCCGGACGCCTTGGGCCGTTACGAGACCAACACCGAGAACAACTGGGCGGTGGTGTGCATCGAGCTCGACCGTTCAGGCGGCGACTTGGTGACGTCCATTTTGACCGATTGCCCGACGTTCACGGATTGCGCGGGCGATCCGTTTGGCACTGCGCTGTTCGACTGCAACGGAGAGTGCGGCGGGGTGGCCATGATCGGCGACTTGAACGACGACCTCGTCCAGGATTTGACCGACGCGCAAGCCTACGTGGAAGGCGTGCTTGGCGGCGACTTGAACGTGGCCAACTGCACCGACATCAACACCGACGGTGTGATGAGTTTGGCCGACGCGGCCTTCATGGCGGATTGCCAGTGGTGGAACGAGGCGCATACCGACCCCGACAGCACGGGCGTCCACAGCCACTGCAACTTCCCGGTCAACGACATCACCAACCCTTACGACACCACGCACTTCAAGATTGCGGAGGTGAACTGGGAAGAGAAGTATTTGGACGTCCACGTGAAGAACCCAGACGCCCGCATCTTCGGGTACCAACTTGAGTTCGACGGCTTGCAAATCAGCCAAACCGAGAGCTTGCTCGACGCCGCCTACGGGTACACCGGAGCGCCGTCCCACGCGCCAGGAGGCCAGAAGGTGGTGACCTTGAGCTACGACGGCAGCACCGCGCCCAAGAACACGTCGTACGTGCCTCTGCTTCGCGTCCACTGGATTGGAAGCGCCAACGGCATGGTGTGTTTGGAAGGTGCCCAAGAGGTCATGAACGACTTCTTGCAGAAGACCCT
>JBMZWX010000042.1:0-14141 GCA_049627085.1 Flavobacteriales bacterium | reverse complement strand
TCCGACCACATGTTGCATTCGCCGCCGACGATTTGGCCTTTGTGGCCCTCGGCCTCCTCAGGGACGGGGACAAAAGTGTACGCTTCCTCCAGGTCCGTGGACCGCAACGGGTAGTCGAGGTAGCAATGGCTGGTGGGGGACACCACCGCGTCCGTGCCCAAGTGCGTGGCTTCCACCGCGCCTTCCATGCCACGCCAAGACTGCACCATGGCCCCCTCGGGCAAGCCACCCTCCAGGATTTCATCCCACCCCATGATGCGACGGCCTTTTTGGGCAAGGTGGGCGCCGATTTCATTGATGAAATGGGTTTGAAGCTCGGCTTCGGTGTGGAGACCCAATTCCGCCATTTTGGCCTGGCACTTGGGGCATTCCGCCCAACGCACCTTGGGCACTTCATCTCCACCGATGTGAATGACCTCCGACGGGAACATCTCGCACGTCTCGTCCAGCACCGCTTTCAGAAACGCCATCGTGCTGTCGTTGCCGGCGCAATACACGTCCTTGAACACCCCCCAATTGTGGGGCACGGGCAAGGTGTCGCCCGTGCAGCCCAGCCAGGGGTAGGCCGCCAAGGCCGCTCGGCTGTGGCCGGGCAGTTCCACCTCCGGCACGACCGTCACGTGACGCTCCGCCGCGTAGGCGACGATGTCGGCGATGTCTTGCTTGGTGTAAGCCCCACCATGAACCGTGCCATCGGCTTCGGTTCGGAAGCCACCCACCTCCGCGAGTTTGGGATACGCCTCGATGGGCAACCGCCATCCCTGGTCCTCGGTCAAGTGCCAATGCAGCACGTTCATTTTCTGAAGCGCCAAGGCGTCGATCATGTCCTTGACGAAGGACGGCACCATGAAATGCCGACAACAGTCCAGCAAAAGCCCCCGGTGCGCGAGGTACGCGCTGTCTTGGATCGCCATCGCAGGAAGCTCAAACCCTTGTGGACAGCCTTGTTCGCACACCGCCGGCATCAACTGCCGAAGCGTCGTCCATGCACGAAACGCACCCTCCGCGTCTTGCGCCTCGGCCAAGATGCGGTCGTGTTCCACCGTCAGCGTGTAGCCTTCGGGGCCGAGGGGTTGGTCCGTGTGGGACCACATCACGTCCGCGTCATCAGGGCCGGTTCTCGTCCACAACAAGCCGGCGTGGGTCAGCCAAGCCTCCATCGGCTTCATGCCCCATGGCTCTGGCCAAGACACCTTCAACAGCCCGTCGGTTCGAAAGCCCCGTCCCTGACTGTCTTCCCCACGAAGCTCCAGCGAGGCTGGCAGGGGCACGAGCCCTGAGCTTGAGCCCTGAGGCAACCCGTGCACTTGCGGGGAGGCGCATCCGGTCCAAAGGCCCAAGACGAATGCCAGCGCCAGCCCAAGCCGCAACCCCCAAGTCATGACAAAAAGGGTTCAGCCGCCTCCATCAACGCCACCGCCTTGTCCACGTCGACGGGGTGGGTGGCCGAGTCGAACAACGGCGAATGGCCTTCCCGCAGGGTGACCCTGCACGAGGCGTGCACGGCACTGAGTTGGGCGGCCGCCATGGCCTCGACGTCTTCGGGTTGGACGCCGCCGCCTGCGACGACCTGCAAGCCCTGTTGGGCCCATAGGGCCAATCGCGGCAGGCCTTCCGCCGCGCGGGCGCATCCCCCACTGGAGAGCACAGACGTCACCCCGGCGTCCAACAACTTGTCCACGTCGGCTTCAGGTTCTTGGCTGACGTCGATCGCGCGGTGCCAAACCACATGCTCCGGCCCCACAGCCCGACACATCGCCTCGAGGTAGGCCTCGTCCAAGGTCCCCTCCTCGTTGAGCCCGCCCACCACCACGGATTCGGCGCCGCAATCGAGCATGAGCTTGGCCTCCTCCACACTCCACGTTCGCTCGGAATTGGACCACACGAAGTGGCCTTCACGCGGCCGAACCAAGGCCCGGACAGGCATGCCCATGGCCACGGCAGATTGCACCAGCACGGCGCTCGGGGTGAGTCCACCGGCGGTCCAGACGCTGCACAACTCCACACGGTCGGCCCCCACTTCCATGGCGACGGCGACGTCGCGGAGGGTGCTGGCACAGATTTCAATTTGCATGGGTGAGGGTTTGGAGTTTCAACACGCCCCAGCCCGCGATTCCCGCCAATGCCACAAGGGCGACGGCCAAGGTGGAATCGCCGTACAAGCCGGAGCCGGTGGCCAGCAGCGCAGCATACACGGCGACGGACCCCAAGAAGGCCTGGAGCAAGCCGCGGGACACGGGAGGCGAGGTCGCTTCAGGGGCCGCGGATCCATCGGCAAAGCGCGACCAACCTGGCCCACCGACCCCTGTGCGCTGGACGAACGCCCGCAACACTTCCGGGGATTCGTGGGGAAGACAAAACGCACTGAGAAGCCAACCTGCTGTGGTGATGCCCGTGCCCCACATCAACTTCTCCCATGGCGCAAGGGCCACGTTTGTCCACGCGTCGTGGGCCCAGGTGAAATACGCCGCAACCACCAGCGAGATGAACATGGCCGCCACCTCCGTCCATGCGGAAATGCGCCACCAGAACCAGCGGAGCAAAAACAGCCCGCCTGTCCCCGCCCCCAGCAACAGCAACAAATTGAACGCCTGTCCTGCGTCCGTGAGCGTGAGGCCCAAGCCGGCGCCAATCACCAGCGAAACCCCGGTCGCCACTTGCCCGGCCACCACCCGCTGACGCTCCGAGGCGTCCGGGCGGATGAACCTGCCGTAGACATCGTGCACCAGATAGCTGGCCCCCAAATTCAGTTGGGTGCTCATGGTGCTCATGAAGGCCGCCAACAAGGAAGCGGCCACCAGGCCCAACAAGCCCGAGGGGAGCAACGAGAGCATCGCGGGGTACGCCAGGTCGTGTCCGACCTTGTCCTCGGCGATGGCCGGAAACGCCTGCCTCAAGGCATCCAAATCGGGGAAGACGACAATGGACGCCAAGGCCACCAAGATCCAAGGCCACGGGCGAAGGGCGTAATGGGCCACATTGAACAGCAACGTGGCGCCCACGGCGTGGCCTTCGTCCTTCGCGGAAAACATGCGCTGCGCGATGTAGCCTCCCCCTCCCGGTTCCGCGCCCGGGTAGTAGCTGGACCACCATTGGACCGCCAAGGGAATGAGCAGCATGGGAATCCAAGCATCAGGGTCGGACAAGTCGGGGAGCATGGCCAGTTTGGGCTGCACGTCGGGGTGGCTCAACAAACCTTCCAGGCCGCCCACCTCGGGCAAGCCCAGGATCCAGGAAGCGGCCCACACCGACCCAACCATCGCCAGGATGAATTGCACGAAATCGGTGAGGATCACCGCGCGCAACCCCCCAAGCACGCTGTAGGCCAGGGTGATGCTGCACGTCACCAACAAGGTGAGCCAGCCGGGCCATCCCAGCAAAATGCCGCCGAGTTTGATGGCGGCCAAACTGACGGTCGCCATGACCAACACGTTGAACACCAATCCGAGGTACAAAGCCCTGAAACCCCGCAAAAACGCAGCGGGACGTCCACCGTACCGCAATTCGTAAAAACTGATGTCCGTCAAGACGCCAGACCGCCTCCACAGGCGGGCGTACACGAACACCGTCACCATGCCTGTCAACAAGAAGGCCCACCACGCCCAATTGCCCGACACCCCTTGTTGCCGAACCAAATCGGTGACCAAGTTGGGGGTGTCTGTGCTGAAGGTCGTGGCCACCATGCTGACCCCGAGGAGCCACCAAGGCATGTTTCGGCCGGCGAGGAAATAGCCAGCGGCGTCGGATTTGGCCTGTTTGCTGGCCCACAGGCCAACCCCCAGCGCCAAGGCGAAATAGGCGGCAACAATGCCCCAGTCCAAGGTGCTCAACATGAAACAAGGATAACCCAAGCGACAACCCTCGCCGCGCTCAGAGACAAGGAGTTCCAAACACCCCGAGCAGGGCAAGTACGTCCGCCACGCTCACCGCACCGTCCCCATCCACGTCGCCTTCGCACCCTGCGGTGCATCCAAATTGCGACAACAGGAGCAACAAGTCCTCCACCCCCACTGAGCCGTTGACCACGATGTCCCCCAAGCACCCCACGGCCGGTGGCGCGTCCACGTCGTAGTAGGCCGGGATTTCTGGGTAAGACGGACACACTTGGCGGCTTGTGAAGGAGGTGACTGCGGCGCGCGTGAGGTCGTAGGCGCCGGCGTCGGACATGTGCGGCACGTGCCCCTCCCCTTCCAACAGCGTGATCGCATGGTCCAAACCGATCGATTCAGCTTGCAAGTGCACAGGCCACGACCCGTCCACTTGGCTCACTGGCAACCCCAGCAGCTGGACAAATCCCGTCCCGAACGGCACCGTCTCGTCTGCCGTGCCGTGGACGCTCACCACCGGGGCGTCTCCCACCTCCATCCATCCCGCGTCGCCCATCGCCCCGCAGAGGTTGACAATGGACAACACCTCGGAAGAATACCCTGGGCTTCCGGAAAGCCCTTCCAAGCCTCCTTGAAGCCCAGGTTGGGTCAAATCGATGGCGTCGGGCACTTCGTCCAAGTCGTCGATGTACGCCGAATGCAGGGCGATGAACGCCCCGGCAGAAGACCCGCCCAACACCACGCGGCTCGGGTCGATGCCCCAGGGATTGCCCTCCTCGGCATGGGACTTTCGCAAATGTCGAATGGCGCCTTTGGCGTCTTGCACGCCCCGCATCACCGCTTCCAGCAAAGACACCTCCAGGCTGAACAAGTCGTCGATGCCGAGGCGGTACGAAATGGACACCGCGACGTAGCCCATGCGGGCGAGGTCTTCGCACAGGGGCACCACATCTGTGCCTTCCTTGCTGCCCGCCAAAAAGAAACCTCCGTGCGCGAGCACCACGACAGGGCGGCTCGTGTGCGCGTCTCCTGCGGGACGATACACGTCCATGAAGAGCTCTTCATTCACCCCCGACGCCCCGATGTTGCTGCCGTACAGCACGTCGCTGGTCACCTCCACCTCTTCAAAAATGCGGTAGCGGTAGCGCTGGCCGTCGCATTGGGCAGAGACCACCGAGGCCAAGAACAGGTGCACGAGCAAGAGGGACCATTTAGCCATGGGACAGGCCGAATTGATCAAACCACCCATTCAACTCCAAGCGCAACTGAACCAAGTCGTTCAAGACAAAATATTCCTGCTGAATTTCATCGGTGCGAAACGAAGTCTCCATGACCCGGTTCAGTTCGAATTGTCTCAGTTTGAATCGCCGCGACCAGGCGTACTCTGTCTCCCCAAAACTGGACATGATCCCAGCGCCGAACACCTTGGCCTCCCCTTCGGGATTTTTCAAAAAACCAAATTCGACCACGTACCAGTAAAGCCTTTGAAGTCCCAAAACAGCTTCGTCGTGGCCCGCTCGGATCAAAGCCACACCAATTTCACCGAACCTGTTCATGAAGGCTGCAAAATCCTGGTTCAGCAACGGAGGAATGTGTCCAAACGTGTCATGAAACATGTCCGGCTCCTCGATGTAATCGAGCTGGTGTGGTTGTCTGACCCAAGTGGAGGTGCAAAATTTCCTGGCCGCCAACAACTCGAAAAAATCCTGAACCGGAATCAGCCCTGGGACCACCTTCAGCCGCCACCCAGTGGCCGTGCGAAGCTCTTCTTGCATGGCATCCACGCGAGGCACAAGGTTGGAGGTCAATGAGTCCTGCATCTTGTCCAAGCAGGTCAAATAAAGGTCCGAAGCCTTGCCCGTGAGGTTCTTCCTCTGACGGCCATACAACTTTTCCCACGTTTGGTGGTGATGCGGCTCGTAAGCCTCCCATTGTTGCGACAACCCCTGGACCATGTGATGAATGTACACCACAAGATCCAGGGGTTCAAGTTTGACGTTGTCAGTGCTTTACTGCACGGCCAAGCGGCCCGACGTCGTCACGCCGTTGGTCGACGTCACGGTCACGTGGTACATGCCGGCAGTCAAGCGTCCGAGCTCCAGCTGCACAGTACCGCCTTGACGGACCTGCTCGACGTCCACGACACGGCCACCCGCGTCCAAGACACGGACCACGTCTGTGGCCTGCACGCCCTGCAACCACGCCTGCTCACGGGCCGGGTTGGGCATGAGGCTCCAAGTGGGTTCGCCCACGTCAGACAGGCCGTCCACGTTGCCGGTCACCGCGTTGACAATGGCGCGGAACTCTTGGTGGTACAGGTTGGCCACACGGGCGTCATGGACGAACAAAGTGTTCTCGTCGTTGACGTTTTCCGCGCTGGAAGACCAGTTGTGGGAGCCCGTGATCACAGTCGGATCCGACCCCACCTCGCTGTGGTCCACAATCGCGTACTTGTGGTGGCAGTCGCCGCTCACATCATGTGCGTATGCCTGCACGCCGTTGCCGATCAAATTGTCAAATTCACTTCCGGTGGTGTTCACTTGTTCAATGACCCCGATGGGGCTGACGAAAAAGCTCTGGTTGAGCTCTACAATGGCGTCGCCAAGGTCATCTCGAGTCAACGTTAAAAGTGCGAATTCGAAATTCGCGTTGGCGGCTTCGATCTCTGCAAGGATGGCCGCGTTGGTGCCGTCGGTCGGAGAGAAGTAAAGCTCCACAGGACTGCCCCCCACCACGAAGTCGACCGGGGTGTTCCAAGTCTTGTCCGGTCCAAACTTCGCGTCGGCCGCGTTGGGCTCCATGCCCTCGGCACCCCACATCTCCTCAAACTCGAGCTCGTACGCCCGTGCCAAGCTTTGGTCCTCCAACACGATGACGTTGTTCAAGTCGCTCACGAGCTGACCTGTGGTGAGGTTGGTGGAACCGGTCAAGACGAACGCCTTGTCGGCATGGTCGGCGTCACCGATGATGAACTTGTTGTGCATGCCACTCCCTTCACCGTCGGTGCGCGGGTGGGTGACCACTGCCGCGTCCAGGCTGTTGAGGCCGATGTTGGCGTTTTGACCTTCGTAAATCCAACGAATCTGAACGCCATTGGCGGCGGCGGCATTCACAGCATCTTCTACGGTCTGGTCGTTCAAATTGTAGGCAGCCACATCCAACGTGTATTGCGCACTCATGATCCAAGCAGCCACGGTGTCGTTCATGTCCGTTCCGAGGGAGAGGGCCAATTCGTCTGCAGCAACGCTGTGGTCGACCGGGCCGTTGAAGTACACGTGGATGTCTCCCGAGCTCTCAGACACCGTCGCGTAAGGACGAATGGTGGACACGGCTGAAGAGCCATCCTCCAATGTGGACACCGCTCTGGCGTAATAAATGGTGCCTGGCTCCAAGCCCTCCAGGTTGACAAAATGGCTTGGGGTGTTGTTTGCAAGTGCACTTGCAGTCGAGCCCAATGCTTCAGTCAAACCGTATTCCACTGTTCCATTGCAAGCCAAATCCGTGGTCCAAGACAAGGTGAAACTTGTCGTGGCCAAGTTGGTTTGGGACACTGGAGATGTGTAACACAACGCCGACGCAGGAATCAAGTCCACAGGGCCACGTGGGAGCAGCTGGTAGCCGCCAAATCCGTCGAACGAAAACTGAGACACGATGCCCAGCATGTCCACTTCACAGCCGGTCAACTCTTCGCCCACCAAGCTGTTGCTGGTGCGCACGTAAATGACGCCCGTCTCCCCAGATGCGGTGAAATCGAAGGTGTTGTTGCCTGTGATGAACGTGCCCGCCAAAGGGAACGTCACGCCGTTGACGCGCACGAGTTGCCCTTCAAGGTTCTCGCCCATCTGTGCAGGCGTGATCTCAAGTGGCTCAGGCACGGTGCCCGCGCCGAAGAACTCGACATCCGTGAGGTTGGGGCCCACTTCCAACAACCCGTTGTATTCGGTGATTTCCCCTGTCACGCTCAAGCTGTCACCAATCTGCGGGGTTGCGTCCCAGGCGGACCAGTCTTGACCCGGGTAAAGCGCGATGCCTGCTGTGGCGTCTTGCAAGTAGCGCACCGACCCAAGGTTGTCGTCGCTTGTCACCACACCGGTGACCGTCACGGTTTGTCCGATGTTGTAGTTCTCGCGCATGTCGAGAATGTTCTCTTGCGCCATCGAAGTGAAGGCAGCGAAGGAGGCCGCGAGGGCCAAGGTCAGTTTCAAATTCATGGCTTGGGGGTTCTGTTCTGCAGTCCTTTCAATTCGAGCACGGCACTCAAGCGCACCATGCGGGGTGGGCCCACGAAGACCTCTGCCCGCCCACTTCCACCTTCCAATCCATAGGGGTTGGGGGCGTATTGGGAGTTGTTGGTCGCGTCCGACACGTAGAGGACGTCCAAGGCGTTGGTCACGCTCAACCGCAACCGCAACAACGCATTGTCCGACACGTCAAACGCCGTCCCGGCGTTGAAGTTCAACAAGGCGTATCCCGGGGTGATCCACACATCCTTGGGTTCTCCTTCGGTGATGACGTCGCCCGGCGAGAAGCGGGCGTAGTGCTGCCAAAACCAGGTGTTGCGAATTGAGAAATACGTGCCTCGCTTGGGGCGGAAACTTGCCGCAAGCGAGATCTGACGCTGGGCGGCGTCACCCACCTTCACCCCGTCAAGGTTGACCAAGGTGTCGGCGATGCTTTGGTCCGCCACACGCGTCACAAAGGCGTTGGTCGTGCGGTTGACCAGGTCCACGCGCTCGTTGCTGGTCCAGCGCCAGTTGCCCGCGGAAACCACCCCTTGCACGTTGAATTTGGCCGTGGGGTCGTACGCAAAATCCCACTCGATGCCCGAGTGCACCGCGTCCGCATTCAAGAGGTTGTAGCCCAAGTTGCGGTCCACGTCGTCAATCACCGACAAGGCCACTGCGTTCCACTCTTCGGCGCTGGCGTTGCTCTCTGCCAAGGCAATCATGGCTTCGCGTCCTGCCACGGTGCTGGTGTCCGCGTAGACCGACAAAGTGGGGTCGTTCCACAACCCAGACACGCCGTAGAACCGGTTCACGGGCTTGTTTTCCCAACCCGTGCGGTAGGCGTTCACGTTCGAGGCAAACTTGCCCTTGGAGAACTTCACACCGGCCTCGACGGCCTTGACATACTGGTTCTCGTATCCCTCAATCACGTTGTTGTTGATGTCGAACACCGAGTTGAACAAAGGCGCCCGATTCAAATACCCCACGTTGGTGTAGGCGTTCACCCACTCGTTGAAGTTGTAGTTGCCGCCCGCCTTGATGGTGGCGCTGTTCAACCGCTCCCAATCCGTGGTGTAGTTGGCCAAGCCTTCGTGGTCTGCCGTGAGGAACGTCGTGTCGGTTTGCCACTCTGTCTCGCCGAGCACGCGGTACTCGTCGGTGGAGCGCACCTCGTAGGTCGTGTCGTTCAACGTCACCACATTGGGTCGGAAGTAGTCGATCGCGCGGTACCAGCTTTGGGCGCCCGACACGTTCACAAACGCCGAGTAGTTGTATTTGTCCAACTCGAGCTGGAAGTACGACCCACCCCAGGCGACTTGGCCGTCGTCATGGTAATAGTACTTGTCGCCCGTTCGGAGAGGCGTGTCGAAGTCGGAGTTTTGGTCGCGACGGTCATCTGGGGCGTCGTAGTAGTCGGCCCCAAACATGTCGCCGATCGTCCGGTAGTGGCTCCCTGTGTAGTGACGCGCGTCCACCCCCGCACTCAACGTCCATTCGTCGTTCAATGCGCTGTTGAAGTTGGACAACGCCCCAAACCAACGGTGGTCGTTGTGCGCGATGCGGATGAAGTTGGACCCCTTCCGCTCGCCGTTCTCGTCCACGTTCAATCCGTTGGGCCCGAACTCAAAGAGCTGGTGCGAATTCCACGTGCCCTGCATGTCAATGGTGCCGTCCTCAAGACGCGTGCCTGGCGTGCTCGCCAATGCCTCTCCACCCCCGCTGCCGAAGCTGGCGTAGGCCGTGGTGGTCAAGGTGGACTTGTCCGACAAGCTCCACACGTCACGGACCGTGACAATGGGCTTGAAGTATTGGTTTTGTCGTGGGTTGTAACGACGAACGGCGCCGTAGGTGGTGTCCACTTGTCCCGTCTCCTCGTTGTAGTTGTAGTAGACCTCCTCGTAGTTCACCATGAACTCGTTGAAGCCCCGTCCGCTGTTCAAGATGGCGGTTTCGCTCAACCCATCCACGACGCCTTGCAACTCCGCTTGACCATCCTCGTCTGTGAGCTCTTGGGCCAGGGCCTGGTCGTACTCGTAGACCTGCATTTGGTACGAGCGCTGGCCGTGGCGTTGGGGCGCGCCAAACGTGGTGAAACTCAAGTTGTGGTTTCCCACCGTCTTGCGCCCCTTCAGGTAGTAAGCGTAGGCCTCCGATTCCAAGCCGTCTGCGAAGCCTTGGTTGGTCTTGTACGACCCCACGAAGTGCAAAAAGCCTTTGTCTTGGTTGCCAAAGACCCCGCTCAAACTGTTCCGGAAGTAGCCGTAGGATCCGATTTCAGATTGGTAGTTGATGGAGCCGTTGGCCGACTCGTCTCCCCCTGTCAAAATGTTGATGGTGCCCCCCACAGAAGGGATGGCCAGCTTGCTGGCGCCCAAACCGCGCTGCACCTGCGTGGTGCGAACCACCAAGTCCAAACCAGCCCAGTTGCTCCAGTACACCCAACCGTTCTCCATGTCGTTCATGGGCACGCCGTCCACCATGACGGCGAGGTTGGTTTGGTCGAAGCCGCGAATGGTCACACGTGCGTCGCCATCTCCGCCCCCTTGCTGGGTGGCGTACACCCCAGGGGTCGTGTTCAGCACGAGCGGAAGGTCACGGCCTGCGAGCTCCTCTTGGATTTGGGCCGGCAACACGTTGGTGAAGGCGACAGGCGTCTTGCGAGAGATGACCACATCTGCAGAGATCACGGCCTCTTTCATGATGAGGGTCTCCATGCGGAAGCGGACCGAAGTGTCCGCGCCCTCGCACTTGACCTGACGGGATTGACCTTCGTAGCCGATGTAGGACACCTCGATCAAGGCTTCCCCTTTGGGCACGGCCATGGAGAACACCCCATCGAAATCCGTGGCGACCACGGCGTTGCCAGCCTTCACGTACGCCCCGATCAACGGGTCTCCGGTCAGCGCATCTTCCACCACCCCGTTCACCGTGCACAACTGGGCATGCGCGGTGAGCCCCAGGAAAAGGGCCAACAGGGCCAAGCCCCCATGCTTCATCAAGTTCATTCGGATGCGGCTCACTTCCGAACCACGCGACGTGTCGCGCGGGCGCCGTTCTCAAAGTGCACCTCCATGAGGTACATGCCCGAAGGGGCGGCAGACAAAGAGAGCTCCACCATGCGGCGGCCGTTCACAGCCTGGCGGCCGATTTGCTGGCCTGCCAAGTTGTGCAACACCACCTCACGGATGGCCTGCTCGCCCTTCACCCAAACCACGTCGCCAGTGGCGGGGTTGGGAAACACGTCGAACGCGGCAGTGCGCGTTGCTTCGAGCACTTGGGTGGTTCCGCAGTCGCAGGTGTGCGATCCGAGGTTCACAAACACGCTGTCCAAGGTGTAATTCAAAGAATCGCTGGACCACATCAACCCGTCCCACTCGTCCACCACCAAGAACTCGTCCAAGGCGTCCACGTCGCCCGCAGTCACACCTGTTTTGCGCACCAAGGTGTGGTTTTGGGTCATCTCAGCCCATCCGGTCGTGCCTGGATCCTCTCCAATCTTGCCGAAGATGTCAATCACGGCGTTGGTGGAAATCTTGCGAAGCACCATGGCGTCGTTGCCGTTGAAGTACATCGTATTGTTCTCCTCGTACACAGGGCAAACCCACAAATCGGCGGCCTCTGCGAGTTCATCCCACACGGGAGCTTCGAAGTCCACCCCATCTGGGTCTTGCTTGTCGAGCACCACCACCACGACGCTGTTGGCCGCCAACGTGCCCGAGAGGTCCACTTTTTGGTTGTCCTGCGCGGCGGTCGCACCGTTGGAGTAGCGCTCCAAACGGTAGTCGCTCAAATCCACGGCCGCATTGGTGGGGTTGTACAGCTCGAGGGCTTTGTTGTTGCTCCAACCTTCAATGTATTCCGAGATGAAGATCTCCGAGCACTGGGCTTGAGATTGGACAGAGAAACCAAAAGTTGCCGCGCCAAACAAGCACAGCACCAACGCGTTGAAGTCGAATGTTTTCATGGAAATGGAGTGAATCGTTTGGCCACAAAGTTAACGCGTTTGCGTTTCCTCGATGGCCGCTTTCACCTTGCGCGTCAACCCCTTCCACACCAACGCGTAGCTGTGGTCCACCAAGTCGAGGAACATGGGCCACGGAACGTCGCCGAACGGCTCAGGGTGCACGCTGTTCCAGTGCTTCGCATTGAGATAAGGACCTGTGGTGATGCCTTCGTACGAGGCCCTCAATTCGGGGATGCTCGCGGGGTTGCATTTCATGCCACACCCTGAAAATTCAAATGCATCCAACAAGCAAAACAACTTGCCGCCCACCTTGAACACCACGGTGCGGTCGTCGAACGGCATTTCCTCCGTCGTTCCTGGCTTGGCCAGACAGTGTTGGCGCAAGCGCTCCAGAAGTCGTTCGTTCTGACTCATTCGACGTTCACTTTTTTCGCCTCCACGGCGGCGAGCACGAGGTCCATGGCCCGGTCGAATTGCGCCTTCACCTCAGCCTCTTTTCCGTCGTGAACGGTCGAGAACAACAGGTCGACCAACGGCGAGGCCCCCAGCATTTGAAGGGTGGGCTTCAGGGCATGCCTGACGTCGGACACCACTTGACTGTCGCCCAACAACAAAGCATCTCCGAGGCGGCGCTTGGCCGACCACAGAGATGCTTCAAGTTTGGTCAAAAACTCCAGGTAAGTCCCTGGATCGTCCCCAAACAAGGCGTCGTACTGCGCAAAAGTGACCTGCACGTTCATCGACGCCGAAGGTAGGGGCTTATTCCTGGTAGACGCGCACGTAATCGATGGCCATGAACTGCGGGAACAACGTCGACTCGTCGGGGTATCCCGGCCAGTTGCCGCCCACGGCGATGTTCAAGATGAAGAAGAACGGGTCGTTGAATGGCGTGTCGTACCCGCTGTTTTGGACGTGATCCGCAGTGGTCAGCTGAAAGTACGGCTCGTCGTTCATCAACCAGGTCATGGTGTCGGGGCCCCAATCCAAGGAGAACACATGGTATTCCTCGGCGAAGGTGGTGGGGAATTGAGAGTAGGTCACGGCCCCGAGGTTGGGGTGTCCGCCACCGATCATTTCACCCCAGTGCGCCGTGCCGTGCACGTAATTGGGCTGGTGGCCCAAGAGCTCCATGATGTCGATTTCGCCGCATTCGGGCCATCCCACTTGGGAGTGGTTGGCCCCGAGCATCCAGAGGGCGGGCCAGAGTCCTTGACCGTAGGGCAACACCGCGCGGATGTCGATTCGGCCAAAGGCGAACTCCTGCTTGTCTCGAGACACCATGCGGGCGGACGTGTAGCCGGCCCCGTCTTGCAACGCCACGATGAACAGGTTGCCGTCCTCCACGAAAGAGTTGGCCGGGTCCGCCGTGTACGCTTGCGACTCGTTGTTGCCCCAACCGCCTGCACCCAATTCGTGGGTCCAGTTGCTCAGGTCAATCTCCGTGCCGTCGAATTCGTCCGACCACACCAAAGTCATGCCCTCGGGCGGATTGCTCGGGGAATGCGGTGTGTCGTACCCTACGTCAGGCAGGGTGATGTCCAACTCCGTGTCGTCGTTGAGGATGGTGCCCGTGGCAACCTGTTGGTTGCCCTTCAAGTACCCGTTCACGGGGTTGCTCAATTCAATGGTGAAATGCTCGTCAGGCTCGAGCCCTTCGTCGACCACGATGGGCACCTCGATTTGCTGGATGAGCTCCCCTGGTGCGAACACCAGGGTGCCGGCTTGGCTCAGGTAGTCCTCCCCAGCTTTCGCCGTGCCTTCCAACGTCTCGAAATCGACCGTCACTTCTTCCTCGTACGTGGCGTCCAAACGGACTTCGAATCGGAAGGTGCTGTTGAAGGCGTTCTCCAACAACGTGCGGTCAGCCACGAATTGGATCTCCGCATTGACTGGCTCGGTGGGGCCTCCACAATCGGAGCACCCCACAGCCAGCAAGGCGAATCCAAATCCACCGAGCCACGCATTCAACCGCTTGGATGAATTCATTCTGCCGCGAAAATCAAGGTGAAGTATCCGCTGCCCACGGGGTTGACACAATCGCCACCCTGTTGCAAGGCACTCAAGACCAACCGATCTTCAGTCAGCTCGGTGATGGTGTACGTCGGACCGGAGTCCCACACGCCC
>JBMZWX010000041.1:0-14722 GCA_049627085.1 Flavobacteriales bacterium | reverse complement strand
TCGACGTGCCAGGCGTCGGTCAGGCCGTCCGCAAATGGTTCGGCGTGATGAGGCCTGTTGACCTTGACAACTTCTGATCTGAACCATCCATGAAGAAGCACACTACCCTCCTTTTGGCCGGAATCTTGGCCGCAGGAACCGCACTGGCGGGCAACCCTGACCGTGCCGGATCTGCCGGTGCAGGCCAGTTGTTGATCAACCCTTGGGCCGCATCCAACGGACTTGCAGGCATCAACATGGCCAGCGTCAAAGGCCTCGAAAGCACGTTCAACAACGTGGCTGGTTTGGCGTTCGTCAACCGCAACGAGCTGGCGTTCTCCAACAGCATGTACTTGAGTGGCACTGGCATCAGCATCAACTCGGTTGGTTTCGCGACGAAAGTCGGAGATTCCGGGGTGTTGGGATTGGACGTGTCCAGCATGAGCTTTGGCGACATCCCCATCACCACGGAAGATTTGCCAGAAGGTGGCATCGGCTCCTTCTCTCCTGCGTTCAGCCGGTTGGGTGTGTCGTACGCCCGTGAGTTCTCCAACTCCATCTACGGCGGACTCACCATGCGCATCGTGAGCGAAAGCATCAGCAACGTCCGCGCAAGTGGGGTTTGCTTTGACGCAGGCATTCGCTACGTCACCGGAGAGAACGACAAACTTCGATTTGGCATTGCCTTACGCAACGTGGGTGCGCCCATGCGCTACGCAGGCGACGGTTTGACTGTGACAGCCACTCCACAAGGTGCGGACGAAGGCTTGACTGTCTTCCAGCGCTCAGAGAAGTACGAGCTGCCCTCGCTCGTGAACATTGGCTTGGCGGTGGACGTCGTCAGCAACGACAACAACACCGTGACCATCAACGGTCAATTCGTGTCGAACAGCTTCACCAAGGACCAGCTCGGCGCCAGCGTGGAAGCCAACTTGGGCGACCGTTTGGTGTTGCGCGGCGGCTACCTCTGGGAACAGGGCTTGCTCAATGCGGCGCAGGATGTGTCCACGGCGTACACCGGGCCTGCCGGCGGCATCGGACTGAACTTGCCAGCAGGCACAGACGCCGTGTTGAAGCTCGACTACAGCTACCGGACCACCAACCCCTTCAACGGCACGCACACCTTGGGTGTGAAGATTGCCATCTGAGGCGGTCCGTCAAACTTTGCTATTTTGCATGAACGAGAGGGTTTCGACCCTCTCGTTTGTGTTCCAGCCCGTGCCGCAATGCCTCGCATTCAGCACAAACCCTTTTGAATCATCGACCCCATGTCCAACGTTTCCTACTACACGGCAGAAGGCCTTCAAAACTTGAAGGACGAGTTGCACCAGATGAAGACGGTTGAGCGTCCGAAAATCAGCCAGCAAATTGCCGAAGCGCGCGACAAGGGCGACTTGAGCGAGAACGCCGAATACGATGCGGCCAAGGAAGCGCAAGGCTTGCTGGAAGCCAAAATCAACAAGATGGAAAACCTGCTGGCCAACGCCCGGGTCATCGACGATGCAGACATTGACAACAGCAAGGTTTTCATTTTGAGCAAGGTTCGCATCAAGAACCAAAAGAACGGGGCGGAAGTCACGTACACGTTGGTCGCCGAGAACGAAGCCAACCTCGCAGAAAAGAAAATTTCCATCGACAGCCCCATTGGCAAGGGACTCTTGGGCAAAGCGGTGGGCGACGTGGCGGAGGTGACCGTGCCTGCGGGTGTCATTCCCTTTGAGATCTTGGAGATCTCACGCTGATGGCCTCCATTTTCAGCAAGATTGTGGCGGGGGACATCCCTTGTCATCGGGTGGCAGAGAACGACGAGTTCTTGGCCTTTCTGGACATCATGCCCCTGGCACACGGCCATGTCCTTGTCATTCCAAAGCAAGAGGTGGATCGCATCTGGGACCTGGAGCCCCAGCTCCTCGGCCGGCTGCACCAGTTCTCCCAACGTGTGGCGCTGGCCATCGAGCGGGCCGTGCCGTGCCAGCGCGTGGGCCAGGCCGTCATCGGGCTCGAAGTGCCCCACGCGCACATCCATTTGATTCCGCTGCAAAGCGTGGCAGACATCAATTTCGAGCGGCCCAAACTTCAAGTCTCCCAAGAAGACTTGGCCGCAACGGCTGAGAAACTCAGGGCGTCGTTCGCGTCAGTCTAAGTCCAACAGCGCCGTCCAGACGCTCAACACCCCGTCCACTTCACGTGTCCAAATGGGCCTGACGTGGCCATCCACCGCCGTGATGTTGTTGTAGTCGCCGAAGAACACCTTTCCCTCGGGAACGAAAGGCGATTCCGACACCGTTCTGTTGACCCACGTCTCCCCGCCATCGAAACTCGACGCCACCACGACATGAGTGGACCTGTCGTCCCGGGCCTCGGTGTGACGCCGATCGTAAAACACCACGTGCACGTCACCACGGACGGGATCGACGGTCATCCACGTGAAGAACTGGTCGCGGTCTGCGCCGTCATTGTTGACGCGCTGGGTCGTGGACCAAGTTGCGCCTTGGTCGTCTGAGTAAGTGATCCACACATCTGTGTCTCCGTTCCGGGTGTCGGTCCAATTGATGTAAATCCGCCCGCGGTGGGGTCCTTGGCTGTGGTCCACCTGGGTCACAGGCATGCCGTTAACGCGTCCAATGCCAGGAATGGTTTGGTCCCACCCCCCGGCAATCTCGCCGACCACCTGGTCCCTGGACCAAGTCATGCCCCCGTCAAGGCTCTTGTCGAAGTATATCCACGAGCCCAGCGCCCAAGCCACGTATACCTCACCTTCCGTGCCGACCGCTGGGACCGCCCCCTCGGCAGTGTTGTCGCCGTCCAAACAGTCGCCGGCCTTGTCGCTGACCCGCACAGGGTCAGACCACACCTTGCCTTTGGCGTCGGAATGACTGCAAAGAATCACCGTGCTGTCGCCCGGCTCCTGGCTTCCATACTTGTCGAATTGGGTCCAACACGCGTGGATCCGCCTGCCGTCGGGCGACACTGCTGCCCATTCCTTGTCCTGGTCTTTGGGCGGGGTCAGGCCCATGCCGCCCCCGCGAGACCAAGACTTGCCGCCATTCTTGGAACGTTGGCACACGATTCGGTCCAGCAAGGCGTCGCTTCGCCATCCCATGCCTTCCGGATCGCTCAAGTGCAAGAAATAGAAGTCGCCGGTGTTGCTGGCCACCACACATGGGTCGCCAAACACCCCAAGGGGCGAGGTGAGCTTGTCCTTGGTCCACGTCGTGCCACCGTCGTCAGAGCGGTACACGTTGTCCAAAATGCTTCCGGCCACCACCACCTCGGGGTTGTTGGGGTCCATCGCAATGCTGGGTTCGCAAGGTTGGTATCCCTCGCCTGACCACACGTCAAGCTGCACGTTGGGCACTTGCGCCCAGGCCGCGTTGCCGACCATGGCCATCAAGGCCATCGCCACAAATTGAACTGAACGCCTCACAGGTGCAGGCCGTTCAAGGTGGCCACCAATTTGTCCAGTTCTGTGCGGATCGCCTTTTGGAGTTCCAAATGGTCTTCATCCGACAGGTCGTCCAACGACGTGTGGTGATGGTGGTGCTCCCCGTCGGCGTGGTCGTGGTTGCACGTGGCCCCTGGCAACAACACCTGGTCGGACATCCACGCCTGGTATTGCGCTTCAAGTTCGTCGAGTTGGGACAAGACCGCCGCCATTTTTTCCTTGACCTCCTCGGGCGTCTCCTCCATGCCCATCCGGGTCTCGAGGTCTTCCCGCACCATGTCCGAGCGTTGCTCAAAAGAACGTGCCACCAAGGTGGTTTCTTCATTCACGGCGCGCGCCTCTTTCATGGTGGCGCTGTCTTCGTGAGTGTGGCACGCCGACAGCAACAACGCCAGCATGCAGACTCCGAATTGGATGAAACTCTTCATGATTGAAAAATACAACCGTGCTGCGTCAATCCAACGGACGGGAAGGCACGGGGTCGTGGCCGGCCGTGCCCCAAGGATGGCATTTGGCCACGCGTTTCAAGGTCAACCACACTCCTTTCCATGCCCCCCACTCCTCGAGCGCTTCGAGTGCGTAATTCGAACACGTCGGCTGGTGCCTGCAATTGCTGCCCAGCAGGGGGCTCAAGAGGATTTGGTACACGCGCACCGCCCCTTGAAGAATCTTCTTCAAAACGGCAAGCGTTCCAACGCCATGCCCAAGGACAAGGCGATGGCGCCACCGCACACAAACACGTGCTGATCTCTGGCCGAAACGCCCAAGGAACGCACCAAGCTGGCCACGGCCAACAACACTGCCACGATGACCAATTGGCCGGCTTCCACCCCGAGGTTGAACCGGAACAACCCGCCGATGAAGTCCGCGGACTCGTCCCGCGCGATCCTGAAGAAGGAACTGAAGCCCAGGCCGTGGATCAACCCGAAGCCCGCCGCCATGGCGTACGTGACCTTCTTGGATTTGGACGACTTGCCGGCAAAAAACAAGGACCACAACGCGGTGGCCAAAATGGTGACTGGGATGAGAAACTCGACCCACGCGCCGGAAACCCGAAAGACATCCAACGAGGCGATGGCGAGCGTCAAGCTGTGGCCCAAGGTGAACGCCGTGGCGGTCAGGGCAGCCTTGCCAATGTGGCGCAAATCGTACGCGGCAACCAGCGCCAACAAATACAGCATGTGGTCGTAGCCTTCCCAGTCGGTGATGTGGGTGAGGCCCAGCACAAAGTCGCTCATGACCCTGGTTTCAGATGTTTGACAATTCGAAACGCGTGGTCGTGTGTGTCGTCCGCCTCATGGACGGCGAGCTCCTCTTCCGTCCACCCTTTCCATCCGTCCAAAGGATAGAACGCATCCCCGTCGGGGCTGGCGGCGACGTGGGTGATGTACTGCACGTCCACCCAGTCTGCTTCCAAAGCTTGTCGGTAAATCTGGCCTCCTCCGATGACGAAGCACTCCGTTTCTCCATGTTGGCGGGCCAAGTCCAGCGCGTCCTTCAAGCTGTGCACGACGTGGGCGCCTTCGGCGACATACGACACGTTGCGCGTCACCACAATGTTGGTTCTCCCCTTGAGCGGCCTGTACTTCTCGGGAATGCTCTCGTAATTCTTCCTGCCCGTCACCACGACGTGTCCCTTCGTGGTCTGCATGAAAAACTTCATGTCCAAAGGGAGGGACCACACCAGATCGTTGTCCTTGCCGATGACCCCGTTGGTGGCCACCGCGGCGATTGTGCTGACTTTCATGCTCAAACGCTGACAGCCGCCTTGATGTGCGGGTGGGGGTCGTAATTCACGAGCTCAAAATCCTCGTACGTGAAGGCAAACAAATCCTTCACCTCAGGATTGATGCGCATTTGAGGCAACGGGCGCGGATCACGCGTCAACTGCTCGCGGGCTTGGTCCACATGGTTCAGGTACAGGTGAACGTCCCCAAACGTGTGGACAAACTCTCCGGGCTCCAAGCCCACCACTTGCGCCACCATCATGGTCAGCAAGGCGTAGGAAGAAATGTTGAACGGCACCCCGAGGAACGTGTCGGCGCTGCGTTGGTAGAGCTGGCAATTCAACTTGCCCTCCGCCACGTGGAATTGGAACAAACAGTGGCACGGAGGCAAAGCCATCTCGTCGATGAAACTGGGGTTCCAAGCGCTGATCACATGACGACGGCTGTACGGGTTGTTTTTCAGCTGGTCCAACAGCTTGACGATTTGGTCCGTGTGCGATCCGTCGGGGTTGGGCCATGAACGCCATTGGTAGCCGTACACAGGGCCCAAGTTGCCTTGCTCGTCGGCCCATTCGTCCCAGATGCGGACCCCATTCTCCTTCAAGTAGGCGATGTTGGTGTCCCCTTTCAAAAACCACAGGAGCTCGTGGATGATGGAACGCAGGTGCAGTTTTTTGGTCGTCAACACCGGGAACCCTTCGCTCAAATCGAACCGCATCTGGTGTCCAAAACACCCCAAGGTGCCGGTTCCGGTGCGGTCTTCACGCTTCACCCCATTCTCGAGGAGGTGGTTCAGCAAATCCAAATACGCTTGCATCCCTCGAAAATACTCGCCGTGCAGCTGCCTCCCTGCCTCTCGTGAACACGCGGTTGAAAAGACGCTTACAGCCAAACAGGCATGCGCTCCCCGGCGGGCACTTCACGCGTGCAAGGCGTTTCGTCGTCGCGGCGCACCGGCAACGTCAACCGGTACAAGACGTTGATCACAATCAAGTGAAGCACGGCGGCAGCATGCAAAGGGAAAACGTACCACGGCCACGGCAATTCATTGAACACAAACGGGTTGTCCACCTTGGGGGCCTCGGTCATGTACATGTAATTGGCCACCACTTCGGAAGGAAACGCCGTGTTGATCGCCCAATTGATGCCGGCCATCAACGTGCTGGACACAGCCACCAGACCGTACACCTTCACCCATCCCCACTTGAAGGGCCTCAACCCATAGGTCCGGTTCATCACAATGGGGACAAACAGCAACGCCCCGTGGTTGATGTAATAATGGACCAACACAGGCATCGCGTCCCCCACAGTCAATTGTGGGGTCAAGATGGCATGAAGGCCGCCCACCGTGCCCATGTACATCGTGAAGAGGTTGACCCACCGGTTCTTCCAGAAACAATTCAAGGCGACCAGCCAGATGTTGATGCCGCACATGTGAAGCGGAAGGCTCCGATGAATGGAATACGTGAACGACGGGCTGAAAATCATGTAGAGCTGGTACCCCACTTGCATGGCCAAAATCCCCCATCCCATCTGGCGAAGTGCACGCCCTTTGGCGTCTCCTTCGAGCTTTCCGAAGTGCCGCACCAAGGCCAATCCGGAGGCCACGGTGGCCACCAACGCGACCCAAAACCGGGTCTCGTCCATGTGAATGACGACGTCGTACTGATTCATGTCTGAGGGCGAAAGGTGAGCGCCCAAAGTACAAATCTGTCAGAATCAGGCCCCAGGCAGGCCTTCGTGGAGCAACGTTTGGGTTGGGAAGGCGAAGTCCAACCCCGCCGCATTGAACCGATTCAGGATGGCCAAATTCACCTCGCCCGGCACATGCGCCCAGTGCTCGCCCTTCCGGATGTAGTAAATGGCAGTGAGGTTCAAACTGAAATCCCCGAAGCCGCTGAACCAAATGGTGTGGTCGCCCTCCGTCTTGGGGTTGTTGGCCACGATGTCGGTCAGGAGCGCCAAGGCCTCTTCAATGCGTTCAGGCGCGGTGTCGTAGGTCAAGCCAAGCACCACCTTGACCTTTCTCGAAGGTTCCGCCGTGACGTTCTCGACCACCTGATCGGTGAACTGGTGGTTGGGGATGGTGACCAACCGGTTTTCCAACGTCTGGATGCGGGTGGAACGGATGCCAATTTCCTTCACCACGCCGTCGATGCCGTTGACCTTGACCCGGTCGCCCACCGTGAACGGCTTGTCCACGAAAATGGTGATCCCCCCGAAGATGTTGGCCACGAAATCTTTGGCCGCCATGGCCAACGCCAAGCCGCCAATGCCCACGCCGGCCAACAGGGCGCCAACGTCGTAGCCTGCGTTGGTCAATCCAGAGATGATGCCGAGCGTCCACACCAGCGAACGCAATGTTTTCTGAAGGATGGGGCCAAATTGAGACACCATGGAACTGTCTGACCGCTCGTCCAAATGAAGGATCACCGTGCTGACGACCGAGTCCAGGAGCCGGGCCACCATCCAAGTGACGTCCACGGCGATGAGCACCTGGAAGACGTGCTCCATGAAGCTGTCCACCCCTTCCCCGAAGTGAAGGTGGTCGTACCCCAACCAAAAGCCGAGGATGACGATGCCCATGGCGATGGGCTCCTCGATTTGGTCGACCACGACGTCGTCCCATTTGGTGGAGGTTCGCGCCGCCCAGCGTTTCAGCACGCGCTTGAACAAGGCGTACACCACACGCGCCATGACCAGACTCCCCAAAATGTAGCCCAAGGCTTGCAGCCATTCGGCCAACGGATTGCCCCACAAGGCCGTGTCGTTCAGAAACTCCATGGTCCAAACTTCGGTCAAAATGGCCTTTGACCGCCTGTTGCCACAGGTATCTTTGCGGCATGAGCCAAGACCACAACTCCTCCTTGCCTCCAGTCGGCCCCGCATTGCGTTTGGGCGTGTTGGGCGGCGGGCAGCTCGGACGCATGATGATCCAAGAGGCGATGAATTGGGACGTCCGTGTGGAAGTCATGGACCCCAGCCCCGAGGCGTCGTGCAAGCACTTGACCACGCGTTTCGTGCAAGCCGATTTGAAAGACGCCGACGCTGTGGTGGCATTCGGGCAAGGGCTCGACGCCATCACCGTGGAAATTGAGCACGTGAGCGTGGAAGGGCTGCAAAGGTTGGCCGACCAAGGCGTGGAAGTGGCGCCACGACCTGCGCATTTGGGCTTGATTCAAGACAAAGGCCTCCAAAAGCAAGCCTTTGACTCTTGGGGCATCGCAAGCGCCCCTTACCAGCTCATCGAAAGCTTGGCGGACGTCGGCGCCATGGGGTTTCCCATCGTCCAAAAACTCCGGAAGGGCGGCTACGACGGCAAGGGCGTTCAAATCCTGAACACCCCCGAAGACGCGCAAGCCCGAGGGTTCGACGCGCCTTGCGTCTTGGAGCAGGCGGTGGACATTGACAAGGAGCTGAGCGTCATCGTGGCCCGCAACGCCAAGGGAGAGACCGCCGTGTACCCCGTGGTGGAGGCGGTTTTCAACCCTGAAGTCAACCTGGTGGACCACCTCATGGCCCCTGCCGCGATCTCGGCCCAGCAAGAATCCGACGCTCGGGACCTGGCCCTCAAGGTGGTGACGTCCATGGACTTCGTGGGACTGCTCGCCGTGGAGATGTTCTTGGACCGCGACGGCGGCCTGTGGGTGAACGAAGTGGCGCCCCGCACACACAACAGCGGACACCACACCATCGAAGGCAATGTGTGTTCCCAGTTTGAGCAGCACCTCAGGGCGGTGCTCAATTTGCCCCTGGGCGACACCGGTCCCTTGCATCCCGCCTCGGCCATGCTCAACCTCATCGGCGAACCCGACGCGCATGGCACCCCTGTGTATCAGGGATTGGAGGAGGTGCTGACGCTTCCCAACGTCCATGTGCATCTATACGGTAAATCCACAGTGAAGCCGCACCGCAAAATGGGCCACGTCACCGTCACGGGTCCGGACATCGACGCCGTTCAACGCGACGTGTTGAAACTTCGCGCCATGCTCAAAGTCTGCGGGTCCAATCCCGACTGACTTTTGGGTCACATGGAGCATCCAACCCCCCGTCGCGTGGCCGTGCTGGCCGGTGGTCACTCGGGCGAAGCCGAGGTCAGCCGAAAAAGCGCGGCCATGGTGTTGGCCCACATGGATCGGGCACTGTTCGCTCCTGTGCTTGTCCACATCGAGGTGGAGGGCTGGTGGTGCGAGCGTCCGAGCGACGGACAGCGAGTTGCGGTCGAGCAAAACACCTTCTCATTCGCCTTGGCCAATGGCGACACGTGGAGCCCTGAATTGGCATTCGTCATTGTGCATGGCACGCCAGGCGAGGATGGCATCTTGCAGCGCAGCCTGGAATCCGCGGGCATCCCCCACACGACCGCCTCCAGCGCCGTCATGGCGTTGACTTTCCACAAAGGCCAAACCACCCGTGCCCTGCGCGAGGCTGAAATCCACGTGGCGGCGTCGGCCGAGGTGGCCCCTGGTGAAACCTGGGACGCCGGACGTCAACGTGAAGTTTTGGCTGAATTGGGGCTTCCCGTGTTTGTCAAGCCCAACGAAGCCGGCTCCTCCTTGGGCATTTCCAAAGTGAGCGACGTCGCAGCGTTGTGGCCTGCCGTCGAAGCTGCACGTGCAGAAGACGGCGGGTCCGTGCTGGTGGAGGCCAACCTGAACGGCCGAGAATTCACCTGCGGGGTCATCCCCGACGGAGAAGGAGGACTCCAGGTGCTTCCGGTGACAGAAATCGTGACCGAGAACGAATTTTTTGACTACGCCGCGAAGTACGAGGGCCAAAGCCATGAAATCACGCCTGCTCCACTGGACGAACGCGACACGGCCCACCTGCAATCCACCGCACTGCGCGTCTACGAAACACTGCGCCTCCGGGGCATGGCCCGCGTGGACATGATGATGGTGCCAGGTGAACCTGCCCACGTCATCGAAATCAACGGCGTTCCTGGATTCAGCGAGGCGAGCATTGTTCCACAACAGGCTGCTGCAGCTGGCCTTGACAAGCGCGCGCTGGTGACCCGCCTGCTTCGGGCCGCGACGCTCTGACCTTTCCGAGAATCTTGGCAAAAAAGAAGGGCCACCCCATCGGGTGACCCTCCCACGTTGAATGAAAACAATGAAATTGTTCTAGAGCTCTCGCTCCGGGGTGGTTAACGAGACCTGCTCGAAAGAAGTTTCACTCAAGGTCAAAAAAAATCAGCGGCGCACCCGATCCGGGTTCTCAGAAATGAACGCTTTCCATCCGCTCCCCCCCTTTTGCATGGTCGGGGTGGACAGCTGAAAATGGTGACAAAGGGCCACGGCGAGGCCGTCTGTGGCGTCCAGATCCTTGGGCATGTCCGAGGCTGGTATTTGGAGGGTGCGTTGAACCATGCCCGCGACTTGTTCTTTGGACGCGGCCCCGCTTCCGGTCACGGCCTGCTTCACGCGGCGCGGCGCGTACTCGGCCACAGGCACCTCCCGCGCGAGGGCCGCAGCCAGCGCCACGCCCTGGGCACGGCCCAACTTGAGCATGGATTGCACGTTTTGGCCAAAAAACGGCGCCTCCACCGCCATCTCGTCGGGCGCGTGGGCTTCGATCAAGCCCGACACCCGGTCGTAAATGCGCTTCAGTTTGAGCGCATGGTCCTTGACCTTTCCCAAGTGAAGCGCGCCCATCTCGATGAGCTCCACCTTGGATTTGCCCTGGGTGCGAATCAACCCGTACCCCATGATGGTGGTCCCTGGGTCGATGCCCAGAATCACGCGCTCCTGGGGCAGGCTTTTGGGGGAGGTCTTCGTCTTCATCGGTACATTCGGGCCCAGATGAAGCCCGTCACCCGGCCAAATTACATCTTCCTTCAACAGGTTCAGCCTTGGCTTCAACGGCACAAACGAACCTTGTCGTGGGGAACCACCCTGGTCGCCCTGGCGGCGATGACGCACGTCTTGGCGTCGCACGGCGGGTGGGCTTCGCTGTCTCAGGTTCATGTCGTTCACCCCGCATGGTTGGCGTGCGCAGCGGCCCTGGTCCCGTTGAACTTCACCCTGGAGGTGGCCAAATGGCGCAGACTCAAGCTTGACCACCTCGGAAAAGCCCCAGATTGTCTGCACACCTGGCGCGCATCTTGGAACGAAGTGTTGAAGGGACAGACGTGGTCCGTCCTGGGGCCGTCGCGCATGGTCGATGGGGTCGGGCGCGTGGCGCACATGGGCGCCCCAGAACATGCCAAGGAGGCTGCCAAGGCGTTCGGGGTGGGCGCCTTGAGTCAAGGCCTGGTGACCTACGCCATGGGGGTGCCGGCCCTCTGGATGTTGGGGAAGCCAACTTGGGCCTTGGCCTTGGGAGCCGGCGTTATTGTTGCCCTGCTTTGGACAGGGATGAAACCGACCTGGCGGGAAGCGTTGACATGGAGCGCCACACGTTATGCGGTGTTCGCCAGCCAATACCTGGCTTGCCTTGTTGCGATGGGTGCGCTGTCCAGCCAAGACGCATGGTCCCATGGGTTTCCTCGCATTGCAGGCGTTTGGTGCGTGACCACCTCCGTGCCGTGGCCCACCGAATTGGGCTTGCGTGAGTTGGCCGCCACGTGGGCCTTCGACGACCACATCCCCGCCGTGGTGGCAGCAACATTCGTGGTCTGGTTGTGCAACCGTGCAGTGCCCGCCACCCTGGGGCTGCTCATTCCTCGAGCGCATGGTGTTTGATACGGTGACATGGGGCATGTGTGCGGTCTCCGGCCTCACCCTGGCTGTGCACGCCTGGACGCTCAAGCGTTGGGCGCGTGGCTGGAAACTGGCGGCGCAGGCGACCGCCTCCGTCGAGGCAACCGCCCAAGCCGACTTCGGCATTGTCATCCCCTGCAGAAACGAGGAGGACCGTCTCCCCCACCTTCTCGACGACCTGGTGACGGCCCTGCGCTCCAACCCTGCGCTTTCCCATGTCCCCGTCGTGGTGGTGGACGATTGGAGCGACGACCAAACCGCATCCCTTGCCCGCCGTCACGCGCTCCAACCGCACGCGGTGTCCATGCAAGAACACTCGTCCACGCCCTACGAGGGAGGGAAGAAAGCGGCGTTGCTGGCAGGGCTTGAAGTCCTGAACACCACGTGGGCTGTGACCCTGGACGCCGACGTGCGTC
The DNA here is from genome assembly GCA_049627085.1 of Flavobacteriales bacterium. Classification (GTDB taxonomy): domain Bacteria; phylum Bacteroidota; class Bacteroidia; order Flavobacteriales_D; family Sanyastnellaceae; genus UBA11663. The sequence goes on along the minus strand of JBMZWX010000041.1, from coordinate 2,454 downwards.
TCCAGCCTGAATGGGGCAGCGCGTGGCTGCAAGCCCTGGCAAGCCAACCTGAGCGTTGCGCTGCGGTGGCGGGCCCCGTACGACTTTGGGATGGCCAAAACACGGGGATGTTCGGTGAGGTTTTGGCTTTGGATTACGCAGCACAAATGGGGTGGTCGGCCGCCCAAATCGCCCAGGGCCGACCCGCATCGGCCTCTGGGGCCAACCTCGCGGTCCGGCGAACTGCCTACCCAGACACGCGCCACCTCGGTCCGTCTGGCGACGACGCCTTGGTCTTGCAAACGCTGTCCAACGAAGGATGGGGTGTTGAATGGATGGGCGACACCCGGGGGACCGTGTCCACACCCGCACCTCCAACCTGGCGCCAAACCGTGCTGCAACAACTGCGCTGGGCCGGCAAAGCGGGGCACTACCTCCCCCATGTGAAACGCACCGCCCTTTGGGTGGCGTGGACTGCGGTTTGTCCTTGGATGTGGCTGACGTTTGGCATCCTCAGCCAAGACGAATGGGGCGCCGCCCTGGCGGTTGGATTTTGGCTTGGATTGACCGCGCACAACGTGGCTTTTGTCGCCCCAGTCGCCAAGTGGTTTGGCCTGCCGCGAAATCCTTGGCTTTGGCTCGGGCTCGCATGCCTGCAACCGGCTCAGGTGCCGGTGTTGGCGTTGGCTCGACTCGGGCTGCTGAGACCCTTTGGCATTCAACCCAAACCAACTTGGAAAGGCCGAACTTGCACCCCGTGAGCCGTTTCATGTCGCATCGGTTGGGCGCCTTGGGCGCCTCGTGGATTCTGCTTTGGGTCTTCATTGCCTTGGTGGGAAGTCCCATCAGGCCCGACAGCTCAGAACACGCCAACGCCCAGCACCTGGAGCATGGCCTTTTGTCGCCAGGAGCCGTCTGGGAGGATGCATCCGGTGAAACGCACACCGCGTGGCTGGGCACGGACCAATTCGGTCGAGACATGCTCAGCCGAATCATGGCGGGGAGCGGCATCTCTCTTTCTGTCGGGGCCGGGGCCGTCCTCATCAGCCTCATTCTGGGGTTGCTCCTCGGAGGCGTGGCGGGTTACTTCGGGGGCTGGGCCGACCGGCTCATTTCGTGGTTCCTCCAAGTCATGTGGTCGGTCCCCACGTTGTTGATGGTGCTGGCCATCACGTTGGCGTTCGGCAAGGGATTTTGGCAAGTCTTCCTCGCCATCGGTTTGACGATGTGGGTGGAGGTGGCCCGGATTGTGCGGGGCCAATTCCTGACGTTGAGGGAAGAAACGTACGTGCGCGCGGCGGAGGCCCTTGGGCTGTCTTCCTGGCGCGTGATGTGGCGGCACATGCTGCCCAACGCGCTGGGCCCTTTGGTGGTGGTGTGCGCCGCCAATTTTGCCGCGGCCATCTTGATCGAGGCCGGGCTGAGTTTCTTGGGCGTGGGGGCCCAAATCCCCATCCCTTCCTGGGGCAACATCGTCAAAGAACACGCCCACCTCCTGACCACACCCCACGCTTGGGCGGCCCTGGTGCCTGGCGGCCTCATCGCCAGCCTTGTGCTGGCGTTCACCTGGGTCGGAGATGGATTGAGGCACGCCACCCACGCAAATCCTGCAGTGTAACTTGTCGGCGATGACGTTGTCACCCGACTCCCCCATTTACGTGGCCGGCCACACCGGCATGGTGGGATCCGCTTTGGTGCGGGCGTTGCGCGCAGCGGGGCATCGCAACCTCGTGCTTCGGTCCTCCAAAGAATTGGATCTGCGTGACCAAAGCGCGGTGCATGAGTTTTTGGCCGTCACCAGGCCCTTTCAAGTGTACTTGGCCGCTGCCAAGGTGGGCGGGATCCGCGCAAACAGCACCCGGCCCGCGGACTTTTTGCACGACAACCTCGCCATCCAAACCAACGTCATCGAAGGGAGCCGAAAGGCTGGTGTGGACAAGCTCCTTTTCCTGGGCAGCTCGTGCATTTACCCCAAGCACGCACCCCAGCCCATTCCAGAAGATGCGCTGATGACCGGGAAACTTGAGCCCACCAACGCCCCCTACGCCATCGCCAAGATTGCCGGCATCCACATGTGCGATGCCTACCGGACACAACACGGTTGCAATTTCATCAGCGCCATGCCCACCAACCTGTACGGGCCTGGCGACAACTACCACCCGGAGCACAGCCACGTGCTTCCCGCCATGATTCGGCGCTTTCATCAGGCGAAACAACAAGGCCTGCCTTCCGTGACCTGTTGGGGCACAGGCCACCCCATGCGCGAATTCCTCCACGTGGACGACCTCGCGTCTGCCTGCTTGCACTTGATGAACGTGCACAACGAACCGGGATGGGTCAACGTCGGCACAGGATCGGACGTGTCCATCGCCAAACTGGCGCAGATGGTGGCCCACACGGTGGGCTTCCAGGGCCAAATCCTCTGGGACGACAGCAAGCCAGACGGCACACCACGGAAATGGCTGGATGTGTCCC
>JBMZWX010000040.1:0-15731 GCA_049627085.1 Flavobacteriales bacterium | reverse complement strand
AGCCCAGGATCCTCCAACGTTTTGGGGTGCGAAGGAGGACACTTGTCGTTGAACGGCAGTGTCACCACATTTTGCACCGATTTGGGGCCTCAAATTGTGGGATTCACACACGAGTCTGATGCGGCGTCTGCGGCCACAAGCTTGGTGGTTTTGGAATCTGGCACAGACGTGGTGGTGGAAGTGTTCTTGGGCACCGCCATCGACATGGAAGGGCTTGGCGACGGCAGCTACGACGTGGTGGCGGTGTCGCACAACGCCATCCTGGACGCCTCCCCAGCCACCTTGGCGGATGTGGGCACGTCGCAAGTGGACGGGTGCGTGAGCCTGTCTGACGAAGTGGTCACCCTCCAGGGCCAAACCTGCGAGATTCCCTCCTGCGACGGCGGCACGATCCTTACGGCAGGCGCAGAGCCGGACGCCCAGGCATGTTTGTTGGCGGAGGACGGTGCGCTGGTGTCGTTTGGGTACTTCAGCGACGCCGCAGAGGACGAATACGTGTTCTTGATCTGCAACACGCAGGACTCTGTGTTGGCCACCACCCACCAGCCTTTCTTTGATTTTGCCGCCTTCGAAGAGGCGGGAGATTACCATGTGTGGGGATTGAGCTACCAGGACAGCTTGGTGGACAGCACCGTGGCGGTGGGGTCGTGGGTCTACAGCGCAGCGGCATACGGATGCGACAGTTTGAGCAGCAACTTCTTGGAGGTGAACATCCTGCAATGCGGCGAGGCGGGGTTGTGCGACGATTTGATCATCAGCGAATACATCGAGGGCACGAGCAACAACAAAGCGCTGGAGGTGCACAACCCGACGGTGGAAGCGATCGATTTGACCCCATACACCATGGAGGTCTACAACAACGGCGCCTCTTCGCCGACGCAGGAGCTCGACTTGGAGGGCACCATTCCGCCAGGAGGGGTTCACGTGATGGGAAATCCGCAGGCAGATGCGGCCATTGTGAACCAAAGTCAGGTGTTGAGCTCCGTGACCTGGTTCAACGGAAACGACGCCATTGTGCTCCGGAAGAACGGGGTGGTGATTGACCAAATGGGTGAGATTGGCCCAGAGAACGACCCGGGAGAGCCTGACGGTTGGGCGGTGCAATCGGGCGGCATGTCGGAGTACACCCTCGTTCGGAAGCCCAACATTGGACAGGGCTCCACGAACTGGGCCGAGGGCCAAACCCAGTGGGACGTGTACCCCCAGGACACCTTCGATTTCTTGGGAGAACACGAGGCCTCATGCGGAGGGTTGGGCACCATGGTTGTGGGCTTTGCGGCGCCGGAGTTGTATGTGGCGGAAGGCCAGGCTGTGGCTGTGGAGATGGTCGTGTCGTACCCGCTTGAAGATGTGGAGGTGCTTGTGGAGGTGTCGGGCGGCGACGCCGAGCCTGGTGCGGATTTCCCCGCGGTGTTCCCCCTGTCGTTTGAGTTTGAGGCCGGCCTGTTGAACAACCAAGCCTTCAATTTCGTGGCGGTGGACGAGGAGGACCCCGAGCTGCAAGAAGACGTCGAGTTGACCTTGACCGTGGTGTCCGGAGGGGCTGTGGTGGGCATCGAGACGGTGGTGATCCACATCCTGCCTTCAGATTTGGAATACCCCGTCTACGACATCATCCAGGTGCGGGACATCGACAACCAAGGGGTGCTCGACAGCATCGACACCGCGTGTGAATTGCGTGGGGTGGTGCACGGCTGGAACGATTACCCGCAAGGGCTGCGGTTCACATTGATTGACCCCACCTCGGGCATCAACGTCTTCAGCGCCATCAACAATTTCGGGTACGAAGTCTTGGAGGGAGACAGCGTCAGGGTGCGCGGCGTGGTGGGCCAATTCAACGGCCTCGCGACGTTGTACGCAGACACCTTGATTTATGAGGGCAGCGGCTTCGACACCCAGGAGCCTGTGCTCGTGCAAGAAATGGGCGAGGAGACCGAATCTCAAGTCGTGCGCCTGAAGTGCGTGAAGCTTTTGGACCCTGCCCAATGGACGAACGACTTCCCGTTCTTTGACGTGATGGTGGACTACGGCGCAGGCCAAGTCCAAATCCGCATCGACGCCAACACCAACCTCTTTGGCACCGAGCCCCCCATGGGCACGTTCGGGGTCGCCGGGATTGGGGGTCAATACGACATTGGCATGCCGCTCTTGGACGGGTACACCTTGATGCCACGAAGCTTGGACGATTTGACAGAGCCGGTCTTCGCGTCGTTCTCGGTGCCTGAAGACCTGGAGGTGGGCACACCGGTCACGCTGGAGAACCTCAGCCTGGGCGCAGGGTCGTTCCAATGGTCGTTTGGCAACGGCGTGTTCAGCAACGACGAAGCGCCTGAACTCGTGTACGACGAGGCGGGTTCCTACAACATTTTCTTGACGGCGGTGGACCCCAACCAAGTGTGTGCCGACCAGGCTTCGATCACGGTGGACGTGGCGGATGTGGATGCGGTGCAAGAAGACGTTTGGGACGTGGGCCTGTGGCCCAACCCAGCCCAGGACGTCGTTCAAATTCGTGTGCCTCACCAAGTGGAATGGACTGCCCACGACGTTGCAGGTCGCGTCATTGGCGCTGGCTCGTGGTCGGCAGGCACCCACGTGTTGGACGTGTCCGAATGGGCGCCAGGATCGTACGCCATCTCCGTGCGCGGTGAGGGTCGACACGTGGCGGCGACCCGATTCCAGGTGGTCCGACCATGACGGCACGGACGAGGAGCTTGTGGCTCCTCCACGGCGTGGTGGTCATCTTCGGGTTCACAGGAATCCTGGGCAAGTTGATCACGTTGGACGCCGAGCCCCTCGTGTTTTGGCGGGTGTCTTTGGGTGGGGTGTCTACAGCGTTGTACCTCGCGTGGCGCCGTGAATGGCGCCGCTGGTCGCCCAAGGATTTGGTCCAAGCGGCGGCTGTGGGATGCATTGTGGCTGCGCATTGGGTGACGTTTTTCGCAGCCATCAAAGCGAGCAGCGTGGGGTTGGCGCTGACCATGTTGGCCACCGCACCCTTGTTCATTGGTTTCATTGAGCCGGTGGTGTTCCGCAGGAAGTTGGCGTGGCGTGAATTGTTGGTGGCGTCCGCGGTGTTCGTGGGCATAGCCACGGTGTTCCAGGCCGAGCGAGACCAGGTGGATGGGATGGTGTTGGGGTTGTCAAGTGCGGCGTTGGCGGCGTTGTTCAGCACGTTCAACGGCGTGCTTGTGAAACGGCTGGAGCCGGTGAACTTGAGCGCGGTGGAGTTGCTTTTCGCGAGCGCGGCCATGTTGTTGAGGCTTGCCTTCAAAGGGCAGGCCGGGCCTGAGTTGTTCGCGATGTCGGCCATGGACTGGGTGTGGGTGGCGGTTCTGGCGGTGGTGGCGACGTCGTTCGCCTTTGTGGTGTCCATCCAGGTGCTGAAAAACTTGACGCCCTTTGAATCGGCCATGGCCATCAACCTCGAGCCGCTGTACGCCATCGTCTTGGCGTGGTGGATTTTTGGCGAACGGTTCAGCCCGGGATTCTACCTCGGGGCGGCCGTGGTGTTGGGCGCGGTGTTCTTGGATTCTTGGTGGCGCGCACGGACTCAGTCCACGGCGAACAGCGACGATGCCACCTGATCGCCCGTGATCCAGTCCGGTTCCGGGATGCGGAACCACCCAGGCCGGTGTTCCACGAGTCGGCCGCGGTTCAGGGCTCGGGTCCACGCTTCTGAGTCCACATCCTTCGGCCTGACACCTGTGGCGCGGTGCAGTTCTTCGGGGGAGATGCCGACAGCCGTGCGCAACCCTGTCATCACAAGTTCGTTGTACCGGTCCCGTGCCGAGAGGGTTTCCTGCTCGTCCAGCAAGTCGCCCCTCCGAATGGCTTGGATGTACCTGGGGTTGTTGGGCACGTTGGCGTACCGCGTGGAGCCCAGGAAACCGTGTGCACCGGGCCCCAAGGCGAGGTAGGGTGTGCCCGACCAATATGCGCTGTTGTGTTGCGATGTGTGGTGCCCTTGCCCGGGTTTGGGCGCGGCCCAGTTGCTCGTTTCGTAGTGGGACCACCCTCGTGCAGCCATGGCGTCGCACAGCCTGTCGTATTCCTCTGCGGTCCGGTCGTCCGGCGCGGGCTGTTCGGCGCCCCGCTCCACGCGTGTGCCCAGGACGGTGCCCGGCTCGACGGTCAAGGCATAGGCGCTCAGGTGTTGGATGGGAAGGGCCGTGGCGCGGGCGATGTCGTCGTTCCAATCCCTGGACGTGGGCACCCCGTAAATGAGGTCGAGGGTCATGGCCTTCACCCCCAAGTCATGGGCCAAACGAATGGCGCGCTCAGCCTGAACACCCGTGTGGGCGCGGTTCATCCAAGCCAAGGTCTCGTCGTGGAACGATTGGACCCCCAAACTCAGCCGTGTGACGCCAAGGCCCAACCAAGTTTGGATTTGGGCTTTTGTCATGTCCTCCGGGTTGGCCTCCAGGGTGACTTCGCGGAAATCTGACGCGTCCTGACCCACCGCCGTCAGCACCCCGGACACCAAGGCTTTTAGCAAGTCGGAGGGCAGGATGGACGGGGTGCCGCCGCCGAGGTAGAGGGTGGTGAAGTTTTGGTCTTTCCAGCGCGGATCGGAGGAGAGCCTGAGGTGGGCTTCTAGGACCATGGCGTCGACGAGGTCGGCCATGTGTTTGGTTTGCGTGGAGAAGTGGAAGTCGCAGTAATGGCAAGCCTGTCGGCAGAAAGGAACGTGGAGGTAGAGCCCGGCCATGGGCCAAAGGTCGTCGCCCCGGCCCTACCTTCGTGTCATGGCCCAAGAAATCCAGTGGGAAGGCGCACAGGTGACCAACGACACCGCCCTCCAAGACATTTTGAGTCCGGAACACGCCCAGTGGACGCCGTTGTCCAGCCGCTCTTGGTCGGTGGTTTTGCACGGCCGGCGGTTCAAGGTGGAAGTGGAGAAGGGCCCTGACGCGGAGGGAAATGCCACGGTCCGCATCAACGGGGTTCGGAAGGACGTCCGGGTCATGGACGAGCGCAGCCAGCTCTTGGAAAAAATGGGCATGTCGGTGGCGGCAGCGGCTGGCAGTGGCGACGTGGATGCGCCCATGCCTGGCAAGGTGTTGCAGGTGCTCGTGGAGCCAGGTCACAGCGTGGAGGAGGGCCAGCCTTTGTTGGTGCTTGAAGCGATGAAGATGGAAAACGTGATCAAGGCGACTGCGGCAGGCACGGTGTCTGAGGTGCCCGTGAACGAGGGCGACGCCGTCGAGAAGGGGAGCTTGCTCGTCGGGTTCGAGTCGTGATTGGAGCTCGGGGATGTCCCCGAGGCGTTGTTGAAGACATACGACACCAGGTGTGCCACGCGTTCAGGCCCTGGGTAATTTCACACCATGTCGTCCACGAACACAGTCAGGATTGCAGCGCTGCTGTTTTGGTGCGCCTCGCTGTCCATGCAGGCCCAAACCGCCTGCAACAACCTCATCGACTTGTGCGGTCAAGTGGATTCCACGGTCACCCTGTCGAGCGCCATGGATTTGGACAACGTCGCCGCGCTGAACGGGTCCTTTGCGGCCACGTCGGTGCAGGTTATTCGATTCCACACGACCTACCTCGACCCGGCCGGCCAGGGGCTGGAAGTTCATCTGTCCAACACACAATGCGCCCCCTTTTTCCAGGCCCGGGTGTTCCAGCCTGATCCGTTCAATCCATGCGACGCCGGGGCCTACGTGTCGGTGTCGGACTTGATGACGACGAACCAGGACACCGTCTTGTACACCGCCCCGTTGTACATCAACACCGACTACATCCTTCTGGTGGGCTCGAACACGCCAGGCTGCGCGCTTGATGTCAGGCTGGAAGGTCGGAGCGTGAGCATCGATGCCTGCTGTGCAGCCGCCATCGACTATGGGGAAACGGTGAACGTGGAGGTCAAGGGGTCGGACCCGGCTTTGGGCTTCGTGTGGACGCCCGAGGAGTTGGCCCAAATGGTGGACAACCAACTCGCCACCCTGAGCCCGTATGAAACAACCACCTTCGAGGTGACGGGGTTTGTGGAAGGGTGTTCGTACACAGATGCGGTGCTTGTGGCGGTGGGCTCGCCCATTGAGGTGCCCAATGCGTTTTCTCCCAACAACGATTACTTCAACGACACATTTGACATCTACGGCCTGTCGCAATTTGAGTTCTCGACCATCGAGATTTTCGACCGTTGGGGACAATCGGTCTTCCGGTCGGTCTCGTACCCCAACCCTTGGGACGGGACGTTTCGCGGCCGCGACGTGCCTGCGGGGACGTACTACTACGTCATCAACCTGAACGAACCCAACGCCAACCTCGCCCCCATCACGGGGCACGTCGCTGTGATCCGATGAAGAAGTCGATGTACCTCCACTTGGTGTTGGCGTGCGCCCTCTTGCTGGGGTGGGCTGCCACCGCATCCGCGCAATTCAACGGGGTTCGCACGCAATTCCTGATGACGAGCTTGTTGGACAACCCTGCGGCGGCCGGCAACAGCGCGTGCCTGGACCTTCGGATGGGGGGACGCAACCAATGGGCGGGCTTCGACGGCGCCCCACGAACCAGCTTCGCCTCGTTGAGCGGACGGCTTGGCGGTGGCGTCACCTTCGCCCACGGCATGGGCGGCTTCGTGGTCACCGACCAGGTGGGGCCGTGGAGCAACACCCGACTCAGCCTGGCCTACTCCACGAAGGTGAGGCTCACCAACGGCGCGCGGTTGAGCGCGGGATTGGCGGCCGGCATGACGCAATACCGTTTGGACATTGGAAGCTTGGTGTTCCCGGAGTTTTCTGCAACCGAGGATCCCGCGCTGTTTGGGGCGTCGACGTCGCAAACAGTGTTCCCCACGTTGGACTTTGGCCTGTGGTACGAGAACAGCCAAACCTTCGTCTCGCTGAGCATGCTCAACGCCGTGCCCACCACGCTCAACGAAGTGACCATGACCACCAACACAGGCACCACGTTTGTGTTGATGGGCGGCCAATACATCAAGTTGGACCGGCGATTTGGCTTCCGCCCTGCGGCCCAAATGCGGTTGACCCGTGGCCTTCCGCCAAGCGTGGACCTGCAGGGGGCGTTCTCGGTGGACGAGTTGGTGAGTGTGGGGCTGGGCTACCGCACGGGCAGCGCGCTGGTGGGGGTGTTGAGCATGAAGTTGTTTGAGTCCATGACGGTCGGCTATTCCTACGACTTTGGGGTGAACGACCTCAGCGTGGGTGGGCGCTCCGCCCATGAATTGGTCATCTCCTTGACGGCCTGCGACAAACACGACCCCTACGTCGGTCCAGACGGCCGATGCCCCGCTTACGACTGATGCACGACACCCTTTCGAAACGACTGCTTTTCTTGGCCGCCGCGGCCATTGTGGTGGTGACGTTGGGGTACACACAGCACCTGGCGTCCATCATCCGCGACGAAGAGCAACGCAAGGTTCAGTTGTGGGTCGAGGCGGTGAAACAGCGGGCTGAACTGGTCACGTACACCCAGTCGCTCTTCGAAGAACTCGGAGCGGAAGAGAAGAAGAAGGCCGACCACCTCGCGGCGGCGTACCGCTTGATTCAGGAATCCCCTGTGGGCATGGACCTGACGTTCAGCACCGACTTTTTGGTGGGGAACAAGACCGTGCCCGTGTTGATCTTGAACGACGCCGGGGAGGTGTTGTACCACGTGAACGTGCCGGCTCCGCCATTGGGGTCGGACCGCGATGCCTACTTCGACAGCGTTCGGGTCCACCAAATGGGCACCAACCCGCCCATCCGCTTCGAAGAGGTGGGCCAAACCATCTACTACTCCGAAAGCGTTCGGCTGCGCGAGTTGCGCGAAGCCATGTCCGAGTTGATCGAGTCCTTCATCTCAGAAACGGTCATCAACAGCGCGTCGGTGCCGGTGATGTTGCTCGATTCCACCGCCACACGCATCGTCAAATCTCAGGGCATTGACGTCTCCGCCTTGAGCGACCCTGAGGTGCTCCAGGAGCGGCTGAGGGCCATGGCAGGCGACAACGCGCCCATCCCAGTGTATTTGCCTGGAGAGGGCTGGAATTTGGTCTTCTACGAAGAGAGCCTGGTGCTGACCCAACTGAAGTTCTTCCCGGCGGTGCAGCTGTTGCTGATCGCGGCGTTTTTGTTGGTGGCGTATTTGGTGTTCAGCGCGTCCAGAAGGGCAGAACAAAACCGCGTGTGGGTCGGCATGGCGAAGGAAACGGCGCACCAGCTGGGCACCCCGCTCAGCTCGCTCATGGCGTGGTCCAGCTTGCTTTCCACCCGGGGGGTGGACCCGGATGCGCTGTCGGAGATGGACAAGGACATCGCCCGCCTTCAGGTGGTGGCCGAGCGGTTCTCCAAGATTGGCTCCGAGGCCGACTTGACGCCCGCAGACCCCTTGCAAGTCGTGGAGGAGACGGTCAATTACATGCGCCCTCGCATCAGCAAAAACGTGAAGCTGTCCCTCGAATCGGGGGAGCCCCAAGGCGAACTCCCGCTGAGTCGCCCCCTGTTCAGCTGGGTGCTGGAGAACCTGTTGCGCAACGCGGTGGACGCCATGGAAGGGGAGGGAGCCCTCGCGGTTCGCGCGGCGTGGGAAGGGGACGAGGTCCACGTCGAGGTGGAAGACAACGGCAAAGGCATGACCAAATCGGTGGCCCGACGCGTCTTCGAGCCGGGGTTCACCACCAAATCCAGGGGCTGGGGCCTCGGGCTGTCGCTCTCCAAACGCATTGTGGAGGACACCCACGGCGGACAGGTGTTCGTCGACTGGACCGAGCCCGGCCAGGGCACACGCTTCAAACTCGTGTTTCGAGCCCAGGCTTAACGGGCCAGAAGCACGCGGCCGTGCTTCACGTCACGGGTCCAAATCCCGTTCTGGATGGCCCCCCACGCCAACACGTAGGTGTACCAGCCATCTGGCAAGAAGTGGTCTCCGCCACCCAGGTCGTAGGCACCTCCGTCCCACGGGGTGTCAGGGTCGTTGGTGGACCACACCTGTTGCCCCCAGCGGTTGAAGATCTTGAATGAAAATTCAGCCCAATCGCAGGTGCTTACAATCCTGAACCCTTCGTTCACCCCGTCGCGGTCCGGGGTGAATGCGGTGGGCACCCAGATGTGACAGCCGCAGTACTCTTCTTCCACCTCGGCCAGGGCCACATGCGATCCACAGGCGTTGGTGACGGTCACGTAATGTTCTCCCCCCGCGACGGGCGTCGTCATGCCGGAGAGCCCCTCGGTGTCCCACACCACGTCGAATGGGATTTCGTCCACCTCGCTGCCACCGACTGAAAAGACTTCCACGCGCGCCAGGGTGGAGTCGCCCATGCAGATCAAGTTGTCGTCGGGCGTGGCCGCCGCCGTCAGGCTGGGCCAAACCTCCAGGTTCATGTTGTGCGTGGCGTTGCACCCTGTGGCGTTGTCCCGAACCTCCACCTCGTAGTCGCCCTCGGCGAAGGCGTCGTACCCGGCGGTGGCGGGCTCGCCGTTGACGGACCAAACCCAAGATCCAATTGCAGGGGACGTTTGGGTCGGCCAAATGAACTCATGAGGCCCTTCCAGCTCACAACGAACCACGCTGTCGGGGTGACTTCCCACAAAGGGTGTGGGCCACCACGTCACGTGCGCGGTGTCCGTTTCTGTGCAGGCCCCCAACGTCACGGTGGCCACAAACGGCCCGCCCCCCATGGAGCTGACCACGTACAGCTCGTCGTCTGTCCCCCCCACGTTCCACAAAATGTGGTCCATGGGCTGGGTGATGGTTAGCACAGTCGCGCTGTTTTCGCACAAGGGATCTGGATCAAGCAACCCCGTGGCGATGGGGGGAAGCATGGGGTAGTTGAGGCTCAGTGCGTTTTCGCATCCGTTCTCTCCGACGAGGTTGGCGGTGTACGTGCCTGGGCCTGCTTGGTTGAGGTTGAACGTTCCTGCGGGCAAATTCCAGTTGTCCAAAAAGGCATCTTCCTCCAGGTCCAGCGCCACGCTTCCGACACCTTCCCAACACAGCGACGGCGGGGTGGCTTCCAGCTGTCCTTGGGGAAGGGGCAGGACGTTCACGGCGATGGATTGCGGTTCAGACTCACACCCGTTGATGGAGGCCGAGGCGATGTAGTCGCCCGAGCTTGTCACGTTCAAGAACGGAGAATTCGCCACTTCCCACGCCGGACTCCCCCCCTCTGTGGCCAACGCTTGCAGCGTGAGGGGCTCGCCCGCGCACACCTCGAGGGGGCCGACCACCGGCTCGCCTTGCATCGCGAAGCTGACCTCAGGGATGGCTTGGAACAACACGTCGACCTGCAAGGCGGTTTGGCACCCTTCGATGGAAGCGACCACTTCGTGGATGCCCGGCTCGGTCGTCACGGCTGTCAGGCCTTCCACGCCGTCCCAGGTCACGGTGGCTTCTGGGGCTGCAGAGGCGGCGAGCTCAGCTTCGGTGCCGCCGCACACCACAAGGTTGGGGTCCACCAACAGTTCAAGCTCAGGTCCTGGCGCATCGGTGACGTCGACCGCACCCGAGGCGGGGCAGCCTTGGTCGTCGGTGCCAAACAACCCGTACGTGCCCGCTTGGGTGATGGCCAACTGAGGCTCTCCATTGTCCGCCCACATGGCCGAGGTGGCGGGGGGGATCGGCTCTGCCGTCAACACCAACTCGTCGCCGAGGCACACTTCCCAGGGCCCTTCAGGTCCAGCCGTGACGGACTCGGGGTGGGTGGTGTAGTCGGCTTCCACCAGGCAAAAGCGCTGTTGGTTGCCCACGGCACCCCCCGTGGATGCCACGAACCCCCAATGCACGAGCGGGTCGCCACCAAAAAACGTGGCGACGACGTTGCCTGTGTGGGTGAGCCTGAGGTCGCCGTCGAAATACACCTCCAGGGTTTGCGTGTCGGCATCCCACACAACACGGAACGGGAAGTCTTGGCCGTTTTCAATGTTGGACAACGTGTTGTGCGCTTGCACCGGGCCTTCCACGTTGTGAAAAATGGATCCGTCGCTGGTCAGCGCGATATGGTCGAACCACGGGTCGCCCACGTCCGCATTTTGCCACGTGTCCATCTCCACCGCCAGCGAAGGGTTGAATGGACCATTCTCGTACCCGATGGACCCCCCTGTGGATCCGATGACGTTGTTGCCCACGCCGAAGGGCTGAAGGACAAAGACAATGCCGTCCGCGCCGTCCGCGTCGGTGGTCCCGAAGTTCACCGTGAATTCGAGGTCGAAGTCAGCTTCCAGGTTGAGTTGACAATCGTGCCATGCGCCGCCCCGTTGGTTTTGTGAGGTGTTGGTCAGGCGGATGCACCCCCCAGGCTCTTGGACCGCGCCTTGCACGAGGCTCCATTGCGCGCTGGCCCCAAAAGGGCACAACACGCCCGCGAGGAGCAAGCAACAGGAGACGAGAACGCGCATCAAGAGATCGTGGTGTTGAAGAGCTCTGCAAGTTCGGACGCAAGGGCATGCCTTTCAAACGACGCGCGGAAAGATTTGTGGGGCGCAGCGGTGGGGTCTTGGAGCCAAGAATCGATTTGATCCCGCCCATCAGGTGCGTCGTGGGGCACAAACGTCACCCCCCACTTGGCGCACAGGGCTTGCAGGTCGCCATCCGCCGGTCCGACGACGAGCATGGGAAGCCCAGTGGCCAGACACTCGAACATCTTTCCAGGGGTGGAGGCCTTGGCTGAGTCGCTGTTGTTGTGGACGACCACCAGCGCGTCGCATGTGTGCATGGCCTCCAAGGCTTGGGCATGGTTCAGGTCGCCCTGCCAGTCGAGCTCCACCCCACATTGCTCCATGCTGGCCCGCACGTCGTCTGAGAGCTGTCCCCCGGCCCTCAACACCCAACCAGAACCAGCCAAGCCTTCCCAAAGCGCCGGGGCGTTTCTTGCCCCGTAAAGCGCCCCATAGTGGCCGAGCACGGGCTTCGCGTTGGAGGCAGGTGCGGGCGGGTCAACGGAAAAATCGTCTTTGTCCCAGCCGTTGGGGATGACCGCGCCTTTGGACGTGTCGTCCAATCCAATTTCTCGCAGCGCGCCGGGGGAAGTCACCAGGATGCGGTCTGCGGCGGTCACGACCACGCGCTCCATGTTGGCGATGAGGCGCCGCGGCCTTGGTCTCAATCCGAAGTCGTCCAGGTAATCCATGGTGGACCAAGGATCTCTGAAGTCGGCCACCCACGGCAAACCTGTGGCCCGCTTCAGCGCCAGGCCGATGAGGTGCATGCTGTGCGGGGGCCCGGTGGTGACGATGAAGTCCACGGGCTCAAGGCGAAGCCGCGCAAGGACTTTTCGCGTGGTGGGCTTCACCCACCCCACGCGGGCGTCGGGCACGAACACGTTGCCACGCACCCATTTGACCACCTTGGATGCCAGCGAGGGGGAGGACGATTGGTCGGCGCCGAGACGAGACGTGTTGCCTTGGAGGCCCAATGCGGAGAGCGCGCGCGTGGGCTCCCACACGGGAAAGGACCACACTTCCACCCCGTCGTGGACTTCGTTCAGGAGCGAGGGGTCGGTCACCGGGACGTCGGGGTTGGAGGGGGTGACCACGACCGGATCCCAGCCGAATTCGGGAAGCAGTTTGGCGAATTTGAGCCAGCGCTGGACCCCGCCGCCACCAGACGGAGGCCAGTAGTAGCTGACCACGAGAACCCGCTTGCGTTGGCGGTTTTGAGGTAGCTTGCCTTCAGTGTCCGACATGCCTCAAATCTACGTCCACATTGGACTGCCCAAGACGGCGACCACCACCCTGCAAACGCAGGCGTTTCAGCATCACGAAGGGTGGGCATATCTGGGGACCCGCACACCACGCATGCTGAACGCGGACCCGACGTTCAAGGTGTTGGAGGCCTATGTGCAACGGGGCGAGGGAGCTTTGTCGGGGGTGCAAGAGGCCCTCGCGAGCCGACTGGAACGGGAAGGCAAGCCCTTGATGGTCAGCGAGGAAAATTTCAGCCTCGGGGCGTTTCAAGGGTATCCAAGTGGTCACCCACTCTCGGAGACGAGGTCGGCCAAATGGGCGCGGCTTGCCCAGGCCTTGGAGCCGTTCCGAAGCCTCACGTTGGTCAGCCTGCGGCCTTTCCGAGCCTCGGTGTTCTCGGCCTACGTGGAATACCAAGAGCAATGGTCCAAGGACGGCCGTAGCCCTGTGGATTTGGTGAAGCAGGGTGACGTCATGGGCATGTACAGGACGTCAACGTTCCGTGAGGAAGTGGAGTCTCACTTCGGGTCGGACGTCCACGCCTTGGCCTTTGAGGACGTGATCAAGGGCGACGTGGCGTTCCCGGGGTTCAGGTGGGACTCCGAGGGGAACATCCCCAACACCAGGCAACATCCAAGGGCGGAAGGGGGCGTCATCCGCGAGGTCGTGCGCAAACGACCCTTGATGCCCCTTGCAAGGGCGGTGGCTTCGAGCATGCCTGGACTCGCCGAGGCGTTGTGGCGGATTCGGTCGGCCGAACGCGTCATGGTCCAGCGCTGGGACGAGGAGATTTGGGAAGCGCTTTCCGAGTTGGAAGCCGAAAGCGACGCTGCGCGCGAAGCGTGGCTCCGTTCAACGGTCGCGACGGAGCAGGGCCAACCAGTCTGACACGCGCAAGAGGCGCAAGTTTCGGACGCCTTCCAATTTGTGCCACCGCGTGTTGGCCTCCACCCTCGCCAGCCGCGTGCGGGTGGCTTGTTGGGCCGCTTGAATCCAAACGTCTTCGGGGTGGCGTGCACCATGCGCTGCGAGCGCACGAAGCAGCGCTTCGGCGTGTTGCTTCACCTTGTCCAAGCCAGGAGAGTTCGGGTCGTGAAGGGCGCACATGCCGGCAAGGACCAGATGCGCTCCGTTGGTGAGCCCTGGCGTCAGTTCTGCGGCATCGGCATGGGGCAAGAGCGTGCGAATGGCGTGCTGGTGCATGGAGACGTAGCGCTCCAGCCTGGCTTGGGCCCCGTTTTGGGAGGTGTTCTGGCCTTCCATCCGGTAGTACACGGCACAGAAGGGGTCGTTCGCGAATGTGGCGCCGTGCTGGACCAAGGTCAACCAGAGGGCGTAGTCCTCGGCGAGGTGGTGGCCTTCCTCATACGGGTGGTCTTGCAAGACTTGGGTGCGTGCAGCCACAGTGGGGTGGTTCAGGCCAGGGGCCCAAAGCAGGCTCGCGCAGATGTCGTGGTGGCTGGTGGGTTTGGTCCACATGCGGAGGCCGGATCCAAACACCGCCATGGAAGCCCCCACCACGTCGACTTCAGGGTGGTTGTCCAAGTAGGCGAGTTGCCGTTCGATGCGGTCTGGCGGCATCCGGTCGTCGGCGTCCATCCTGATCACCACCGGCGCCCGCACATCTGCAATGCACGCGTTGAGTCCGGCCACGATGCCCCGGTTTTGGTCAAACCGAATGACGCGGTGCGGCCGCTTCAACGTGGCCTTCACGCGGGCCGCCAGAGGGGGGGTGTTGCCGTCGTCCGCCAACACCACGTCGAAGTCTTGGCAGGTCTGCGCGTTCAAATCGCCCAACATTTTCTCGAAGTTGGCGTCGGGTCGATAGCAAGGAATGACAACGGAAGCGCGCATGGGCGGTTGAAAGTAACGAATTTGCAGCCCGATGACGTTTGAGGAATGGACACGAGAGGCAAGGTTGCGCGCCAGGGTGGCGTTTCAACCATGGCGACGTGCGCCCGAGTCGGTGGGTTGGATGGTGGGCTCAGGCAGGAGCGGCACCACGTGGTTGTCTTCGCTGTTGAACGCCGATTGCACCATGCGCGAGGTGTTTGAGCCCGTTCATGTGTTGCACGTCGAACGGATGAAGGGAGGGGCGACACATCCTGCTTACGCGGAAGATCCGACGTGGAACGCGTGGCTGGCGGACGTCTTCAGGGGGCGGCACATCACTCGGAGAACCGACCGAGACAACGTGGGCAGAAACCCCGCCGGGGCACACAAGCTTCTCGTGAAAGACGTGTTCGCCACCGGCTTGTTGTCGGCGCCGGCGGCGCAAGGGGTGTCCAAATTGCTCGTCATGCGCCATCCTTTGGCGGTGGCGTTGTCCAAGCAGGCGCACCGTCATTGGCATTGGGTATGGTCGACCCAGGAGTTCCTGGACCAGCCAGGGTGGCGCGACGGGATGCTTTCCCCGTGGGTGGACATGTTGGCCAAGGTGGACCGTGAAGGGACAGAGATGGAGCGCCTGGTGGCCGTGTGGGCGGTGATCCAGCGCATCTCTCTGATGTCGTTGTCGGCCGAGGATTTGCCCGTGATCCACTACGAGCGCGCCGTGCAGGACCCATGGGGAGAAGTGGTGGCGTTGAAACGGAACCGGGGCTGGGACGGGCTCATTTCCGCTTCGGAGTCTGAGGTGATGGCGGCGGCAGGTCGGGTGTCGTTCGTGTCGAAATCCGCGGACACAACCACGTTGCCCAACCCCACGAGGTGGACGCAATCTGTCGAAGTGGAAGATCGTGTGCGCGCCGAGCGGCTGTTGGATCAACTTGGGATGGCCGGTTGGCACGACGATCGAGGCATGCCCGTCCCCGAGGCCATTCAAGCGTGGCGAGACGCCCATGCGCCGCCTCGGAGGTAGTCCGAGACCCGAGACCAATTCCCCGATTTGAGTCGCTTCCAAGCGAAGACCGCCACCAAACCCCACCAGGTTGGGTGTCCAAACACGGTTTTGTGCACGGCCCCTTGGGTGAATGCCGCCTGCGCGTTGAGGACTTGGCCGGAACTTTCGTCAGGGTGGAGGCGCACCGCGAAGGGTGTGCTGATCAACGCCCCGCCTGCGCGCAAGATGTCGTGCATCAGAAGCACTTCTTCGCCGCCGTTGAC
>JBMZWX010000039.1:0-16513 GCA_049627085.1 Flavobacteriales bacterium | reverse complement strand
GACGACAGCTTGGCCTTCGACGGCGAGAGCTACGCGGCTTGCAACTACAACCCAAGCGCCACGTACGACGACGGATCATGCACCTACTCTGAGGCAGAAAACATCGATTGTGACGGAGTTTGCTTCAACGACGCTGACGGCGACGGAGTGTGTGACGAAGACGAAGTGATTGGATGTCAAGACGGGTCTTTGGACGCCCTTGGCGGATACAACGCCTGCAACTACGACCCAGCGGCGACAGACGCTGGAGAGTGCATCTACGTGGAAGCGCAGTTCTGCCCACTCGACGGCGAATACTACGTGTTCACGAACTGTGAGGGTGTGATCTTCCCTGAATTCGATGCCGATATGAACGGTGTGGTGGACTGCTTCGACCAAGGTGGTTGCATGAACCCACTGGCTTGCAACTACGAAGCAGACCTCACGTTCGACGACGGTTCTTGTGAACTGATTGACGAAAACATGAACGGAATCTGTGACTTGTTGGAAGGCTGTCTCTACGAGGACGCTTGCAACTACAACGCAGAAGTGATTGCCTTCGCAGCGGCTCAAGGCCAGGAGGTCTTCGACGACCAGAGCTGTGACTTCAGCTGCTTGACCACAGGTTGCAGCGACGAAGCGGCGATCAACTACGACGCGTATGCTGACGGCAGCGACAACAGCGGATGTTTGTTCATCGGCTGTCAGGACGAGACGGCGTTGAACTTCGACGCGTCTGCCAACTATCCAGGCGAGTGTGTCTACCTCGATCCTTGCCCAGGGGACTTCACCGGCGACGGCGAAGTGGACGTGAACGACCTCCTCGACTTCTTCCAGTTGTGGGGCAACGTTTGCCCATGGATCATCGACTGATCCTGGTCTGACTTAGAATGACTTGAACGGGTCGCCTTCGGGCGGCCCGTTCTTATTTTTGGCCTTCCAAGTTCCTGGCAAGATGACCCCTCAAGACGACGAAAAGCGCGAACAGCTGCGGCAACAATTGAACGACACCCACACCTGGCCGTGTGTGTTCAAGTTCAAATTCATTGTGCCGGCCAAGCCGGAGAACGAGGCGTCGCTTCGCGCCATTTTTGGCACCAAGGCTGCGTTTCAAGTGCGGGAATCCTCCAAGGGGAATTACCGTGCAGTGACAGTGGACGAGAAGGTGGCTGGGCCAGATGACATCTTTGCCCGTTACGAGGCTGCGTCCAAGATTCCAGGCATCTTCTCCCTCTGACCGCCAGCTCCATGGAGACGATTCAGTGGACGATGTTGGTGGGCCTGTTGGGCATGCTTCTGTATGTTTTGTGGCATCGCATGCGGGCCTCTTTCGGAAAGGGCGTGCCGCCCCCGGTGGCTGCGGATTGGGAAGGAGAGGGGGCGCTGTGGTCCAGCGGGGTGGTCGACATCCACCTTCGCGTTGTGCGTGCTGGAGAGGTGACATTGAATGTCCACATGGACGACCACAACACCCTGGTGCATGAAGGAGCGCTTGAAGTGGGTGTCCACGCGTGGAGCGTGGCCGTCCCCGATTGCACGGAAAGTGTCACCATACGCATGGCGTGCGAGGGCCACCGCACGGAGCGGCGCCTGCAGCGCAAAGGCTGAGCCTCACATGCGCTCGGGCATGTCGATGCCGAGCATGGCCATCCCTTTCGAGACCGTTTCGCTGACCAAGGCAGTCAAGCCAAGTCGTGCCTGACGGGTTGCGGCGTCCTCTTCTTTGGCAATGGGGTGGTCCTGGTAAAAGCTTGAGAAGGCCTTGATCAAGTCGTAACAGTGGTTCGCGATGAGCGAAGGGTCGTAGTTGGCGGCGGCTTCTTGGACCACATCCGGGAACCCGAGGACGCCTGCGGCCAATTGGCGCTCGGCAGCGTCCAGCGGTGTGGCCTGGTCCCACGCCAAGGTTGATGTGGCGGTGTCTGTGTTGCGCAAGATGCTCTTGCACCGAACCACGTTGAATTGAATGAAGGGCGCCGTGTTGCCAAAGAAGTCGATGCTGCCCTTGGGGTCGAACATCATGGATTTGGGTGGGGCGACCTTCAAAAGGAAGTACTTGAGCGCGCCGTGCCCCACTTGGGTGGCCAGCTGCACCTTGTCGTCCTCGCTGAAGTCGTCCACCTTGCCGAGCTCGTCCGAGATGCTGCGCGCCGTGTCACGCATTTCCAGCAACAGGTCGTCCGCGTCGACCACGGTGCCTTCGCGGGACTTCATCTTGCCCTCAGGCAGTTCCACCATGCCGTAGCTGAGGTGGTGGTTGGCCTCCGCTTGGGCAAACCCAAGCTTTTTGAGGATCAAGAAGAGCACCTTGAAGTGATACTCTTGCTCGTTGCCCACGGTGTACACTTGGCGATCGAGGTCGGGGAAGTCGGCAAACCTGAGGATGGCGGTGCCGATGTCTTGGGTCATGTAGACTGCGGTGCCGTCGCCGCGGAGCAGGAGCTTTTCGTCCAGGCCGTCGTCGGTGAGGTCCACCCAGATGGAGCCGTCTTCTTTTTGGAAGAACACCCCGTCGGCCAAGCCTTGTTCCACATGCTTCTTGCCAAGGAGGTAGGTGTCCGACTCGTAGTAGAGCTTGTCGAACGACACGCCCATGGCGTTGTAGGTTTCGTCGAAGCCCTCGTACACCCAGCCGTTCATGGTTTTCCAAAGCGACACGACCTCGTCGTCTCCTTCTTCCCAGCGTTGCAGCATCTTACGGGCTTCTTGCAACATGGGGCTGGCCGCCTCGGCTTCTTTGGGGTCGAGTCCGTTGGCCACGCCTTCTGCCACTTCCGCCTTGAACGCCTTGTCGAACGCGACGTAGTACCGGCCCACGAGCTTGTCGCCTTTTTCGCCGGTCGATGCTGGCGTCTCGCCTTGCCCCAATTTTTGCCAGGCCACCATGGACTTGCAGATGTGGATGCCGCGGTCGTTGATGATTTGGACTTTCTTGACGTCGTGGCCGGCAGCCTCAAGGATGCGGGACACGCTGTAGCCCAGGAAGTTGTTCCTGAGGTGGCCCAAGTGCAACGGTTTGTTGGTGTTGGGCGAGCTGTATTCGACCATCACCTGTGATTTGGAGCCTGTGGGAGCATGGCCCCAATTGGGATGGGTCAGCGCCTCTTGGAGCGCGGCGTTCCAGCACGCGTCGGTCAAGGAAAGGTTCAGGAATCCTTTCACCACGTTGAAGCCGGAAATCCAGTCGCACGCTTCGGTGAGGGCTTGTCCCAACGATTCGGCGGCGACATGCGGGGGAGCCCCAGCCATGCCTGCGAGGGGGAACACCACCAGGGTGCGGTCGCCTTCAAACTCGGCGCGGGTCGTCTGGATTTGAATTTGACGGTCAGCGGGGCGCTTGCCAAAGGTGGCTTCGAAGGTGTCAAGGACGGCTTGGTGAAGCCGTGCGTCAATGCCGTGAATCATGCGTGTGCGTCGTTGGTTTGGGCAGGGCGGGGGAGATGGACTTCCGCCATCATGCAGCGGGCAGAACCGCCGCCGCAGGTTTCGATGTGATGCAAGTCGTTGTGGACCAGGGTGCCAAACTTCCCAAGCGTGTTGCGCTGGTCGTCGGTCAGTGCGTCGTGGGCACGGGAACTCATCACGATGAGTTTGGCGCCTTGGTCGGTGGCCACTTCGAGCATGTTGCCGGCGAAGCGGTTGATTTGGTCTTCGGTGAGGTCGACGACGGTCAGACCGTCCTCTTGGAGGGATTCAAGCACCAGCGCACGGTCTTCTGGGTGGTCGATGGAGTCGAGGCACACGGCCGCCCAGCCGGTGCCCACCGCCATCATCACGTTGGTGTGGTAGATGGGCATGCGCGTCTCGCCGACCGTTTGGTTGGCCACGAAAATCACGCCCTCCAGGTCCATCGACTCGCACCAATGGGCAAAGGCGTCGCGGTCGGTGCGTGGGCTCAAGGCAGCGTAGGCTTTGCCATGCACCCGATCCAGGACCATGCTCCCGGTGCCCTCGAGAAACGCGTCGTGCCCTTCGAATTCGGTGAAGTCCACGATTTCATCCATGTCAAACCCATTCACGTGGACCAAATCGTGGAGTATGTCCTCCCGCCGTTCCAACCTACGGTTGGGCGCAAACATGGGGTACAACCCCACACGGCCGTCTGCGTGGAACGACACCCAATTGTTGGGGAACAGCGCGTCTGGCGTGTCCGTCGTGGGGTCGTCCTCCACCACCATGACGTTCACGCCACGTCCGCGCAAGTCGTCCACCATGCCGTCGAATTCGTCGAGGGCCGCTTGGTGCAAGTCATCGATTTGGGCGTCCTGTTGGTAGTGGTTGTTGCCGGCGGTTTCCTCGTTTTTGCGGAACGTGGCAGGCCGAACCATCAGAATGTGGCAGGTACTTTGGGCAGGGTGGCTCATGTCAAGGGTAGGTTCAAAGGTTCAATCCCGGTGCAAAGGCATGGTGACGCAGCGCAAGAGGCCTTCCATTTTCGCCACTTCCTGAAGGGGGGTGGTGTGCACGCGGTACCCCCATGCCTCCATTTGGCGGTTCACCGCGTCAAATGGAGGGCAGGAGACCACGTCCCCTGGGGTCACGGAAATCAAGTTGCATTGCATGTGGTACATGTCCTCGGCGCCCACTTCCAGGATGTGACCCTGGTAGGTGTCGCGCACGAAGGCCACGTCTTCCGGCAGTTTCAGTCCTGCAGGGTGAAAGACGGCGTGTCCTCCGGCCAACGTGCTCAGGCAACAGTCCAAATGAAGGGCGTTGGCCCTGGGGTCTGTGTCGGACTTCTGCAATTGGAATCCCCGAACGTTCCAGTCCGGGAATTGGTCCGACAACCAATCCAAGGCGGCTTCGTTGGTGCGTGAGGTGGCGAACGCCTCAAAATCGTCCGCCGCGCTGTAGCCCACCCACAGTTCGCCGTCACGAGGCATCACGTCGCCGCCTTCCACGCGCACGCCCTCGGGTGGGTGCAAGATGTGGGAGGGAGGTACGCCGGCAAGCAGCGGGGCAACGCCTTGCCATTCGGCCGACCTGTCCGCGATCATGCGGGTGGCCACCAGGCGGTCTTCCACCACGATGCCCACGTCACGGGCGAAGATTTGATTCAAGTTGGCCACCACCTCGGGGCGAACCACCTCCACGTCCATGCCCTGCAACAGGTGCGCCAAGGCGTCCAGTTCACGGACACAATCGCCTTCCGACGGGAAGGTGCCTGCGGCAATGTGTTCCTTGGATTTGGGGTCGTAGGCGTCCTCCAACGCAGGCGTCCCTCCCATGGATTGGGCGGTGCCGACAACCACCTTCTTCAAAGTGGCCCATTCGTTGGTGGCGCGAAGTTGCATGGCGGCCTGACGCTCAGTTCATGTCGTAGTTCTCGCGCTTGTGGCGGAGCAGGGTGAGCATGGTCTCGTTGTCCATCATCTCGGCCGCGAGCTTGGGCGACTTGCTGATCTGAGGCGGGAGGAATGTGCAGTGGAGGCTGTCGAGCGAGCTCAACGCGTACATCACGATCTCCGCGTTCACCTCAAACTGCCGGATCAAGGCGGTGTCGCCTTCGTCGATTTGGTCAAACTCGTGCCACTCGATGGCGTCGCGTCCGTATTGGTCTTGCAACGAGAGGCGCATGCCCTCAGGGTTGCCCTCGAAATTCTCGAAGAAATCGAGGAAGTAGTTGAGGTCCAGCCCCAGCAACGCGACGCGTTGGTCATCTTCCTCCACCCAAGGGCTGACGTAGCGGACGTGCGCGCCGCCGGCGCGGTTGCGGAGGCCTTTGTGGAACCACTTGTCCATCATCTCGCGTTGCATGCGCACCATGGCGGTGTCCTCCGTGCGATGGGAGGGGAAGTGCTCAAACATGGCGTCCCATTCGCCGACGTTGGAAAAGTGAAAGTAGTTGTACAAGTCGCCCAGGACGACGTCTGAAGAGTCCTTGGACATGAAGGTCACCAAGTTGTCCCCGGCTGTCGTGACTTTGAGGGGGTCGAGTTCCGGGTGAAATTCCAAGTCAGGCACACGCAAGTCGGTGGTGCCTGTGGGGCCTCCAAACACCTCGGCAGAAGAAGTTGTTCCAGCGTCTTGCGTATGGGGTCCTTTGTCGTCTACGCACGCCCACAATCCCAGGGCTGCCGCCATGGCCAACACAGGCCAGCTTGATTGGATCTTCATGACCCAAAGATACAGGGTCAATTCACGAAAAAGTTGGCGTCGTCCTGGGGGTTTTGCGTCAGGATTTGCACGGCCAACTCGAGGTGTTGCTTCAGGCGGAGTTGCATCTCTTCCAGGCTTGCCCCTTCCAAAATTTCAGCCCGCTGCACAGGGTCGCGCTCCAAGTGGGTCAACACGGCGATGAGCCCCTCTTGTTCGAGGGGCTTTGGGTTCAGTCCGTGGACGACCATGAGCCCCACAAGCGTGTCGCGCACCGCACGACAGTCTTCGTCCAGGGTCCATGTTTTCCAGTCCGAGACGTCAGCCGCTTCTCCCAGAGGATAGGCCAGTTGGCCGTCCCTCATGTCGAAGGATTCCAGCCGAAACAACCCTGTGGCTTTGACGGTCACGTCCCGTCGGCCGTTGGCTTCTCGCCGCGACACATTGACAAGGCGCATGACGGCCCCGGTGCGCCGGATTTGGCCCTCGTGGGCGCAGGGAATGCCAAATTCCACCAGCTCCATGTTTTCCAGTTCGTTGAACAGCCGCTGGTAGCGTGGCTCAAAAATGTGGAGTTCCACAAATTCCCCAGGCAAAGGCAACATGTGCAAAGGGAAGAGGGGAAGGTGCATGACACAAGGGTACCACAACGCGTGGACGTGCGGGGCACTGCGGGGCACCGGAGCGGGGGTGGAGGGGCTGAGTGACCTCAGGGGAGTGGGACCCCTGCGTAGAACTGCTGGCCGTTGGCTTGGACGCCTTCCAGCAGGACGCCGCGTTGTCCCGCCTCCCTCGCCCTTTCCAAGGCCTCGTTCAAGTCCTCCTCAGACTCAAGTGGTTGGCCATCCACGCGCAACAACACGGCCCCGCGGCGGATGCCCTCGTCCGACCATTCGCCAGGTCGCATGTCGATGACGACCAGGCCACCCCGGACGTCCAAACGCGCTTGGACTTGGGCAGATGCAGGGGCCAGCCGGACCCCCCAGTTGGGAAGGAAATCTTCCTCACTTGGGGTGCGGGTGGCTGGGGGGTCGTCGGGCGTGGACACCAGTGCGTTTCGCCCTTGGAGTTCCACTTCTTTCTGGAGTTGCCGTCCGTCTCGGCGGAGTTGCACGGCAATGCGTGCGCCTGGACGATGTTTGGACAACTGCTCCTGCAAGGCAGGGAAGGTGGACACCGGGATGCCGTCGATGGCTTCGATGCGGTCGCCGGGTTGCAGCCCAGCTGCACTGGCTCCGCTCCCACGGAACACGCCCGCCACACGGACGCCTGGGTCGCGTTGGTCGACTTGGATGCCGAGGTAGGCCCGTTGGACGCGGCCGTACTCGCGCAAATCGTCCACCACCTTGCGGACGATGGAGGACGGAATCGCAAACGAGTATCCAGCGTAGCTTCCTGTTTGAGACGCGATGGCCGTGTTGATGCCAATCAGTTCGCCCTCGAGGTTGACCAACGCGCCCCCGCTGTTCCCTGGATTCACCGCGGCGTCGGTCTGCAAAAAGCTTTCCACAGGGTAGATGTCCCTTCTTGCGTCCGGCTCCAACAAGCGGAGGTTGCGTCCCTTGGCACTGACGATGCCTGCCGTGACGGTCGAGGTCAAATTCAAGGGGTTGCCCACCGCAAGCACCCACTCGCCGACATTCACTTCGTCTGAATTGCCAAAGCTGAGCGTGGGCAGGTTCTTGGCGGGCGTTGTCTTGAGGAGGGCCAAATCCGTGCTTGGGTCGCTTCCAATCAACTCGGCTTCCATGGTGGAGCCGTCAGAGAGGGCGACTTGGATGCGTTGGGCCCCGTCGATGACGTGGTGGTTCGTGACAATCCATCCTTGGCTGTCCAGGATGACCCCGCTGCCAGACCCCTGCGCGACACGACCTGGGTCCACGCCCAGCATGCTCAGCCAAGGGTTGCTCTGGGTGGGGACGACCGCGGCGGTTTGAACGTGGACCACGGCGTCCACAGAAGATTGTGCCGCACGCACAAACGCGTCGTCCGAAAGCGGGGTCTCGGTGGCAGGCCTGGCCGCAAGTGCCAAGGCGCCAGTGCTTGGCGTCCAGGTGTGAGACGTGGTGTGCACGGTGGTGGCTGGGCTGGGATTTGGGCTTTTCACCCAAGACATGGCGCCAAACGTCAAGCCACATGCCGCCCCTGCGGCAGACCATTGAAGAAGGGAAGACCACTGCATGACCCAAAGAACGAATGGGTCAGCGCGATGTTCTCCTCAAGAATTGTCAAGAAATCTGAACGCCCAACGGGATTCACTCTTTTTCAGAGGAAGCGTCGCCGATGAGGCCGATTTCGCGGAGGCGTTCCTCGAGGTAAGTCCCCGCGGTGATGGGGGCTTCCTTTGGCTGTTCACCAGCGGGCACGCACTGGGCCAACGCGGCCAGACTCATGTGCGGCACAGGGTGGCAGAAGAACGGCATGCTGAAACGAGGCTTGCCCCAAAGTTCTTTGGGTGGGTTGACGACACGGTGGGTTGTCGACTTGAGCTCTTGGTTGGTGAGCCGTTGAAGCATGTCGCCCACGTTGACCACCAGTTGGTTGGGCAGTGCAGTCACTGGGGTCCAGTTTCCGGCAGTGTCCATCACTTCCAACCCAGAAGCGGAGGCCCCCACCAACAAGGTGATGAGGTTGATGTCCTCATGTTGGCCCGCGCGGACGCTGGATTGGGGCTCCTTCAGGATGGGGGGGTAATGGATCAACCGCAAGATGCTGTTGCCGCCGGGCACGAAGGCTTCAAAGTAGTCTTCCTCCAGCCCCAAGTGCAAGGCGATGGCTTTCAGCACGTCGCGTCCAACCGCTTCCATGCTTCGGTACAAGGCCTCGGATTTGACCGACAACTGAGGGCGTTCGGCGACAACCGCGTTTGGGGGGTAATGCTTCATGTCGGCGCCTTCCGGGACGTCGCACTGTCCGACTTGCCAGAATTCTTTCAGGTCGGCCGCGTCGCTGTCCTTGGCGTGCTCCGTCCCGAAGCTGACAAACCCCCGTTGCCTGTTGTGTTCGGGATGTTCATGCTGGGCTTTGGTTTCGGCCGGCAACGCAAAAAACGCCTCGGCCTCGCTGTACAGTCCGTCAATCACATCCTGCGGGATGCCGTGGCCGCCAATGGCCACGAACCCCACTTCCCGGTAGGCGGCGCCCAGGTCTTGGACGAATTGGCTGCGCTGGGCAGGTGTGCCTGAGGTGAAATGGCTCAAGTCGAGCGACGGGATGCCTGCGACAAAGTCGAGGTGGGCGAGGCTGGCAGGAGGGTTCTTCATGTCTCTAAGGTCGAGAAAGTTGGGTCAATGTGGGGACAGGGCGTCTTGAAGGACTTGGTCGAGCGTCTCGCCGTGGGTCGTCCATGCGAATTTGCGTGACACGGCGCCTTGCGCCATCTGCGCCATGCCTTGCGCTTCTTCAGGGTGGGCCAAAAGCCGGTCAATGCCTTCGGCAAATTCTTCAGGCTGGTTGCAGATTTCGGCGTGGCCTTGGGCCGGCATGCCCAAGGGGGCGAAGGCGTGGGGTGAAAGGACGCAGGGGAGGGCGGAGGCCATGGCTTCGAGCACCTTGTTCTGAAGCCCCGTGCCCAAGCGTAGTGGCGCGACAAACAGGGTGGCCCGCGTGTACTCGGCCGCAATGTCGTCCACCCATCCTGTGACCGTCACCTCGTCGCTGGCGAGGGCCGCCACACTGGGGGCGGGTTCTGCGCCGGCCAGGACCACCCGAATCGGGCGCGTTTGAATGTGGGGCAGGATGTCCTTGACCAAATGCTGCGCCGCATCCACGTTGGGCGCGTACGACATGTTGCCTGTGAACAACAGGGTGGACACTTCGGGGGCTATGCGCTCCGCACCGCTGAACGCCTCCAAGTCCACGCCGTTGGGGACGATGCGGATGGTGTCCCTGTGCAGGTGGGGGATCAGCAGCCGGTCGTTTTCGGAGATGATCGTGTGGGCGTCGAAATAGTCGAACGTCCTCGATTCATGCCTGGCCAAACGCGTGCCCTCGGCCCGCATCACGGCGTGCCGGAACAGGCCCAGAAGACCTCGTTCCTGATGGCTTCGGCGGTGCATGCCCGCACTGAACGCGTCCATGTAATCCAACACCTTGGGGTAGGCGTGCAGGTCCTTCACGTATTCTGCACACCGAACAAGTTGGCAGTAGATCAAGTCGGGTTGGGTGTCTGCGACAATGCGTTCGAGCTGGCGTTTGGCCTTGCGGTCGGTGAACCAGGTCACCTGGAAGGGCAATTCGGAGGTCCATGCCCACATCATGCGCCAAAGCTTTCTCAGGAGTGGGGTTCGAAGCACGTGGATGTGCTGGGCCAGCGGACGGAGCGCCTCCAGTTGCGCGTCGGTCAGCGCGTGGTCTTGAAGGGCGCACAGCGTCAGGGTGTGCTTGGAGGACAGGTGCTTCAGTTGGTGGTACAGCCGAAGCTTGTCCCCCTTCTCAAGGGGGAACGGAACCCGGGAAGCGATGACCAAGATGTTCACGAGGCCACCAATTCTTCAAGGAATGCGGTCAACCGTTCTGCCCGGGCGCGGTGCTGCAAGTTGACTTGGGCCCAAGCTCGTCCGCGTTGGCCCATGGCCGTGGCCTTGTCCCCGTTGGACAGCAACTCGACCAACGCCTTCGCAAAGTGCTCTGCGGTGTCGGCGACCATGACGTGTTCCTCGTGCTCCAAGGGGAGGCCGGTCATGCCTTTGGTGGTGGTCACGATGGGGCGTCCGGCGGCCAAGGCTTCTGCGATCTTGATGCGCATGCCTGATCCTGCGTGAAGGGGCACCACCACAACGCTGGGGGTGTCGTACGTGGCGGCGGCGTCGTCCACCTCGCCCAACACGTGGACCCCTGCGTTTTCGTCGGAGGTCCATTCTGGGCCCATGTTTCGGCCGGCCAGGGCCACTTGCGCTTCCGGGAGGGCCCGACGTACCAAGGGCCAAACGTCTTGGACAAACCACGACACGCCCTGGTGGTTGGGGGCCCAGTCCATGGCGCCCAGGTGCAAGACCCGCGTGGGCGCTTCGTTCAAGGCGGCATGCGGCGTGCCGTCCACGTCCATGCCGAAGGGCACCACCTCCACGCGGCACTTCGACGCGGGATGCGCGTTTTGGAGGGTTTCTTCAAACCACGCGGCGTCGTCGCCGGTGATGGTCACCACGCCATCCAACGCGGCAAGCACCTTGATTTCCTCCGATTGAAGCTTGGACTTGAACCGGTTGAGGAGCCAGCGTTTGGGGCGGGAGGTCATGTCTGCCGCGACTTCGTCCCACAAGGCGTGTTCCACATTGTGCGCCCGGAGCACAAGGTCAGCGTCGCTCAAACGGCGAATCGCCGGGATGTAAGCCGTGGTGAACAAGGACTCAAGGAGCACCACGTCGTAGACCTGCGCGCGCAGCGCGTCTTCCACGGTCCGTTCCATTTCTGGCACCAAAAACCGGGACAAGTGGTAGCTCTCCCCAGTGATGAGGTGGGACAAGGCGTCCCGGACGTTCAGCTCCGTGTCGGCGTAGGCGACTTCGAATTGGGTTTGCGCCAGGTAGTCCGGTTCAACCTCATCTGGCAGGAAGGGGTGCTTGTCCGTGTGGATGGACACCACCTTCACCTGGTGTCCCATGTCCAAGAGCCCCCGCGTCAGGCTGTCAATCGCCAAGCAACCTCCATCCACGGACGGGCGTGGCGGCTTGTGGCAGATTTGCAGGATGCGGAGGGTTCTTGCCATGGGCACAGCAAAAGTAGTTTTCAATCACCCGCCTGCATGGGGCAGCCAGCGTCGTTCTTTCAACGTGCTCCACATCAAAAGTGCCGCCAAAGGCGTCAGCAACAGCGTGCTCAACCACATGCCGGACCAAGGCTCCAGGGTGCCGGATTTCACCAATTGCTCGCCGACCATCGAGACCACGTAGTACAGCAAGAACACGCAAAGGGCCAAGAGCGTGGGCAGGCCCAATCCGCCTTTGCCCACGAGCGCCCCCAACGAGCTCCCCACCAAGAAGAGCACCATGCATGCCAAGGCCAAGATGTACTTGCGGTGCCATTCGATGTCATGCCTGTGTTGACGAAGCAACTTGCCCTCCATGTTCGCGACGGCGTTGTCGATGCTACGGATTTGGTTGCGCGAGAGTTCTTTCGCCGAATGAAAGGCGCGCGTCCTGGTTTTGGAGGCGAGGCTGGCGGCCCAGGGTGAGCGGGCCGTCGGTTGTGACGCGGCGGCGGCCGTGGCGTACCAACCTGTGGTGTCGTTTCGCCAGGCCACATTTCGCTTTCCGTAATTCTGAAGTTCCTGCCCTTCTCGCCGGATTTCGGTGCCCAAAGAATCGCTGGTTTGGGCCAGCTCGGCCAAGGTCATGCGTTCGTAGGAACGCCGAAAAAGGTCTTCGTTGGCCATGGAGAAATCCAGGCTGTGCAGGGGGATGCGCAGGGTTTGCCGCTGAAAGGTGCTGCGGACGTGCGGGTACACCCGCTCCTTGGAACGGGACATGGTCTCTTGGTGTTCCTCGTAACTGACGCCGTCTTCCAGTTCGATGACCAAATGGCCGTCCGACTCCGACATGTTTCCACGCTCCGCTTGCACCACAAGCACGCGTTGCCCTTGGGCGTCCCTGTGGTCGTGCACCAGAAGATCCTCCAGCCTTCCGTCTGCGTGCTTGGTTCCCACCCGAATCGAGAAGCCATCGATGCCGTTGTAGAAGACCCCTTCGCGGAGGTTGAAGGCGGGTTTTTGTTTGGTCACAGAATACAGGAGGGCCCTGAACTTCATGTTGGCCGCAGGCCAGCCTGTGTTGCTGAACCAAAGTGCTCCGCCGCAGAGAAGGATCATGCAGACGACCAGGGGTCGCAGGATGCGCAGGAACGACATGCCGGAGGCCTTCATCGCGGTGAGCTCGTTGCGTTCGGCGAGGTTGCCCAGCGCCATGATGGAAGCCACCAACACCGCCAGGGGCAGGGCCAAGTTGACCAGGCGTGCGGAGGCGAAGACCATGAGCTTGAACACGACCCACAATTCCAACCCCTTGCCAATCATGTCGTCTGCGTAGACCCAAAGAAATTGCATGTCCAAAATGAACAACGCGACGGGCAAGGTCACCGCGAAAGGACCTAGGAAGGCGCGCAACATGAGACGGGAGGTCCGCACGCCCCGAAGATACTCCTGGAATGTCCTTTACCTTGGGCGGCAAATGACATCAACCATGCGACAATTCTCTTCTTTTGTGGGCAGCGCCACGTGCGCCACAGCCCTGTTGACGTTTTTGGCCGGCTGCGGCGGTCCTGCGCCTTCTGGCCCGGATTTTGAAGCCGCTCCCGCGGTGGAGTCCACGGCAAGCGCCCCCGACGAAGCGGGCTTCGTGTGGAAAACAGAGCAGTTCGCGGACCTGAAAATCGTACGGTACCAAATCCCTGGATGGGAGAAGCTTTCCGACAAGCAGCAGGCGTTGGTGTATTGCCTCAACATGGCGGGACTGAGCGGTCGCGACATCATGTACGATCAAAACAACCGTTACAACTTGCGCATCCGCCGTCTGTTGGAGGACATCTACATCGGCTACGAGGGCGACCGGGGCACGGTGGGGTGGCAAGCGTTTGAGGTGTACTTGAAGCGCATTTGGTTCTCCAACGGCATCCACCACCACTACGCCAACACCAAGCACCTCCCAGAATTCAGCGAGGCTTACTTCGACCACTTGTTGGCGGAGACAGGCAACAGCATCGATGCGGAGTTGCGCGCTGTGGTGTTTGACCCCGCGGTGGAGGCCAAGAAAGTGGAGCAGGACGGCACCAAGGGTTTGGTGGAGAGCTCTGCGGTCAACTTTTACGCACCCGAGGTGACCACAGAAGAGGCCAAGGCGTACTTCGAGAGCATCGTGGACAAGGGCAGCCGAAGCCCTGTAGAGTATGGTCTGAACAGCCGCCTGGAAAAAGACGTGGAAGGTCAAGTGTATGAGAACGTCTACAAAGTGGGTGGACTCTACGGTGAAAGCATTTCCGAAATCGTGAAGTGGCTCAACGAGGCCATCCAGTACGCGGAAAACGACAAGCAAGCGGCGGCGTTGCGCAACCTCGTGGCGTATTACGAAACCGGCGACCTCGAAAAGTGGAGCCTCTACAACATCAACTGGGTGCAGGACACGGAAGGCGATGTGGATTACATCAACGGCTTTGTGGAGGTGTACAACGACCCCCTCGGTTACACGGGCAGCTACGAGACCATCGTGGAGATCAAGGACTTCGACGCCAGCGCGCGCATGGCGACGTTGATGGAAAACGCCCAGTGGTTTGAAGACCACATGCCGTTCATGGATTCCCACAAGAAGAAAGAAGTGGTGGGCATCACCTACAACGTGGTGAACGTGGCAGGGGAAGCGGGCGACGCCTCGCCAAGCACCCCCATCGGGGTGAACTTGCCCAACAGCAACTGGATCCGCCAAGTCCATGGCTCCAAGTCGGTGTCGCTGGGCAACATCGTGAATGCCTACGACAAGGCCGCTGGCGGAGGCGTGTTGGCCGAGTTCACCCACGACCAGCTTGAGCTTGTGCGCACCCAAGCGCACGGAGAACTTGCCGGCAAGCTCCACACGGCCATGCACGAGGTGATTGGCCACGCTTCAGGTCAACTGGAGCCAGGTGTGGGCACCCCCAAAGAAACCATTGCGGAGTACAGCTCGACACTCGAGGAAGGTCGGGCCGATTTGGTGGCCTTGTACTTCCTGCTCGACCCCAAGATGGTGGAGCTTGGGTTGATGAAGAACTTGGACGTGGGCCGCGCCGAGTACGACAGCTACTTGCGGAACGGCATGTTGACTCAGTTGCAGCGCTTGGAGTTGGGGGCAGACATTGAAGAGGCGCACATGCGCAACCGCGCATGGGTGAGCAACTGGTGTTTCGAAAAAGCGGAGCCCGAAGGGGCTGTGGTCAAGGTCGTTCGCGAGGGCAAGACCTACATCGACATCAAGGACTACGACCGCCTGCGCGAGTTGTTCGGCGAGCTTCTGCGGGAGGTGCAGCGCATCAAGTCGCAAGGCGATTACGACGCGGCCAAGGCGCTCGTGGAGGGCTACGGAGTGAAGGTCGATCCCGCGGTGCACCAAGAGGTGTTGGACCGTGCGGCGGTCTTGGGCGTGGCTCCTTACGGAGGCTTCATCAACCCAGAGATGATTGCCATTCGCGACGCTGAAGGACAGATTAAATCTGTGGAGGTGTCGTATCCCGACGATTTCACAGGCCAAATGCTCCACTACAGCGAGCGATTCAGCTTCCT
This sequence comes from Flavobacteriales bacterium, assembly GCA_049627085.1. GTDB lineage: Bacteria > Bacteroidota > Bacteroidia > Flavobacteriales_D > Sanyastnellaceae > UBA11663. Next base: position 1,197 of record JBMZWX010000039.1, on the reverse strand, counting down.
GCCAGACGTCAACTGATTGGGCTTTTCAGCCTGGTGAACCGCCCCGTCGTGCAACATCACGGCGGGGCGGTTTGTTGTTCCTTTGCACCCATTGCGCTTCAACATGATGAAACACTTCCTTTCCGCGGCCGGCCTTGGCTTGGCATTCTCAGCCTTCGCCCAATCCCCTTGTGTCGACGGTTTTGCAGACGGATACCCTTGCTCAGGGCTTGATTTGCTCTCTGTGCGCACCCTCGAGGAATTGGGGGGCGGCGCCAACGGCAACGACTGTTGGGGGTGGGTGGATCTGGCTTCCCAGCGCGAATTCGTGTTGTTTGGGCGCCACGACGGGTTGTCCATTGTGGACGTCACGGATGCGGTGAATCCCTTGTTTGTGGGGCGCGTGCCGACGGCCACGACACCCAGCCTCTGGCGGGACGTCAAGGTGCACAACAACCACGCGTTCATCGTCAGCGAGGCGGCCAACCACGGCATGCAAGTGGTGGACCTGACCCAGGTGCTGGAGGTCACCGACGGGCCTGTGGTGCTCACACCTGTGGCGAGCTACATCGGATTTGGCAACGCCCACAACATCGCCATCAACGAGGAGACCGGTTTCGCCTACGCGGTGGGGACCAACACTGCAGGTGGGGGGCTTCATGCCATCGACATCTCCAACCCAGGTGCCCCATCTGTGGCGGGGACCAACGACGGCCCCTACACGCACGACGCCCAGGTGGTGCTTTACAATGGCCCGGACACCGATTATGCGGGCAAGGAAGTGGCGTTTTGTTTCAACGGCAGCGGTGGCGTGGCCATCGTGGACGTCACCGACAAATCGGACATGATCCAAATCGCCGCGTTCAACTACAGCCAATCGGCTTACACGCACCAAGGTTGGTTGAGCGAAGACGGTCGTTTCTTGTACTTCAACGACGAGTTGGACGAGAGCAACTACGGCAACGGCACCCGCACTTACATCGCCGACGTGTCGGACTTGGACGCGCCGGTCGTGATCGGGTTTTACGAAGCAGACAACACGTCTGTGGACCACAACCTCTACGTGCGCGGCAACAAGATCTACGCCTCCAACTACCTCAGCGGTTTGCGGGTGTCCGAAATCGGCCCCAACGGCAACTTGACGCCCTACGCTTACTTCGACACCAACCCCGACACGGATTCGGTGGCGTTCTACGGCACGTGGAGCAACTACCCTTA
>JBMZWX010000038.1:0-16816 GCA_049627085.1 Flavobacteriales bacterium | reverse complement strand
ATGCGGCTGGCCAAGGTGTCCTTGTACGAGCCGCCGACAGGGATTTCCTTTTCGATGCCCTCCACGGTGATGTTGCCGTGCTTCATGCTCTCGATGGCATGCAGGTTCACGATGTAACTCCGGTGGATGCGAATGAAGCGTGGGTCGGAAAGTTTGCGCTCCACCTCTTTCATGGTGCTGTGGATGGTGTACGCCTCCGCCCGGGTGTGGACCACCACGTAATCTTTCAGCGCTTCCACAAACAACAAATCCTCCTGCTTAACACGCATCAAGCGGCTGCGGTTCTTCACGAAGATCACTTCCGCGTCTTCCTTGTGCTCGGCCATGGTGCGCAGGAAGTCGGCCTCCGTCTTCAACTCCAACTCCTTGCTGTGCTTGTGCAAGGCCATCTCCACCGCGGTTTGGATGTCAACCTCCTTGAACGGCTTGAGGATGTACCCGTGAGGTTCCGCGTGCTTGGCTTTGGACAAGGTGTTCTCGTCGGCGTAGGCGGTCAAGAACACCACGGGAATGTCCATGTGCTTCTTGATTTCCCCCGCGGCCTCGATGCCTGTCATGTCGCCCTTGATCATGATGTCCATCAACGCGAGGTCGGGCTTGTGCTTTTTGGCCAGCTCAATGGCTTTGTCGCCATTGTCCGCCGTGGCCACCACGTTGTACCCCAGCTTGTTCAAGCACCGCTCGATGTCTTTGCGAACAATGCTCTCGTCTTCCGTCACCAAAATGTCGATGGCCATGGTCTTGAATCTTCGTTGTGAATGGTTTACCGAACGACGAAACGTCACTTGGTTGGAGTAAATCTAACCAAAAAGCTGCACCCCTTTCGCCCTTCGTTGGTGCTGGTTACCACCAATTCCCCGTCGATTTGTTCTGTCAACGCCTGGACCAAATACACCCCCAACGAATCGTTTTTGGCAAAGTCCATGTCTGGCGGCAACCCCACCCCTTCGTCGCTCACCTCGAGCTCCACTTGACCGTCGGCCACGTTCTGGAACCTCAACGTAATGACCCCACGGTCCACCTCAGGGTACGCGTATTTCAACGCGTTGGAGACAAGTTCGTTGGTGATGAGTCCACAAGGAATGGCTTGGTCCAGGCTGAGGAGCACCTCGTCGAATTGGGTCTCCAGGATGATCTCGCACCCCGCCCGTGCATAGCTCTGGGTGAGGTTGGTGCTCAGGCGTTGGAGGTATTCCGAAAAGCTGATGTTGGCGAAGTCCGTGTCTCGGTACAACGACTCGTGGATGAAGCTCATCGTCGCAATCCGGTTGGTGCTTTCCTCCAACAAATCCAGGGTTTGTTGGTCTTGGACAAACGACTTCTGCAGGTTCAACATGCTGCTGATGACCTGGAGGTTGTTCTTCACCCTGTGGTGCACTTCCTGCAGCAACACCTCCTTCTCTTTCAGCGCGCTTCGAATGGCGCGGTCGATTTCTTTCCGCTCAGTGATGTCGTACGCGATGCAGCTGATTTCACGTCGGTCGTCTCCCAACGACACGGGGTTCAAAAAGACCTGGTACCACCGTCCCTCTCCATGTGCGGTTTGCAACGGCAGCTCAAACGACTGGGCAATGCCCTCCATGGCCTTCAGAAACAACCTCAGTTGACCTTGGTAAGGCTTCTCGTCCACAACCTTGGAAATGGTCTCGATGAACGAGGGATTGTCGGAGAACGACATCCCAAACTCGTCTTCGAAAATGGACTTGAAGTTCTTGTTGTACGCCGTTACCCGGTCCGCGCCGTCCATGGTGAACATGATCATGTTCTCGGTGGAGTCGAAGATGGACTCCAGTTTGGCGCTTTGTGTTTTTGCTTGGGCCTCGTGCAAACGCATGTCTGTGATGTCGAGGAAAATGCCACGCACGCTTTTGGGCTTCCCTTTGGAGTCCCTCTGCACGCTTGCCCCTCCAAGCATGGTGAGCACCTGGCCGTCGGCCGCCACAAACTTCCGCTCTTCCCGAGCGCCTTCAAGCGCCTTCATCCAAGTCTTGCCACGCTTGGGCAGCCCATACATCACGTCATGCACGGTGCGCTTCGACAGTTCAAGCTCTGAATACCCGAGAAGCTCGTTGAACGAGGGGTTGACGTACGTGAAATACCCTTGGTCGTCCAAGGTGAAAATCGCGTCGTTCGCGCCTTCCAAAATGTTCCTGTAGCGCTTTTCGCTGGCCTCCAATTCTTGTTGGGCAATCTTCGCTTCGGTGATGTCCCGGCCCACCGCCATGGCCCCGAAAGTGCCGTCCTCCTCGTTCTTCATAAGGGCGAGCGTGAGGTACATCGGGAACGTCTCTCCATTCTGACGGCGTCCTGTGGTCTCCCCCGAGAAGGTCAAATTCTGGACCACCGCATCTCGCACGCGTTCTGCCTCCTTGACGTCGGCGATGAATTCCCGGAAGTTGTACGATTTGGGGTCGTCGCCCATGTCCAACCCAAACTCCACCGCGAACGCATGGTTGTATTGGTACAACATGCCGTCGGGACCGAAGGCGACGATCATGTCGATCGACGACTCGATGATGGATCGGTTGAACCGCTCGGCGTCGGCCAGACGGGTCTGGGTTTGTTTGTGCCGTTCGATTTCCTCCTTGAGCAACTGGTTGGATTCCTCGGCAAGCGCGGCACGCATCTGCTCACGCACCAACGCCACGCGTGTCCGAAGGTCCGACACCGTCACCTGCACGGCCGCAGAACGGTCGTGGAACGACAGCGTCATGCGAATGCCAACTTCCACCACCGTGTTGCCTTGCATCATGCGGACTTCACGGTAAGGCGGCCTCTCCCCCATCTCCACAAGGCGGATGTCCTCGCGAAGAACCGCCTGGTCGTCTTCGTGAAACAACGACACGAATTCCGCATCGTACACCTCGTCCTCCATGCGCATGCCCAGCAAATCCAAAATGCCTGGGTTGGTGTACTTCACCTTGCCTCCCACCATCAACACCAAACCCATCGGGCTGGTCTCCACCAGCATCCTGAAACGTTCTTTGGTTTGGAGAAGGTCCAGTTCTGTCCGCTTCCGCTCGGTGATGTCGTAGACCATCAACACAGTTTGGTTGGTCGTGGTGTCCGACGATCGCGTGGCCTCCAAATGAATCTGCGCCCCTTGCTGGGTGACGCCTTGAAGCTCCACCCGAGATCTCGCAAACTTCCGGGCGCCCAAGCGCTGCCAATCGCGGGCGTTGACCATGTTGAGGATGTCCTCCCCAATGGGAAGTTCCTTCCATCCAAACAGGATGGCGAACTGCTCGTTGGCGTCCACAATTTCCGTCCCCTCCAAAAACGCGATGCCCTCCATCGCATGTCGGGCCAGGGTCCTGAAGCGCTGCTCGCTTTCCCGGATGACTTGCTCGTACATCATCCGCTCGCTAATGTCACGGATTTGCATGAGCACCTTGCCATCGCCGGTGGGAACAGCCTTCCACTCCCCTTCAAACACAGTGCCCGTCTTGCGACGGATGAGGCAGCGCATTTTGGCCGCACGGCCTTGAAGAACCCGCTCGTATTTGGACTCGAACAACCCCTCCTCGTCGCCTTGCAACTCCCAAAGTCCACATTGGGGGTCCCAGATTCGATCCACCCCAGCTTCGGACGAAGACCAATCCAGCACCCGACTTGCCATGGAATTCCAAACCACAGGCTTGCCTTCTTCGATCAGAATCATGGCCTCAGGGCAGGCTTCCAACAACTGCATGTCTGGCGTCTTCGTTCCCATGTTCAGCGTGTTCCGTCGCGTCGCTTGTCCACTTTAGACCCGTCGACCTTGCGGAGTTTTCCGTAGTTGTAAATGTATTCGTGCAGCAAGTTGCCTTGGTCGTCGTAGAGACGCCACTTGCCATGCTTGGCACCGCTTTCGTGTTTGCCCACCTCCTCGAGCACCCCGTTGGGGTGCCACGACCGGTGTTTTCCCTCGGGCTGGCCAAAGGAGTACGCCCCTTCAAACCGAACCACGTCCGACGCGTCGGTGATGCGCCAGACGCCGTCTTTTTGTCCTGAGAGGTATTGGCCTTCTTCCAAATGGTTGTGGACGTTTCGAACCCAAGGTCCCTCCGGATCTCCATCGACAAACGTGCCCTTCACCAAAACGTCGCCCACAGTGTCCAATTCCAAGAATTCGCCATCCAACTTCCCATGGGTGTAATCTTCCTTTCTGTGAACCTGGCCACCGGGGTACCACCACGTCCACGTGCCATGAAACGCCCCTTGGCGGTACTTCCCTTCTTGCTCTTTCTCTCCTGTGATGTGGTAGAAGGTCCACTTGCCTTCACGCACTCCTGACGCGTACATCCCTTCTGCGCGAATTTGACCGTTGGGCCAAAACTCACGCCAAGGTCCTTCCTTCGTGCCATCCTTCAAGGTGATGCCCTCTGCCACCAATTCATCCTGGTCGAAAAGGGCGCCAGCCACCACTTCCCCCTGGGCGTTGAACGTCCGACTCACACCTTGCTTAACCCCTTGGATGTACATCGTGGTGCTCTCAAGGGTTCCGTCGCTTCGACGCACCTCCCGAAGCTCAGGTTGTGCTTCTTCCTCCATCTCTTCCACCACCAACTCCCCCATGTCGTAACGCTCCACCCGCACCAAGGTGCCTCGTGCGTCGAAGTATTGAAACAACCCGTGGCGCAGGTCGCGCACGTAAGGTCCAGATTCCAAAACCCTGCCTCTGGCATGGAACACCTTCCACTGCCCGGTCTTTCTTCCCTCCTCGTCCCGCCGGTTGAATACCTCGCTGGCGACCAGCTTGTCGTTCTTGTACCACCTGAACCCGTGAGGTTCTTCCCGAGGATTGAACTGCACCGCTTTTCCTTCCCTGACGTTTCGTTGATAGGGGGTGGTCAACTTCAACGTGCCGTCGGCTCGAAATGACTTGGCCTCACCTTCTTTTTGGCCTTGAACCCAAACCACCGAATCCGTCAACACCCCGTCCAGATGAAGAACCTGAACGCCATGCTTCAACCCTTGCCGGTAATGCACTTCCTCGTGGACCTGGCCCAGATCGTAAAACCACCATCGCCCTTCAGGCAGGTTGTTCTCGCGGGCACCTTCGCTGATCAATTCTCCAAGCTCGCTGTAACTCTTCCACACCCCAACAGGCACCCCATCCACCATGCAACCTTCGCTGGCCAACGCACCATTGGCGTGTTCAAACTTCGTCCAAAGGCAATCTGGAACTTCAGCTTGAGACACCATCCAACATGGTTGTCCACAGCTTACAATGAAAATGAATTTTTTAAAAGAAGAGAGAATGATTGTAGTAGGCTTGTGTACAAGTGGGAAAACTGAACGTCCAAGGTCTTGACAAATTGAGTTGTGCACCAACCGTGCACATGACCAAGGCCCGGATGTTGAAATTACCACGTTGATTGACAGAAGACAACCACCTTTGTCCACAGGTTGTGCAACACGAGAATGTGGATGAAAAGTGGAGGTTGGGCGTTGTGAAGAACGTGGGACTTTCGGTGTGAAACGCGTGTGAAAAGGAGCACCATTTTGTTTGGATGCGAAGGGGTGCGTCTGGCTTAGGTGCAATGGGGTGTTCTTCCAAAAAAAGTTCTTGGCCGATGCCAACAGGTTCATCCACGTCGATTGTGGGTATTTTCGAGGCATGGTAGTAAGCATCGGATGTGACCACGCTGGTCCAGAATTAAAATCACTGATTGTGAATCATTTGGAATCCAGGGGTCACACCTTGGTGAACCGTGGAACAGATGGCCCTGAGAGTGTGGACTATCCAGACCATGCCCATGCGGTGGCCGACGATGTGGCCACCGGCCATGCACAACTGGGCATCTTGATTTGTGGATCGGCCAACGGCGTGGCGATGACGGCCAACAAGCATGCCGAGGTGCGCGCCGCATTGGCTTGGACCCCGGAAGTGGCGGCTTTGGGCAGACAACACAACAACGCCAATGTGTTGTGCATTCCTGCGCGCTTCGTCTCTGAAGAAGTGGCCCTCGGTATGGTGGATGCCTTCTTTGAGTCTGAGTTTGAAGGCGGCCGTCACGAACGTCGGGTGGGCAAGATCGCTTGCGCCATGACCTTGCTCCTAGGCATGGTGTCTGGCGTGTGGGCGCAAACGTTAAACGTGTCCCAAATCCAATTGGACGAGCGGGAGCTCAGCATCCAGTTGAACATCCTGGCGAGCGACGGTTTTGAAGGACGGGAGACCGGTGAGCGTGGTCAAAAGAAAGCCGCTGCCTACCTCGAAGCCTACTATGAATCCAAGGGATTCGAACCTTGCAACAACGGCTCGTTCTTCCAAATGGTGCCCTTGGTCAACAGCCAGATCACCGGTGGAACCTTGAATGTTGGCGACGACACGCTGGCCTTGGTGGACAATTTTTTGGTCTATCCCGGCCTTGAGCGCCCTCAGGTGTCCGATGTCAAACTCACCTTCGTCGGTCATGGCATCGTGCAAGAAGGTTGGAACGACTACAAGAAGTTCAAAGGCGAAGGCATGGTGGTCATGCTCGACGGCCAACCGGAAGGCATGGAGGAACATCCTCTCAACGCCAAGCGTCTGGTGGCCGATTCGTTGGGTGCAGAAGCCGTCATTGTGGCCATGCCTGACGAGGCGTTCGAGACCCGCAAGAGCCGGATGAAGAAATGGATGTTGCGCAAGTCCACGTCTTTGAACCGGGAGAAAGAAGGAGAAGGCACCGACCTTCCAACTTTGTTCATCAAGCAGAGCACCTTGGACAAGTGGTTGGCGGAGACCAAATTGAAGTCCATCCAGAACCACGCGGACAAGGTGGGGTCTGGCAAACCGACCAAAGCTTTGGCATTCAAGCAGAAGGCCACGTTGCACATCCTCCAGACCACCCGAGAATACGAGGCTGAAAATGTGTTGGCGTTTTTGGAAGGGTCGGACCCAGAATTGAAAGATGAAGTGGTGGTCATCACATCTCACTACGATCATGTGGGCATCATTGATGGGGAAATCCACAACGGAGCGGACGACGATGGGTCAGGCACCGTTACAGTGATGGAGCTTGCCCGTCAATTCAAGATGCTTGAAGATGCGCACGGCATAGGGCCACGTCGCAGCGTGTTGTTCATGAATGTGGTGGGTGAGGAAAAAGGGTTGTTGGGCAGCGAGTACTACGCAGACCATCCTGTGTTCCCCTTGGAAAACACGGTGGCCAACCTCAACATCGACATGATTGGACGGACTGACGCCGAGCATCCAGACGACCCTCGGTACGTCTACCTCATTGGAAGCGACAAGCTCAGTTCAGAGCTCCATGCGATCAGCGAGGAATCCAACACCACCTTCACCAATCTGGCGCTTGATTACACCTACAACGCGCCGGACGACCCCAACCGATTTTACTACCGCAGCGACCACTACAACTTCGCCAAGAACAACATTCCTGTGATTTTCTACTTCACAGGTGTGCATGAGGATTACCACAAGCCGGGAGACGACGCCCACAAAATCATGTACCCCAAGATGGCTGAAATCGGCAAGTTGGTCTTCCACACGGCGTGGGAATTGGCCAACCGCGATGCACGGATTGTGGTCGACCAGGTCAACGACTTTCCGAGCGACCGCTGAGCCGTTCCATCTGAGACCGGAAGAACGCCGTTTCGAGGACGTACCCCTCCCCTGTCGCAGGTCCGTTGAATCCTTTGTGAACCACAGGTTCGCCTTCCAGCGGCCAAAACACCGTGGTTGGGAAACTGTGGATGCTGTCGAGCGCTGGAATGGACTGGGCTGCGGCCGTTTTGCTGGCGCGGCCACCCAAGAGCACCGGCCAATCCATGCCCATTTCTTGTTTGAATTGCGACAGCCGTGCCAAGGCCGTGGAATCTGTGGAACGCTCGTACCCCAAGGTGAGGAATTGAACGTCGGGATAAGATCCAGCCAGAGACACCATCAAACGCGTCTCATCCATGCAATTGGGACACCACGTGCCCATAATGTCGACGACAAGTCCTGTTTTTCCGTCCCTCCGAAGCCGGTCTTTGTTCCACACTTCCGCTTGGCCTGACGGGTTGGTGCCAAAGAACAGCAACTCATCCACCACCACGTTCTGGCGACCGCTGTTCCAAACATGAGATTGTGTGGCGCGTTTCACCCCTCCAAACGTGGTTTGGTAATGTGTCCCTGAGAGAAATTGTCCATCGACCAAGGAATCCTTCCGAAGTGTGGCGTTGAAACGGAACAGGTGTGAACCATCGAATGTATTCAAAATCAACTGATTGTACACAAAATTTCCAGCAAGGTGACGGTAGTCTCCGGTGGGTGTGCTGATGGTGGCCCATGCCGAATCTTGACTGCGCTCCAAAACCAACAATCCTTCCGACGTGTCCCAGTAGGTGGTGTCTCGTGCTCCTGATGTCGGCTGAGCATCGGTCAACGGTTCCAATCGGACAGGCACCTGGTAATTGTTGGGCCGAAGCGAATCTGTCCAAACACCTTCCCACACCTCCCCCACCCAGGATCCAGACCAGCTGCCGTTGAAGACAGGCACGCGGTGGTCGCCTGCGGCTGTGAGGGCCAATAGAATGCGCTCGTCGCCGTTGTGTACGGTCCACCCAGCGGCACTGTGGGTCGCCAACACCGTGGTTGGGGGATCTGTGGCGAAAGACGCCACGTACATGTCACCATCACGGCGTTCAGAGGAAGATTCGCAGCCGATGACACCCACAACAAGGGCCAGGGTGGCGCACCAAAAAGGGCCGCCATTGGCAGCCCTTTTGAGATTGGACAGGTCCACGTTCATGGACCCAAATTACATCAGAGGTCGAATTTGATGCCTTGGGCGAGCGGCAAATCTGTGCCGTAGTTGATCGTGTTGGTTTGACGACGCATGTACGCTTTCCAGGCGTCGGACCCAGACTCGCGGCCCCCTCCTGTTTCTTTCTCACCACCAAATGCTCCGCCAATTTCAGCGCCAGAGGTGCCGATGTTCACGTTGGCAATGCCGCAGTCGGAACCTGCTGCGGACAAGAAGTTCTCCGCCTCGCGGACGTTGTTGGTCATGATGGCCGAGGACAAGCCTTGGACCACGCCGTTTTGCATGGCAATGGCCTCGTCGAGGGTGTCGTACTTCATCAAGTACAAGATGGGTGCGAACGTTTCGTGTTGGACGATGTCCAGGTCGTTGGTGACCTCAGCAATGGCTGGTTTGACGTAGCAGCCACTCTCGTAGCCTGGGCCTTCAAGCTGGCCACCTGGCACAAGCACAGTGCCTCCTTGTGCGACCACCGCGTCCAAAGCGTTCAAGTACGCGTTCACGGCGTCGGTGTCGATGAGCGGGCCAACGTGGTTATTTTCATCCAAAGGATCGCCAATACGCACTTGCTTGTAGGCTTGGACCAATTGGTCCTTCACCTTGTCGTAGATGCTGCTGTGGATGATCAGGCGACGCGTTGAGGTGCAGCGCTGACCACATGTTCCCACAGCGCCAAACACCGTGGCGGGAATGACCATTTTGAGGTCTGCATCAGGCGTGATGATGATGGCGTTGTTGCCACCCAATTCAAGCAGCGAACGACCCAGACGTGCTGCCACCGCTTGGGCGACAATCTTGCCCATGCGGATGGATCCGGTGGCGGAGACGAGAGGCACACGCTTGTCGGCGGTCATCCACTCCCCCACCTTGTAATCGCCGTTCACAATGCAGCTCACCCCGGCAGGGAGGTTGTTCGCTTCGGCGACCTCGTTCCAAATGTGCTGGCATGCCAGCGAGCAGAGTGGAGCTTTCTCGGAAGGCTTCCACACGCACACGTCGCCTGAGATCCAAGCCAACGCAGTGTTCCAGCACCAGACGGCAACAGGGAAGTTGAACGCGCTGATGATGCCGACCACACCGAGTGGGTGGTATTGTTCGTACATCCGGTGGTTGGGGCGCTCTGAATGCATGGTGAGGCCGTAGAGTTGACGGCTCTGACCGACGGCGAAATCGCAGATGTCGATCATTTCTTGAACCTCGCCAAGGCCCTCTTGGTAGCTCTTTCCCATTTCGTAAGAAACGAGGGCGCCGAGGCTGTCCTTCTTGGCACGCAAAGCGTCGCCGTATTGGCGGACGACTTCACCGCGCTGGGGGGCTGTCCACTTGCGCCATTCGACAAACGCGTCGGTGGCGGCTGACATGACGCGCTCATAATCGTCGTTGGATGCTGTGGAGAGGGAAGCAATGCGCTTGCCGTCCACAGGAGAGTGGCTGTCGATGGTTGCGCCAGAACCGAAAGTTTCCGCGCCAATCATGACGCCGTGGTTCTGGTCTTGGATGCCGAGGTCGGCAAGGATGTTTTGGATGTTCATGGCATCCAAAGGTACGCAGTCAGCGACCGAGATAGACCATCAACACACTGAGGTCGGAGGGGCTCACGCCGGAGATGCGCGACGCTTCACCCAGGGTTTTGGGCCTGCGGTCGGAGAGTTTTTGACGCCCTTCGTAGCTGAGGCTGGTGAGCCGCTGGAAATCCAAGTCGGAGGGAATTTGAAGGTGGTCCAACCTGCCAAGTCGGTCGGCCATTTCCTGCTCTTTTGCGATGTAGCCTTCGTACTTGATTTGGAGCTCCACTTGTTCTGTCACCTCGGGCGCAACCGAGTTGCAAAGGGCCGCAACGGAAGGGACGTGCTCGACCATGTTGTCCAACTTGACGTGTGGACGCGCCAAGATCTCTTGCGCACGAACGGCATGCTTCAGGGGGCTGGAATTGGCTTCCTCGAGCAGGGATGATGCTTCGTCTGGGGTGACGCTCAGTTGTTGCAATCCTTTGCGGAGCCCTTTGACACTGGATTGTTTGGCGTCGAGGGTGCGCATGCGTTCGTCTGAAGCCAAGCCCAATTCGTGGGCCATGGGGGTCAGGCGTTCGTCGGCGTTGTCCTGGCGCAACAAGATGCGGTATTCGGCGCGAGAGGTGAACATGCGGTAAGGCTCTTCCGTGCCCTTGGTGACCAAATCGTCGATCAACACGCCAATGTAGGCCTGGCTTCTGCTGAACGTGATGGGCTCGAGGTTCCACGTGGAACGTGCGGCGTTGATGCCCGCCACAATGCCTTGACAAGCGGCTTCCTCGTAGCCGGTGGTGCCGTTGATTTGTCCGGCGAAGTACAGGCCCTGAACCAACCGTGTTTCGAGGCTGTGTTGAAGTTGGGTGGGGGGGAAGTAGTCGTATTCCACAGCATAGCCCGGTCGGAACATCTTGGCCTGCTCAAACCCCGGGATCTTGCGCATGGCCGCCAATTGGACGTCTTCGGGAAGCGAGGTGCTGAATCCGTTGACGTAGATCTCGCAGGTGTTCCACCCCTCAGGCTCCACGAACACCTGGTGCCGGTCTTTGTCCGCAAAGCGGTCTATCTTGTCTTCGATGCTCGGGCAGTATCTGGGACCAAGGCCGCGGATGCGCCCGTTGAACATGGGAGAACGGTCGAACCCTTCGCGAAGCAGGTCGTGCACCTCGGCAGAAGTGTACGTGATGTGACAAGAGAGCTGCTTGCCGATGGGGTAGGAGGGGAGGTAGGAGAAACGGCCAGGCGCTTCGTCGCCAGGTTGTTCTTCCATTTTCGTGTAGTCGAGTGATCGGCCGTCCACGCGCGGCGGCGTGCCGGTCTTCATCCGGCCGCTTTCAAACCCAAGCTCCTCCAGCTGTTCTGTGATGCCAAAGGAGGCGCGTTCACCAGCACGTCCACCCCCGAATTGCTTCTCACCGATGTGCATCAAACCGTTGAGGAAGGTGCCGTTGGTGAGCACCACACCCTTGGCGCGGACCTCCATGCCGAGTTGGGTCTTGACCCCGACGCAACGCCCTTGTTCGGTCAAGAGCCCCACCACGCCGTCCTGCCAGAAGTCGAGGTTGGGCGTGGCTTCCAACATCTCGCGCCAAGTTTGGGCGAAGAGGTTGCGGTCGTTTTGGGTTCGTGGGCTCCACATGGCAGGCCCCTTGGACTTGTTGAGCATGCGGAACTGGATGGCGCTGCGGTCGGACACCAAGCCGGAGTAGCCGCCGAGTGCGTCCACTTCGCGTACGATTTGACCTTTGGCGATGCCTCCCATGGCGGGATTGCATGACATTTGGCCAATGACCCCCATGTTCATGGTGATGAGCAGGGTGGAGGCTCCCAAGTTGGCTGCGGCTGCGGCCGCTTCGTTCCCGGCGTGGCCCGCCCCGACCACGACGATATCGTACGATTGGATCATGGCGGCAAAGGTCGCCAATGCGGCGGTCAAGCAGAATGTTCCACGTGGAACATCTGCAAAGCATGGTCTTCTGCTTGACGCATGACGGTGGCGTCTTCTGGCGTTTTGTCCTTGAACCCGGCCAAATGAAGCACCCCATGCGCCATCACGCGCCGGAGCTCCTCTTGAAACACAACACCCTGATTTTCAGAGTTTTCAAGAACGCGTTCGAAGGAAATCAAGAGGTCGCCAGAGAGGGTCACGCCCTCGGTGTGGTCGAACGTGATGATGTCGGTGTACGTGTCGTGGTCCAGGTATTGTCGGTTGTAGGCGAGCAGCTCCTCGTCAGAGCAGGAGACGATGCTCAGGTCGCCCAAGGTGCAGTTGTGGTGCTTGGCCAGGGCAGACAACCAGGACTTGACGCGTCGCCGCCCTTCGACGTTGCAGGGGACGTCACCGTCCACGAAGACCACCATGTCAGGCCAGGACGTCGGTGAAGGTGAGCTCGACAATGCGGCCCTCGTCTTCGAAGGCACATTCGTCGGCGAGGTGACGCATCAAGAACACACCGCGGCCGTGGGGCTTTTCGATGTTTTCTGGCGCTGTGGGGTCGGGGAGGTTGTCGTAATCGAAACCAGGACCTTCGTCTGTGATGCGAAACACCAATGTCTTTTCATCGATGGCGCACGACACGCTGACCGACTTGGTTTCGTCGAGCTTGTTCCCGTGGACGATGGCGTTGTTGACCCCTTCAGTCATGGCGATGAGTACGTTTCCGTAGTGCTCCGCCACAATGCCGTGGTCGGCACTGATTTGGTCGATGAGCTTCTCAACCACCGCAATGTTCTCAGGCTTGGAGTCAAATCGCAATTCTGGCAGGGTGGTGGTCATGGTTTCAAATCGGGTTGTTCCTCGGAATCGAGTTCCAAAGTATTGAAATATTCGTTGACGCGCTCCCGGTAGTACGGCAGAAGTTCCGCAGGCACGGTCCGAAGCAACTCCAGCTCGTTCATTTTCCGACGGAGGTATTCGGTGGCTTGAGGGGGATCTGCCTTGAGGGCGTCGTCACCTGTCCGCGAAGTTCGATCTTCTTTCTCGCCCCGGATGCGCTCAGCGTTCTCAGCTTCCAACAACCGCGTGATCAAATCTTGTTGGCGTTTCAAGGTGGCTTCATCCACCTGGCGGTTCACCAAATCGCGCTCGAGCTCTTCCATTTGCTCTGCGATTTCTTTCATGCCGTTGCCGCTGCCAGACCCGTCTTCGTTCAGCTTCTTGGCTTTCTCCTGGGCCATCTTCCGAAGGGCGGCTTGCTCGGCGGCCATTTGGGCGAGCCCCTTGCTCATGCCCCCCGGTTTCTTTTGTCCGGCTTGACCTTTGTTGGCACCCTCTCCCATCTTTTCCTTCATCTGCTCCAGTTTCTTGCCGAGGGCCTGCTGCATCTTCTTCATGTCGCCCGCCTTGGGGGTGGGGGAGGGGTTGCCTGATCCGCCAGGCTTTTCACAGTTGCCTGACCCTGGTTGCTTCTGGGCCTGTTGCTGTTGCATCTGCTGAAGCGCCTCGTCCAACAGCAATGCGAGGTTGTTGAAGGAGGTCATGACGTACTGTTGGTTCATGGCGATGTCGGCCGTGAGCCGGTCGCCAAATCCTTCCAGCGCCTTGCCCATGTGGCGGTTCACCAACCCGATTTCCCGGTTGACTGCAGACGCCAGCTGGGGGATGCGCATGCTCAGCGCAAACAAGCTGTCTTCCACCATGACGGCGTCGTCTTTCAGCTTCCGCTGGTTTTGGCCGTGGCTGACGTAGCGGGGGTCTTGTTCGTTGGTGGCCTTCAACTCAGACATCAGGAGTTCCTCCTCAAACGACAGCGTCAGGATGTTCTCCAGCAACGCCCTTAGCGCGTCCATGTCTTCGCTGGCCGATTCAGACTCCGACCGCTGTTGCATGGCTTCCATCTGTTGCGCCAGTTGCTCCATTTGCTCTGCCGCGTTTTTCTGGGCATCCGACGCCTTCTTCTCCTTGCCTTTGTCGAGCTGGTCGGAGCTCTTTTCCATCTCCTCTTGGATGGACTCCTCTTCGCCCGCGCTGTCCATCATGGGGTTCGGGTTCTCGAGCTCTTGGTTGTCCTTCTTCAGCTGTTCCAGGTCTTTTTGGACCTGATCGAACGCTGCGTTGAGGCTGTCTTGCTTCGCCTTGAGCTTCTCAGAGTCTTTCAGCCCAAACTCGGTCTCCTCCGCCAGCTTCTTCTGTTCCTCGGCCAAACGGTGGAGGTCGTCGATGGCCTCGTTCATTTTGGTCTCCCACTCCAACTGACGGAACTGTTCAAGGGCTCGGTCGAGCTCCTTTTCCATGGCGTCGTGGTTGAGCTCCATTTCGTTCAACTGCTCTTGCAGTTTCTCGGGATCCATCTCCTGCATGAGCTCTTCCATCTGCTCAAACAGCTGGCGCATTTCTTCGCTCATCAGGTCGTCCATCAACTTTTGGAGCTGCTCTTGCTTGTCCAGCATGCGCTCCTCTTGCTTGGAGAATTCGTTGGCGCGCTCGTCTTTCTTGGCGTTGTCGCGCTGCATTTTCTCCAGCTTTTCTTGAAGGGCCTGCTGCTGTTCCAACAGGCGCTCCATGGCTTGGCGGTCTTGCCACGTCATCTCGCCCTGTTCGCGAAGCCGCTCTTGCATGGCCTCCATCGCTTCCCTCAGTTCGGCGGCCTCTTTGGCGGCGTCTTGCAAGTTTTCTTCGATGGACTCTGCCGCGTTGACACGCTCTTCCCTCAAGTCTTCCGCGGAGGGGGCTTCCAGCCGTGTGGTGGTGGACCTCACTTTTTTGGCCCCATGCACGGCGTCGTTGTCCCAAACTTCAAACCAAGCTTCCAAGACATCTCCTTCTCGCCAATCCAGCTCACGCAAGTCCCACATGTGGTAGAACGTTCCGCGTCGGCCTTGGGGAACCTCAAGTTCCACCCGACCCCTGGTCAAGGACGGGGCGCCGCCTCCAGCCGCCAACAATTCTTCCGACGGCCCCTCGCCGCGCTCCACAACCTCCCAAACAAACGCCAACCGGCTGAACCCGTAGTCGTCTTGGACAGAGCCGGTGAAGTGCATCTTCTTCCTGGAGGTGCTGTCTTGCGACTCTTCGACCCGAATGGAGGGCTTGCCGTCTCGCACGACGCGGATGCGGTGGCGCAGCGAATCACCAGTCAATTGGGCGTGGATGGGCGTGATCCAATAGGTGCTGTTGGTGGTGGCCACGGCGTGGGCTGAAAACGTGTTGCCCGTGGTTCGCGCGGTTTGCAGACACTCATCGTTCCAGGTGAATCGGAGGGAGTCCGCGTCGTGCACTTGCATGGTCCACTGAATGGGCGTGCCTTCAGGCACCGTCACATCGCCTTGGTTTTGGGTGTCCACCTTGGGCAAGCCCGTGTAGGAAGGGGGCGTCGCCTGCAGGCGCAGGTTGGCCAACATCGGCACGGCGAAAGGTTTCACGGTGTGGTTCGCAGACCGCCAGCCGTTGGCCAAAAACTGAAAGTCAATGTTGTTCCGCACGGCAGGGAAGGTGTGCCGGAACACATGGGGTTTCACGCGCTCCATCCGGAAGCGGCCGTTGCCGGACTCCAAGGTCACCGAGGCTGGCAATTCGTCGCCTTGGGTCTCCACGGTGACCACAAAGGGGTCCCCCGCAGGGACTTCCATCCGGTCGTTCAACAGCACAAATCCAAACGGGGCCGGCTCGATGAACTCCGTCCGGTGTTGCACGATGCGGGTGGCGGGGGCGGTCACCCAATCGGGCTGCATCCACAAGCCGGCCATCACCAATGCGGCGACGGGCGCGGCCCACCGCAACATCCGGACGGCGCCAGACACGTCCACAGCGCTTGTGAAAGGCAATGGCCGAAGCGACGCTGTGCGTTGGTCGATGCTCGCCGCCAGCAACGTGACGTCGGCACCCTGGGCGTTGTCGACTTGGCGCTGAAGTTGAAGGGTGTTCAGGAGCTTGTCCTTGACCTCCGGAAAGTGGTTGCCCACGATGCGGGCAGCGTCGTCGTGGCTCAACCCTTGGCTAAGGCGGGCCCACTGTGCAAGGGGCCAAAGCACCTGCGTGGCCAACACAACGGCAGCCGCGGCGGCAAACGTGTAAAACAGCACCGTTCGCCCGGCAACGCCAAACCGACCCACCCCTTCAAGAAGCACAAACAACAGCGCGCCTACGGACAGGGTGACAAAAGACAACAAAAGCCCTCGAAGGACTTTGGTTCTGTGGTGCCTTCGGATGAAGGCGTCCAGTTTTTGGATCAGTGAAATCTCTCCCGTCATCTCTCGAACTTGAAAGGTACGCTACCTTCGAACCCCATTCACAACGTTCGCCATGAAACGCCAACTTCTCGGACTGTTCGCCGCATTCTGCGGTTTGTCTCTCGCCACGGAAGCCCAAATCGTCCTCAATGAAATCAACCTCGTCACGGGACCCAATGCGGGTCAATTTGTCGAGTTGCACGGCCCCGACAACCAGAGCGTGGACGGCCACGCTTTGGTTGTCGTCAAGTCGTCGTTCTCGGGGGGCAATTGGACGGCCACGGTTCAAGACGTGGTGGACCTCCAAGGCCAATCTTTGGACAACGAAGGGTTCCTGCTCTTGGAGGGCGAAGGATGGCAAAACACCGTGGCAGGCGTGGTGCTCACCGCCCAGCCCGCGTC
>JBMZWX010000037.1:0-17423 GCA_049627085.1 Flavobacteriales bacterium | reverse complement strand
TGCGCCGCATGACGCGTCCCAAACACGAGGGCCAGCAGGAGCATCAAGGCTTCCAGCCAAGTCCCGCGCCACACCCCGCGCCACATCCAGCGCACGCCTTTCCTGAATTGAACCCACTCGGCAACCAAGAACCCGGCAAGGGCCAGGTGGAAGACGAGTTGTTCACGGAGGACCCAGCCGAAGGGCATGCCTTTGGGGGCTTGCTCCCAAAATTTCATCGTGGAGGACCAAGAGGGGTGGTCGCCGCTTGAGGTCCAACCGGAGGCCATGCGGGACAGCACGTCGCAGGCGTGGTCGAAGTTGTTGGCGCGGAAAAAGACCCAAGCCAAGCACACCATGGTGAACGTCCACAGCGCGGACGGCAACTGGCTCCAATGCCACACGCGCTCAGGCTGCCGGTTGCGCCCCAAGAGAAACAGCGGCACGAAGCATGCCGCGTGGATGCCACCCCAGGTGACGAATTTCCAGTCGGCGCCGTGCCACAGGCCGCTGACCAAGAACACCACGACGACATTGAGCAAGGAACGTCCACGTCCCATGCGAGACCCACCCAGGGGGATGTACAGGTAATCGCGGAACCAGGTGTTGAGGGAGACGTGCCAGCGCCTCCAGAACTCGCCCAGGTCGCGGGAGAAGTAGGGGAACCTGAAGTTGGACCGCAAACGGATGCCGAAGAGCCTCGCCGTGCCGATGGCGATGTCGGAGTACCCGCTGAAGTCGCCGTAGATCTGGAGCGCGAAGGCCACCACCCCGAGCACCATGACAGGGCCGGCGACGGCGTCGTTCCCGAAGGCGTCGTTCGCGTACATCGCCGCGGAATCGGCGATGACCACTTTCTTGAACACGCCCCAACAGATCAAGCGCCACCCCACACGGACCGAGATGGCGTTCAGCTTGCGTTCCTGAAGCATTTGCGGCAAAAGCCGCGTGGCGCGCTCGATGGGGCCGGCCACGAGCTGCGGAAAGAACGACACGTACGTGGCAAACGCCACGAAATCCCGACAAGGTGGGATCTGCTTTCGGTACACGTCGACCGAGTAGCTCAACGTTTGGAACGTGTAGAAGCTGATGCCCACCGGCAGGATGATCTTCCACGTCATCGGGTCCATCGTGACGCCCACGGCCGCCCAGCTCGAGACCCACTGGTCCACCAGGAACCCAGCGTACTTGAACCAAACAAGCATGCCCAAGTTGAACGCCAGCGACACCGCGAGCCAAGCGCGTTGCCTTGCCTCGGTCTCGGCCTCGCTCAGGCGGATGGCGACGAAGTAGTCCACCACGATGGACGCCCCGATGAGGGACAAGAACCGGGCGTCCCACCACCCGTAGAAGACGGCGCTGGCGGCCAACAACAGGAGGTTTTGAAGCTTCCACCTGCGTCCCAGGGCCCAGTGCAACAGCAGCACCGTCGGCAGGAAAATCCAGAATGCGGTTGAGATGAAATGCACGGCGCCGCAAGGTTCAAAACAACGCGGGGAAACCCAACGTCGTCGCGTGCGATTTTCAGCGATTTGTCCTCCGAGTTGGCGGAGGCTGTCGGACCTTGCGCATGCCCAACGAGGGGGCGTCGTGGCAAGTCTGAAAAACGCGACTTGTGACGAACATCAAGCTCTCCATGTTGTTTTGAATGCACCTCATGCCTCAACGATCTCTGCCATGAAAAACATCCTTCGCGTTTTTGCCGTCATGATTGCCATGTTGGTGTCCCTCGTGTTCATCACGGTGAAGACCATCGCCCCGGACTACGGGTTTGACCTCGCCGTGGATGGCGTGGAGTCGGAGGTCGAGGTGTTGTTCGACGACATTGGGGTGCCGCACATCTACGCCCAGTCGGAGACGGACGCCATGCATGCCTTGGGCTACGTGCACGCCATGGAGCGGTTGTGGCAAATGGATTTGCTGCGCCGCGCCGGGGCAGGGGAGTTGTCTGCGCTGCTCGGGCCAGACATGGTCGAGAACGACAAATACCTTCGGACGCTGGGCATGCGTGAAGCGGCCACCCGCACCGTGGACCAAATGGACGCCCAAGCCAACCCGCACATCCTGGACGCCATGACCGCCTACCTCGACGGCATCAACACCTTCATCGAGGAAGGCGAGTTGCCGCTGGAATACCGGTTGATCAACGCGAAGCCTGAGCCCTTTGACGTGCACGACATGTACTGCGCGACCGGCTTCATGGCCTACTCTTTCGCCATTCATCTGAAGACCGAGCCCATCCTGGATTGGATGCACCACCAACTGGATTCTTCGTTGGTGGCGGACTTGGCTTGGGGCCAAACGGGATTTCAGCACATCCCCAGCGACGTGGGCGCCAAGGACATTTCTGGGCTGGCCTCGGCCGTGCATGGGTTGGACGAGGTCCGTCCCGTGCCGCAGTGGCTGGGTAGCAACGCTTGGGTGCTGAGCCGCGAGCGCACGGCGTCGGGTGAGGTGCTGTTCTGCAACGACGCGCACATGGCCTACGCGTCCCCCTCGGTGTGGTACGAAGCCCACGTGGTGACCCCTGACTTCGAATACTACGGCAACCACATTGGTGGCATTCCTTTTCCAGTTATCGGGCACTCCCGCGACCACGCCTGGGGCACCACAATGTTCGTGAACGACGAAATCGATTTCTATCGGGAGACCTTGGAAGGCGACACCTACCTGCACGACGGGGAGTGGCTTCCCTTGGATTTGCGGTTCGAGACCATCGAGGTGGCCGGCGAACCCGACGTGGTTTTCGAGGTGCGCTCGACGCACCACGGGCCTTTGCTTCAGGACGGCTTGGCGATGTGGTGGACGTTCACCCAGCACCCTGAAAACCGCATCCACGAGGCGTTTTACGGGTTCTCTCGACAGCCAGGCCTTGAGGCGTTCAAGACCCACGCCGAGCTGATTCATGCGCCAGGCCTCAACATGATGTACGGCGACGCCGAGGGCGACATAGCCTGGATTGCGTCGGCCAAGCTCCCCATCCGTCCCGGGCACGTCAACACCAAGGTGGCGATCGATGGAAGCGACGCCGCCAACGACGTCCAGGGCTGGCACAGCTTTGACGTCAACCCCAAGTCCATCAACCCAGAAGGCGGCTACGTGTATTCGGCCAACAACGCCCCCCAGCCCCACGACAGCGTGGCCTACCCAGGGCATTACTACGCGGGCAACACCCGCGCCCAGGGCATCATGGATGCGCTCTCCACCGTGAAGAACGACTGGACCGTGGCCGACGCCCAAGCCTTGCAACTGGACCACCACTCGCCCGTGTACCGGAAAAATGCCGCCAAGATGGTGGCCTTGGCCGAGCAGGGTGGGGCGGACGTCCCCGCATTCATGGACGGGTGGGACGGCGGACATTTGGCCTCCGACATTGCACCGACGTTGTACTACCGTTGGATGTACCGCACGATCCAAGGGGCCATGTACGACGAGTTTGAGCAAGCCGCCGAGGCCGGCGACGCCCAGGACAAGTTTGAAACCTGGCACAAGACCATCGTCTCGGAGAACAGCTTCCCCTTGCTGTTGCACAACGAAAACTCGGGGTGGTGGGACAACGTCCGCACAGACGGCGTGGAGACCGCCGCCGACGTGGTGGCGGCGGCCTTGGGCGTGGCTCAGGAAGACCTCGCCAAAGCGCTCGGGGAGAACCCCGACCAGTGGTCGTACGGACGCTTGCACACCGTGGTGCACCGCCACGCCATGACAGACGCCCCGCTTGTGGGCGACTTCTTGAATGTGGGACCCTTTGAGTTGCCTGCGGCGAAAGACGCACTCAACAAGTACGAGTTCAAGTTGAAGGAAGAAGTCAACTACGACGTCTTCTCAGGGCCGTCCATGCGGATTGGCATCGACTTCGCCGACGTCGGAAACGCCGAGAGCATCCTGCCCACAGGCCAGTCGGGCAACGTGTTCAGCCCGCACTACGACGACCAAGCGGCCATGTACCATGCCGGCCAATTCCGAAAGCAGCGCATGGACCGCGACGACGTCGAGGCGCATGTGTCGGCCAAGGCCGTGCTTCGTCCCCAGAACTGATTCCAGCCGGCGGTCAATCCGCGTGGCGGTCCAACATCAGGACCATGCTCGCGCACGTCGCCGCGCCGAGCTCGAGTTCCCGCTTGTGGACGTTCTCCCACACGTCCTGGCTGCTGTGGTGCAGGTCAAAGTAGCGTTGCCCGTCCGGCACCAACCCCATGAGCAGTGGGCGAGGCTCGAGGTTTTTCAGCGGGCCAATGTCCACCCCGGCGCCACCTCGTCCGAAGTAATGAAGGTTGTACGGCTCCAGGGTCTTCGCCCAACTGCGCACCATGGCGACGCCCTCGTCGGGCGCGTCCATCCGCACGCCACGGGGCACGAACCCTCCGGCGTCCGACTCCATCGCGGCGACATGCCGCAATCCTGAGGCGTGTTCTTCAGCCGCCACTGCGGCGTAGCGCTTGCCGCCGCGGTTCCCGTTTTCTTCGTTGATGAACAGCACGAACCGCAGCGTCCTGCGCGGGGTGTATCCAAGGGCTTTCAAGGCGCGCAAGGCTTCAAGCGTGTGCACCACGCCGGATCCGTCGTCGTGGGCGCCTTCTCCGATGTCCCAAGAGTCGAGGTGGCCGCCCAACGTGATGATTTCATCAGGGAACTCCGAGCCGCGCCATTCTCCCACCACGTTGCCTTGCTCCACCGTGCCCAGGTCTTGGCTGTTCATGCGCATTTTGACTTGGATGGAACCAGGGGCCTCGCGATGGAGCTTGGCCAATGCGGACGCATCGACGGTGGAGATGGCGGCTGCGGGCAACTTCTCCACGTCTTCTTTGTAGCGCAACGACCCCGTGTGGGGCAAGGTGTCCAGGGCGTGGGTCAGGGATCGGACCAGCACCCCAATGGCGCCGGCTTCGGCGGCGGCGCTGGCGCCCCCACCGCGTTGGTCGAACGCCCCTCCGTACGCGGCGCCCGTGTTGATGAGCAAGGGGTCCATGGGCCGGTTGAAGAGCACGATGTGTCCTCGGGCGTCCAAGGTGTCCAGGGCGTCCAAGTGGCGCACCACCAGCAACGGCCCCTCAATCCATCCGTCGTCGGGCGTGGGAACAGACCCCCCGAGCGCCGTGATGTGGAGGTTTATGGCGGTGCCATCTGCCGCCAGGGCTTGCGCTTCGGCCACGTCGCCGCGGGTCCATGCCGGCACCTCCACGGGCATGATGTAGCTGGTGTCCACCCCGTAGCTGTCCATCCGTTGTTGTCCCCACGCCATGGCACGGTCGGCGCTGGTCGATCCGCTGAGTCGGTGCCCAATGTCCTTGCACAGCACCCGCAAGTTCTCGTGCGCCTCCCCGTGGGAGAGCACTTCGTCGAAGACCTGCCGAATGAGAAGGCTGTCGGATGGGTGGGTTGAGGTTTGGGCGGACGCCTGGAATCCGGCCGCCATGGAGGTCATCCCCAAGGTGAGGAAGGCGATTTTCACACAGTGCATGACGCAAGGTAGAGGCCGCCTGCCGAACTTCGGGACATGAACATGTGGGACGAACGATACAAGGCGCACGACACGGTGTACGGGGTCAAGCCCAACGTGTTTTGGGCGTCGCGGATGGCGCTGTGGCCCGCCGGAAGCGTGTGCCTCCCTTGCGATGGGGAAGGACGCAATGGCGTGTGGGCGGCCGAGCAAGGCTGGGACGTGCACACCTTCGATTTGAGTGAAGTCGGTGTGTCCAAGACCCAGCAATTGGCCCAAGCACGAGGCGTTGAGCTGACCACTCAGGTGGCAGATGCCATGACGGTGGAGTTCGACCGCACGTTTGACGTGGTGGGCCTGGTGTTCGCGCACATGCCCCCCGAGTTGCGCGCGGCGTTCCACCGACGCGCTTGGTCTTGGGTGAAGCCCGGCGGCCATCTCGTGGTGGAGGGGTTTCACCGCGACCAATTGGGCTTGGGTTCGGGTGGACCCAAAATGCATGAGATGTTGTTTCATGAAGCCACGTTTGTCGAAGACTTGGCGGAGGTCGAGGGCGACGCGCGTTTGGTGTGGAACGCACGGTGCGAGCAAGTGCTCGACGAGGGGCCGTTCCACCAAGGGCCTGCAGTGACGTGCCAAGTGGTGCTTCAAAAACACGCGTGATGGGCAATTTTCAGCAAGGACAGCGGGTCAAGTTTTTGAACGACGTGGGGTCGGCCACCGTGGTGCGCGTGGAGGGTGAGCAGGTGGTCGTCGAGGATGAAGATGGCTTCGAGCGTACCGTCGGCATCCGAGAGTTGATGGCCGCACCTGACCCGGAGCAAGAGGCGAAGAGCTACGGCGACAACGTCCCGGATTTGGCCAAGTTGTTGGTGCAGGAAGTGGGCGAGAAGCGCATGCGCAGCTTGCAGAAGGAATTCGAGGTGAAGTACCACAACTCCAAGGCGACGAACATGGCGCGGCGCGACGCCCATATGGAAGTGGACCTGCACATTCATGAGTTGGTGGACGACCAACGCGGGCTGCCTGACCGGGCCAAGCTTGCCCTTCAGATGGAGCACTTCGACCGCATGATGGACATCGCGAAACGTGAAAAGCTTCGGCGCATTGTGTTCATCCACGGCGTGGGCCAGGGCGTCCTGCGTCACGAAATCCACACGAGCCTGGAGCAACATCACCCAGACTGCTCGCACCGTCCGGCGGACCCGCGGCGATATGGGTCTGGGGCGACGGAGGTTTGGCTGGGCCAAGAAGCCTGGCGCAGGCCGGAGTAAGGGTCGGCAAGCTCAGTGGTTGCGGCGGCGGCGACGCAAGCTGGGGTCCCGGTACTCCCTGTTTTGGCCGTCTTCAGGGTTGGCCACCTCAATGTTCTTCTGGAAGTGCCAACGGCCGTTTTTCCAGGTCAGCGCGTTGTAGCTGAGCGTGGGGCCGTAGAAGGCATGTTGGCCTTGGAATGCAGGATCTTGAGGCGCCAAATCGTCCATGATGATGCGCAACGGCTCACGCTCAATCCGGAGCACAGCCTGCACCGCGTCGGCGTAGGCCATCACGTGGCGCTTTCTCAACCCTTCTGCCAATTCAAAGCGCGGAGACCCAAAGCGGACCCGTCCGTTCCGGAGGTCGACGGTCTCCACCCATTTGCGGTTGGTCAGCCCGTCGGCGCCGTCCCATGCAAGCAAGGTGTACACAGGTGTGTTCTTGTCCGTGGTCAGCACCCCGTCGTAGTACAAGCCTCCCTGCCAACGGTCGTGGCGGTGCATGCGGTTGTTGTCTGCCAAGTCGACTTCGGGGTCGTGGTTCAAGGCCGTCCAGATGTACCCCAGCTCCGAGTCCGCGGCGGCGCGGGCCACCCATCCCCCGTAGCGCTGGGTGCGGTCGTCCAATTCCACGTTCCAGGTGTAGACGACCACGCGGTCGGGACCTTCGCCCAAGTCCACCACAGCCTCGTTCCACAACGTCCAATCCACGTCCAACAGCTGCCCGGCTTCTGCCGCCTCGGTCCACAACGACTCAAGCTGGTTGTGCAAGGCGAGGCGGTCGTCTTGGTTCTGGGCTTGACGCAGAGACGCATGGGCCGCTTGCACACGGGCCAACTCCATGGTTTGGGATCTGGAGAGGAAGGAACTGGCCAGCACACATGTGGTGGCCAAAAGGGCACGCAGGGTCATGCTGCAAGAACGCAACATCTCGTGCTTTCTTACAAGTGCATGAAGGCCTTCTTGGCCAACAGGAGGTCTTCACTCTCCTCGTGGTCTGGGTCGTCGACGCAACAGTCGACAGGGCAAACGGCAGCGCACTGCGGCTCGTCGTGGAAGCCCACACACTCGGTGCACTTCTCGGTGACGATGTAGTAGAGGTCGGGGTTGCCGGCCTCGTGTTCCTCGTCGGCGTTCACGTTGCCTGCGGTGGGGTGGTCACCTGATCCAGAAAAGCCTGTGCCCTCGCTGTATTTCCAGGTGGCGCCACCTTCGTAGATGGCGTTGTTGGGACATTCGGGCTCACATGCACCGCAGTTGATGCATTCGTCTGTAATCATGATGGCCATGGCAGGTACCTTTGGGTGGCAAATGTACGACGTCAACAAACTCTTCTCAGGTCTTGTTCAACTCGGCGAATGGCTTCGTGAGGAGGCCGCCAGCGACGGCCAAACCCTGCGCACCGCCGAGGCCCAAAACGGGTGGTTCACCCCTGAGAGCGTCGCCCAAGCCTGCCGGGCCCATGGTGAGGCCCTGCGTGTCGAAGAACTCGACCGCTGGCGCGGCAAGTACGCGTGGCACGACGGCCCGACGGGCCTGTCCGTGGGGTTGATCATGGCGGGCAACTTGCCCATGGTGGGGTGGCACGACTTGATGTGCGCAGTGTTGGCCGGCCACGAGGTGCATGTCAAGTTGTCCAAAGACGATGCAGTGTTGCCGCGCTGGGCCTTCCAGCAATGGTGCACTTTCTGCCCAGGCTTGGACTCCAGGGTCACCTTCCACGACGGCATGATGAAGGGCATGGATGCGGTGGTCGCCACCGGGGGCCAAAACGCAGGCCGCTATTTCAAATCTTACTTCGGCCATTTGCCCCACCTGTTCCGGGGTCAGCGCACCTCTGTGGCGGTGCTCGACGGGGGCGAGGGCGAGGCGGATCTGAAGGCGCTGGGCCGTGATGTGTTCGCCCACTTCGGGATGGGGTGCCGGAGCGTGACCAAACTTTGGATCCCTTCCGATTTCAACCTCGACCGTTGTTTCGGGGCCTGGATGGATTGGGGGCATTTGGCCCAGCACGGGAAATACGCCAACAACTACGACTACCACAAGGCGGTCTGGTTGCTGAACCGAGAGGATCTCCTTGAAAATGGGTTCGTGCTGGTCAAAGAAGAACGAGAGGGCCTTGTGTCGCCCATTGGCACGCTGTACGTGGAGCGTTACGACGACTTGCAGGCGGTTCGAGCCCAACTCCACGCCCGTTTCGACGAGCTTCAGGTGGTCACGGTTCGGCCCGAGGGCCAGGCGTGGGACGTGCTTGCGTCCAGCGAGGCCCTGAGGGTGGTGCCGTGCGGCGCCAACCAGCACCCCAAGCTTGACGACTACGCGGACGGCGTCGACACCGTCCAATTTTTGTTGTCGCTCAAAGTGGGAGGGGGAAGGCGTAATTTTGCGCCATGATTCGACCAATCCAAACCGGCTGGGGCTTCCTGGCGACCGTGGTGTCGTCCGCCACGTTGTGGAATGCGTGCAGCACGGAGGTGGATTTGACCGCCCCCTACGACAGCATTCCCGTGGTGTACGGGTTGTTGGAATTGGAGTCGGACACGCAGTGGGTGAAAATCAACCGCACGTGGCTCGGGGAGGGCAACCAGCTGGTGTCGGCCCAAATCGCCGACAGCTCTGAATACCCCGCCGGGAGCGTGGCCGCCCGCATCGTCGAGCTCATCCCCTCAGGCACGGGCGAGATCGTGGGCAACGAATTGGCCACGGGCCGCGAATGGCCGCTCCGCGACACCGTCCTCGAGAACAAGAGCACCGAGGGCGTGTTCTTCGGGCCGAGCCAACGGGTGTACTTCGCCCCCACGATGAGCGAAGGGCTGCGGGACGACATGCTGTACCGGTTGGAAGCCACGTTGCCCGACGGCAGCAACCTCCAGGCGACCACGTCGATGGTGGAGAGTTCTGTGGGAAGCATCAACCGCCCACCCCCCAATTTGTCGTCGTACAAGATGGGATTTGCGTCCGTCAACCCCGACGGCACGGCCACTTACCCTGACTTTCCATTTCAGTGGTCCACTTCTCCGGGGGCCAGCCGCTACGACGGTTCCTTGGCGGTGCATTTTGAAGAGCGTTACTACGCCGACGACGCCCTGACGTTCTTGGACAGCACCCGGGATCGCACGTTGTACCTGGCCTTGGGGACCCGCAAAATCAGCAACCCCGCCAACCTCCAGACCATCGACGAGCCGTTCGAGTGCGAGCGTCTGTTCACCGAGCTGGCGTCGCGCCTCGACGCGAACCCACGCATCCGCCGGGTGCTTGGACGCTACGACGCGAACAGCCAAATGGAGCGCGCCTTCGACTTTGAGTTGCAGGTGGCCAACCAGGACTTGGCGATTTACCTCGACGTGAACGAGTCGACCAACAGCATTGTCCAGGACCGTCCCTTGTGGACCAACATCCAAGGTGGCATTGGCTTGTGGGCGTCGCGCACCAAACTGGGCGTCTACGGTTTGGGCTACACCAAGCAAACCATCCAGCACCTCCAGGAGGGCGACGTCACGGCGGCGTTGAACTTTTGTTCTCCGAGCCCCCTGAGCGAGTACACCTGCGACTGACGCAATGCCCAACCGGGTGTGGACATGTTGGTGCTACGCGGCTTGAAAGAGGGACGTGAGGGGTGCATCTTGCTGTTGTGGAACATGCATTGACGTACAGCAGCGAACGGGCCGACTACGCGTGGGCTGGCGGCATGTGCACCGTGCATCACGCGCCACGTCACATCTTGGATGAATCCACAGCCCGCAGGATTGAGGAGGAACGACAGCGGGAATGCCCGGCCCACGAAGGGACGGTGCTGCACCTCGTGCCCAAGGACATCGACATGTTCGACCAAGAGGTTTTGTCGTTTTGGATGACGTCGGAAGCCAGCGCCAATGTGGTGGCCCGCGCGGTGGTGGTGCCCTCAGGGTTGACGGCCTTGCGCCATCACATCCGTTGGGTCTTCTTTTCCAGCGACATCCCGTTCCGGGTGTTCCGCAATCCCCAGGTGGCCAAGGGCTGGCTCATCGATTGCTGGCTCCAGCACCAAGAGGACCTCGGCCTGGTGGACGCTTACGAAGACGTGGAGCCCTCCTCCTTGGGCTGATTGTCCTCCGTCTTGGGCCGTTGCCATGGCCAAATCCAGTTGAACGACTTGTGCCAACGAAGGCCCACGCCTTGCGTGGACTGGCTGCCGATTTGGCCTTGGGTGGGGCTGTTTTCTGAGAAGCCCACAACGTGCAGGCCCTTCTCGGCATTGAGTTCGTACATGACCCGAACCTCCTGGAGGTTGGCGCCGCCAAGGCTTTCCAACGTCGGGTTGGAGCCCATCTCTCCCTCGACGTGCAACCGGTTGTCCAAAAAGGCCGCCTTCATCGCCAACTGCAAGGCGTCCTGTTGGCTTTCTTCTTCTGTCAACAGCGCGCCAGCGGCGTCGTACGACAGCCCAATTTCCACGTCGTCGTTCAGGTTGCTCAGCCACCGAGACACCTGGGAGGTCAACATGTCCACGCTGTTGGATTGAAGCCCTTCTGTGCCCAAGCTCAAGCTGTTGAATTGGTTGGGCAAGAACTCCTGAAGGCTGAGCAAGGCGATGGCTTGGGCGGTGCGCTCCGCGTCGTCGACAAGCACGCTGGCCATGGCAGACTGGACCACGTTTTCTGCGTCCGGTGCGCCGAGCGCAAAGTCGATGTCGGGTTGGAGCATGTCTCCGTCCAGAAGCAACGACACATGAACGTTTTCCATGCGACGTCCCTGCCCATTGATTTCGCCGATGAGCGGGGTGACGTTGGCGCGGAGGGTGTGCAGGGCTTCCACGTCGATTTGTCCGGCGTAGGGATCCCCGTCCCAGGTCAACATCCCGCCTGGCTGAAGGTCGAAATCCTTGGACAAGAAAGGCCCCAGCACAAATTCACATTCGCCTTCCACAATCTCCAACCCACCCGTCAACGTCAACCGCTCCCAGTCTTCCAGCACCATGGACAGGGCGCCTTTCGTTCGGCCACCCATCTTCACACTGTTGTCCCGGTCTGTGACCAACGTCGCCACCGCCGAGGGGTCGATGTCGAGGTCCAGTGACAACGTGACGCCTTGTGCCCCCCGGTTCACATCGACCGCTCGGACGGAATCCGCCGCGTGGGGGTTGACGAAGGTCACGAGGTCTTCCCAGCGCACCTCGCCCTCGGACACGAGGGAGATTTGGCAGTCGGACGGCCCCACGATGCGGGCGTCGCCCGACACTGTGAATTGGTCGTTCCAAAAGAACATGGACGCCTCGCCGTCGGCGTCCAGCACCCCGGAGAACGGCAAGTCGACTTCCTTCGGCAAGTCCAAAATGCGCATTGGACCAGACATGTCGAAGGCGTGCACGTCGACGTTGACCTCCTGGAATCCATCGTGGTACAATGCGGCGGTCCATGTGGCTTGTTGCCCCGCGGCGTCGCGTACCTGGGCGTGGTCCACAAGCCAGGCGTCAGGTTTCACGCGCAATGCCCCGTCAACTTCAAACCACGTGCCCATGTTGGGCACGGTCAGCCGCACGGCGTCCAGCGCCAAGGCGCCTTGGAGCGAAGGCGCGGAAATCGAGCCACCCACGCCCACTTGGCCAGACACCTGACCGGCGAAGGACAGCCAGTCCTCGGGAACCCACGCTTGTCCCCAAGCGGCAGGCGCGTGGTTCAGAGTTACGCGACCGCGCAATTGCTCTGGATCACGAAGCGACGTGGTGCCTCGCGCCTCCAGCAGGGGCGTTTGTACGCTGTCCAAGCCTTGCACAGACCACCGGAGCTGCTGGTTGTCCCACGTCGCGGCCACCTCGGCCTTGGCCAAGCCGATGCTTTTCCAGCGCGCCTGGTCCAGGCTTAGGTCCAGCGCAAGCGTCCCTTCCGACCATTGGGCCACGCACGACAAAGCCTCGGCCGACAGCCCGAGCGAGGTGTCAAGCAAGCGCAAACCGTCGTTTCCTGAGGTGCCCTGAATGCCTAGCCCATTGGAATTCGGGACCAGGGTCACTTGCCCCAGTGTGCCAGACAAGCCCACCTGGGCTGGCCAGATGCCTTGGGCAGAAGCCGTCCAGGACAATGGGCCTTGCAAAGCCAGGGTGGGCGCCGTGGCGGACAATTCGGGCCAAGTCCACGCGCCTTCATTCAGCCGCATGTCCCATCCACTGGAGCCTTGCGACGCTTGCAGGGACACGTTGCATTGCCCCGCGCCAGGGTGGGTGCCTTCCAAGTTGGCTTGCCAGTCGCGTCCGGCGGTCAACTCGGCTTGAAGTGAGGTGGAAAAGGCGAGGCCTTGCACGTCCACTTGCCACGCGGCCGGATGGCCTTGCACCACAACTGACCAGCCGCCCAAGGGCGCGTCCTTCCAACGCACCGAATCGCCCTGGATGTCGAGGCGCAAGTGATCAGGAGTGCTTGCCAAATCCCAGGTGACTTGTGCCGAAGCTTGTTCGCCCATCCAGGCCCAGCACGGGCTGTCATGTGTCACGCCGCCAGATCCCCGGAGGATGGGCCAGACGGTCTGTGTTCTCGAGGTGACGCTGGACCACCAGGTCTGCCAGTCCACGCCAGCGATGTCCGCAGTCAAGTGTCCCTCGGTGTGGGCTGCAAGGAGGTCGAGCGTCACTTCACCTTCGTCGTGCGCGTAGCTGGCCTCCACGTTCACCCGCTGGGGCCCCTCGCCAAGGTGGGCCTCCACTTGCAATGGGGCAGGGGCGTCAGGAGCCCACGTGGCCTGGCCTTGCACCGTGTCGTTGAACCGAAAGCTGGTTCCCTGGCTGTCGGCCTGTCCCGACAGCCGCCAGGGATGCGCGACCCCGGGCTGGGCGAGTTCCCAATCCAACGCCTTGTGCAGGGCGAGTTTCGCCGTCAGGGATTCGTGGTCCTCGTGGATCCAACCCCCCAACGTGGAAATGGACGCTTGGAGTTGGAGGTTCATCGTCGGCATCGTCAATTGGCCCTCGCCGTGGGCCGCCAGCGCTGGGAGCGCATCTGCGGACCATGTGAATGCGGAATCACGACCTTCGATCTGCACGGTGCACACGTCCGTCCCGACCGCGTCTTCCCATGCCGAAGGGAGTTGGTCCACACGGGCTTGCGCCGACCACATTGTGGGGTCGCCACCAGCGGTCAACGTCAGCCCACAAGGGCCTTGTCCGGTCAGCTCCCAAGCGTCAGGGGTCACGGACCATGTCAACCAGGACGGTGCCGATTGTGGTGCTTCCCAACAAGGCTCGAAGCTTGCCAAGCCAGCGTGCTCCAACATCCACGCCGGGACTTGATTCCAGTCGACCCGGGCTTGGCCATGGGTTGCGCGAAGGGGCCACCCCAAGGCGCCGCTGAATCGGACCCCCGGCAATTGCACCTCGTTGCTGGACACTTGCCAACCTTCGACGTCGTCCTGGATGGACAGCGACGAAGGGCCCAGCACAAGCTCTTGCGGCAAGGCTGGCGCGTTCCATCGGCAGGTGTCCCAGCTCAGGCGGTCCACGGAGCGTTGGTGAGGGCGCAGCTCCAGCTTCAAGGCCATCCCGTGTTTCCAAGCGACCGTGTCATTGGCGGTGGCGACGTGGAGGTGGTTCCACCGAAGCGCATCCACACCCAGGTCGAGTGAGCTTGCGCCAGAGGTTCCTGCGCCCCTTGCCACATCTGCTGCACATGCGACGCTGTCCAGTTGGAGTGACGCCACATGCAACCTGCCTGCTTGCCATGCGATGCCGGCAGCCTCCACGTATGAGACCTCGACATCCCACCCCGACGTCGTGTCCGCCAAGTGAAAGCCGCGAACGAGAAGGGCTGGAGGGAAGAGGGAGGTTTTCACCTCGTCCAGCGTCGCATTCAGGTGGCGGGGAAGGGCCCAAGAAATGGCCCGAGGAAGCCACACGTCCCGACCTGCCACCAGGCCAATCAGGACCCCCGCGATTACGCCGACCATCCATTTGGCACGACGCAGGCGCGGTGCGGTGGAGATGGGAGGTGAGGTGGGCTGTTCCATGGGAAGGCTGGGCATGTCGAAGATAGCTTCTGCAGGAACCGCGCCGTAATTTTGGACCTGCCATGACACATGCGAACGAACCTTTGATTTTGGGCATCGAGTCCTCGTGCGACGACACGTCGGCCGCCGTGGTTCGCGGGCCGCAGGTGCTCAGCAATGTCGTGGCCAACCAGGCCCTCCATGCCGAGGTGGGCGGCGTGGTGCCTGAATGGGCGTCGAGGGCGCACCTCGAGAAGATCCACCCGGTGGTGCAAGCGGCACTGGACAAGGCCGGGGTGACCGCCCAAGATCTGGATGCGGTGGCGTACACCTTGGGGCCAGGGCTGCAAGGGTCGCTTCACGTCGGGACGTCGTTCGCCAAGGCCTACGCCTGGTCGTTGGGGGTGCCGTCGATTCCTGTG
Organism: Flavobacteriales bacterium; assembly: GCA_049627085.1. Lineage (GTDB taxonomy): Bacteria > Bacteroidota > Bacteroidia > Flavobacteriales_D > Sanyastnellaceae > UBA11663. The sequence goes on along the minus strand of JBMZWX010000037.1, from coordinate 2,376 downwards.
CACCACATGCGCGCCCATGTGTTGGCCCATGTGCTGGAGCCTGAGCCGTCGCCGGCATACCCGTTTCTGTGTCTGACCGTGAGTGGTGGACACACCCAATTGGTGAAAGTCAGCGCCCCCGGGGACATGGAGGTCTTGGGCCAAACCCTCGACGACGCGGCAGGCGAAGCCTTCGACAAGGTGGCGAAGCTGATGGGCTTGCCCTATCCCGGTGGTCCGGTGGTGGACCGCCTCGCCCAACAAGGCGACCCGGAGGCCTTTGCGTTTTCGCGCCCACGCATGGAAGGGCTCAATTGGAGTTTCAGCGGATTGAAAACCCAGGTGCTCCATTTTCTGAAGCGCGAGCAAGCCGCCGACCCCACGTTTGTGGAGCGCCGCAAGGCAGACATTTGCGCTTCCGTTCAGGCCACCATCCTGGACATGTTGTGCGCCCCGTTGATGGATGCGGTGACGCAGTTGGGCATCCAAGAGGTGGCCATCGCCGGTGGGGTCAGCGCCAACTCTGGCTTGCGTGCGCGGCTCGGGGAGCTCGCGGAAGCCCATGGGTGGAACGTGTACGTCCCACCCTTCGCCTATTGCACCGACAACGCAGCCATGGTTGCGGCCGTGGGGTGGCTGGATTTCAAGGATGGACTTCGAGGTGACTTGGGCGCAGCGCCTTCTCCTCGCTTGCCGCATCTGCGTTCGCTGGCAGCACCAGCGGAAGGGTGATCCGCGTCATCGTCGACCAAGGCCCAGTGGCCGCCCCGACAAACACGTTGGCTTCTTGGGCCATGGTGAGGACCTTCTCGCGCACCAGTTGAAGGCCTTCTGAAGACCCGGTGTCGGCGTCTGCGCAGAGGCCAATGCCGTTGTCCAGAAGCGTCAACACCAACCACCCTTCGTCCCTGTCCATGGGGGTCACTGTGAGGTGCAGCTGGGGCGCTTCCACGCTGCCGTCAAACCCATGCCACAAGGCGTTTTCCAGGGCCGGTTGAAGAAGCAGGGCAGGGATTTGAGCGCGTGAAGGGACGGCGGGGTGCATGGAGTGGGTGAAGGTGACGGTCTTGCCCAGTCGGGTGGATTCCAACACGACGCAAGCCTCCAAAGTCGCCAGCTCGTCTTGGAGGGAATGGACCGGAGACTCCTGGATGTTCCAGTGCTTGTGCCAGAGGCCTTTGAACGCCACAAAGGTGTGAAGCGCTTCCTTCCATCGCCCCTCTGCCGCAAGCCAATGCACGGAGGTCAAGGCGTTGAACATGAAATGTGGGCTGAGGTGAAGGTGAAGCCTTCTCCGTTCCGCATCCTCCCGGCGCGCTTGGACGTGTTGGTGTTGCGTGGCCAGGCGCGACTGCGTGTGCAAGAACTGGTGTCGTTCGAGCCATTCCGGCACAGATGCCGATGCCGAGGTGGAGGACACCGAGGAGGGAGGTCGACCCTCAAGCCATCCACGCGCCAGCGCCCAGCCAGCCAAAAAGGAACCCACCACGACCATGCCATCCAGCATGCCTTGGAAGGTAGGGAGTAGGTTGAAAATTCGAAACGCGGAGGCGACTCAGTTCATGAGCGTCGCCCGGGATTGGACAGACGTCAGTCGTCGTTGAAGGCGTGGCGCAACGCCGTTTTCAGGTTGCGCGTGTACTCTTCTTCCAACCAGTTCTTGTAGTTGGTTGTGGCCTTGGCAATGCACTTGGCGTATTGCTTGACACGGAACTTGATGTCGTCGGCGAGCAAATCGACAAGCTCGGCGGCGTCCCAGTAGTCCTCGGACGCGTGTTGAATCATCGCCATGTGTTGGTCCATGCTGCGCTTGAACGCCTCTTTGGGACGAAGGGCTTGCCGCGTGACTTCGACGTAGGCTTCGGCCATGTCGAACGTCGTGATGGGGCCACCCTTGAATTTTTCCGCGAGTTCTTCAGGCATTTGGTACACGAACTCCTCCTCGATTTCTTCGTCCGAGTACAGCCCATCGATGTAGGACTGGGGGGACTTGAAGATGTCGTGCCAGTTGATGTGGGCGTCCCACAAGCCAAACCGACGTGCGTTGTTCCCCAAATCAATCACCGTGAATTCCTTCTTGTTCTTCAGAACCCTCGAGCCGCGCCCGATCATTTGGTGGTAGAGGGTGAGGGATTTGGTCGCCCGGTTCAAGATGATGGTCTCCACCGTAGGTTCGTCAAACCCCGTGGTCAGAATCGACACCGAGGACAAGACCGCGTCGGGCGTCTTGTGGAACCATTCCAAGATGTCCTGGCGCTCCTTCTCGCTGTGCGTGTTGTCCAAGTGCATGCACGGGTACCCCTCTTCCTCGAACATCGCCTGCACCTGCTTGGAGGTGTTGATGCCGTTGTTGAAGATGAGCGTTTTGGTGCCTTTGGCCTTTTCCTCGTAGGCGTA
>JBMZWX010000036.1:0-17447 GCA_049627085.1 Flavobacteriales bacterium | reverse complement strand
TGCCGTTGTTGAAGATGAGCGTTTTGGTGCCTTTGGCCTTTTCCTCGTAGGCGTAAAGCAGCTTCTCTTGCATCAGGAAGTTGCCGTACAGGCGCTCGGAGGAGCTGACGGTGTAATCGCCGTTGATGCCCACTTTCAGCGCGCGCAGGTTGACGTCGTAGCTGTAGGTTTTGGCCCGGGCCAGGAAGCCGTCTTCCACCAGGTTGCCGATGGATTCCCCCACGATCAACTCGGCGTAGTTGTCGTGCAAGGGCAGCTTGATGTTGCTCGACAATGGCGTGGCCGTGACGCCCAACAACACTTGCTTGCTGAAGTGCTTGAAGAGCTTGCGGAAGCTGTTGTAGTGGGCTTCGTCCACCACCACCAGCCCCAAGTCCTCGAATCCAATCCGTTCGTCGTTGAGTCGGTTGTTCAACGTTTCCACCATGGCCACAAAGCACCAGTGGTCGCCGCTGTCGTCGAGTTCCTTGACCTTGCTGTTGATGATCTTGTTGGGAACCCCGATCTCTGTCAGCATCGCGGAGGTTTGGCCCAGCAATTCAATGCGGTGGGTCAAAATCAGCACACGCTTGCCGGTCTCCAAGATGTACTTCTTGGCGAGTTCCGAGAAGATCACCGTCTTGCCACCTCCGGTAGGAAGCTGGTAGAGGAGGTTGTAGCCTTCCGGGAATTTTTGGATGCGCGACAGGATGGTGTCGATCGCCTGCACCTGATAACCATAGAGCTCCTTGCCTTTTTTGTCCCGCATGCGGTCCGCAATCTTGGGGTCGATTGGAAGGGCTTCTTGTGTGGTCATTTTCAAGTGGGAAAGCGCAAAAATACCCCCTAGATTGTCCCATTGAAAGTGCCCGTTCTAGAAAGTCCAGGAACTTTTTCCACACCCATGCCCGATTCGCCCCAATCCAGTGTCCATTCATGGCCGGCCATGCCCGAAGCGTGGCGCGCGCATTGGCCCACATGGTGCGTTTCTCCAGAGCATGCCGAGGGGCCAGAGCAGGCGTTGGTCCACGCCGTGATGGAGGCATCCAAGGGGCACCGCCTGTGCCCGGAACTCCACGACATCTGGCGCGCCCTGCACCTCACGCCTCCCCAGCAAGTCCGCGTGGTGGTGCTGGGCCAAGATCCGTACCACGGCGCACGTCAAGCCCATGGGTTGGCGTTCAGCGTGCGGGATCCTTTGTTGCCATGGCCGCCGTCGCTCAGGAACATGCTCAAGGAGCGCCATGCGGACCTGGGCCTGCCCATGGACCGCCCGGCGGACCTTTCGGATTGGGCTGAGCAGGGGGTGCTGCTCTTGAACTCCGCGTTGACCACCGAAGCAGGGACGGCGGGACAACACCAAAACCTGGGGTGGGAGCGCGCGGTGGTCCATGCGTTGGCTTCGCTGTGCGCCGTTCAGCCCCGCCTCGTGTGGGTGCTGTGGGGCAAGTCTGCCGAGCGGGTGCACGGCGAGGTACTGGACTGTCTTGGAGGCGAGAGGAAGGAAGACGTCTGCTTGAGGGCCCCTCATCCGAGTCCGTTGTCGGCGTACCGCGGCTTTTTCGGAAGCCGCCCGTTCAGCCAAGCCAACGACGCGCTTCAGGCCTGGAGAGGCGCGCCCATTCAGTGGTGAGCGTCGTCGACGTGGGCGTGCCAAACCTTGAGGGCCCGGTCGTCCCCCGCGGTGGCCACGTGCGTTCCGTCGACCCCGCCGAGCGCCAGTGCGTTGACCGACCGGGTGTGCGGCATGTGCAGCTTGTGCACGGCGTTGAAGGTGTTCAAGTCCCAGGCTTTCACGTCGTGGTCCCGACTTGCCGTCCAAAGGCGTTTCCCGTCAATCTCCCCACGGTACACGGCCGATTTGTGCACAGGCATGCGCAGCACTTCTTGTTGGCCGTCGTGGGCAACCAATTCACCGTCCTGTCCGGTACTCAACGTGACCGGTTTGGTCGGATGGACGCTGGCCCAATAGGCGCTTCGCGCATGGGCTTGGACGGTGGAAACCACCTTGCCGTCTTCCGCCATCACCACGACTTGACCCGAGCCCGTGGCCAGCAGGAGACCGTCAGGGTGGGGGGCGATGTGCCTGATTTTTCCGAACGGCGTGGGACAGGCGTGTTGCACGTCCAACCGGCCGCCTTCCGCCGCCCAAAGACACACCAGGCCGTTGGCGTCGCCGGAGGCGTGAAGGCCGCCGCATGTGGTTCCAAGGGCCAACACCGGTCCTTGGTGCACGTCGAACTGCCTGACGTCCGACCCTTCTGCCGTGAACAAGCTGCCGTCGGAGCTTCCGCCCACCGTCGCGCCGCCCCACTTCGAGACGGCGTAGAACGGCGAGGCGTGCTGAAAAACGGCTGAGCCGTGCTCCTCGCCAGGGGTCCAAGCGGCCACCACGCCGTCGCCTCCGGCTGAGAGCCACACGCGTTGCTCGCCGTCCCAGATGAGGTCGTACACAGCCCCTTGGTGTCCGCGCCAAACTTGAATTGCCTCCGTTCGCCCCATGCCGCGAAATTGGTTTGTATGTTGCGGCCATGCAAGTCATTTGGATTCTCACCGCGGTCTTGATTGTCACCTTGTTCATTCAGTACCGCCGCCGGCTGAAGCGCTGAGCTGCCTCCGTTATTTTTGTCCCCGATGAGCAAGCCTTCCATCCCCAAGGGGACACGTGATTTTGGGCCGACCGCCATGGCGCGCCGGCAGTGGATGTTTGACACCCTGAGAGGGGTGTTTGAGAAGCACGGTTTCGTGCCGATCCAAACCCCGTCCTTCGAAAACTTGTCGACGCTCACGGGGAAATACGGTGAGGAAGGGGACCAGCTCATTTTCAAGATCCTCAACAACGGGGACTACCTGGCCAAAGCGGACGAGGGGCTCTTGGCCTCCAAAAACAGCAAGGCCCTGACCGCGTCCATCTCCAAAAAAGCCCTGCGCTACGACCTCACGGTGCCCTTCGCCCGATTCGTGGTCATGCAGCGCAACGAGTTGACCTTCCCGTTCAAGCGCTACCAAATCCAGAACGTGTGGCGCGGCGACCGCCCCGGCAAAGGCCGGTACCAGGAATTCACCCAGTGCGATTGCGACATCATCGGCACGGAGAGCACCTTGGCAGAGCTTGAACTGGTGCAAATCTTTCACGAAGGCCTGTCGGCGCTCGGCGTGCCCGGATTCCGAATCGCCATCAACGACCGCCGCATCCTGCAAGCCTTGGCGGAAGCCAGCGGCGTACCCGCCTCTTCGTTCACAGACTGGACGGTGGCCGTGGACAAGCTCGACAAGGTGGGGTTGGACGGGGTGGCCAAAGAGTTCGAATCTCGCGGCATTCCGGGTTCTGCCCTGGCCATGATCGAGAAGCTGTTGGACATCCGTCAGGCGTCCGACGCCCAATCCGCGTTGGGCCAGATGGCTGGGCTGCTCGGCGAAGGGCCGAGCGCCACGGAAGCCCTGCGGGAATTGGAGGATTTGGTGCGTCGGGCCTCGCTCTCAGGCGTCCCAGAATCGAACCTTCATGTGGATCCCTTGCTTGCGCGAGGGCTAGACTATTACACCGGGGCCATCTTCGAGGTGGTGGTGGAAGACGCCCCCGTGGGCAGCATTTGTGGGGGAGGCAGGTACGCCGACTTGACAGGCATCTTCGGTTGGAAGGGCGTCAGTGGAGTCGGGGTGAGCTTCGGGGCAGACCGAATTGAGGACGTGCTCAACCACGTGGACGGTTGGCCTGCCTTGTCTAACGTCGGCCTCGACGTGATGGTCGCCCAAATGGAATCCGGGGACGTGGACGCCGAATTGGCCGCAGCCCAAGCCTGTCGAGAGGCCGGGTTGTCGAGCGAACTGTACCCAGACGCAGCCAAATTCAAGAAGCAATTCAAGTACGCCAACGACCGAGGTGTGCGGTGGGTGTTGGTTCTCGGCGAGGACGAGCGTGCTTCTGGCAAGGTCTCGCTGAAGGACATGGTGGAAGGCCACCAAGACCAGCTTCCGTTGGCGGAAGCCATCGCCAAGATTCAAGCTTCTTGAGCGGAAGTTTTTCGTTGAAACAATCGGTCTAAGTTAGTCAATGCATTGGACTCAATATCATGTTGTTGAGTTGAATAAATGCCCGCATATTTTGACAGGGTTTCTCCGATGCGATTCAGCTTGGGAACCCAGTCTTCCGACGGCTGTTCAGGATGCCTTTCCAAGTCCAAGACGTCACGCAAGGCCTTGCTTGTGTCGGACAATTGACGCTCCAACGCCCGCGCTTGCTCTGGGGTGCATTGTTGGTGACGGAGCATGTTGCGTTCCAACGCGTCCAGAAGCAGTTGGACGCCTTCCTTGATGCGGGTCAACTGCGCCAAGGATTGGTTCTGTTCATCCAGTTTCTCGCGCTGAAGTGCGGTTTCGTTGAGCCGCATGGTGGCGTCACGCACATGAAGGAACCTTTGTTCCAACCTCGCAAGTTGATTGGATGGAGGTGCTGGGGTGTTGCTGGCGTTCGAAACCTTGGGGGCTGTCCACCAGGCGCACAAGCCTCCCAGCACCAAGGCCGTCAAAACTGCAACCGTCGTCATGTCGTCATGACGTTTGGTCCTTGTCGGCGGGGGGGCGAAGCACGTGGGACACCCACTGCCTGGCGGCAGAAAACGGCCCATCGGTTCCTTTGGCCACACGCTCTTCTTGTTGTTCCCAAAGGCCTCGGTGGCTCTGCATGTGCTGCTCGACCAAAAGCTGTTTCGCATGCCTGTGCATGGCCGTGAGTCGTTGCGTGGCCCGCTGAAGGGACCACCATCCATTGGCGGTCCACGTCTCTTGAAGCTCACGAAGTTTCTCCCACAGGGTGTCGATGCCTTCCCCAGTCAAGCTTGAAGCCAGCAAGACGTGGGCCGGGGTGCCTGAGGGGGGCATCGGCAACAAATGCAGCGCCTGAGAATAGGCCGCGGCCGTGAGTTGACTCGATTTGATACGGTCGCCATCGCTCTTGTGCACGAGCAGGATGTCGCACATTTCAACCACGCCGCGCTTGATGCCTTGGACGTCGTCTCCGGCCCCGCCAATGAGGGTGAGCACGAACACGTCCACCATGTCCCTCACGGTGACTTCGCTTTGCCCGACGCCCACGGTTTCCACCAAAATCAAATCGAAGCCGGCGGCCTCGCAGAGTTGGATGGCTTCCGAAGTGGCCCGGGTGACCCCGCCCAAGGTGCCTGATGCGGAAGAGGGTCTGACGAACGCGTCGGGATGCATGGAGAGGCTTTGCATGCGGGTTTTGTCGCCGAGCAACGAGCCTTTTGTCCGTGTGGAGGAGGGGTCCACCGCCAGCACTGCCACGCGGTGGCCGTTGCGAATGGCGTCCATGCCGATCCGTTCAATCAAGGTGCTCTTGCCGGCGCCCGGAATGCCTGTGATGCCCAGCCGTAGGGTGCTTCGGTTCGGGTGGTGGGTCAGACGAAGAAGTTCTTCGTTGCGGGCCTGGTGTTCTGGCAGCGTGCTTTCCACCCATGTGATGGCTTGGGCGAGTGCGTCGCGTTGTCCGGCGAGCACCGCCGCGGCAAGTGATTCGGCCGTCCAGGAGTGCACCCCATGGATGGAGGATTTCGCCAAACTGCGGGCGCGTGCACGTGCGTCAGAAGAGGCCTTGTCGGTCACGTTCGGAAGATACGTGAAAGGAGAGGGGAGGAAAGGTCTGCAGGCGCGTACTTTGTGGACATGCGTCTCAAATTCATGGCCGTGGTGGTGGGGGGACTTGCTTGGGCGGGTGCCGGTTGGGCGCAATCGTCGTCGGACACCACCTGGGTCGTGTCTGGCTCTGTGTCCGGCGAGGGCGGCCGATGGATTCCCTCGTCCATGGTGGTCAACCGCCGCAGCAGCGCAGGCGAGTTCATTGGCCAAGACATGGAGTTTCTGGTGCGCGTGCAACGTGGCGACACGTTGGTGTTTGGTGCAGTGGGGTACCACAGCGTGGAAAAGGTGGTCAACTCGGCCAAGAGGCTTGACGTGAAGCTGAGGATGCTGCAGGTGGAAGTCGGCACGGCCGAGGTCCTCGCCCCGAGGACGCTTCAAGAAATTGTGCGAGACATCCAGGCCCTGGGGTACAACGAGGAAGATTTTCGATTGTCAGGTGTGGACGCGATGCAAAGTCCCATCACCTTTTTGTACGAGACGTTCTCCCGCCAAGCCATCAGCAAGCGCCTCGTGGAGCAATTGGAAAACGACGACCGCCGTCGGGCGTTGCTCCAGGAGCTCTTCACCAAATACGTGGACTACGACATCGTGGAACTCGAACCTTGGGAATTCGAGTCGTTCGCCCGGTTTTGCGATCCCGGGGACGAGCAGCTGAAGCGCTGGTCGCAGTACGAGTTCATTCAATACGTGAAGCAGCGATACCAGGTCTTCCGCATGATGCCAAGGAGCATGCCGGCCGAGGACATGGAATACCATTTGGACGAGGACTGACCGCGCCACGCATCCGTCCCCGAGTGAAGGTCAGTCCACGAGGTAGCTCAGGTGGAGGTAGAGGATGAACCACTTGAACAGCATGCCCGTGAGGCACAAGCCCACCGCGGCCACGTGCGGCACTTGCCACCTCGAGGCGATGTGGTCAAACCTGAGCACCAGGTCCACAAACAGAACCATCACCGCAATAAGTTCGAAGATGTTCAGAAGCGACTGCACTTCCGACAGGACCTCGGCGAGGGCGCGTGCCTCGCCTTGGATGTGCGCCGCGAAAAACACCACATTGTAGCCCAGCAACAGGCCGAGAACACCTTGGAGGATGCGGTTGTTTTCCATGCATCAAAAGTACACGGCCCGTTGTTTGAAAGCTGCACCAAAAGGCTTGACTTTCCGCACCCCCACCTCCAACTTGCAAATATGAAATTTCGATTCGCATCGGCTTTTGGCTGGCTCATTGGCGCCGCGCTCTTGGCGGCCACGTTGGCGTCATGCGCTCCCCAAGCGGAGACCTGCAGCGCGTACCAACAAGTGCAGCCCGCCGCGCATCCTGCGCACTGAGCACGGCTTCAGAACTGCCAATAAATGAATGGGCGGCTCGGGCCCGATTGACCCCACACCGCAAGGACGGCGCAAGCCATCCAAAGCCCCCAGAACGCCCACAAGGGCCATTTTTCAACGAACGCCTCCCAGGTGGTCCTGGCTGAACTCGGCATGAGGTGGAGGAGGTACCCCAAGACCATCAGGCCCAACGCCATCCATGTCGTGGCGTCCACCGTGAAGTCCGACGTCGACAACATCGGTGACGTCAAGTTGGCCCACAATTGAAGGGCGGTGTCCCAGGCGCCCTCAGGCGGTGTCGCCTCGTCGTTTGGTGTCCAAAACACCAGGCTTCCAGCGCGAAACCAAATGCGGCTGAAGACCACCACATGAAACGTGAACAGCCAACCCAGGGCTCGGCGCCCGAATCCCTGGGTGGAGGGTGAACACACAATCCAAGCCACCAGCGCCGCGCCGTTGATGGCGCCCCAAGTCACAAAGTTCACGTGCGCCCCGTGCCACAGTCCGCCAATCAGCATGACCAACATCGCGTTGGCGGCGGTGGCCATGCGGGTTTGGGCGGTGGCCGACATGAGCCCCCATGCGGCCGCCAACATCGTGACGCCAGCGAGCACAAGCCAGCCTCCAAACGACGCCCAAGTCGTCCCCATCCAGGCCAGCATGCCCACCAAGAAGCCCCACGTGACGACAGAAAAGGTCCGGTTGCCGCCGAGGGGGATGTACACGTAGTCCCGCCACCATTGCGACAGACTCATGTGCCAACGTCGCCAGAAATCTCCCGGAGACGTGGCGCGGTAGGGGAAGTTGAAGTTTCTGGGCAAGTGGATGCCCAAGAGTCCGGCCATGCCTTGGGCCATGTCGGTGTAGCCGCTGAAATCCGCGTACACCTGAAGGCTGTAGCCGTACAGGGCCACCATGATCCAGGCCGCAGGCGTGGACCCCGGGTCGTCGAACACAGGGTCCACGAGCCAAGTGCCCACCACGTCGCCCAACAGCACCTTCTTGACCATCCCTTGAACGAGCAAAATCACAAAGGGCTTCAAGGCGGAAGGGGCGGTGTTCCAGATCGGAGAAGCCAGCTGTGGCAAGAAGGAGGTGGCCCGAACGATGGGGCCTGCCACGAGCTGTGGGAAGAACGTGAGGTAGGTGGCGAACGACAACAAATCCGGGGGCGTGACCAGCGTGCGGCGGTGCACGTCGACCAGAAAGCTGATGGCTTGAAACGTGAAAAACGAGATCCCAAGCGGCAGCATCCACGCGTCCAGCCTGAATGTCCCAGTGGTCAGGAGTTCAAGCCCGAAAGTGTCGTCGATGAAGAACGCGTATTTGAACGCCGCCAGTCCCAAGACGTTCAAGGTCACCCCAAGGGCGGTGGTCCAAGTACGCGCAGGGCCTTGCAGTTTGTGAATGAGCTTGCCAAAGCCGTGGTTGAGCAACACTGAGGTGGCCAAGATGCCAGCACATGGCGCCGCGGCCAAGAGGTAGAACCCGGCGCTGAAGGCCAGCAGCAAGCCGCTGCGAAGCCGGACCGCATGCGTTTTTGCGAATTTCGACCTTGCCCCATGGAGCCACGTCGAAGCCATGAACGCACATGCGAACAGCAGCCAAAATTCCCAAGACGTGAACGACATGCTCATGGGGCCATCAGCTTGGCGGGTTGAACCCGTTGGTTGGCCCACAAGGCCCGTTCATGAGCAAGGGCTTGCAAGAGCCGTTGGGCCGCTTCTTGGGCCCCGCGGACCGAGAAGTGAACGTGGTCGTCGCCAGCCCAACGCAGGTCCACCCACTGCGCCATGGCACCTGGTCCACCCATGACGGTTTGAAGGTCCCAATGCAGGGCATGGTTGGCCAAGGCCGTGTCCCTCAAGGCTGCCACGGTGTGCGGCAGTCCTGGGTAAGTGCTCGGTGCTGCGCCCATGTCGGAGGGACCGATGAACAGGATCGGCACGCCGGGCCACTGGGCCTGGATGTGCCGGATGTTTTGGCCCACCTTCTTCGCGTAGCGTTTGGCGCCTTTCTCGTTGGAAATGGACGGCACGGCGTTGCCTCCGAATTGAAGGACCACCAGGGCGGGGTTGGTGTGGGTTTGCAACGCCTTCCAGTCTGCGTCGGGCACGTCGTCAAACAAGGTGCCCGAACCGCCTCGCATGGCCAAGTTGTGGACGTAGACGCCTGGGCCAGAGGTGAGGTTGGCGCCCAACAACGTGGCGCCTGACGTGCGCCACGTTCTTCCGTCCAGACCTTCCTCGTGCGTCCACGTTTGGTGCGGACCTGGGGTCGCGGGGGAGGTGTCGGTCGCTGGGGAGACCTCCCACTGACCTTCGCCTTCTTGCCAAATGGCCATGTTCGACCACGTTTGGCCGTGGGCGTGGGCCTTGGGGTTGTTCCGGATGGTCCACGTCGAGGCCGAGTCGAACCGGTTCACCGCAAAAAAGGGCAGCCTCCTCGCTTCAGCGTCGCGCCTGGGTCCAAAGCCTGCCACCCTGACCACCTCGCCGGAGGTGGATTGCCGGACCGCGAACGACGGCGCAGGCGTCAACGGCATCACCCATCCGGCGCCCTGTCCTCCATGTTCCTTCTGGAAGTGTGCGCGCAGCACCCCTGTGATGCGGTCGCCTTCAATTTGACTGTCCCCCCAATGGTAGACGTCGACCTGCCTCCGGTCGGCTTGCTCGAGTGCTTGAAAGAACGTTCCCAATTGAAACCACGCCCGTGCAGACCCAGAGATCTTCCACGCCGGAGGCAACGGCACCGAGTCCAGCCGGCCCACGGAATCCCTCGATGTCAAGGAAACGAAGGCAGATTCCGTGCCGGACAACGCCACGGCCTGGACGGGTCTGGGAACCAAAGGCACCACGTGAGTCGTCGGCTGGGTGAACCATCGCCAGGGTGGGGCAGGCATCCAGGTGTCCAAGGCCCACCACAGGGCCAGAAAGCCAGCCCACATCAGGCCCCAAGATGCCCTGGTGTTCATGGAAAGGGGATTCGGAGTCGCATGCCGGCCTGGAGGTTGTCCCACACGCCATTTCGCGCGCCCAGGCAGGTCGGGTGGACGCCGTGACGTCTGGAGATGCTGTAGACGGTTTCTCCAACTTGGACGACATGGACCACCGGCAAGTCCAAATTTTCCAACAGCCGGACCCCAGTGCGAACCCGCTCCGCCGTCAGGTCGGAGGCCCCGAAGCCCAACGCCAGGTTCATGACGGACTCAGGCGAGTCGGCGGCACCCAGGGTGGGCCAAAAGTCGTCTGGCACTTCAGGGCAGCCGCAGGGCACGTCGCCGCATGCAGGCGTGACGAAGAGAAACGCAGGCAGCCATTGCGCACTTGCAGGAAGCCTGTGGGCCACCTGGGCGGTCCGCCATGCGGCTGCACAGGGGGAGGCCCGAAGCCAGAGATTTTGGACTTCCAAGAAATTGTCAGCCCGCCAAAATGCCATGGCCTCGCGAGCATCGGGCCAAGTGGATTCCCAGTCCAGTTCCCACGCGTCAGGCAAACGGATGTCCTGACGGAACCCCAGGGGCGTGTCCACACAAGGCGTTTGTGCGAGGGTGGCGCACGGCGCGCCCAACACGAATGCCAAGCAGGCCACGATGGGTCGAAGGAGGGGGGCGGTCGCCATGTTCTTCAAAAATATCCCGGGGGCGTCTGCCCTTGTTGATTCTGCGCTGCAGGTTCTGCACTGCAGGGTCGAATTTCTCCATCCCTGACTTGCCTTTGCTTATAATTTTATGTAAATTAGAAATGAGGTCAAGGGCGAGAGCCGACCTCGTTGTGAATCGTAGAAGGGGCGTCTGCAACGGCAGACCCCCTTTTTTCATGACCTGTTCGGGGGGCATGAACCTCAGGAGCCTTCAGCGTGTTTCCCTGCCATGCACGAATTGCGTACTTCCATGATTTTGCCCATCTCGCTGGACGAGGCGTGGGCCTTTTTCAGCGTTCCCGACAATTTGGATGAGATCACCCCACCGGACATGGGGTTCGAAATTTTGACCGAGAACGAGCGCCGCACGTATTCTGGCCAAATCATCCGGTACCGCGTCCGCCCGCTCCTCAACATCCCCATGACGTGGGTCACGGAAATCACCCATTGCGAGGATCGGTCGTATTTCGTCGACGAGCAGCGGTTTGGGCCCTACGCGTTGTGGCATCACCAGCATCACTTCAAAGAGGTGGAGGGCGGCGTCCAAATGGACGACATCCTGCACTACAAACTGAAAGGCGGATGGCTTGGCGACAAGCTCACAGGATGGCTGGTGCACGGTCGGGTGCAGGGCATTTTCGACTACCGGACCGACCTGTTGTTGAAGCGATTTGGGGGCAAGGACCTCAGCTGATCACTGGCAGAGGACGTTGGCGGCCCAAGCCGCCATGAGCAGGTCCGGCTTCACCTTGGACCGGAAGCCGAGCGACGTGATGTAGCCTGAGCTGGCGCTGACCAACTTGTGGCTGGCGTGCTGGCTGTCGCTGTTGAAGTCCAGGTCGATTTGGGCGACACGCAAGTCGCATTCCTCGAGGATGAGGTTGGCCAGCGCCACAGAGCGCTCCGTCTCTCCCCACAGTTTGGTCCACATGTCCAAAATCTTGGGGACGCGCTCTCGTCTGTAGATGACGTGGGCCCCGTTGTTCGGGAAGCGGAACACCACCGTGGTGACGTACACTGTGTGGCGTTTGTGGTTTTGGGAGTCGCACCCGACGTGAACCTCGATTTCAGATTCCTGGGTCATGGCGGCGATGTACTCACAGACGTCGTGTGTCAGCGTGCCCCCCATGACTTTGAACCGTCGATCTGCCGCATCCATGTCCCCCAAGCTAGTCGCGGTTGGGCGCAAAAAAAAGCAAGGCCGAGGCCCTGCTTCTTCATGTTATGCACAATCTCAGCGGTCCAAGGCCACGTCGATCAGGTGCCGCACGTGCGCGCGGTGCGCGCGGGTCAGCCCGTCGGGCGACAACGCGTCCCGCTGCTGGCGGTCGATGCGACGCAGCTGGGCGAGGACGACGCTTTGGGCCACGCCAGTCAATCGGCTCTTCTCGCCGAGCGCGTCGATCAACGCTTCGACGTACATCAATTGCAGTCCTTGGCGATAAGTGTTCACGGAGGAGCGCAAGTCTGCTTTGAAGATGGACTCTGTCAAATCGTCCATGTACTCCGCGAGGTCGTAGGTGTTGCCGTACAGGCCGCTGTCCAAGATGCGCATGAGGACCTTGGGGTTGACCAAATGGGCGAGGGCGCCACGTTGGGCACCGGCCACCCGGGCGTGAATCTTGGGATCCTCGCCGCCGCCGAAGAACCCAAACCCGCGACGCTGGGTTTGCAAGTAGGCCAGCACATCGGCTTGGGCGTCGAAGGCGTCGGGCGCAAAGGCGTAGGTGCTCAAGGCCTTCATGGCCGCTTTTTGGTCGGCCTCCGAAACAGGGGTGTAAGGGGCTGCGCCGTCCAGTTGCGCTGGGGTGGCACGGTTGTAGCGCACGCCGCCAATTTGGCGCGTCATCACACGGAGTTGGGTGGCGTACTCCCCCGTCAAGGCGAAGTACGCACGGACCACTTCTTGATGGCTGTCCACGCCGGGCGCGAAGTTCTCGACGATGGATGGGAGGAGGTCGTTGACCAGTTCACACCGCTCGGCCGCGTAGGCCACGGGGTCGCTGCTGAGGTCGTAAATGTTGACGTCCGGGTTGATGCCGCGACCGGTGCTGCGCATGTCGTCCGCGTCGTTGCCAAATTGAAGCAACGGGTCGGTCGACTTGGAGAGGATGGCCGACAAGCGGGCTTCTTCTTCCGTTTCATCCTCCAGCCCCACGCTGTAGCCGTACTCGATGACCCACTTGTCGTAGGGACCTGGGCTGTCGTCGTAGAATCGGGTCTGTTCTTCGGGGTTGCGGGCAAAGTTGATGGCGGGGTACTCCATCACGGAGTTGCACATGCCGTGTTCAGCCACCTTCGCGGCGTCCTTCAATTCTTCAGGGCTCAGCATGGTGCTGGCGTGCATGTTGTGGCTCATCCCAAGGGTGTGTCCCACCTCGTGCAAAACCAAGCGGTGCAACGTCTGACGCACAAACTCGGCGTGCTCCTCGTCGGTGAATTTGTAGGACCGCATCGCCGCGGCGGCCAACAAGCTGTTGCGTCCCATGACCGCGCCGGCGTGGCACCGGTTCATCTGCTCTGCGAGGACTTCGCGTGCAGGACGGGCTTCCAACTCAGCTTCCAATTGCGCGGCTTCCTCGTCCATGCCGGCTTCCAACATGCCGGCTTCTGTGAACACGTCAAAGCGCCAAAGCCGGCCCACCATGCCTCCGTATTCAAGCATGATGTCTGCGCCCAGAATTTCACCGGTGCGTGGGTTCACGAAGCTTGGACCGTAGCCAGAGAAGGGGGGCGACGGAGATGCAGTCCAACGCAACACGTTGTAGCGCACGTCTCCCGCGTCCCAGTCTGCGTCGTCAGGTTGCACCTTGACGACCACAGCATTCTTGAAGCCGAGGGGCTCAAAGGCTTGGTTCCACTTCTCCACGCCCGCCGTGATGATGGGACGGAATTCTTCCGGTGTGGTGTTTTCAATCCACCATGTGATGGGCTTCACAGGTTCCGACATGGCCGCGGTGGGGTCCTTCTTCTCGAGCCTCCAGCGGTGGATCATGTCCATCCAAGGCGTGGCGGTCACGCCCGTCAAATCTTCCACCTCGGTGGTGAAAAACCCGATGCGCGGGTCGTCGGCACGCGGGGTGAATCCGTCTTTCGGCATGGGCAACAACGCGTGGCGGTAACCCACAGTCACGTAGCGGCCGTCCTCGAATTCAGGTCCGCCCACCGAGGGGCTGCCGTTGTCGTAGACGTAGTCCACCGACAGCTCGGTGTTCATGGGGTAGTTCGCGACGTCCACCACCTTGCTTTTGGCCTTGCTCAACTTGCCCAACGCCGATTTCCGTCCAGGACGTGAAGGCGGCTTGATCATTTGCAAGTCTTCGCGCAGGAACAACGCGTCCGCGGAGACCACGTAGCCGGTGCTGTCCTCCGCTTCAATCTTGACGCTCGCCAAAATGGGCGTGTTCAGGTTGGCTTGGGCCGCTTTGCTCAGGGCGTTGTCTGGGGCGACGTGGAAGTTGGTGTTCTCAGCATGCACTTCAAGCTGTCCAAAGTGCCGGTGGAACGTGACCACCTTGCTGCCCCGGTAGCTTCCGCGGAAGAACCCGCTGGAAACCACGCCGTCTTCCACCTGCGAGAAGTAGATGAACTCTTGGTCGAGCGCCGAAGCGGGCACATGCATGTACATGCTCCCCTTCACCGTGTCTTGGTAGAGGTTGAAGAGTCCCTCGGTCGCCTTCAAGTCCTCGGTGAATTCTCCGACGGATTTCAGCTTGTCTTTGCCGCCTTTCTTGGCGCCATCAACTTGGGCTGCATCGCCTTTCTTCCCCTTCTTTTTCTTCCCTTTTTGGGCCAAAGCGTCGGCGGGTGCCAACCCAAGCATGGCCGCGGCAAGGAGGTAAGCCGCAAAGCGTTCCATTCGAATCATGCCAACAAGTTACCACGACTTGTGGCCCGTTCCGGACTCACTTGAACCCGCGCACCTTTTTCAGGTGCTCGTAGGCGTCTTGCACTTCCAAAAAGCGTGCCTCTGCCTGCTTGGCGTACGCCTCGCCCATGTCACGAACCTTGTCCGGGTGGAACTTGAGTGCGAGCCGTCGGTAGGCTTTTTTGACTTCCGCATCGGAGGCGCTTTGGTCGACTTCCAACACGGTGTAAGGGTCCGGTTTGTCGCTGTGGAAGGGCGCCTCAATCGACGCGCGGTCCTTGTCGCTGATGCCCAAGGCCGACGCCATGCGACGAATGAGGTCCACTTCCCGAGGATCCACGTTGCCATCTGCCCGGGCAATTCCATAGAGGTATTGCAACAGGAGCAATCGCTTGGCGTGGGGCATGTTGGCCCGGATCTGCATGCAGACCCCTCGCACGTCGACCTGGTTCTTCAGGGCTTCCCGAAGGGCCAAGGTCAGTTGCTCGGCTTGCGCTTGTCCGAAGTTGGTCTTGAAGAACGACTTGACGTAGTCCAATTCGGATTTCAGCACGCGGTTGTCCGCCTGCATGACGGCGGCGCTCAAGACCACCATGCTCAGGGCAAAGTCCCCCGCTTGGGTGGGCCTTGTTCTGGTCCGGGCCTCCGCCCTTCCGGCGCCCGCATAGCCTGCGCCCCCCGGCATCCCGCCATCCATGGCCAAGCTGTCGTCGGAGAACATCTTGCCCAACCAGTAGCCCATGACGCCGCCGATGGGGCCTCCCAGGGCCCATCCGACCGCGCCGCCAATCCACTTGGAGTAGCCCATCAGGCTTGGTGCAGTTGGGCGAACCCGTCTTGGATGAAGGCCGTCAACTCCTCACCCTCGAGGAGACCTTGGGAGAGGCGTGCCAGGTTGGCGGCTTGCCTGGCCAGGGCGCTGCGCTTGGTGTCGTCTGTTTCATTCAACAGGCTGGTCGCCAAGGGGTGGTTGGCGTTGACGGTCACTTCGTAGCTGCTGGGCATGTCGCCGAACATTTGGAATCCCCCTCCGCCCGCGGCTTGCTGTTCCTTCATGCGCCGCATGAATTCACTTTGGGTGATGACCAGGGGTGCCGCGCTGGGCGACATCGGAGCGAACTGCACCTTGTACCCTTCGCCGGGGAAGGCGCCTTCCAAAATAGGCTTCAACGTTTCCTGTTGCGAGTCGTCCAGGGCTGAGGTCAATTCCTCGTCCTTTTCAATCAGCTTGTCGGCGATGTCCGCGTCCACACGCTTGAATTGAACGTCGGAGTGGGTTTGTTCCAACTTGCTCACCACGTGTGCGGCGAGCGGTCCGTCCATCACCAAGACCGTGTAACCGCGGTCGGTGGCTTCCTTCACGTAGCTGTGCTGTCCCTCGACGTGGTGCGTGTAAGGGAGGATGACCTTGCCGTGCTTGTCCTTCTGGGTTTCCCCCACGATCGCCAACAACTCGTCGTGGGTGTGGCACTTGCCTTCGCTGTCTTTGTACAAGAAGAACTTCTGGGCACGCTCGGCAAACTTTTCGTCCGTGAGCATGCCGTATTCCACAAACACCCGCAAGTCGTCCCACTGCGCCTCAAATGCGGGACGGTCCTTCTTGAACATCTGGGCCAACTTGTCGCTGACCTTCTTGCTGATGTGGCCTGAGATCTTCTTCACGTTGGCGTCCTCCTGCAAATAGGAGCGGCTGACGTTCAATGGGATGTCTGGCGAGTCGATGACCCCATGCAGCAGGGTCAAGAAGTCGGGCACAATGTTCTCCACGTTGTCTGTGATGAACACCTGGTTCGAGTAGAGGTGGATCCGGTTTTTCTGCAGGTCCATCTGCTTCTTCAACTTGGGGAAGTACAGGATGCCCGTCAAGTTGAAGGGGAAGTCGACGTTGAGGTGAATGTGGAACAATGGGTCCTCGAAATTCATGGGGTACAGGTCCCGGTAGAATTCGGCATAGTCCTCGTCCTGGAGGTCCGCTGGCTTCTTCGTCCAGGCGGGCTCTGTTTTGTTCACGACAAAAGGCACGTCGACGCTGATCTTTTTGACGTTGCCTTCGTCGTCCTTGGCACCTTCGGGGTCGTCGACGTACTCGGACTTGATGCCTTGGACGATCTCCACGGGCATGAATTTGCAGTACGTGTTCAGGATCTCGCGAATGCGCTCTTGGGCCATGTACTCTTTCGCATCCTCAGAGACATGCAACACGATGTCTGTGCCGGCGTGCTCTTTGTCGACGTCTTCCAAGGAGAAGTTGGGCGACCCGTCGCAGCTCCACTTCACGGCTTGCGAACCTTCGCGTTGGCTCAAGGTGACAATGTCCACCCGGTCGGCGACCATGAAGGCAGAGTAGAAGCCCAAACCGAAGTGTCCGATGATGGCTTGCTTGGCGTCGGCGTCTTTGTACTTCTCCAAGAAGTCTGTGGCTCCAGAAAACGCAATTTGGTTGATGTACTTGTCGATTTCTTCTGCGGTCATCCCAATGCCCGTGTCTCGGATGGTCACGGTGCCCGCCTCTTCGTTCAAGAGAACTTCAACTTGAGGGGTGTCTGTGATTTCTGCGATTTCCCCCAACTGCGCCAACATCTTGCGCTTTTGGGTGGCGTCCACGGCGTTCGAGACCAATTCTCGCAAAAAGATTTCCTGATCGCTGTACAGGAATTGCTTGATGATGGGGAAAATGTTGTCCGTCGTGACGTTGATGGTGCCTTGTTGTGCCATGTTGATGTGTGTTCAAATGAAAAGACGCCGCCCTTGGGCGACGTCCTTGCTTGGTCAATTCTTGTGCCAGTCCACGTGCGAGGCCCATTGGCTGACAGAAGCGTCACCCTTGGCCCCAAAGTGGTGACATCGTGTCAGAAGTTGGGGCGCAACTTGGCACGCTCGTGGTGCGACACGATGGTTTGGACCACCTCGTACGGGGTGTCGGCCACGTGGAAGAGCTTGTGGTCGTCGGGGCTGATTGTCTTGTATTTGG
>JBMZWX010000035.1:0-17860 GCA_049627085.1 Flavobacteriales bacterium | reverse complement strand
ATGCTGTGCTCTTGGAGGTTGTGTCCTTCACCGCCGATGTAGGCGTTCACTTCGTTTCCATTGGTGAGTCGCACACGGGCGACTTTTCGCATGGCGGAATTTGGCTTCTTGGGCGTGGTCGTGTACACACGAACGCAGACGCCACGGCGTTGTGGACATGAGTCCAAAGCGGCCGATTTACTCGCCTGGGTCTTGGTGACCCTTCCCTTGCGGATGAGCTGCTGGATGGTAGGCATCGTCTAGGTTTGACGTTAATCTATGGGCATAAAATACTTCCCCCCAAATTCTAAAGGGGGTGCAAAAGTAGACGAAACCAACGAAAAAGCAAGGGTTGGCGGGAGATTTTTACGGAGACTTCTCCGACCCAACTTGAATCACCCGATTTGCAAGAGCGTTGCTGCGGATGGTCACCCAAGCGAGGCTCGAATGTACCTTTCGATTGTGAATTTCTTAGAAGATCTCAACGACGTCCAACGGGAGGCGGCGGCCCACATGGATGGGCCCATGATGGTGATTGCAGGTGCGGGCTCTGGAAAGACCCGGGTTCTGACCTACCGCATCGCACACATGATGACGCAAGGGGTGGATCCGTTCTCGATTTTGGCCTTGACGTTCACGAACAAGGCGGCCAAGGAGATGAAGCACCGCATCGGCACCCTCGTCGGGGAGAGCGAGGCGCGCAACCTCTGGATGGGGACGTTTCACAGCATCTTCGCCCGCATCCTTCGGATGGAATGCGAGCGCATCAACTACCCTCGAAACTTCACCATCTACGACACGCAGGACAGCCGCAGCCTGTTGAAAGACATCATCAAGGGCATGGGGCTCGACGACAAGGTGTACAAGCCCGCGAGCGTGCAGAGCCGCATCAGCAGCGCCAAGAACAACCTGATTGACGCACGTGCGTACGCCGAGCACACCGAGATTCGGTCTGAAGACCAACAAGCCGGCCGGCCCATGCTCGCCGAAATC
Organism: Flavobacteriales bacterium; assembly: GCA_049627085.1. Lineage (GTDB taxonomy): Bacteria > Bacteroidota > Bacteroidia > Flavobacteriales_D > Sanyastnellaceae > UBA11663. The sequence continues at coordinate 16,888 of JBMZWX010000035.1, read as the reverse complement.
TTCGCCAACTACGAGGCGAGGTGCTTCAGGGCGGGCGCCATGGATTTCGACGACCTGCTGTACAAGATGAACGTGCTGCTTCGCGACTTCCCGGACCTGCTGAGCAAATACCAGCACCGCTTCCGGTACATCCTCGTGGACGAGTACCAAGACACCAACTTCGCACAGTACCTCATCATCAAGCAGCTGGGCGCGGTCCACGAGAACGTCTGCGTGGTGGGCGACGACGCCCAAAGCATTTACGCCTTCCGCGGGGCCAACATCCAGAACATCCTGAACTTCAAGAAGGACTATCAGGATGCCAAGCTGTTCAAGCTGGAACAGAACTACCGCTCCACCTCCCACATTGTCCGCGCGGCGAATTCGGTGATTGCGAACAACCGAGACCAAATCCCCAAGGAGGTTTGGACCCACAATTCAGACGGCGAAAAGATCAAAGTCTTCCGGGCGACTTCGGACAACGACGAGGGGCGCTTTGTGGCGCACAAGATTTTCGAGGTGCGGGGCCACGACGGATGCCAGTACAAGGACTTCGCCATCCTGTACCGAACCAACGCACAGTCTCGCTCTTTTGAAGAGAGCTTGAGGAAGCTGAACGTCCCTTACCGCATCTACGGGGGACTGTCGTTCTACCAGCGCAAGGAGGTCAAAGACTTGCTGGCCTATTTCCGCTTGACCGTCAACCCGAGCGACGACGAGAGTTTCAAACGTGTGGTCAACTACCCCGCCCGTGGCATTGGGAAGACCACCATGGACAAACTCATCGCCTTGGCAGCGGGAGAAGAAAAGAGCTTGTGGGACGTGTTGCACCCCGAGCACGGAATGCCGCCTGACAACCTGAAAGGCACCGCCTGGAAGAAACTGCGCGAGTTCGCAGACATGGTCTCGGCCTTCTCTGCCGAGGCGGGCACCGCGAACGCGCACGCCTTGGGTTTGGCCATCGCCAAGCGGTCCGGTTTGGTCCACGCCTTGTACAGCGACAAAACCCCGGAAGGCGTGGCACGCTACGAAAACGTCCAGGAATTGCTGAACGCGCTCCAGGGCTTCGTGGAGAACCCCGCCAACGAAGGCGCCCAATCCTTGTCTGACTTTTTGATCGACGTCGCATTGCTGACCGACGCGGACAACGACGACGACGACGACAACAAGGTGAGCCTCATGACAGTCCACGCCGCCAAAGGACTTGAATTCAAACACGTTCACATCGTCGGGCTGGAAGAGCAGCTGTTCCCCTCCCAAATGGCCATGGAAAGCCGTGCGGAACTTGAAGAAGAACGTCGCCTCTTTTACGTGGCGCTGACACGTGCTCAAGTCACATGCACATTGTCGTACGCATTGACAAGGTTCAAGTGGGGTCAGGTGACCCAAGGCGACCCCAGCCGTTTCTTGGAAGAGATCGACGAGGGTTGCATTGTTCATCCCCAGCAAGCCCCGACGTCCCGAAGCCCAGTCGACTTCGCCCAAGCCCGCAGCCAATTCCAGCGCATGCCAAGCGGCACGGCGCCAAGGTCGTTTGGGCGGTTGGCGAGCCAAGCCAAGCCCACCCCTTCCAAGCCCATGAAGCCCGGCAACTGGTCCAGCTTGAAGGAAGCCGCGAAAAGCGGAAGCGCGGGCGCTTCACAAGCCTCGCCAGCCTCGTCCCCTGCCGCAGGGTCGGATGCCAACATCGCGGTGGGCGACATCGTGGTGCACGCCAAGTTTGGCAAAGGCCGCGTCCTTCACATTGAAGGAAGTGCCCCCAATGAAAAGGCGACCATCACGTTCCCAGCCGTGGGCAAAAAACAGCTGCTCCTCAAATTCGCCAAACTCCAAGTGGTCGGATGACGCCTCCTCGCTCCCTTCATGGCTTGACCATGCTCTTCTTGCTCCTGGCCGGCAGCACATGGTCGTGCCGGCCTGAGGATTCGTCCATCCGATTCCGAGTGGCATGTGTGGAATGGGCAGATCCCTCCGCACCAGCCCCTCAAGTCCAAGTGACCCTGGAGGAACAGCGCCTGGAGAATGGGGTGCTCAACGGGTTCTACACCGAGGTGGATCAAGCCGTCACGGGCGCAGACGGCGTGGTGGAGTTGGCCACCGTGAGAAGCAACGTGCTGTCCATCCGGCTTCGGGTGGCGCGCGAGGGGTGCTTCGAAGAGCTCGTGCCGTTCAACCCTGAGGATCTGACCTCAGGAGAAACGTTTAACCACGAAGAAGTCGCCGTCATGCCCCAAACCCGGGTGGAGGCTTCCCTGTCCAACTCCTTGCCGGAATGCACCAACAGCAACATGATCTACAGGTGGATTCCCCGCGACGTGGAGGGAGCAGCATCTGAAGTTCGGTGGAGTTGTGGCACAGATTGGGTGGCGGTCGAAGGGGGCGGCACCGACCAGTCCACATGTTTCATCACCGGAGACACCTGGCTGCTCCACCACCGATATTGGGCGTGCGCGGGATTGGACAGCACAGCCATCGATTCCGTGTGGTGCCCGGCCGGCGAGGTCGTCAGCTTGAACCTCTGAGGCCCCGGCACGACGTTTGAAGGCAGAAGCCGCGGTACCTTGGGGTCATGAAATTGAAACCTTCATTCCCCCGCTTCGCCACGCTCTTCATGATGACCCTGATGTCAGGATTGGTTTGGGGACAACACGACAGCCAAGAAGACCGCATCCTCCCCAAGGGTTTTGCCCCGTGGGAGCTTGACATGTCTCGTCCGCTCGACGGCCAATTTGGCACCTTGAGCCGAGGCATCCCCACCCCGCCTCCCGGCTCGAACCTGCGGACGGCCGCAGAATGGGAAGAAATTGAAGTGTTGACCATCACCTGGGAGGGCTTCTCATGCATCCTGAAGCAAATCGCGGCGGCGGCCAGCGAGGAGTGTCGGGTGGTCATCTTTTCAGAGGAGCCCAACCAAACCACATCCTACCTTACGGGGGGATCTTGTGGCGGACCGTTGTCCATGGACAGCATCGAAGTGGTGGATGTGCCCACCAACAGCATTTGGATTCGGGATTACGGGGCCAACACAGTGTACACCGAGTGGAACGACGGCCGCGTGCTGGTCGACTGGTTGTACAACCGCCCTCGTCCCGACGACGACGCCATCCCTGACGCGTTGGCCGACCACATGGGCCTGACCTTGTACAGCACCATTGAATCGCCGAGCGACTTGATGAACACGGGCGGCAACTGGATGTCGGACGGCTATGGCACCGCGTTCGCCTCCGAACTCATCCTCGACGAGAACAACGGCGACCAGTCTTGGTGGACCACGTTCCCTGATCACACCGAAGACGACATCGACCAAATCGTCGAGGCGTTCCATGGGGTGGACACCTACGTGAAGATGGACAACCTGCCCTACGACGGCATTCACCACATCGACATGCACATGAAGTTGCTGGACGAGTCGACGCTGTTGGTGGCGGAGTACCCCCAGGGGGTGGCCGACGGTCCTCAAATTGAAGCGAACCTGCAATACGTGTTGAGCAACTTCACCACCAAGTGGGGCACCCCTTTTGACGTCATTCGCATCCCGAGTCCCCCTGAACAAAGCGGTGGCTACCCCAACCAAAACGGGGATTACTTGACCTACAGCAACGCGGTGTTCGTCAACAACACGGTCATCTTGCCCACCTACTACCAGCAGTACGACACCACGGCGATTCGCATTTGGGAAGAAGCGTTGCCTGGATACAACATCGTGGGCATCGACTGCGACGGCGGCAACTCCAACATCATTGCGTTGAGCGGCGCCATTCACTGCATCACCCATTCGGTGGGTGTGGAAGATCCTTTGATGATTAGCCACCTCCCCCTGGACGACACCGAGAACGACAGCACACCCTACGCCGTGGTTGCGGAAATCAGCCACCGCTCGGGCATCGCTTCAGCCACGCTGTCTTGGTCCACCTCCGCGGACGGGCCTTGGAACGAAGTGACCATGATCGAAGGTGTCGTGGAAGGTGAATTTGCCGGGAACATCCCTGCCCAGTCCGTGGGCACCAAGGTGTTCTACTTCGTGTTGGCAGAAGCCAACAGCGGGAAGACCGGCAACCGCCCCATGCCCGCGCCGGCTGGACACTGGTCGTTCAAAGTTTTGGGCGGCACAGACCACATCATGCAGGCAGAAGACTTCTCCCCTTGGGTGGCCGCCTACCCGAACCCCGGTTCACAACTCTCTTGCTTCGAGGTCCACTTTCCGCAGCCGGTCGAATGCACCGTGACATTGCGCAACGGACTCGGACAGCCTGTCCGTCAATTGCACCAAGGCACGTTGGCCCGAGGAACACAGCGTTTGTTCGTCGACGCCCGCGAGTTGGCGAACGGTCCCTACCTGTTGACCCTCCAAACCGCGTCCGGCCAAACCTGGACGCAGCGTTGGATGGTGGCGCACTGATTCAGTCCCTGCGGCCCAAGAGGCGCAGCAGGAAGAGGAACAGGTTGAGGAAGTCCAAGTAAAGCGAAGTGGCGCCGAGCAAGGCGAGCTTCATGGGGGCCACAGCCCCGTACTCCACGCCTGCGGCAATGCGCTTCAAGCGTTGTGTGTCGTAGGCGACCAAGCCCGTGAACACGAGGACACCGCCTGCGCTGATGACGAAGTCCATCATCGGGCTCTTCATCCACCAGTTCACGAGGCTGGCCAGCAGGATGCCGATGAGCGCCATGAAGAGCAAGCTGCCGAAGCGCGACAAATCCACGTTGGTGGTGTAGCCGGCAATCGCCATGATCGCAAAGGTGCCCGCCGTGATGGCGAAGACTTGGGCCAAACTGCCCAGGGAATAGATGAAGAAAATGCCGCCAAGGCTCAACCCCATGGTGCCGGCGAAGGCGAGAAAGCACAGCGCGAGCGAGGTGACGCTGAGCTTTTGAAGCCCAAAATTCATCACCAGCAAAAACGCAAACGGCGCCAACGTCACAAGCCAGAACCCAGCCCCCTGCATCAGCGAGAGGTACAATTGGCTGGCCGCGGCGTAGTACGCAGCCGCGCCTGTGACGGCCAAGCCTGCCACCATCCACGTGAAGACCGTGGACATGAACGACGACACAGAGGCGTCGTTGGTGAAACGTGTTTCGTTGAACTCAGGGCGGGCGCCCTCAAAAATCCGAGGTGGTTGATCCATGCGCCAAAGATGCAAGACGGACAGCTTCAGCCCTCACTGTTGACCAAATTTTGCAACCGCCAAGGGTCTCACTCCCCGCCGTAGTAGTCGGCGTAGTTGTTTTCCGTCTCGTACAGCCGGATGTGGTGCAACTGGCAACCGCGCTCAGAAATGGCGGGCTCCAACTCTTCCCAGATCGCGATGATGAGCACCTCGGTAGACGTCTTTTTGCCCTTCAAAAACGGCACATCCAGGTTGAGGTTTTTGTGGTCGATGGGCTCTTCCACCTTTTCCTTGATGATGTCCTTGAGCTCCTTGAGGTTCATGCAATAGCCCGTCTCCTCCGCTGGCTCGCCCTTGATGGTGACGTGCAGCTCGTAGTTGTGGCCGTGCCAGTTGGGGTTGGCGCATTTGCCAAACACTTCCATGTTCTTCTCCTCAGACCAATCCTCGTTCCACAATTTGTGGGCGGCATTGAAATGGGCGCGGCGGGTGACGTAGACGTTCTTCATGATGCGATAACCCGGCAAAGGTAGCAGATGTTTTCACCGGGCTACCTTCGCGACATGATTGTGGTTACAGGAGCTGCAGGCTTCATTGGAAGCGTGCTTGCCGTCAGGCTGTTGGAGGCGGATTACCGCCAGTTGGTCTTGGTCGATGACTTCAGTGTGGAGGCCAAACGCCCCAACCACGCCCACCTCGACGTGACCGAGCGCGTGAACCGGAAGGATTTCCCAGCATGGCTTCGCGAGAACGAGTCGCAGGTGCAATTCGTGTTCCACCTCGGGGCCCGCACCGACACCACGGAACAAGACGAGGAACTCCTGACCGCGCTCAACCTTCAGTACACGAAAGACATCTGGAACCTGTGTGTGGAGTTTGGGCTGCCGCTCATCTACGCCAGTTCTGCGGCCACGTACGGCGACGGCAGCAAGGGTTACGTGGACAGCCACGAGGTCGTGAAGGACCTGGAACCGTTGAACCCCTACGGACGGTCCAAGAACGACTTCGACGCCTGGGCCCTCGCCCAAGAACGCAAGCCCTACTTCTGGGCGGGCTTCAAGTTCTTCAACGTCTACGGTCCCAACGAATTTCACAAGGGCCGCATGGCTTCTGTGGTCCTGCACACGTTCCGCCAAGTGGAAGCCACGGGCGGCATGAAGCTCTTCCGCAGCCACCGTCCCGACTTCGCCGACGGCCACCAAACCCGGGACTTTGTCCACGTGGAAGACGTGTGCAGCGTGTTGCTTCACTTCATGCACCACCGCATCCCAGCGCACTCGGGACTGTACAATTTGGGCAGCGGCCAAGGCCGGACTTTCCTCGACTTGGTCCGCGCCACATTCAGCGCCATGGGCCGCACCCCGGAGATTTCATTCGTCGACACCCCGGAGGACATCCGGGACACCTACCAATACTTCACGGAAGCCGACCTCACCAAACTGAGGAACCACGGTTGCGACGTGACGTTCCGGTCGTTGGAATCGGGAATCGAAGACTACGTGAAGAACCACCTCACGACTGGACGGCGGCGCGCGCCTCAAGCAGCCGCTGCCGAACCTTCTTGAGTCTGGACACGGCCTCCTGCCGCTTGGCCTCTTCCGCAGGGTTGACCGCGGGCGTTGGCACCGAACTGGCCGCTTGGGCCGCGGAAGCCGCCTGGGCACCGCGCTCCTTCGCCTCCCCTTTTCTGGCCGACATGGCCTTGCGTGCGCCTTCCAGCGTGAGGCCTTGAACTTTCACCAAGTCGTAGATGCGACGGATGACGTCGATGTCTTCTTGCCGGTACGCGCGCTTGCCGCGTGCGTTGGTCTTGGGCTGAATCTGCTTGAACTGCTTCTCCCAAAACCGAAGCAACGACGGGTTGACGTCGAGCATCTTGGCCACCTCAGAAATGCTGTGGTAACGCTTTTGGATGGGTTGATTCAGTGGCATGTGAGGACAAGATAGGACGCTCAGTCCAAACTCTGGTTCTCCAAATCGGCCGCCTCCAACATCTGCTCGTACTCGGCAGGCGACAGGTCGTTGAAGTAGTAATGCGCGGGGTTCACCTTCCGACCGTCTTTGTGCACCTCGTAATGAAGGTGGGACGAGGTGGAGGTGCCAGTGCTTCCGACCAAGCCGATGACTTGGCCGCGCTTCACCTTGTCGCCGCGACGGACGTTGGACTTGCTCAGGTGGGCGTAGAGCGTCTCGTAGCCAAAGCCATGCCGGATGACGATGTGGCGGCCGTAGCCGTTGTAGAGGCGCTTGACCTTGACCACTTCACCGTCTCCCGTGGCGAATACCTCGGTGCCTTCGGGGGCGCTGAAGTCCATTCCGTAATGGAACTTTCGCACTTTGTAGATGGGGTGAATCCGGTAGCCCCACCCGCTCGCCATGCGGCCGAGGTCCTCGTTCCGCACCGGTTGAATGGCCGGGATCGATTCCAAACGCTTCTCGTACTCGAGCGCCATGTCGGTCACTTCATCCAACGAGTTGGACTGCGCCACCAGCGAGCGCTGGAGGGACGCGATGCGGTCCTTGAGCTCAGCCACCTCCTCCGAGTGCACGTGGCCGCGCACGTTGGCTTGACGGTCCACGCCACCGATGCCCGGATGGCGAAGGTGGTCAGGAACGGGTTGCACCCCGAGAATGGTGCGGTACACCGCGTCGTCGCGTTGGGCCAGGTCGCCCAGCGCCCCTTCCATCAAGGCCACCTCCCCGCGCATCTCTTCCAGCTGCCGTTCCAAGAAGGCGATTTCTCGGTCTCTGGCACGGTCGGCAGGGCTTTGGAACACTTGGTCGAACAGCCACACGCTGCCCGCCCCAATCGCCAACACGAACGCCACGCGAAGCCCCACAAGCTGGAAAATCTCCCGGCCTGTGAGCTTGACCTCCTCCATCTGGAGGGTCTCAGGATTGTACCTGCTGCGCGTCCACATCGGTGCAAAGGTCGTCATTCTTGCGTGGATGGTCTGCCGTATTTTCACGCTGCAATTCAAAGCGCCATGGAATCACGCGTCATCCGCCAGACATTTTTGGACTTTTTCAAGGAGAAGAACCACACCATTGTGCCGTCTGCGCCGATGGTGGTGAAGGACGATCCGACCCTCATGTTCATCAATGCGGGAATGAACCCGTTCAAGGATTTGTTCTTGGGGAACCAGCCGGTCAAACATGCGCGCATCGCCGACACCCAAAAGTGCCTGCGTGTGAGCGGCAAGCACAACGACCTTGAAGAAGTGGGCGTCGACACGTACCACCACACGCTCTTCGAAATGTTGGGAAACTGGTCCTTCGGCGATTACTTCAAGGCCGAAGCCATCGACTGGGCGTGGGAATTGCTCACCGACCGCTACAAGCTGGACAAAGACCGCTTGTACGTCACCGTGTTTGGCGGAGATCAAGGCGACGGCTTGCCCGCAGACAACGAGGCCCGCGCGCATTGGCAGAAACACATGGCCGACGACCGCATTCTCGCGGCGGACAAGAAGGACAACTTTTGGGAAATGGGCGAGACGGGACCTTGCGGCCCCTGCTCTGAAATCCACATCGACCTCCGGGACGACGACGAACGCACCAAGGTCGACGGCCGCGAGTTGGTCAACATGGACCACCCGCAAGTGATCGAGGTGTGGAACCTCGTGTTCATGGAGTTCAACCGCATGGCGGACAGCTCCCTTGTGCCCCTTCCCAACAAGCACATCGACACCGGCATGGGCTTCGAGCGCCTGGCCATGGCGTTGCAAGGGGTCCAATCCAACTACGACACCGACATCTTCACGCCACTCCTCGACGCCATCGCCAAAGCGAGCGGCAAGACCTACCCCGGCGACGACAGCCAAGAGGCTGTGGCGTTTCGCGTCATCGCCGACCACGTCCGCGCCGTGGCGTTCTCCATTGCGGACGGCCAACTGCCTTCCAACACCGGTGCAGGCTACGTGATTCGCCGGATTTTGCGCCGTGCGGTCCGGTACGGCTCGTCCTTCCTCGGGATGAATGAGCCGTTCATCCACACCCTCGTCGACGTGCTGGACGACCAGATGTCTGGCACCTTCCCAGAAATCAAGGCCCAAAAAGGCCTCATCCAACAAGTCATCGAGCAAGAGGAGCAATCCTTCCTGCGCACGTTGGCCTCAGGCATGGACAAGTTGGCCTTGGCGACCAAGGACATGAAGGCGGGAGAAGAGTTGGCGGGCGATTTGGTCTTCGAACTCTACGACACCTTCGGGTTCCCCGTGGACTTGACCGCGCTCATCGCCAGCGAGCAAGACCTCAAGGTGGACGAGGCGGGATTCAGCGCCCTGCTGGAAGCCCAAAAGAACCGTTCCCGCGAAGCCGGCAAGATCACCGCCGACGACTGGCAAGTGGTGGTCGCCCATGAAGGCGTCACCGAATTCGTGGGGTACGACCACACCTCCGCGGACGTCAAGCTGTTGCGCCACCGGGAAGTGACGGCCAAGAAAAAGACGTTCATCCAAGCGGTGTTTGACCAATCTCCGTTCTACCCAGAAGGAGGCGGCCAAGTGGGTGACCAAGGCACGCTCACGTCAGAGGACGGGGTGTTCCACGTGCTCGACACCAAAAAAGAGAACAACCTCATCGTCCATGTCTTGGACAAGGTCCCCACCTCCCCTTCTGGCACCTTCAAAGCTGAGGTGCACGGCGGCCGTCGAGACGACTCCGCACGGAACCACAGCGCCACGCACCTCTTGCACGAGGCGCTTCGTGAGGTGCTCGGGACGCACGTGGAACAAAAGGGGTCGCTCGTCAAGCCCGACGGCTTGCGGTTTGATTTCTCTCACTTCCAAAAAGTGACCACCGAGGAGTTGGCAGAGATTGAATCGAAGGTGCAGGCCCGCATCCTGGCGAACCTTCCGTGCGGCGAGCACCGGGACATCCCCTTGGCCCAAGCCGAAGAAGCTGGCGCCATGATGTTGTTTGGCGAGAAGTACGGGGACACGGTCCGCATGATTGAATTTGGGTCCTCCAAGGAACTCTGCGGCGGCATCCACGTGCCCGCCACCGGGGCCATCGGCTTGTTCCGAATTGAAAGCGAAAGCGCCGTGGCTGCAGGCATCCGCCGCATCGAGGCCGTCACAGGCTCAGGGGCACTGCAAGCCCAACACGAGGAGCGGGCTCAACTGGCCAGCATCCGCGCCTTGCTCAAAGGGGCTGCTGACCCTGCCCAAGCGATCGACGACCTGTTGAAGGCCAACACAAAAATGTCCAAGGACATTGAAGCCTTCCAACGCGCGGCCGCCGGCAACGTGAAAGAAGATCTCATTGGCAAAATGACCACCCTTTCAGGCATCCATGCCGTGGGGGCCGTGCTCGACTTGGACAGCAAGAACATCAAGGACCTTGCGTTCCAGCTGAAGGCTGAAAAGGCGCCGTTCTTCGGCGTGTTTGGAAGCGAGGCCGGGGGCAAAGTCACCTTGTCCATCGCCATCAGCGACGACGTTGTGGAGTCCCATGGACTGCACGCAGGGAACCTCGTCCGGGAATTGGCCCCCCACATCGGTGGCGGGGGTGGCGGTCAAGCGTTCTTCGCGACCGCAGGCGGCAAAAACGCCGCCGGGCTGCAAGCGGCCGTGGATGCGGCGCTTGCGAAGCTTCAAGGATGAGCTGAATCCGGTCAGACGACCGAGAGGTGGGGTCGCTGGGCTTCGTGCAATTCCCGGCCAAACACGGGTCCCTGGTACTCCTCGTCCTCGCTCAGTCCGAGGTTGAGGATGTAGAAGACGTTGAAGACGGCCGCCAAGCCGAAGTCCAAGTTGCTCCGCTTGCCAAACGAGGCCGCGAGCTCCATGATTGTCTTGAAGAAGAAAAACACGTTGTAACCTGGGATCAGGAAGCGCAGTGCGTGGCTGTCGGGGCGTCCCACGATCCGCATGGCGATGACCACGTTGTAGCCTGGCACCACGACAGACCATCCCGGCTGGTCGCATTTGACGAACAACCGCCAGTTGCCGGCCAGGGCCACGAGGGTCACAAAGAGAAAGCCAATCACCACGCCGCCGTCCAATTCAAGGGTGTCAAAAAAATCCATGTCGTCAGAGGTTTGTCCAAAGGACAGACGAAGGAATGAAGCGAGGGTTGCCTCATCTTGCTGACAACCAACACTTCAAGACATAAGCATGTGTCCCAAGGACACAGAACGCATCACCCCAGGTGCCCGTGCTTGGCCACCAATGCGGCGTCGATGGCCCCTTTGGCCGGGCAGAAGATGAGCAAGCGCTCCACCGCGTTGCGCAACTCCCTGACGTTCCCCGTCCAAGGCGCGCCGGCGAGCATGTCCATCGCCTCGGCACTCACCTCGGGGACGCTTCTGCCGCCCTGGCTGCACAACAGTTCCAAGAAATGCGCCACCAAGACAGGCACGTCGGACGCGCGCTCGGCCAATGCAGGCACGTGGATGGGCACCACCGCAAGCCGGTGGTACAAATCCTCTCGGAATTCGCCGTCGGCAATGGCCTGCTTCAAGTCTTTGTTCGTCGCCGCCACCACGCGCACGTCCACCGCGATGTCTTTGTCGGAACCGACGCGAGAAATCTTGTGCTCTTGCAAGGCACGCAGGACCTTGGCTTGCGCGTTGGCGCTCATGTCTCCGATTTCATCGAGGAACAACGTGCCGCCTTGGGCCTGCTCAAACTTGCCCTTGCGCTGAGATACGGCGCTGGTGAACGCCCCCTTCTCGTGGCCAAACAACTCGCTCTCGATCAACTCCCCTGGGATGGCCGCACAGTTGACCTCCACAAACGGCCCCTCGGCACGGGGCGAGCCGTTGTGAATTTGGCGGGCCACCAATTCCTTGCCCGCTCCGTTCGCCCCGGTGACCAACACCCGCGCTTCGGTAGGTGCCACAGTCTCAACCATGCTCAAGATGTCCCGAATCGCCTCGGACTCCCCCACAATGGAGTGCGACTGGGCTTTGTGTGCCTTCTTCTTCAGGACTTGGGTGGTCTCCACGAGCGCCTCACGCTCAAGCATGTTCCGGAGTGTGACCAGCACCCGGTTCAGGTCCAGGGGCTTTTGGATGAAATCGTACGCACCTTTCTTCAACGAGGCCACGGCCGTGTCGACCGTGCCGTGCCCAGAAATCATGACCACCGGCGTCTGCACGCCCTTTTTCGCCAACATGTCGAGCACATCCAGGCCGTCCATTTGGGGCATTTTGACATCGCAAAAGACGCCGTCGAATTTGGTCTTGGTCGCGGCGAGCACCCCGTCCATCCCCGTCGCCGCTTCTGAAATGCGATGTCCCTCGTATTCCAAAATTTCACGCAGGCTGGTGCGGATGGGCGCTTCGTCGTCGATGATCAGCAGATGGGCCATGGTCTCAATTTGGGGTGTTCACCCGATGCAAGCCAAAGATGGTGCCAAACTCACGAGCCTGGCAACCTCACGCAAGCTCAGGGAGCAAAGGCAATCCCCGCTCCAAGCGGGACATGACCCCCTCGCGCAGGGCGTAGGGCGCACGCACCAGGTCGTTGAACTCGCCCAAGCTGAGGACCCATTCGATGAGGGCGACGCTGAACGGCATCAGGTCCACCCGCGCAGGGTCCATGCCCGGCATGGCGGCACGGTGGTGCACATCCTGTTCCACCAATTGCTGTGCCAAGGCGCGGAACGTCTCCATGGGGATGGGGTCCACGCCAGGGTGCGACTCGGGCGTTTGGGCGTGGTCGGGACGTTCAAGCTTGGTGCGGGTGCCCGCCATCTCGGCCAGCGTGTCGAACGACCCGCTCGCCCCCACCAAAAGCGTGGGCTTCAAGGCCTCGACCGCCGCCACCAACGGCGCCATGACGTCGTCGAAGTAGGGCGTCATCTTGGCCTGTCCTTCCCGTTCCATCGGATCGGGGAGTCCCATCAACATGTGCAACCGGGCCACCCCCGTGTTGAAACTCTGCGCCCACTGAATCTCGAGGCCTTTCCAAATCACAAACTCCACGCTCCCCCCGCCGATGTCCATGGTCAAGCACGTGTCGTCTGGCATCTCAGGGTGGTTGAGCCAAATGCCTTCTTGGATCAACCTCGCCTCGTGGGCCCCGCCAATGACTTGGATGTCGAGGTCGGCCAACCGCTTGGCTTCTGAGACGAATTCCGGGCCGTTCTTCGCGTCGCGCATGGCGCTGGTGGCCAGCACGTGCACCTCTTCAACGTCGTAATTGCGAAGCGCCTCACGCATGGACACCAGGGCGTCCAGCCCTCGGGCCATGCGGTCCGGCTGGATGACACCCTTGGCGACACCGCCTTTGCCCAATTTGACCGGGACGCGCTGCCCGAACACTGGAATCCAACCTCCCTTGGCGCCCATTTCCACCACCCGCAGGTTGAAGGTGTTGGTGCCGCAATCGATGACGGCCAGTTTGCGCAAAGCGTTCACAGCGCGCCTGAATCGGGGTGAAACATCCAACGAACGACCTCTTTCATGTTGGGTTTTTTGCCGTACATCAAAATGGCCACGCGGTACACCCGGCCGGCCAACCCCACGAGGGCGACTGTGGTGGCCAGCAGCAACGCCATGCTCAAGGCGACGTGCCACCAAGGCACCCCCATGGGCAAGCGCACCATCATGGAAATGGGTGCGGAGAACGGCACGAACGAGCTCACAATGGCCAAGGTGCTCTCCGGCGAGTCCAAGCTCATCGACGCCAACATGTAGCTGAAGAGCAGGGGCGCCATCACCGGCAGAAGCAGGTATTGGGCGTCCGATTCTTGCTCCACCATGGCGCCGATCGTGGCAAAAAAGGCGCTGTACAAGGCGTACCCGAGCACGAAATACAGGGCCCCGCACGTGAGCATGACGCCCCAGTTGATGTCGAGCAGAAACGCGAGCTCCGACTGCGAGGCCATGACGGTGGTCAAGTCCACGGCTTCTGGGGCGAGGCCTTGGGTTTGGGCCCAGCCCTCCATCCACGCACTCTGGTCGAGCGCAAGGCCAAAGACGAAGAACAGCCCCCAGCTCAGCACCGCCCAGCCGAGGATTTGGGTCAACCCCACCAAGCCAATGCCCGCGATTTTTCCGGCCAACAGCTGGCTCGGGCGCACCGTGCTCAACACCACCTCCACGATGCGGTTGGACTTCTCTTCAATGACGCCGCGCATGACGTGCATGCCGTAGATGAGCACAAACGTGAACATGAAGACGCTGAACATGAAGCCCAGCAGGGCGCGTTCCTCGCCCTTTTGCTCCCCGGTCTCGATGTCGAGCGCCACAAGGGACACGTCCGTCTTGAGCGACAGGTAGGCGTCGTAGTCCAAATCCGCCCGCTCCCGCACCTTCAAGCGCTCCAACGCTTCGCTGAAATCGCGTTCCATGGCACGCTTGGCCCGGCCCGGCGGCGGCGACAACTGCAGCAACTGCATTTTCTCGCTTTGCATCAGCCCGGCGTCGAACGTCACCATGCATGTGTATCCCTCGGCTTGAAGATCCTCCTTGGTTTTCTCTTCCCTGCCGAACCTGTAAGTCAACAAGGGGCGTTCCCGGTAACACGCAGGACACGTCGGCACGAACTGCCCTCCGTCGGTGGGCACGGTGATCAAGCCGTCGTGGTCCACCACCCACACCTTCACGGGGTCTTCCGTGGATTGGGTGAGCAACACCAGGCCGGCAATCAACCCCACGGTGAGGATGGGACCCAAGACGGTCGCGACCACAAAGGCGCGTCGCCGAACGCGGGTGAGGTACTCCCTGCGCACAATGGCCAAAACAGTGCTCAACCCATTCATGCGCCCACGGATTCGACGGTTTGGACGAAGACCTCCTCCATGGAAAGTCGAATTGGGCGGGCCTCCAACACCTCCACATGCTGCACCGCCCAAGCCAAAAAGGCGGGCATGCCCCACGACTCTGGCAAGGTCAGGTCCAACGTGTGGCGGTCCCCTTCGGTGCTCGAGTGAAGCAGCTCCGCCCGGGCACCCAAATCCGCCACGAAGGCCATGAGGTTGCCGCGCACGACCACTTGAACGCGGCCTTGTCGCGCCGATTCCCGCACCTCATCGGTCGGTCCAGAGAGGATCTTTTGGCCCTTGTGCAAGAGAACAACTTCGTCGCACAAGGCCTCCACAGACCCCATGTTGTGCGTCGACAACACGAGCGTGGTGCCCTCCTCTTTCACGAGCCGCAACATCTCGTCGCGCACCAATGCGGCGTTGATCGGGTCGAGTCCGCTGAACGGCTCGTCCAGGATGAGCAACTCCGGGCGGTGCAGGACGGTGGCGATGAACTGGATTTTTTGGGCCATGCCCTTGCTCAGGTCGGCCACTTCCCGGTTCCACCACCCCTCCACTTCGAGGCGCTCGAACCATTGCTTCAGGTCACGCTCGGCCTCTGGCCGTGCCATGCCTCGGAGCGTCGCGAAGTACAGGACTTGCTCGGCCACCCGCATGCTCTTGTACAGGCCTCGTTCCTCCGGGAGGTACCCCATTCTGGAGAGCAGGCCACGGTGGTGGGATTCCCCCCACATGCGGAGCGTGCCTCGGTCTGGCTTGGTGATGCCCGTGACCATGCGCAAGAGCGTGGTCTTGCCTGCGCCGTTGGGGCCCAAGAGACCCACGATTTTGCCCGCCTCCATGTCCAAGTCCAAAGGCGCCAGGGCGACGTGGTCGCCAAACGATTTGGTGATGCCTTGGGCGTGGAGGATGGGCTGGCTCATGGTCAGGAGAACATGTCCCGGACCTTGTCGAAGAAGCCGCGCTCTCCGTGGTCCGGTTCAGGCTGGAAGTTCGCAGAATCGCGGAGTTCTTCCAACGCTTTCGTCTCCGATTTGCTCAATTTCTTGGGCGTCCACACGTTCAAGTTGACCAGCAGGTCCCCGTTGCCGTAGCTATCCACAGATGGGAGCCCCTTGCCGCGCAGGCGGACAATCTTGCCGCTTTGGGTGCCGGCGTCGATCTTGATCTTGGCCTTGCCACCCAAGAGAGGCACCTCAGCCGTGGCCCCAAGGGCCGCGTCCGCGAAGCTGATGTAGTGGTCGTGGTGAAGGTTCTTGCCGTTGCGCTGGAACACGTCGTGGGGGAGCACTTCCACCATGACGATGAGGTCGCCAGGCACGCCACCGAGGGGGGCGCCGTTGCCTTCGCCCCGCACGCTGAGCTGCATGCCGTCTTCCACGCCACCCGGAATCTCGAGGTTGACCACAGCTTCTTCACGCACCATGCCCATTTCGTCGGCGCCGGAGGGGCGTCGGGTGATGCTTTGGCCCGTGCCCTGGCACACGTTGCAGGTCGAGGCCGTTTGCATTTGGCCCAAGATGGTGTTGGTCACCCGGCGCACTTGGCCCGTTCCGTGACAGGTGGCGCAATCGGTGTATTCCACCCCCTTCGCCTGCACCTGCTTGAAAACCTTGACTTTCTTGGACACGCCCTCGGCGACTTCCTCGAGCGTCAACTTCACCTTGATGCGCAAGTTGGCGCCCTTCATGCGACGCTTGCGGCCGCCACCGCCTCCTCCGCCGAAGGCACCTCCGAAGATGTCTCCGAACTGGGAAAAGATGTCGTCCATGTTCATCCCGCCGCCACCGAATCCGCCCGGTCCGCCGCGCATGCCTTCATGGCCAAAGCGATCGTACTGCTGGCGCTTGGTGTCGTCGCTCAACACCTCGTACGCCTCGGCCGCCTCCTTGAAGCGTTCCTCCGCGGCGGCGTCGTCGGGGTTCTTGTCCGGGTGGTACTTCAGCGCAAGCTTGCGGTACGCCTTCTTGATCTCTGAAGCCGAGGCGCTTTTGCCAACCCCGAGCGTTTCGTAGTAATCGCGTTTGGCCATGATGCCTTATTGCCCCACCACCACTTTGGCGTAGCGCATGATTTTGTCGTTCAAC
>JBMZWX010000034.1:0-18445 GCA_049627085.1 Flavobacteriales bacterium | reverse complement strand
CCCCAAACAAACCTTTTGCTCCACGAACCATTCAAAACCACCCACCAACCCCCGAAAACACCAGACCAACAGCAAGAGTCAAGCCGAGGCAAGTCAAAAACGCAACGTATATTGCCTCAAACCCTTACATCATGAAAACTTCTGTTTCACTCACCATCCTCGGTGTTTACAACGCCCTGATGGGCGTCATGTGCTTGTTGATGCCCGGAGACATGGGCGCCGCCGCCATCGGCGAAGCCAACGCGGCCAACCCTGAATTGCTGGAAATGGCCACCATGTTTCACTACGGCATCGGACACGCCATCTCCATGTGTGGCCTCATCCTGCTCATGATCCGCAAGAGCGCGCTGGACACCGCGAAGAACGCCCTGCTCGCTTACTGCATCGGCGCAGCCTTGCTCCTCACCTTGTTCGCCACGGTGTTCTCGAACACCCCCGTCATGGAGTTCAGCCTGGAAATGGCCGTTCCCGACATCTTGGCGCTCGGCGTGGCCCTTTTCGGCTACTTCAAAGCCAAGTGAACCATCCCACATTCTGAATGCACACAAGGCACCCTGCGGGGTGCCTTGTTACTTTTGGGGCCATGGATTTGGCCTCGGCTCCTTCCAACCTCCCGCCCAAAATCGTGGGCGTCGGTTTCCAAAAAACCGGCACCTCCTCGCTGCGAGATGCGCTGCGCATCTTGGGGCACCGCGTGGGGGACAACAACCACCAAGTGCTGTGGCCCTACCTCCACGGCAACATGGGCCGGGTGCTGCGCAAGCTGAGGCAATTCGACGCGGTCGAAGACAACCCTTGGCCGCTGATGTACAAGGACCTTGACGCCTTGGTGCCGGGCAGCAAATTCATCCTGACCGTCCGCGATCCTGAGCGTTGGTACGAGAGCGTGGCGCGCCACATCGGCGACCTCCGCGACCCAATGCACGAGTGGATCTACGGCCAGGGAAAAAGCCTCCCCAAGGACGACAAGGCCCACACCCTCGACGTCTACAACCGGCACAATCAAGCGGTGAAAGACCACTTCAACGACCGCCCCAACGACTTGCTCGTGGTGGACTTCACACAGGGTGCCGGTTGGGAAGAACTCTGCGCGTTTCTCGGACGTCCTGTGCCGGACACGCCGTTCCCCCATGCCAACAACAAGCGCAAGGAGTCGGACGCCGGACCGTCGCTGCGCAGGCGGTTGAAGGTGGCCAAGAAGCGCGTCAAGTACGCGGCCCAAATCGCCTACCTCCGCGCCAGGGGGTTGCTCTGAGGGCGCGTCAGATGCGCTTCAGCTGGGTCTTTCGGTGGGGCGAGTCCACGCCCCCGGTGTGGTCGATGGCCTGAGGCTCGAACAGCACAATCCAGGTTTCTTCGTCGGCGACCGGCTTGTGTTCCACGCCGCGTGGGACGACGACCATTTGGCCTGCGGTGAGCGACTCCACCCGGTCACGGTAATGCATGTCAAACGCCCCCTTGAACACGTAGAACAGCTCGTCCTCGTCGTCGTGGCTGTGCCACACAAACTCGCCCTGGATCTTGGCGACTTTGACGTCTTGGCCGTTGAGGGAAGCCACGATGTGGGGGTGCCAGTGGTCGGTGACCAGGTCAAATTTGGCGTGGAGGTCGATCGGAAGCATGCCCCAAGGTCGCCCGCAGCGCACAAACTTCTCCCGCCACCCTGCACGGGGGCCGTGCTAACTTGCCGCCATGCAGAAGAAAATCATGCTTCTCGGCTCTGGCGAGCTCGGAAAAGAAGTCGTCATCGCCCTCCAACGGCTCGGCCAACACGTCATCGCGGTGGACGCGTATGCCGGCGCGCCAGCCATGCAAGTGGCCGACGACTTTGAGGTGATTTCCATGCTCGACGGGGACGCCCTCGACGCGATCGTCGCCAAGCACCAACCCGACATCGTGGTGCCGGAGGTGGAATCCATCCGCACAGAGCGGTTCTACGACTACGAGAAGCAAGGCATCCGCGTGGTGCCGTCTGCCAAAGCGGCCCACTACACGATGAACCGACGGGCCATCCGCGACCTCGCGGCGGTGGACCTCGGGCTGAAAACGGCGCCGTTCAAGTACGCCACGTCGCTCGACGAGCTGCAAGCTGGCGTCAACGCCGTGGGCATGCCCTGCGTGGTCAAGCCGCTGATGTCCAGTTCCGGCAAGGGCCAAAGCGTCATCCGCACCCAAGCTGACGTCGAGAAGGCGTGGAACCACGCGTTGGAAGGCTCGCGCGGGGATTTGGCCGAGATCATCGTGGAGGCGTTCATCGATTTCGACCACGAAATCACCCTGCTCACCCTTACGCAAGACGCGGGCGACACGCTCTTCTGCGCGCCCATCGGCCACCGCCAAGAGCGGGGCGATTACCAGGAGAGCTGGCAGCCTGCCGTGATGGAGCCCGACTTGCTCCAGCAAGCCCAAACCATGGCCGCGGCCGTCACCGCCGAGCTGGGCGGAAGCGGCATCTGGGGGGTGGAGTTCTTCATCCAAAACCCCAAGGACGGCCAACCGGGCACGGTGTACTTCTCGGAACTGTCCCCCCGGCCCCACGACACGGGCATGGTGACCCTGGCTGGGACGCAGAACTTCTCGGAATTCGAGTTGCATGCGCGCGCCGTCCTAGGCCTCCCCGTGCCGGCCATCGTGCAACAACGCCCGGGCGCGAGCGCTGTGGTCTTGGCCCCCGAGTCCTTGGCGCCCCACGCCGGGGCAGCGCCCATCCTCACCGGGCTCGCAGAAGCCGCGGCTGAGCCCGACAGCGACCTGCGGGTCTTCGGAAAGCCCACCGTGCGCCCCTTCCGCCGCATGGCGGTGGCGGTGACCCACGGCGCCCCAGGCGACGACGTAAAACGCTTGGTCGAGCGCGCCAAAGCCATGGCCGCGAAGATCCAGGTGGACGTGCAGCGCTGAGTTGGCTCAACCGTAGGCCTTCGCAATCCGTCCTTCAATGAAGGTGTGCAGCGGGAAAATGACCGTGGCAATCAGGAGGTTGATGCCGAGTTTGGCCAAAGGCTGACCGCCAGAAGCCGCTTCAATGGTGGGGTCCAAATACACCAGGGCAAACTCGAACAAGGTCAACACCGTGATGAACGACGCGGCCTTGATCACCAAAGAAGGCAGCGTCAGCTTCACGACCAGGTTCAACAGAAGAAGCAAAATCACAATCACAAGGAGCCCCGCGGAGTACTGAAGGAAGTTCCTCGACTTGGCCGCCTCGCGCTCCTGCTCCACCCTCCTGCGTTCCTCCTTTTCCATCAAGCTGACTTCCTGCCTGGTCTCTGACAGGCTGATGGCTGGCACCCTTCTCATTTCTCTGAGACTGTCTTCGACCGCATGGTACCTCTCCTTTAGGGACAGCGCGAGCGCGTAATCCCCCTTGGCTTTGGCACACTTCGACGCGCCCAACAGCGCATTGACATTGTCTCCATTGTTCCCCAACGCCAAGTCATAGTATTTGCTGGCTTCGTCCAAATCGTTCAACGCGAAGAATACATCTCCAGACTGCCAGTACCAGAATTTGCTTTTGTCCCCGTTGAGCGCACTGTAGTCAAGCGCCACATCCCGCCAATGAGCCGCTGAGTCCACGAGGCCCTGCCGCAGGCTCATGTCACACCGCCAATTGTACACCCGTTGAATGAAACTGGCGTCGTCGAGGTCCTTTCCAATGTCCAAGAGGACATTCAAATGGTGGTGCGCCAAGTCGAATTCTTCCAACTCCCTGTGCAAATAAGCCAAGTTGGTGTGCATGACACCTCTGAACTTTTTGTTGCCGTCTTCCGGAAGGCACTCCAAGGCTTTTCTCATGTATTCGATGGCAAGCTGATGCTCCTCGCCGTAGAGGTAGATGAGCCCGCTGTTGTTGTACGCGCCGGCGAGCAGGTTGTCTTTCACCTCAGCGGCTTTTGATTGGCCCCTGCGCAACTCAATAACCTTGTAGTAGTACTTCAACGTCTTGGCAGGGCTCTGCTCAAAACTGTAGGCGATGCCACCAAGGGCATAGTAGCTCTGCACGAGCATGTCCACATCACCATGCTCTTGGTGGTACGGAAGGGCGTCAACGAGGTATTCCTTGGCAAGGAGATAATCGCTGTCCGTCCGGGACAACGCAGTGCCCAATTCAGTGCCAGCTCGGGCCATGCCGTGTTCGTCTCGATTTGAAATGTAAATTCTCCGGCCCTTCTCCAGCCACGAGATGGCCTCGTCGTGTTGTTCAAGGGTGCTGTGCGCCATGCCCACCCGCAGCATGACGCGGGCACGGTCCAGTTCGCTTCCGTATGCCCTGCTCAATTCGAGAGCCTGTTCACACTCGACCAAGGCATCCGAATACAAGGCCCGATTGTTGCATTCCTCCGCAAGTTCGAGGTGCACTTCAGCCTGGGCCATGCCAGGCTCCATGCCCGCAATCACCTGTTTCAAACTGTCCAAATTCTTGGCGTGCGCAGTGCCGACGACACACGTGAACGCGAGGACCAGCGCCAAGCCAAGGCGCCGACGGGGGCTTTTCAAAATCATTGACATTCAATTCGTAAGGAATGACCACAACTTACGACTTTCTGAAAAACCTGAGGCACCTCAGTCCCACCGATTTGGGCTTGCCCCGCGGGGTGATTTTTGCACACCAACGGGGCTGCGGAACACGGAAGTTCGTGGTGCACTGAGCCGGCCACCAAAGGGGGGCCGCTGGACACCGTTCCTGTGGCAGGGGTGCGCGACTGGAGGTACAACACTCAAGATGAGGGGCATTGGTGGAGAACATGCCCTGTGAAGAGGGGGGAAATCTCAATTCCAAGTCATATTTTCGCTCGGCCGTAAACGCACGGCACGTCGACCCCTTCGGACGTCCATTGGACACGTTCGAAAACCCGGGTCTCAAGACAACCACCACTTCCCTGCAATGAGCGCCTCGGACCACGTCAAGCCCATTTACCTCGGGCAGCAACCATACCAAAACCCCGACACTTCTTCCTCTGGAGAGGAGGTCACCCTCGGCGGAGAGACCTACTACAAGATCAGCTCCGTCGACCGGATGCGTCCCTTCTTCATGAGCATCGTGAGCCACTCGGACCACTGGATGTTCATCGCCAGCAACGGCGGATTGAGCGCGGGCCGGAAGAACAGCGACTTCGCCCTCTTCCCCTACTACACCGACGACAAAATCACAGAGGCTGCGGAAACCACCGGCTGCAAGACTGTGGTGTTGGTCGACGCCGGGGAGCGCCGCCTGCTTTGGCAGCCCTTTTCAGACCAAAACAAAGGGGTCTACCGCCTCGAGCGCAACCTGTACAAGAACGCCTACGGCAACAAGGTCCTGTTCGAAGAAGTCAACCACGACCTCGGACTCACCTTCCAGTACCAGTGGGCGGCCAGCGAGAAGTACGGCTTCGTCCGCCACGCCAAGTTGACGTCGACCGCATCTTCCTCCGTGAAGGTGAGCGTGCTCGACGGCATCCAGAACATCCTGCCCTACGGCGTGCCTGAAGGCCTCCAGCGCAGCAGCAGCAACTTGGTGGACGCATACAAGAAGTGCGAACTCGAAGAGGGCAACCTCGGCTTGTACGCGTTGAGCGCCATCATCTCCGACAAGGCCGAGCCCAGCGAGGCCCTGAAGGCGAACGTGGTGTGGTCCATCGGCTTGGACGCCCCCAAGGTGCTCTTGTCCTCCAAGCAGCTTCCTGCCTTCCAAACCGGCGGAACCGTGGTCACAGAAACCGACATCAAAGCGGAACGCGGCGCCTACTTCGTCCAGTCGGACTTCGAATTGGCGGCCGGCGCCACCCAAGACTGGGTCATGGCCACGAATTTGGGCCAGTCGATCCGCAGCGTGGTGCAGCTGAAGCAAGACCTGAAGGCACCCGATGCGCTCAAGTCCGCGTTGCTTGAAGACATCGAAGAAGGCTCTCAACGGCTCATCGAATTGGTGGCCGCCAGCGACGGATTGCAACTCACGGCCGACCGCCGCCGCAACATCCGCCACTTCGCCAACACGATGTTCAACATCATGCGGGGCGGCATTTTCGACGAGAACTACACGATCGAGCGGGCCGACTTCATGGCCTACATCGACCGGGCCAACCACAAGGTCTTCTTCAAGAAGTCCGAACTTATGCAAGGGTGGCCCGAGAAGTTCGACCTGGCCTTCTTGCAAGCCCAGGCTGGACAGGACGACGACCTCAACTTCAAGCGCTTGTGCGCCGAGTACCTGCCGTTGAAGTTCAGCCGCCGCCACGGCGACCCCAGCCGTCCTTGGAACCGCTTCTCCATCAACCTGCGCGACGAAGAAACCGGGTCGAAGATTTTGGACTACCAGGGCAACTGGCGCGACATCTTCCAGAACTGGGAAGCCTTGGTGCACTCGTACCCCGAGTTCATCGAAGGCATGATTTTCAAGTTCTTGAACGCGACCACCTTCGACGGCTACAACCCGTACCGCGTGTTCAAGGATGGCTTCGAGTGGGAAGAAATAGAGCCGGACAACCCTTGGTCGTACATCGGCTACTGGGGCGACCACCAAATCATCTACCTGCTGAAGTTCCTGGAGTTCTTGCAGGCGTACTACCCCGAGAAACTCGAAGACTACTTCCAGAACGACTCGTTCGTCTACGCCAATGTCCCCTACCGGATCAAGCCGTACGACGCCCTTCTGGAGGACCCCAAGAACACCATCGATTACGACCACGAAGCAGGCCAAAAAATCGACCTCAAGCGCGGCGAAATCGGCGGCGACGGCGCGCTCCTGCGCGAGACCCACGTCTTCATCTACAAGGTGAACTTCATCGAGAAGTTGATGGCCACCATGCTCGCCAAAGTCGCCAACTTCATCCCTGAGGGCGGCATTTGGATGAACACCCAACGTCCGGAGTGGAACGACGCCAACAACGCCCTGGTGGGCAACGGCGTGTCCATGGTGACCTTGTACTACCTCCGCCGGTTCTTGGTCTACTTCCAGGACATCTTGGCGAAGACCAACCACCAAGAAGTTTCTGTCTCTGAGGAATTGCTGGACTGCTTCCGCCGCATCGACGCCACTTTGCGCGAGCACCAAGGGTTGACGTCGGGCGACATTTCCAACGCCCAGCGCCGCGCCATCTTGGACGGTTTGGGCACCGCATCCAGCGACTACCGCCACAAAATCTACAAGGAGGACTTCTCCGGCCGCAAGGGCACATTGGCGTTGTCGGACCTGGCGAGCTTCGTCGAGGTGGCGCTCTCTCACCTCGAACATTCCATCCGGGCCAACAAGCGGGCCGACGGCCTGTACCACGCGTACAACCTGATGACGGTGGAAGCCGATGGCGGCGTGGACATCACTTACCTCCCTGAAATGTTGGAAGGTCAAGTGGCCGTGCTCAGCTCGGGCTTGCTCGACGCGAAGGAAAGCCTCGAGGTGCTCGACGCCCTCAAGGCCAGCGCCCTGTTCCGGGAGGACCAATACAGCTACGTGCTCTACCCCAACAAGGACCTGCCGCGCTTCTTGGACAAGAACAACCTGGACCCCCAAGCCGTGGCGGACTCGGCGTTGCTGTCCCAACTTTTGGCCGACGGCAACCAGGACATCGTCACCCAAGATTGCCTCGGCGGGTTTCACTTCAACGGCAACTTCCACAACGTGAAAGCCCTGCGGGCCGCCTTGGCGGACCTCCCTGCAGCGTACGACGCCTTGGTGGCCAAGGAACAGCAAGGCGTGGAGGCCATCTACGAAGGCATCTTCAACCACAAGGCGTTCACCGGCCGGTCCGGCACGTTCTTCGGCTACGAGGGCCTGGGCTCGATTTACTGGCACATGGTCTCCAAGCTCCGCTTGGCGGCGTTTGAAGTGACCCAAGATGCGGTCGCCCAACAGGAATCTTCGGAGGTGGTGGGCCGTTTGTTTGACCACTACTTCGAGATCAACGCAGGCATTGGCGCCCACAAGTCGCCCGAGCTCTACGGCGCGTTCCCGACAGACCCCTACTCGCACACCCCTGGTGGCAAAGGCGCCCAGCAGCCTGGCATGACGGGCCAAGTGAAGGAGGACCTGCTCTGTCGCTTCGGCGAATTGGGCGTTCGGGTGTCGGAGGGCAAAATCCACTTCGACCGCGCGCTCATGCACGCCGAAGAATTCTTGTCGGCGCCGGCGAGCTTTGAGTACGTCGACGTCACCCAAACCTGGAAGACGGTCGACTTGCCTGCAGACAGCTTGGCGTACACCCTGTGCCAAGTGCCTGTCGTGCACCTCCGCGGGGACAGCCCCTCGGTGGAGCTCACCTTGGCCGACGGCCGCACCCAGCGGTTCGACGGGCTGGAATTGGACCTCGAATGGAGCCGGAAGATTTTCCGCCGTTCCAACGACGTGGTCCGGATGACCGTCACGGCTTGACCTCTGGGCATGCGTAGCCTGCCCTTGACTTTGGCGCAAACAGGACGATCGTTGGTCGTCCTGTTGTGTTTGACTGCGACCTTCGCTTCGTGCGGAGACGCCAACCCCACCGATCCCATGAAACACCTCTCGGCCGCTGAACTTTTGGGCAACCCCGACTTCCCCGCCATCTCGTACGGGGGGTACAGGGAGACGAGCCGTGCGGAACAACCCACCCTCGACCAGTTGAAAGAGGACATGCGCATCCTGCACGCCATGGGCATCCGGTTCTTGCGCACGTACAACGTCCAACTGCCCCACGCTTCCAACGTGGTTCAGGCCATCGCCGAGTTGAAGCAAGAGGACCCGACCTTTGAGATGTACGTGATGCTCGGGGCTTGGATCGATTGTGTGGGCGCGTGGACGGGCGCCCCCAACCACGCAGAGCAAGATTACGAAGCCAACGAGGCGGAGATTGGCAGGGCGGTGACGCTGGCCCAAGCCCACCCCGACATCGTCAAGGTGTTGGCCGTCGGCAACGAAGCCATGGTGCACTGGGCTGCCTCGTACTTCGTGGCGCCTGGGGTCATCCTGCATTGGGTGAACCACCTCCAGGACCTGAAAGCCCAGGGCGAACTCCCCAGCGACTTGTGGGTCACCAGCTCAGACAACTTCGCCTCTTGGGGTGGTGGCGGGCCCGAGTACCACAACGCCGACCTCGACAGCCTCATCCAAGCTGTGGACTTCGTGTCCATGCACACTTACCCGTTCCACGACACGCACTACAACCCCACGTTCTGGAAGGGCGAAGGGCTTGACCCCCACGACGTGGACGGCGCGATGGCGCGAGCCGTGGCGTACAGCCAAAACCAATACGCCCAAGTGGTGAACTACTTGCGACGCATCGACGCCGACAAACCTGTCCACATTGGCGAAACCGGCTGGGCGAGTGTGTCCGACGGCTTTTACGGTCCGGAAGGGTCTCGGGCCGCCGACGAGTACAAGCAGGCCCTGTTCCACCAAGGCATGCGCGACTGGACGCAATCCGAGGGCATCAGCTGCTTCTACTTCGAGGCGTTTGACGAGCCTTGGAAGAGCGCGGCGAACCCCACCGACTCTGAGAACCACTTTGGGCTGTTCACCCGCGACGGCGAAGCGAAGTACGCGCTTTGGCCCCTTGTGGAACAAGGGGTGTTCGAGGGCCTCACCCGCGATGGCCACCCCATCAAGCCCACATATTCTGGCGAGCGCGACTTGCTCGACCGCCATGTTTTGAACCCAGCCCATTGACCATGAAACACCTTCCTTTGATGCTTGCCTTCTTGGCCACCGTGTTGCTCGGCAGCTCCTGCGGATCCACCACGGAAGCCCGACGCGTTTGGGTCGAGGAAGGGCAGCTCGTCACTGACGCCGGTCCACACTTCATGTACGGCGTGTGTTACCACCCGGTGCCGGTGGGAGAATCCGAGCGCAGCTTTGAGACGTTGACCCAGGATTTGGCCTTGATGAAAGACATGGGCATCAACACGCTGCGCGTGTACGAACCCATCGCCTCCAAAGAGGTCCTTGATGAAATCAGCGCCGCCGGCCTCTCGGTCATTGTTGGGCTGGGGTACAACCAAGGTGGCGTTTACGACTTGCAGTCCGGGACGTACCTCGACTACGTGAAGCGGTTCAAGTCGCATCCGGCCATCTTGCTTTGGGAATTGGGCAACGAATACAACTTCCACCCCGAGTGGTTCGGCGGATCGTTGGACGTGTGGTACGAGACCCTTCGTGAGGCGGCCGCGGCCATCCAAGCGGAGGACCCCAACCACCCCGTGTCCACAGCCCACGGCGAGCTGCCAGACCAGGCGCTCATCGACGAGCTGACCGACATCGACGTTTGGGGCATGAACGTGTACCGCTGGGATGTGTCTTACACCGCCGCCTTGGACTTTGCCAAGCGCAGCGACAAGCCCGTGTATTTCTCTGAAATCGGGGCGGACAGCTACATGACGACTGCGGCGCTGGGCTACGACCAAGGCCACAACCCACGGGCGCAAGCCGACGCCACCCGCAACTTGCTGGAGCCCCTGCTCTCGGACTCGGTCCCCAGCGCGGGAGCGGTGTTGTTTTCCTTCACCGACGGTTGGTGGAAGGCGGGGAACCCCAATGAGCAGGACCCAGGGGGCATGGCCCCTGCAAGCAGCGGCGTCCCCTACGACAGCGACGCCAACGAGGAGCACTGGGGCTTGGTGGACATCCACCGCAATCCGAAGGACGCCTACCACGTGGTGAAGTCCCTGTTTCAATCGCATCAAGCCTCTGACATGAAGGAGAAGACGTTTCGGAAGACCGTGTTTGAGACCTCCCGCCGCGGAGGCCGCTTCCACGAGGTCCCTCAAGCCACTGTGGACGATTGGGAGAACCCCCAGTCTGAGGTGTTGCTCGTACAGGTGAATGCGGACGACAAAAGACAAACGATCGAGGGCTTTGGCGGGTCCTTCACCGACGCCTCGGCCTACCTCGTTCACCAGTTGAGCGCACCTCAACGGGACAACATCCTCAAGGCCTACTTCGCCGAGGAGGGCGCCAATTACAGCCTCACCCGGACGCACATGAATTCGTGCGATTTCTCGCGGTTCCACTACAGCTACGCAGAGGTGGAGGGCGACCTGGAATTGGAGCACTTCAACATGGACCAGGACCGAGAATTCCTCTTCCCGATGATCCGGGCGGCCCAAGACATCTCCAAAGACGGTTTCCAACTCATTGCCTCACCTTGGACGGCCCCGCCGTGGATGAAAGACAACAACAACTGGGTCGGCGGGCGCCTGCGCAAGGACATGCAACCCACGTGGGCCAACTTCTTCGTCAAGTACGCCAAGGAGTGCTTGGACGAGGGGCTTCCCTTGTGGGGCTTCACCGTGGAAAACGAGCCCCATGGCAACGGCGACAACTGGGAAAGCATGCTCTACTCGCCCGACGAGATGACGGAATTCGTGAAAGAGCACCTCGGCCCAGCGCTGGAAACGAACGGCTTGGGGCACTTGAACATTTTGGGCTACGACCAAAACCGCGCGGGACTGGACGAGTGGACGGCTTCCATGTACCGCGACGAGGAAAGCGCGAAGTACTTCGCCGGGACCGCCATCCACTGGTACGAAAGCACGTACGACGTCTTCGCGAACGACCTCGACCGGGCACACGACGCGGCGCCCGACAAGCTCCTCATCGAAACCGAAGGGTGCATCGACGCGGAAGTGCCGGTTTGGCAAGACGACGACTGGTACTGGCAAAAGGAAGCCACCGACTGGGGCTTCACATGGCGCGAGGAGGAGAAGAAGTACTTGCACCCCAAGTACTCCCCGGTCCACCGCTACGCCCGGGACATCATCGGATGCTTGAACCACTGGGTGCACGGCTGGGTCGACTGGAACATGGTGTTGGACCGGCAGGGGGGGCCCAACTGGTTTGAAAACTGGTGCATTGCCCCCGTCATCGTCGACCCGGAACAAGACGAGGTGTACTTCACGCCGCTCTACGACGTGATGTGCCACTTCAGCAAGTTCATCCGCCCTGGCGCCACCGTGCTCGGCAGCGCATGTCCGGATGAAGACGTGATGGCCGTGGCCACCGCCAACGAAGACGGCTCTTACACCCTCGTGTGCTTCAACCAAGGCGACACCCCTCGGTCTGTGCACATCAAGGGCTTGCCCACCGACGTCCGCATCGAGCTGGACGCGCAAGCCCTCCAAACGATTGTCCTCACCCCTTACGACCTCTAAACCTCGCGGATCATGGACCCTTCGACCTCTACCCCCACCTCAACCGTTTCCATGGGCCAAAAAGTGGCCTTCGGATTTGGCATGCTGGCCAACCAGATGTTCCCCGCTGCCTTGGGCGTGTTCATCATTGTGTTGGTGCAAGACCTCGGGTTTGCCGCCCTGCTTTGGGGCATCATCCAGTTCTTGCCCCGCGTCTTCGACGCGATCACCGACCCGGTCATGGGGTTCATCTCCGACAACACCCGCTCGAAGTGGGGTCGACGCCGGCAATACGTGTTCATTGGTGCCCTCCTGATGGGCGCCGCCTACATCGCCATGTGGCAACTCCACAAAGGTGACGGCGTCACGTACAACTTCATCTACTTCCTCAGCTGGTCGCTCGTCTTCTACCTCGGGCTGACCATCTTCAGTGTCCCTTACGTGGCCATGGGCTACGAGATCAGCGAGGACTTCCACGAGCGCACCCAAATCATGGCCGTCGCCCAGTTCATCGGGCAATGGGCGTGGGTCGTCGCGCCTTGGTTCTGGGTCATCCTCTACGACCCCAGTTGGTTCCCGGAGGGCGCCGACGCCGGGGTCCGCGAACTCTCCGTATGGGTCGCCATTCCTTGCACGCTGTTCGCCATGGTGCCGGCGTTGTTCCTGAAAAGCAAGTCGACGTTGGACCGGACCGACTTCTCCCCCATCAACGTGTCCGCCGTGTTGGGCAGTGTGGGGAAGATTTTTGTGTCGGCGTTTGAAGCCTTCCGCATCAAGCAGTTCCGCCAAATCGCAGGGGCGACCTTCTTGATTTTCAACTCCTTCAACGTCATCGCGGCCTTCACGTTTTTGATCATTGTCCACCACATGTTCAACAGCGATCCGGCCAGCGCCGGCACCTGGCCAGCCATGCACGGCTCGGTGGGCGCGTTGATCACCACCTTCCTGGTCATCCCTGTGGTGACCTTCCTGTCCAAGAAGTTGGGCAAGAAACGGGCCTTCATGGTGTGCCAGTTCATCTCGATCGTGGGCTACGTGCTGTTTTGGTTCCTCTTCATCCCGGGCAAGCCGTACCTGTTCTTGTTCGCGTTGCCGTTCCACTCGTTTGGCATTGGCAGCTTGTTCACCATCATGATGAGCATGACCGCGGACGTGTGCGACTTGGACGAACTCCAAACCGGCAAGCGCCGCGAAGGCGTGCTCGGCGCGGTGTACTGGTGGATGGTGAAGCTTGGCTTCGGCGTGGCCGCCCTCTTGAGCGGGGCCATCCTGTCCTTCGTGGGATTCGACGCGGACAACGTCACCGAATCGGCCGTCACGGGCATGCGGGCCTCCTACTCCCTCCTGCCCATCGCCGGCGTCATTGGCGCCTTGCTCATCATGAAGAACTACGACATCACGGAGGAACGCGCCGCGAAATTGAAGGAAGAACTCCTCCAAAAGCGCGCTGAGATCGCCCAACAAGCCTGACCATGAAACTGATGAACATGTCGTACCGGGCCGACAAGGTCCTGTCGTTGGCTGGGGACGGCCCCAACCGTGAGGACCGCGCGGAGCTCCAAAAGCAATGCGCGTCCTTGGTGGACGACAAGATGCACGGCCTCTGCTTCAGCCCGTACGAAGGCGACCAAAAGCCTGGGGACGCTTTCACCGAAGCGCAAGTGCGGCGCAAGCTTGAGCTGCTCCAGCCCCACACGAAGTGGATCCGCATGTTCTCCTGCACCGACGGGAACGACATGATTCCGAGGCTCGCCCGCGAGTACGGATTCAAGACCCTCGTCGGCGCTTGGCTCGGCGAAGAAAAGGACAAGAACGAGGAGGAAATGACGCGCCTCGTGGAATTGGCCCAAGCCGGGTTCGTGGACGTGGCGGCCGTCGGCAACGAAGTGCTTTACCGCGAGGAAATGGCCGAGGCCGAGCTCATCGCATGCATCGACCGCGTGCGAAACGCCCTCCCAGACGTGCCGGTGGGTTACGTCGACGCGTACTACGAATTCAGCGACCGCCCCGCGTTGGCAGAGGCGTGCGATGTGATTTTGGCCAACTGCTACCCCTATTGGGAGGGCTGCCACATGGACTACTCCCTGCTCTACATGAAGCAGATGTACTACCAGGTGAAGCAAGCGCAACCCGACAAAAAGATCATCATCACCGAGACGGGCTGGCCCAGCGAGGGCGAAGCCTTGGGCGCGGCGGAGCCCAGCTACGAGAACGCGCTGAAGTACTTCATCAACGCCCAAAGGTGGGCCCGCAAAGAGGACATCGACATGTTCTACTTCGCGGCGTTCGACGAGGCGTGGAAAGTCGGCACGGAAGGCAGCGTGGGCGCATTCTGGGGCCTCTGGGACAAAGACGAGAAGCGGAAGTTCTGACCGCGGGCTTGCCCCGGACATTTGCCTGAGGGCGCGGCATTTCCTAGTTTGCAGGGTGTCACGCTTGCGCTCGATCGTCATTGGTGTGCTCTTTTCTTTCGCCCTGCAGGCGGAAGCCAAGCACTTCATCCACATTCAAGAGGACGCGACGGCGGATCAAAAGACCGCCGTGCTCATCCTGAACGGGTTTGGCGGCACAAGGAAGGGGTGCCAAGCGCAGATGGCGTTTTGGGCCGACCGGGGCATGGACGTGTTCATCCCGGATGTCTTGCTCAGGTCGTCGCTGAAAGAGAGCTCGGACGCCCTTGAAGCCTTTGTGGAAGCGCAGCACCTCGAGGACTACCGGGAGGTCAAGGCCATTTGCTACATCGCAGGTGCGTACCTGCTTCACACCCAACTCGAGGCACACCCCATGGCCAACCTCACGCGCATCGTCTACGACAGAAGTCCGACGCAAGAGCGCGCCCCTCAAACGGCCATGGCACGCATCCCCAAGCTCGGCATGCTGAAGCTCGGCAAGGTGCTCCGGGACTTGAGCGTGGCGACCTGGCCCGACGTGCCAGAATCGGATCGGCTCAAGAAGGGGCTCGCCATTGAAAACCGGGCCACGCCGCTGATGCGTTTTTTGCAAGAGGAGGCCGAGGCCATGGGGCCTTTGGTGTACGATTGGCAAGCCATCGACCCCACCGCCCACGACGCCTTCCACGTGGCCTTGGACCACGACATGATGTACGTGCGGTGGGACGTGCTCGGTGAACCGTTCCTGCACTTCTTCGAGCACGGGGTCTTTCCCGCGGATTTGCCGCGCGACCGCATCCACGACCGGCCGTTTGACCCCACGTACCCCTTGCCAGAATGAAGGTGCCCACGACATACGATTTGAAGCCGGCCTTCCAGCGCATGCTTCTGCCCATGCTCGGCCGTTTGAGGCAGGCTGGGGTCACGCCCAACGCCTTGACGTGGATGGCCATCTTGCTGTCCGGAGGGCTGGGGTACGCCTTCGTGCTCGGCCTGGAGCAACGCGGTTGGTTCTACGCCGTGGCGGCCGGGCTGCTCCTGCGCATGGCCTTGAACGCCTTGGACGGCATGATGGCCCGGCAATTCAGCATGACCTCGAAGGCCGGGGCCGTCTTGAACGAACTCGGCGATGTCGTCAGCGACGCGCTGGTGATGTGGCCGCTGGCGTTGTTGCCAGGGGTTCACGCAGGCTGGGTTGGCGCGTTGCTTTGGATGTCGGCGATGAACGAATACGCCGGCGTGCTGGGCGCCTCGGTGGGCGGAGAACGGCGGTACGAAGGCCCCATGGGCAAGAGCGACCGAACCCTCGTTTGGGGGGTGTTTTGTCTGCTCCTCGGTGCAGGTGTGCCCGTAGAAGGCCACGTCCAAACTGGGGTGTGGGTCGTTTTGGCGGGATTGTGCTGGAGCACCTTTCGCCGCGTCCGCGCCACCCTCAATGAAACGCCATGAACAAACTCATCGACCTCTGGGACATCGCAGCCGAATTGCAATGGGTGATCTTCATCATCCTCTGCATCTTGGTCGCCTCCTCTGTGGCGTGGAACCTCTGGAACTTACTCAAACCGGGCAAGCTCGTCCAAGAATTGCTCGTGCGGACCCGTTCGTGGTGGATCATGTGCGCGTGCTTCATCGTGACCACCTTGGCCCACCCCATTGTCACCCATGTGGGGTTGGCGTTCTTGAGCTTTGCGCTGTGTCGGGAGATGTATCCCTTGCTGAAGCTGGACGTTCGGGAGCGGAACGTCGTCTTGGTGTGCTACGGGGTCATCCCCATCCAATACACCCTCGCCTACTTGGGCATGACCACCCTGTTTTTGGCGTTCATTCCGGTGCTCATGTTCGTCTTCATTCCCTTTCTGCTTGTCGTGAAGGGTGAGACCCAAGGCATTGTGCGTTCCATTTCCCTGATGCCGTATTCGTTGGTGGCTTGGGTGTACGGCATGAGCCACTTGGCGCTGCTTTTTCAATTGCCCGACATCCCTGGATTCACAGCTGGACCTCAAGGCCTGCTCCTGTACCTCATTTTCTTGGTCGGGATCAACGACGTGTTGCAATTCGCCTGGGGCAAAACCCTGGGCAGGCGCGCCGTGCTTCCCAAGGTCAGCCCCAACAAAACGTGGGAAGGCCTCGTGGGCGGGGTGTTGTCCGTGAGCCTGATTGCGGTGGGGCTGCGCTTCTTGACGCCGCTCGAGCCGTGGCAAGCCGCCCTGACTGGCTTTTGTGTGGCCGTCATGGGCTTCATGGGCGACGCCATCGCCTCGGGCATCAAGCGCGACCTGGGCATCAAAAACTCGGGCAACGCCATCCCTGGCCATGGCGGGTATTTGGACCGCCTCGACGGGTTCTCCGCCGCCGCGGCGCCCTTCTTTCATTTGGTGTACTTCTTCAGCGTCACGTCGGCCGCCTGATCCCCTTTCATGACGCACGGCCCCATCGATTCTGAGTTGTTCGACGCCCACGTCCCCAAGGGCCGTCAATGGCTGCTTTGGGTGCTGTACAAACTGATGTGGCGCACCTTCTTTGGGGTCATCATCGGCCTGCGGTACCATTGGAGCAAAACGCCTCACCCGCTGGGACCGGTCATCTACGTGGCCAACCACAACAGCCACCTCGACGGCATGTCGTTGATGACCATCGTCCCCTCCCACCGCATCCACCTCACCCACTCGGTCGCGGCGCAGGACTTTTTCGGCAATTCAGGGTTTCGGAGGTGGTCGATGAAGAACCTGGTCAACGCCGTGCTCATTTCCCGCAGCAAACGCGAGGCCGACGTGGATCCCGTGCAGCTCTTGGACGCCATGATTCGGCAAGGACACAGCCTGATTCTCTTCCCAGAAGGCACGCGAGGCGTGCCAGGGGTGATGGCCGACTTCAAGCGCGGGGTGGGGCATTTGGCCTCGCGGCACCCCGACGTCCCCGTCATCCCCGTCTACCTCGACGGGTTGTACCGCAACCTGCCCAAGGGCCGGTCCATCATTGTGCCGCTGGGCGGCACCTTGGTGATGGGGGACCCGATGTACTTCCCTGAAGGCACTTCGGTCGACAACATCACAGAACAAACCCAAGCCGCGATCCACGGCATGGCCGAGGAATTGCGTCAACAAAACCAAGTTCCCGACCATGGCCGCTGACCCCACCACCATCGCGCCTCCGGGAAGGGACGCGCTGAGGTCGCCTGACCTTGCTTGGCCCACCGTGTTGTTGGCCACCACGACGTTCAGCCTTTGGGTCGCCGTGGGCTGCCTGGCCGCACAGGGCGACTTGCCGCTCTGGATGGCGTGTTTGGCCAACTCCGTTCTTGCGTACATCTCCTTCACCCCGCAACACGACGCGGTGCACGGCTCCGTGTCCAAAGCCCACCCCTGGCTCAATGGGCTCGTGGGGCGCATCTGCGGCATTCCTCTCTTCTCGCCGTTCCCTGCCTTTCGCAGGCTGCACCTGGCGCACCACAAGCACACCAACGACCCGCACCACGACCCTGACTTCTGGAGCGGCAAGGGGCCGTGGTACCTGCTCCCCCTTCGCTGGATGACCCAAGAATGGCGCTACTGGGTGGTGAGCGCCACGGTCGTCAAGGAAACAGTCAAGGCCCGCAAGCGCGAAGTCGGCATCACCTTGGTTGTGCTGTACGGCACGGCGCTGGCGTTGGCCCTGAACGGCCACGGATGGGCGGTCTTGTGGGCGTGGATTGTCCCTTCTCGGCTGGCCAACACCATGCTTGCCTTCCTCTTCGATTACCTCCCCCATCGACCGCACCAAGTCCCGCTGCACGAGGACCCGTTCCAGGCCACCCGTAACATCGAAGGCCAAACGCTCGCTTTCTTCTTCTTGTCCCAGAACTACCACCAAGTGCACCACATCTTTCCCTCGGTGCCTTTCTACCGGTACCTCCGCATTTGGAAGCGCCACCGCGGGTGGTTTGAATCCAAGGCTTGAACGCAAAAAAGGCACCCGATTGGGTGCCTTCTTGCTTGTAGCCCGTA
>JBMZWX010000033.1:0-18771 GCA_049627085.1 Flavobacteriales bacterium | reverse complement strand
GTGCTTCCTCAGCGGCAGGTGCTTCCTCAGCAGCAGGTGCTTCCTCAGCAGCAGGTGCTTCCTCAGCGGCAGGTGCTTCCTCAGCGGCAGGTGCTTCCTCAGCAGCAGGTGCTTCCTCAGCAGCAGGCGCTTCCTCAGCAGCAGCCTCGGCGGCAGCGGCAGCAGCTTCTGCTTCCGCGGCAGCGGCCAATTCAGAGGCGGCAGCGGCCAAGCTGGCGGCGCGCTCCTCGTTCAGCTTACGCTCGGCGTCGAGGCGCTCCTTCAATTCTTTCGCGGCAGCGGCGTCAAGTCCGTCGCGCTTGGCTTGGATCTTGGCTTGCTTGTCGTTGAACCATGCGTCGAAGCGCTTCTGGGCTTCGGCTTCTGTCAACGCACCCTTGCGAACACCGTTCAAGAGGTGGTTGTGGTAGATCGCACCTGAGTACTTCAAGATGGCACGGGCCGTGTCTGAAGGCTCAGCCCCGACTTGCAACCAGTGCAAGGCGCGGTCGTGCACCACTTCGATGGTGGCAGGGTTGGTGTTGGGGTTGTAAGTGCCGAATTTCTCGATGAAACGGCCATCGCGCTTGGCGCGGGCGTCAGCAGCTACAAGGTGGTAGAAGGGTTTGCCTTTCTTACCGTGACGTTGGAGTCGGAGGCGTACAGCCATGGGAAAAACTTTTTAAAAGGGTCCTAAACCCTGTTGTTGATGCCAAAATTGGAGCGCAAAGATAGCTGAAATTCCTTACGCGCCCACGTGGGCAAGGAATTCATTCCGTGTGTCGACGTCGTTGTCGAACAACCCACCGTAACTCGCCGTCACGGTGGAACTGCTTTCATCCTGAATGCCACGGCTGGACACGCAAAGGTGCTTGGCGTCGATGACCACGGCCACGTCTTCTGTGCCCAGGAGATCTTGCAGCGATTGAAGCACTTGACGGGTCAGCCGCTCTTGGACCTGAGGGCGACGCGCATAGTGATCCACAATCCGGTTCAGTTTGCTCAAGCCCACCACACGTCCATTGGGGATGTACGCCACATGGGCGTGTCCCACGATGGGCAGGAAATGGTGCTCGCACGTGGAGTTGACGTTGATGTCACGTTCCACCAACATGTGGTTGTAGCCGTACACGTTGTCGAAAGTCTTGACGTCTGGGTGGTTTGCAGGGTTGAGTCCCGAGAAGATCTCCTTCACATACATCTTGGCCACACGCTTGGGGGTGCCAGACAGGCTGTCGTCGTTGAGGTCGAGCCCCATGACGTCCATGATCTCGCGGAACTTGGCTTCAATCTTCGCCATCTTCTCCTCGTCGGTCAACACAAACGCGTTGGGTTTGAGAGGGGTGTGGGCCGACGTTCCAACGTGGTCGTCGCCCATGGCGTCTTCGTGAGACTTCGGTGTATGTGGGGTGGTGGGGGTTGTCATGAGGCAGTCCTGAAAGGTAGGCAGTCCTTGTCCAAGCATTGGGGACTCAATGTGGAAAACAACAGGGCTCGTCGGATGTTCGGTCGTCGAAGATGTCGCGAATTTCGGAAACCCATGATTCTAATCTACGACACGGAGACGACGGGATTGCCAAGGGATTGGAATGCACCCATCACCGACAGCGACAACTGGCCTCGTTTGGTCCAATTGGCGTGGCAGTTGCACGACCCGCAGGGCAAACTTTTGTCCCGTGGCAACCGGATCGTGCAGCCAGACGGGTTCACCATTCCGTTCAACTCCACCAAGATTCATGGAATCACCACGGCCCGTGCGCAAGAAGAAGGCTTGCCACTGGACCAGGTCATGGAAGAATTCATGGCCGACGCCGCACAAGCGACGTACGTGATGGGCCACAACATCGGCTTTGACGTCAATGTGGCCGGGGCCGAGTTGGTGCGTTTGGGGCAGGCGCCCGAAGGGCTGACGGAGAAGGCCCTCATCGATTCCAAAGACGAGGGCACCGAATATTGCGCCATTCCAGGAGGCCGTGGCGGCAAGTTCAAATGGCCAACGCTCACCGAGCTCCATCAGAAGCTCTTTGGGGAGGGGTTCGGCGACGCCCACGACGCAGCGTACGACGTGTCGGCCACGGCGCGTTGCCTCTTCGAAATGGTCCGCCTGAAGGTCATCGTACGGCCGGAGTTCGAACACCCAGAGAAGGTCGTCTACGAGGCCCCCAAACTTGAAGCTGCCAATTTCGACGCCCCAGAGAAGGCTTCGGCCGAGGAAGCCGTCCCCGCCAAAACGGCCAGTGGGGATGCCTCAGTCTTGGAGGATGTTCCGTTCACGCACTTGCACGTGCATTCCCAATTCAGCGTGCTTCAAGCGGTGAGCCCGGTGGGTGAACTCGTTGCTGCGGCGAAGGAGATGGGCATGCCGGCCTTGGCGGTGACCGACCATGGGAACATGATGGCGGCTTTTCAGTTCGTGCGGGCGTGCAACAAGGAGGGCATCAAGCCCATCGTGGGGGCGGAATTGAATGTCTGCAAAGACATGCACGACAAGACCAAAAAAGACGACGGATACCCGACGGTGTTTTTGGCCAAGAACAAGAACGGTTACCACAACTTGGCCAAACTGGCGTCCAAGGCCTACACGGATGGCTTCTACTACGTGCCACGAATCGATCGGACCCTCGTGGAGGAATTCAAGAAAGACCTTGTCGTTCTGACCGGAGGCCTTTTCGGAGAGGTGCCGTCGTTGGTGCTCAACGTGGGTGAGAATCAGGCGGAAGAAGCTTTTGTGTGGTGGAAGGGCCTGATGGGGGACGATTTCTATGCCGAATTGAACCGACACGGGTTGGAGGAGGAGTCCGTGGTGAACGACTTCCTTCAGCAGATGGCGACCAAGCATGGCGTCCAACTTGTGGCGAGCAACAACAGCTACTACACGCGCAAGGACCAAAGCGACGCCCACGACATCTTGTTGTGTGTCAAGGATGCACGCAACGTGAGTCAACCCAAGCGCTACGTCGGCAAGCGTGGCCGGGAATTCCGGTTTGGCTTCCCCAACGACAGCTTTTACTTGAAGTCGCCGTCTGAGATGAAAGCATTGTTCGCGGACGTTCCTGAGGCCGTGACCAACATTGCCTCGCTGGTGGACCAATGCGAGGGCTATGCGTTGGAGCGCGACGTGTTGCTTCCGGCGTTTGACATTCCGGAAGAATTCGTGCATCCGGAAGACGCCCAAGATGGCGGCAAGCGTGGCGAAAATGCCTACCTGCGCCACATCACCTACCTGGGGGCTGAAAAGCGGTACGGAGAAATCACCCCTGAGGTCAAGGAGCGCCTGGACTTCGAATTGGAAACCATCGAGCGCACGGGGTACCCGGGCTACTTCCTGATCGTTCAGGATTTCACGACCGCCGCACGGGAGATGGGCGTGAGCGTGGGACCTGGTCGCGGGTCCGCCGCGGGATCTGCGGTGGCCTACTGCGTGGGCATCACGAATGTGGACCCCATCAAGTACGATTTGCTGTTCGAGAGGTTCCTCAATCCGGACCGTGTGAGCCTTCCCGACATCGACATCGATTTTGACGACGAGGGACGGGGACGGGTCATCGACTACGTCATCGACAAATACGGGGCCAACCAGGTCGCCCAGATCATCACCTACGGCACCATGGCCGCCAAGTCGTCCATCCGTGACACGGCCCGGGTGATGGAGTTGCCCCTCGGCGACGCCGACCGTTTGGCCAAATTGGTTCCCGACATCTCATTGAAGAAGATGTTCTCGCTCGACGACAAGGCCTTGAAAGAGAAGGTGAGGAGCGAGGGGTTTGCCATGGTGGAGCAGCTCAAGGCGATCAGCCAACAACCGACGTTGGAGGGCCAAACCCTTCAGACCGCCCGTGTCCTGGAGGGCAGCGTGCGGAACACCGGCATCCACGCCTGTGGCGTCATCATCACGCCCGACGACATCACCAACTTCGTGCCGGTGGCCACGGCCAAGGACAGCGCCATGGCGTGCACCCAGTTCGACAACGCGGTGGCCGAGGATGCCGGGCTGTTGAAGATGGATTTCTTGGGGCTGAAAACCCTCACGGTCATCAAGGACGCCGTGAAGAACGTCAAGCTTCGGCACGGCCTGGACCTCGACCCAGACACGTTCCCATTGGACGACCCCAAGACGTACGAGTTGTTCCAACGCGGGGACACCGTCGGCATCTTTCAATACGAATCGGCCGGCATGCAGAAGCACTTGAAGTCGCTTCAGCCCACGGTGTTTGAGGATTTGATTGCCATGAACGCCTTGTACCGCCCTGGTCCGATGGAGTACATCCCGGACTTTGTGGCGCGCAAGCACGGCCGCCAAGCCATCACCTACGATTTGGACGCGTGCCAAGAGTACCTCGAAGAGACTTATGGCATCACGGTGTACCAGGAGCAGGTGATGTTGTTGAGCCAAAAGTTGGCAGGCTTCTCGAAAGGTGAGGCCGACAGCCTTCGGAAGGCGATGGGCAAGAAGAAGAAGGACATCATCGACAAGATGAAGCCCGATTTCTTGGAGCGCGGCAAGGCGAATGGCCACGATGCTGAGCGTCTGGAGAAGATTTGGACCGACTGGGAAGCCTTTGCCTCGTACGCCTTCAACAAGTCGCACTCCACGTGCTACGCCTGGGTGGCCTATCAAACGGCCTACCTCAAGGCCAACTACCCCGCGGAATTCATGGCGGCCCAGTTGTCCAACAACATGAACGACATCAAAGAGGTCACCAACCTGATGGAAGAGGCCCGTCGTCAAGGGGTTCCTGTGTTGGGGCCGGACGTGAACGAGTCCTCGTTCAAGTTCACCGTCAACCAGGACGGCGCCATCCGATTTGGGCTGGGCGCCATGCGGGGTGTTGGAGAAGGGGCGGTGATCGCCATTGTGGAAGGCCGGGAAGGCGCGCCGTATTCGTCGCTCTTTGACTTCTCCACTCGGGTGAACCTGAAAGACTGCAACAAGCGTGTGTTTGAGGCCCTCGCGCTCGGCGGCGGGTTTGACAGCTTTGGGTTGCACCGTGCCCAGTTCTTTGCGCCAGATCACAAGGACCGTCCGCTCGTGGAATTGGCGGTCAAATACGGAGCCGCAACCCAAGAGTCGGCCAACAGCGCCCAAGCGTCCCTCTTCGGCGGCGAAGACGGAGCCATGGACATTCCCGAGCCACCGATTCCGGAATGCGAGCCATGGGCGTCCATGGATTTGCTGAACAAGGAGCGTGAAATTGTGGGGGTCTACATTTCCGGCCACCCCTTGGACAAGTTCAGGCTTGAGGTGGACCACCTCTGCGCCAAGGACGGTTTGGCCCGCTTGGACAACATGGAGCGGGAGAAGGGCAAAACGCTCACGTTTGGAGGGCTCATCACCGCGGCGGAACACCGCATCAGCAAGTCCGGCCGGCCATGGGGTTTCTTCGCGCTGGAAGACTACCACGGGGCCCACGAGTTTCGTTGCTTCGGAGAGGATTACGTGCGGTTCAAGGAGTTCATGGTGGAAGGATGGATGGTCATGGTGACCACCCACGTGAAGGAGCAGGGGTACGGCCGAGAAGGGCTGGAGGCCAAGCTGCAAGCCATCGAATTGCTGTCGGAGGCCCGGGCGAAGCGCATCTCACGGCTCCGCGTTCAAATCCAGCTGGCGGCCATCGACGAGGGGTGGGTGGACGCCTTCACCACCTCGGTGTCGGACCATCCCGGCCATGTCGGCCTGACTTTGGAGGT
Organism: Flavobacteriales bacterium; assembly: GCA_049627085.1. Taxonomy (GTDB): domain Bacteria; phylum Bacteroidota; class Bacteroidia; order Flavobacteriales_D; family Sanyastnellaceae; genus UBA11663. The sequence continues at coordinate 13,104 of JBMZWX010000033.1, read as the reverse complement.
GTTTGATGAAGACAAAAAGCTAGACATGCCCAGCCGCAGTTCGAGGGTGGAGTTGGACGACGCGTTCGTGGACAAGCTTGAGGCGCTGTGCATCCCAGGCAAGGCCCAGTACAGGCTGGACCTGAAACGGTGAGTCATGTTTTCCCCAACCCTTGCGCCAAAAGGTGAAAAAATGACGGACCAATCGAAGGTGGCTTGCCTTGGCTGAGAACCCCATGCGGATACCTTTGTTGTCCTAGTCTAGAAAACAACAGAACTCATGGCAGTAGAATTGACAGACGCGAACTTCGAGGAGCTCGCAATCAACAGCGACAAGCCCGTTGTCGTTGACTTTTGGGCAGAATGGTGCGGCCCTTGCCGCATGGTCGGTCCCGTGGTGGAAGAGTTGGCCAACGACAACGAAGGCAAGGCCGTCGTGGGCAAAGTGAACGTGGACCACAACAGCGCGGTGAGCCAGCGCTTCGGCATCCGCAACATCCCCACCATCTTGTTCTTGAAGAACGGCGAGGTCGTGGACAAGAGCGTGGGCGCTGTGCCGAAGAACGTGCTTCAGGAGAAGCTCGACGCCTTGATGTGATTCTCAACCATCCTTGAATTGAACGTCCCTGCCTACCTTGGTGGGGACGTTTTGTTTGGTCTCAACCCAAGCGAGTTTCATGCCCATTCAACCCACACCTGAATTGCAGCAACGCCTCGGAAGGCTTGAGTTTTTGGCCAGCCAAGCGGTGGAAGGGTTCATCACGGGCATGCACAAGAGCCCGTTCCACGGATTCAGTGTGGAATTTGCAGAGCACCGGCTTCACAACCCTGGCGAGTCCACGAAGCATTTGGACTGGAAGCTCTACGCCCGCACCGACAAGATGTTTGTCAAGCGGTACGAGGAGGAGACCAACTTGCGCTGCCAAATCGTGATGGACGCTTCGCGTTCCATGGCTTACCCTGACGGGATCACGCTGGAGGACAGCCGGATGAGCAAGCTGAAATTCTCGGTTCTTGCTGCTGCTGCGCTCACCGAGCTGTTCCGAAGGCAACGGGACGCGGTGGGACTCAGCTTGTTCTCGGAGGCGTTGGATTTGCAGACACCTGCACGTTCCTCGCGAGCCCACCACCGCATGCTGTTTGACAAGTTGGAGGGCCTGTTGACAGAACCCAGCGAGCCGCGGCAAACCAGCGCAGTTGACGCGTTGCACCAAGTCGCGGAGGCCACCCCGAGACGTTCGCTCATTTTGGTGTTCAGCGACCTGCTTGACCGGGCGGAGGATCCGGAAGCGTTGCTTTCTGCGCTGCAGCACCTCAGGCACAACAAACACGAGGTGGTGGTATTCCACGTCCTCGACGCCACAACAGAGGTGGACTTCGAATTCCCCGACAGACCCACGCGATTTGTCGACCTGGAGACGGGGGAGGAGCTCAAGTTGCATCCTTCTGAAGTGCGCGAGAATTACACGCAGACCATGGCCAAACTCCGAAAAACACTTTCCGACAAATGCGGAGCTTACGGCATCGATTGGGTGGATGTGGATGTGGCTCAAGGAGTTCTGCCGGTGCTCTCGGCGTACCTGACCAAGAGGGCCAAACTTTTTTGAATCAAAATCGCGCCAACCGTTGCGCGGAAACGAAAGACAACAGTATCTTTGCGCCCCACCCAAACGCGGGTGGAAATCGGAAGGGTTTAGGCCTGGAAGAGGAGGTCTGGTAGTTCAGTTGGTTAGAATACCTGCCTGTCACGCAGGGGGTCGCGAGTTCGAGTCTCGTCCAGACCGCAAAAGCCTCAGCACGCGCTGGGGCTTTTGCGTTTTTCGTGGGCGCTCACATCACCTCATCATACTTACCCCATGAACACACGCAACTACCTTCAATACGGCATTGAAATTTCCGAATTGGGTTTTGGTGCCTGGCAGCTTGGCGTGGAGTCGGGATGGAAATCGGTGTCCGACTCGGAAGCAGAGCGGATGATTCGAACCGCCATGGACCAGGGCATCAACTTCTTCGACACGGCCCCCAACTATGGGATGGGCACCAGTGAGGAGCGTCTCGGCAAGGTGTTCAAGACGATCGACCGTTCCAAGGTGGTCATCAACTCGAAATTCGGCCGCTTGGACAACGGCGAAGTGGATTTCAGTTCAAGCCTCATCAAGGGTTCAGTTGAGCGCAGCTTGAAACGTTTGAATGTGGATTGCTTGGATTCTGTCATCATCCACAGCCCTCCCGCCGAGTTCCTCGACGGCAACAAGAACGACCACTACGAGATTTTGGAGCGCCTTCAAGAGGAGGGGAAGATCAAGGCATACGGCGCGTCTGTGGACTTTGAAGACGAGATCAACACCTTGCTGAACACCACCAACGCCAAGGTCATTCAGTCTTTCTTCAACATTCTTCATCAGGATTGCACAAGGTCGTTCGACTTGATCCAAGCCAAGGGCGCGACGGTCATCGCCAAGATTCCGTTCGACTCCGGCTGGCTCACAGGAAAGTACAAGGCAGACAGCGTGTTCACCGGCGTCCGCGACAGGTGGTCTGAAGACGAGAAGCGCACCCGCGCCGGCCTTGTCGACCGGGTGAAAGACCTTGTTTCAGGCCACCCTTCCATGGTGTCGGCGGCTCTGACGTTCTGCACGTCGTTCGATGCGGTGAGCACCGTGATCCCTGGTGCGGTGTCGGAAAAGCAATTGCTTGACAACCTGGCTGCCATGAAGAGTCCGTTGGATGCAGAAGTGGTGGCCCAGCTTCAGGCGTTTTACGAGCAAGAGGTGCGCGCGCTGAAGTTGCCTTGGTGACTTGCTTGGCTGGGATTCGGGATTTCGTCCTACCTTGTTGGGACCTGAAAACCAAGCCATGAACCACATCAAGACCCTTGCAGCGTTCGCTGCGTTGTTGCTGCCCACGTGGGCGCTCGGACAAATTGAACAAGGTGGAAAGCCCCTGCATTGGGGAGAGCCAATTCAAGAAACCGTGGTGTGGGAGACGTTTGGAGCCCTGGACCTTGACCAGCTTGCGGAGGAAGACAGGGTGACTGCGACCATGAAGGATGCGCCTTGGCGGTTTGGCGTCGAGCATGAAGTCGATTTCAACCTGACCAACGCGGGGAGCTGGTCAGAGGAGGATGGCCTGCGTGTCTGGCGTTTGGGTGTGAAAGCGGAAGGGGCGACCAGCTTGAGCTTTTACCTCGAAGAATTCCAGGTTCCCAAAGGTGGGGAATTGTTCATCTACAATGCAGATCGCACGGAGTTCAAGGGGGCATTCAACCACTTGAGTGTGAAGGGATGGGGTGGACTGGCGTTGAGCTTGATGGAAGGCGATCAGGTCATTTTGGAATACCGGGAACCTGTGGGCCTCAGCAATCCAGGCCAAATTGCCATCTCCCAGGTGGTTCAAGGATACCGCTCCTTGCTCCAACGGGAGGCCGAATTGGACGCGGCGAAGAGTGCAGCCGGACCCTTCGGCAACAGCGGCGCTTGCAACATCAACGTGAACTGCCCGGAAGGGGCGGATTGGCAGGTGGAAAAGAAGGCCGTCGCACTGATTGTGAATGGCGGATTCGCGGCATGCACCGGGTCGCTTGTCAACAACACAGCCAACGATGGGACGCCGTACTTCCTCACGGCCAACCACTGCCTGGGCAACCCCAACACATGGACCTACTACTTCAACCATGAGAGCAGCACCTGCTCGGGCAGCACAGGCCCGACCAACAACAGCATCTCTGGCGGGGCGCTTTTGGTGGCCGACGGGGGGTCAGATGTGGCATTGATCGAATTGAGCAGCACCCCACCCAGCAGCTGGGATGTGGAATACGCCGGTTGGGACGCTTCAGGTGCCACGCCAGACAACGCCACCGGCATCCACCATCCGTCGGGCGACGTGAAGAAGATATGCTTCGAGGAAGACAGCCCGTACACCAGTTCCACGGGAGGCGCCGCAGTCTGGTGGATTGACGCTTGGGAACTCGGAGTCACAGAACCCGGCTCTTCGGGGTCGCCCTTGTTTGACCAAAATCACAGAATCATTGGGCAGTTGTACGGCGGTGCTGCCGCTTGCTCAGGAAGCGTGAACAACGGTGCGTACGATTACTACGGCCGTTTTGACGTGAGTTGGGGGCTGGGGGTCAGCCAGTACCTCGACCCGACGAATTCTGGCGCCACCGTCTTGGATGGCTACCCCACTGGATTCAACACAGACGAGGGATGCACCGACCCCACGGCGTGCAACTACAGCCCACTGGCCATCATCGACGACGGGAGTTGCGCGGAGAACGACGCGTGCGGCGTGTGTGGCGGCGACAACAGTTCCTGTGGAGGCTGCACCAACCCTGATGCGTGCAACTACGACGCAGGTGCTGTTGTGGACGATGGATCGTGTGTGTTGTCTGGGGTGGCCTTGACGTTCACTTTGCTCACCGACAACTATCCCGCAGAGACAACCTGGACGTTGACCGACGACGCAGGCGCCACTGTCATGGAAGGAGGCCCCTACAACGGCCAGCAAACCACATACACGGCTGAAGCTTGCGTGGCCACGGGATGTTACACCCTCACCGTCAACGACAGCTTTGGTGACGGTTTGCAATACAGCGGCGTGGTGGGCAATTACACCATGGTGGACGGCGATGGCAACGTGCTTGCCCAGATGATTGATGGCGGGAACTTCGGGTCTCAAGCTGTGGACAACTTTTGCGTCGAGGCTGGAAACAGCGTGCCTGGATGCATCGACAGCACCGCGTGCAACTACGACGCGGAAGCCACCGCCGACGACGGCTCATGCGAGTACGGCCAAACCTACTACCTCGACAGCGACGGCGACGGGTACGGCAGCGTGGAGAGCGGGGTGTCTTGCAGCGGGGTGTTGCCGGGCAACGCGTCCTTCCAGTCTGGCGATTGCAACGACGCCAACAGCACCGTGTACCCAGGGGCCCCTGGCACCGCGGTGGGGATCGACAACGACTGCAGCGGCACGCTGGACGCAGACGAAGAAGAGGTCGTGTGCCCCGAGGACGTCAACGGCGATGGGGCCATCTCTGTGGCCGACATCTTGGCGGTGCTGGCGGAGTTTGGCTGCACCACAAGCTGCGAGGCGGACGTCGATGGGGATGGCAACGTCATTGTTTCCGACGTGCTCGCTTTGCTTGCCGCGTTTGGACAGGACTGTTGACGGCCTGAGGGTGGTTCTGCCTGACCTGGGATGGGGGTGACGTATTTTTGGGACAAACCCTGAAGGCATGTCAGAGCTTCCCTGGAAAACGGTCAAGGACTACGAAGAAATCACGTTCAAAGTCCACGAAGGGGTGGCGCGCATCGCGTTCAACCGCCCTGAAGTGCGCAACGCGTTCACCCCGAAGACGGTGGACGAGTTGTGGGAGGCGTTGATCACCTGCCACGAAAGCCAGGACATTGGCGTCGTGCTCATCACCGGAGAAGGCCCTTCGTCCAAGGATGGGGGATGGGCGTTCTGCAGCGGTGGCGATCAAAATGTCCGGTCCAACACGGGCTACAAGGGCGAGAATGGGGTGAACCGATTCAACATCCTTGACGTCCAGCGGCAAATCCGTTTCATGAACAAGGTGGTCATCGCCGTGGTTCCAGGATGGGCTGTGGGCGGTGGGCACAGCTTGCATGTCGTGTGCGACATGACCTTGGCCAGCAAGGAGCACGCCATCTTCAAGCAGACAGACGCCGACGTGGCCAGTTTTGACGGCGGATTTGGCTCCGCGTATTTGGCCCGGCAAGTGGGCCAAAAACGAGCCCGCGAAATCTTCTTCCTCGGGGCATCCTACAGCGCCCAAGAGGCCTATGACATGGGCATGGTGAATGCCGTGGTGCCCCACGCCGAGTTGGAACGAACCGCCTTTGCATGGGCCAAAGAAATCATGACCAAGAGTCCCATGGCCATCAAGATGCTCAAGTTTGGATTCAACCTGATCGACGACGGATTGGTGGGCCAACAAGTGTATGCCGGAGAAGCCACCCGGCTGGCCTACGGCACGGAGGAGGCCAAAGAGGGGAGGGACGCCTTCCTCGAGAAGCGCCCCCGCGATTTCTCACGTTTCCCCAAATTTCCTTGACCATGAAGCTGCCTGCAATTCCATTGACTTTGGCGTTGGGCGTGGCGTTGTGTTGCCCAAACCAGGGCCTCTGGGCCCAGAATGCCGACACCACGGCCGTGCGTTACACGCTGGAGGTGCTGCAAGCCGAGGCCCGTCAGCCTGGTTTGGTTCGTTACGAGATCCACGTGTCACTGCCTGACAGCGACAGGGTCAGCGCCGTGTATGGCACGGATACTCATCCCCTCGAATTGCGGGCGCCCAAGGGCGTGTTCAACAGCCCGTACAACGGGAGTTGGTCCAGTTCAGGCATGAACCCCAAGTTCTTTGAGCTGATGCCGGACATGCAGGACGACACCTACGCCACCATCGGACTTCGAACGAGCGCCAAATTGAGTGGCATGATGCGCGCGGAGGATCCCACAATGGTCCAAGACCCAAGCGAGCCGTGGGACGATTTTTTCACCGTCAACGGGGAGACTTCGCTTGAGGTCTCGACGCACACGGGTGGCAGCTGGTTCGTGCTTCGCACCGCCGCCAACGGCGCCCCTGTAGATGGGAAGGTGATGCTGGCCCAAATCACGACGTCTGGAAGCGTGTCTGGCGCGATGAACCTCCAGATTTTTCCCTCCGAGCCGGACATCGAGCAACACAGGGTCCGGTTCGAGTTCGATGGACTCGGACGTTTTGACGGGCGGTTGGTCGAGTGAACCTGGGTTCAGCAGTTTTGGCCAAATGAACTGAGCAGCGCCAGCACATCGCTTACCGTGATGCCCCCGTCGCCGTCGATGTCGGTGGCCGTGTTGCAGTCGTTGGCACATCCAAAGTCGGACAGCACAAGCAGCACGTCGGCCACATCCACGGCGCCGTTGCCGTTGACGTCGTTGGGGCAGGTGTTTTCGCAGGGTCCTGGGCCAAACACCGCACCGCCCACAAACGTGGCGCACGATTCTTCGTCTTCGAAGGACACATCCAGGTTGACCCACGTGCCGTCTGCCGGCAATTCCAGCTCCCCGGTGATCAACGCACCGTCAATCGAAAACAGGGTGCCGTTGACAAGGATTCCACCCGTATCTGGCACGCCTTGGGCCTCCACTTCAAACGTGAGTGTGTAGGTGTTGGTGGTGGGATCGCATTCTGAAGCCGTTGCTGTGACCTCGTTGATGAGGCATGGGAACGCTTCGCCACTCCAGGTGTCCACCCCATAATCTCCATTGCCTTCGTACGAGAAGGGAGGAAGGGCTTGGATGTAGGAGTCGTTTCCGGTGGGCCAAATGTTGGCCAATTCGTCGTAGACCTCGAAGTACAGCGGTGAACCGTCTGGTCCCCATTGCACGTAATCGTGGGCGCTGTTGGTGGGGAGGAAGAGCATGAGCCAGTCTCCGGCAAGTCCAGAAGCCCAGGAGAGCTGGAACTCTTCGCCTGCCCCAACCACGGTGCTTTGGCCCGGTGAAATCAATTCGGTAAGCTGATGGTAAGGCTCTGTGGCGGACAACAATCCCCAACCAGAGATGTCTGTGGGGCAATCGGCGACGTTTCGGATGCGCAAGATGTTGGCCTCAGGATCGACGAACGAGAAGCGCAGGTTTCCGCAACATGGGTCGCGTCGGGTGTAGGCGTCAGGCACACTCAATGCACAGCCTTCGTCGGTTGTGAAAAAGGCCGTCACGTCCACACTTTCTCCATTGGCAGGTTCGCCCACAATGGTGATGGCTTGAGGGCTGAAGTTGAACCCCCAGTTCTGTCCATTTACACTTAGGAAACCGTCCGCAGGAGGGTATTCAAACGACACGAAGATTTGCTGGGTGTACAATCCTGTGACGGGATCGCAGGCCATTTGGTTGCCCGGCGTGATGCCCGTGATGGCGCATTCCGGCGGTGTGTATTCTTCACAGAACGTGTAACAGCTGGCACCTTCAATGCCAGGCTCCAAGGCGTAAGTTTCCACCAAGGGGTGAAACACGAGCGTCTTCCCGGTGGACGTGGTGTGACAGTAGCTCATGATGGTGCCAGACCCCACGGAAGGCCCGTTGGAGCAGCCACCCTCTGCTGAAGCGCAGTTGTCGATGGCGCCTCCAGGCCACCCGCACCAATGGGTGTGGTTGGCTCCAAAGTTGTGACCTAGCTCGTGCGACACCACGTCCAAGTTCCAGGAATAACTGTTGATGTTGTAATTGGTGGTGTTGGTCAAGTTGGCGCTGAAGCCGTAGGCATACGAGCCGCAATTCACGTCCAGCCAAGCAATGCCGCCAGTGCCGGTGTTGGTCCGCTTGGAGATCAAGTGCGTCATGTCACGTTGCACCGAGTTCAAGGCGCTGTTGGTCAGCCACGTGTTGCGGAAACTGTCGAGCATGGCGCCTGCATCTCCAACATACGCGCTCATGGGGTCGGTGCTCTGCCAAATGTGGACGTACGACGCTTGAAGCAAGGCCAACCCATTCAGCTCTTGGGTGTATATCGCCTCGACGCCCGCCATCATGGCGAGTGCCCATTCCGTGGCGTTGTCCACGTTGTTGAAGGTGGACCAGGTGAAGAAATCCAAATCAAGTGCAATTTCCACGCACCCGCCATCCATCCTTGCTGCCGCCGACCGTTGCTTGCGGTCGGAATGGGCAGGAAGCTTCTCGGAATCCACCACACCACACTCGAAAGGCTCATGGTGCCGGAGCCGGTTCATGTCGGCCAGCACGTAACGATTGGCAGTTTTGTGCATGATGTCGTATTGGCACCCGTGTTGGTGAAACGACCCGACAACGTGGTCGGTCATCAGGGTCAAACTCCCCACGGGCTTGCCGTCGATGGACACACGGAACGACTGAAGCTGCGGCGTGTAGGCACGTTCTTCATGACCACTTTCGGTGGTCAACCCCACAGTCACGGTTTCTGGGTGCGCGAAGAACCTAGTCAATTCAAGGTGCCAGGAAGAGGTGTTGTACGCCGCCTGAAATTCAGGAGGGCAGGGCAGGTCAATCGTCCATGACCCGAGGTTCTTGTCGCGAAGGTCCTCGAGCACCACTGGGCTCATCTCCAACACCACGCCCGCCGACACGTCCACAAGGGTTTCACGAAGGACCCTTGAAGCATCGCTGTCCTCAACCTGTTGGAACAACGTGGCGTCTTGGGCCGCGACTTGACCCAAGCCGAGGATGCTCCCGGCCACGAGGGACACAAGTTGATTGGTCAAGAAGGGGATTCTTATGTTCATCATTCGCAAGTTTGGCCAAAGGCTGAAAGGACCAACAACACGTCTGCCACAGATATGGCCTCGTCTCCGTCCACGTCGTACTCACAGGCCTCCAAACAGCCGAAGCCGGACAGCAAGGCCAAAACGTCTGCCACGGAGATGGCGCCGTCGTTGTTGACGTCTTCTGGGCAAACAATCTCTTCTTCGTCGGCGTCGATGACACCGTCGCAATTGTTGTCGATGCCAACAGCGGTTCCCGGCGCGCCAGGGTACATGGTGCTGTTGGCGTCGTTGCAGTCGCCGTCCAGTAGCACGGTCCCCGCGGGGGTCACAGACCCACAGAAGTACTGTGCGAAGAACTGTCCATATCCGTCGCCGTCGCCGTCGAAGTAGGACGGGGTGCCGAGGTTGCATGAACCGTCGTCCACTTCGGCAGCGCTGTCGTAGTTGCACGCCTCAGGGTTGGTGCAGCCCAACACGGCAGGAGAAGTCACGCAGAAGTTGTCGATGGCCTGCGACCCAAAGTTGGCCCCGCTGACAATTTGCACCAGCACGTTGCCGTCGGGGTCGGTCAGTTGGTAATCGCCAACCACGCCGCCATACTGCATGCCATCGCCGTAGCTGTCGTTGAAGATCAAATCAAAACACCCGCCTCCCACGCAAAATTCTTCGACGTAGGTGGTCTGTTGACCGCTGTACGGGCCACCCTCAGCCATGGTGTTGCCGTTGGCGTCAACCACGCTCCATGTGGTTTCACCAGGGTAGTTGTCGGTCAACAACGTGAGGGTGAGGTTGACGCCCCCCACAATGCAAGAGCCGTCGTCCACTGTCGCGGCCGGGTCGAAGTTGCAAGACTCGGAGTCGGTGCACCCCCCGCACGATTCGTTGTTGCCTCCGCACTCTCCGCAATCGTCCACGATGTAGGCACAGGAACCATCGTCCTCGATGGCGTTCTCGTTGTAGTTGCAAGCCGACGCGTCGGTGCATCCGATGTCGCAAGACACCACCAAATCGGCACAATTTCCGTGACACCCGCCGTTGGCATTGATGGTTGGGAAGAACGCCTGCTGCTCTACGATGGGGTGGAATTGCAACGTCTTGCCCACGTTGAGGTGGCAGTAGCTCATGATCGTGCCTGAAGACACGCTGGGCCCCGCACCGCATGAGCCCTCGGCATCGTAGCAGTTGTCGATGGCGCCGCCGGCAGAACCACTAGGGTGGTCTGCCCCACCGGACCATCCGCACCAGTGGGTGTGGTTGGCCCCAAAGTTGTGGCCAAGCTCATGCGCCACCACATCCAAGTTCCAAGAGTAGGAGGGGAGCGGGATGAAGTCGCTGTCCGCGCTCATGGCCGAGCTGAATCCAAACCCAAAATCGTTGGAGCACACCACGCTGAGGTAGGCAATGCCACCTGTTCCTGTGTTGCCACGACGGGTCATGAGGTGCACGAGGTCCCGGTTTTGTGTGTTCAATCCATACTCGCTTCCGAGCCATGTAAGGCGGAACGAATCCAACATGGATCCCGCTTCGGTGATGCTGGCCCAAGGCTCTGGTGTTTCCCAGACGTTGACGTAGGACGCCTGCAGTGTGATGAGGTCGTTGAGCTCGTTGCGGTAAATCAGATCCACCCCAGCCAGCACACCCACGGCCCAATCCACCGCAGCGTTGCAGTTGTTGCCAAACGTGCCCAGCGTGTAGTTGTCGACGTCCAAGGCAATTTCCACGCATTGCGGGTTGGCGCTTTCTCGGGCCAACGACCGTTGCATGCGGTTCATGCGGTTGTGCTGGTCCTGGACGGCGCAAGTGAAGGTGTTGGAGCCGGCACTTTGGGCGACGTCGAAGAACACGTAGTCCTCCACGAGCGCTTGGCTCTTGAGGTCAAGCACCTCCGGGGCGATCTCCCATTGATGGCCGTTCAGAATCATGGTCGACTGCACACGGTTGGTGTGCACGGCCAGCATGCCTGCGAAGCCATCCCCCGACATGGAATGTCCACGGCCATCCACAGCCCCCACCATTTCGTAGGTCAATACGCTCGGGAAATAGGTTTCTTGGACCAAGCCTTCCGGTGTTTGACGGCCCACGGTGAAATCCGCGGTCACGTTGCAAAACGACTGCCACTTGGTGAGGGCCGTCTCGCCGTTGGGCATGGCGAGTTCGAGGCGAATCGTTTGGGGCCGCTCAGCCCGGATGCGTTGAAATGCCGCTGCATTCAAGTGCAAACCCTGGGTGTCGTTCGCATCCAGTGTGGCCGCGCGAGGCGCCGTCTTGGAGGCATTGAAAAGTGGCGATTGGGCCATGGCAGTCATGGAGACAGCCAAGGCCAACATGGTGGTCAGGTAAAGGCGCATGGTTTGTGCTGTTGGTGTGTCAATTTACGGCAATTCAGCAGGTTGTGCCGTGATGTGGCTGGAAAGCCAGTTTTGGGTCCTTCGACGCACATTGTCTTCCACATTGAACCAGAACAAATTGAAGTCGCCCTCATGCCAATCTTGACGGTCCAGCAACTTGCCGCCAACCATTTGGGGACGTGTGACTTCGAGCACCCCATATGAAGTCAACTTGCATTGAAGGGTGCCAGGCTTGGTGGGTCTGAAATTGGGCAGAACTGCGCCAAGATGCCCTTCCAAAGGGCTCCATCCTTCCGACTTGTTCCAGGTGATGGGGTTGACGCACAGCGGGGCGGATTGTCCTGCCTCAAGCTTGGCCTCGAGCCAGCCCGGACGGTGTCCTTCTGCATAGGTCATCCAGGTGCACAGGCATCCGGTTTCTTCCGGCGTGTCGCAGAGCGGGATCGTTTCAAATTCCTCTGCGTACATGTCCATCCCAGGCAAATAGGCCGCCACCAAACGTTCTGCCAGCTCCCCCTCTTGAAAATACTCCTGCAACAGGGTGCGGCCGTGGTACGCACCTTGGCTGTGTCCCGCAAGCACAATTGGCCGCCCGCGGTTCCAATGGGTCAGGTAGTGCTCAAACGCGGCCTTGACATCGCTGTAAGCAACTTCTGCGGCGAGGTAGCTCAACGAGTCTCCGAGGCTGAAAATGCGGATGTGTGCCTGGCGATAGCGAGGTGCGTACAACCGACCAGCCGAGGTGAATATCGAGGCCTGGTGACGCACAGGCCATTCGTCCACCAAGGCATTCATGGCCGCGTCCTCCGGCCCCACATTCCACGGCGAGCCTTCCATGTACATGGTGGGGTGGATGTAGAACACATCAACATCCTCTCGACGTTCCCGCCGATCATGCCACTTGCGCTTTTTGGCCCAAATTTCATCGTGACCTGTGGGCTCAAGCGCCGCACACAAGGCCCAAGCTGAAGGGTCAGAATACGAGGGCGCTTCCGGAACAGGTTCGAGGGTGGACGCGGGTTCTTGTGCCCGCTGGGCAACCAATTGGCCCAAACTCGCGTACATCCCTACAAATGCTGCAATTCTGATGGCGTTCACAACAAGACAACGGCTTGACATTTCAGAATGTTTGATTTGTTGTGGATTGGCTGATAATGAGTGTTTTGGGTGTGTAAATATGTGGATTCGTCTAAAAAACACATCCTCTCATCGAAACTGCCTTTCGCTTCATGCTTAAATTGTAGCCTGTTAAAGAACAACAAGAACAACATGTTCAAACTTAGCTCCGTACACCGCTCACTGGTTGCCGCCCTGCTCACATTCTGCGCAGGGTCCGTGGGTTTGTCACAATACGACCTCACCATCGAGCAGTCCGCTCCTGCCGCTGCTCCGGGAACGGTCTATCGCTTCTACGTCGAGGCCAACGATCCCACAGATAAAATGTCCGCGGTGTTTGGCAACGATCAGATGCCTTTGGTGTTATCTACCCCTGATGGCATTTTCAATTCCGCATTGAACAGCTCTTGGAACGC
>JBMZWX010000032.1:0-19055 GCA_049627085.1 Flavobacteriales bacterium | reverse complement strand
ACCACGCCCCTGCCCTTCAAGCTGAGCACCAAGCCAAGTGGGGCAGCAAGGCCACCGGATTCCGCACCGTGCTGCCGCTCATCGCCGAGGGGCACCCCACCCCAGGGTTTGACCCCAAAGACAACTGATTCCGGGCAAAGCATGTACGTCAAGGCCAAAAAGCACCTCGGGCAACACTTCCTGCGCGACCTGGACGCCGCCCGACGGATCGCCTTGGGCATCACCAAACACCAGGGGTGCGTCGACGTGCTGGAAGTGGGTCCTGGAACAGGCGCCCTGACGCGCCCGCTTCTGGACCGCGGAGACCTGCGGGTCAAGGTGGTGGAGCTGGACGACGAGTCCGTGCTCTATTTGACGAGCCAAGGCGTGCTGCCGGCGGAAGACGTATTTGGCGTCGACCTGCTCAAGTGGGACCCGAGTGAGGCGTTTCCAGACGGCGCCCCCTTCATTGTGGCGGGCAACTTCCCGTACAACATCAGCTCCCAGATCCTCTTCAGGGTGCTGGACTGGCGCGACCGCGTGCCCGAATGTGTGGGGATGTTCCAAAAGGAAGTCGCCGAGCGCGTGGCCGAAGGACCAGGCTCCAAGATCTACGGCATCTTGAGCGTGCTGCTGCAGGCGTATTACGACATCGACTACCTGTTCACCGTGCACGAGCATGCCTTCGACCCGCCACCCAAGGTCAAGAGTGGCGTCATCCGACTCGTGCGCAACGACGTCTCCACCCTCCCCCACGGTGTCAGCCATGCGCACTTCGTGCGGGTCGTCAAGGCGGCCTTCAACCAGCGCCGAAAAACCTTGCGCAACAGCATCAAAAGCGGCGGCTTCGACGCCACGCGCATCCCTGAACCTTTTCAAGGCCAACGCGCCGAGCAATTGAGCGTGGCCGAGTTCCTCGAACTGGCGGCAGCCCTTCAAGACTGACCCTCGCGAAAGCCCTCAATCCAAGGGCAGCTGGAGCCTGGCGAACAGGGGCATGTACAGCCCCACCTCGCGGTTGGGTGCACCCGCCGGCGTGGTGGACAACCATTCCGCCCGCAGGCCCCACATCACCGTCATCGGCAACGTGCCCTTGCCACGGCCACGCTTCCATTCCAACGTCCGTCGTGTGTTGCCCCAGGCCACGTAGGCGGAAGGACCTCCGACGAACCAAGACAACGCCGTGTTTCGGCCGCCCAACTCGCCCAGGTTGGCGAAACCCAGGCCGTACTCCACGAACGACTCGTCCCGCGAAGCGTCTGACTTGTCCACGCGCCACAAGACGTAGGCCCGCGCCTTTCGGTCCAGCACATTGATTTCAAGACGCGCGCCCTGAATGCCCCCGAACTCCGCGGGTTCGTCCAAGATGAACGCCCCATGAAGGCCCGTGCTCAGCAACGCCAGCGGACTGCCCCACAACCGGCCCTTGTCGAAGTCGGGGAGGGTCGTGGTTTGGGCCAGGATGGGTGCGCAAAGGACCGCACCACATAGAAGAAGAAAGATGCGAGACAACTGCATGCCTGAAAGTTCTGACCGGCGTCCGGCCGGACTCGCCCAGGGTCCGCTACTTTTGAACAAAAGGTACCTGCAATGATCAAGGCACCCACTTTTGGCGAGTTCATCATGGACCGGCAAGCGGAATTCCCGTTTGTGACGGGTCAACTCACGCGTCTGCTCACCGACATCGGGGTAGCGGCGAAAATCGTGAACCAACAGGTCAACCGGGCCGGGCTGACCAACATCCTCGGGGCTTCCGGGGCCACCAACGTTCAAGACGAGCAACAACAAAAACTCGACGTCTTCGCCGACGACACCTTCATGCGCATCCTCTCGGCTGGGAAGAGCGTGTGCGGCATTGGGTCGGAGGAACGCGACGGTCAGGTGCGTTGCGGCGACCAAGGTGAAGGCCGGTCCGGCAAGTACATCGTGTTGATCGACCCCCTGGACGGGTCCTCCAACATCGACGTGAACGTCAGCATCGGCACCATCTTCAGCATTGTCCGACGCGTCACCCCCATGGGCGAGCCGCTCCAAGACCAGGACTTCCTGCAAGCGGGCACCGCCCAAGTGGCCGCGGGGTACGTCCTGTACGGGTCCAGCACCATGCTGGTGTACACCACAGGGCACGGGGTGCACGGCTTCACGTTTGACCCCGGGGTGGGGGAATTCTTCTTGTCGCACCCCGACATGATGTTCCCCGAACGCGGCGTCACGTACAGCATCAACGACGCCGTGAAGGCCAAGAGCAACCAGGCCACCCAAGACTTCATCGACACGTGCCGGGAAGCTGTGGATGTGGGGTTCCGAGGACGGTACATCGGTTCGCTGGTGGCCGACTTCCACCGGAACCTCATCCACGGAGGCATCTACCTCTACCCTTCCACCACCGACAAGCCCGACGGCAAGCTGCGCCTGCTGTACGAATGTGCGCCCCTGGCTTGGTTGGCCGAGGAGGCTGGGGGACAGGCGTTGGACGACCACGGCAGGATCCTGGAGCGGGTGCCCAAGTCGCTGCACGAACGCACCCCGTACTACGTGGGGAACCGCCACCTCATCGATGCCCTTAAAACGTGCCGAAAAGCCCGCCGCTCAGGGGAACAGGGCGCAGGCGTCACGTAACTTTGCGGGCCATGCGCCCCGCAGACCTTCTTCAGTTCTACACCCGTGACCCTCGTGCAGGGGGACTCCGTGGTGCCCTGAAGACCCAAGGGGCCAAAGTGGAGATGCACGGCGCCGTGGGATCCGCCATTCCCTTGGCCATTGCCGGGATGCTCAGCCACGAGGACGAGGTGGCCAACCCGCGGCACCACGTGTTTGTCCTGGACGACAAGGAGCAGGCGGCGTACTTCATGAACGACCTGCAATCTGTGTTGGGAGACGCCCGGCCCATCTTGTTCTACCCACGGTCCGCCCGCGTGCCTTATGCGGACGAAGACACCGTGGAAAACGCCAACATCGCCATGCGCGCCGAGGTGTTGAACGAAATCAACGGCGGGCGAGACGGGTTGGTCGTCGTGACGTTCCCTGAAGCGCTGGCCGAGCAAGTGATCACCCGCAAGGAACTGAGCGACCAAACGTTCACGATTTCCCTCGGCGAAACGTACACCATGGACTTCCTCGACGAGGTGCTCTTGGCGTACGAGTTCGAGAAGGTGGATTTCGTGTACGAGCCGGGCCAATACAGCATGCGGGGCGGCATCGTCGACATCTTCTCCTACAGCTTCGACCACCCGTACCGGATCGAATTTTTTGGGGACGACGTGGACTCGATCCGCAAGTTTGACCCGACGTCGCAGCTGAGTGTGGCCAAGATGACGCGGGCCACCGTGGTGCCCAACGTGGGCAACACCAGCCTGCACGACGCCCACGAACCGTTCTTCAGCTTCTTGCCGCCGAGTGCCGTCATGTGGATGGCCGACGCGAAGCGGTGCGAGATGGGGCTCGACAAGGCCATGGAGAGAGCGCGCTCACATTACGACAGGATCAGCGGCGAGGTGAAACGCACGCCGCCCGAGGACTTGTACCTCGAAGGGGCCCACCTTGAGGGGTTGCTCGACCCATTCTCCGTGGTGGAATTCGGGGGCGGCACGACCTGGCCCGACCGGTTGATTTTGAAGTACGGGATGACGGCGCAGCCGGCCTTCAACAAGCAGTTTGACCTGATTGCAAGCAACCTCCGCTCCAACCACAAAAACGGGTACGTGAACGTGGTGGTGAGCGGCCAGGCCACGCAATTGGAGCGCTTGCACGACGTCTTCCACGACCGGCAGGAGGAGAATGAAGAGCCCGTGCCGTACAAGCCCATTCCGATGGAACTCAGCGAGGGCTTCGTGGACAAGGAACTCAAGGTGTTGGTCTACACGGACCACCAGTTGTTCGAGCGGTACCACCGCTTCCGCCTGAAGGAGGGGTTCCGCAAAAACAAAGAAGCGCTCACGATCAAGGAGTTGATGGCGCTGGAAGTTGGCGACTACGTGGTGCACATCGACCACGGCATCGGCGAGTTCAGCGGCCTGCACAAGATTGAGGTCAACGGGAAAATGCAAGAGGCCATCCGCCTCACCTACCGTGGGGGCGACGTGCTGTACGTCAGCATCCACAGCCTCCACCGCATTTCCAAGTACAGCTCCAAGGAAGGCACCCAGCCCAAAATCAACAAGCTGGGCACCAACACCTGGGCCAAGACCAAGCAGAAGACCAAGGGCCGGGTCAAGCAAATCGCTTACGACCTCTTGCAGCTTTACGCCAAGCGCAAGTCGGCGCCCGGGCACGCCTACCCCGAGGACGGCTACTTGCAGCATGCTCTGGAAGCCTGCTTCATGTACGAGGACACGCCGGACCAAAACGCCGCGAGCAAGGCCGTGCGTGAGGACATGCTGAAGTCGACGCCCATGGACCGGCTGGTGTGTGGGGACGTCGGGTTTGGCAAAACCGAGATCGCCATCCGCGCCGCCTTCCGCGCGGCCTGCGACGGCAAACAAGTGGCGGTGCTCGTGCCGACAACCATTTTGTCGATGCAGCACTTCAAGAGCTTCAGCCGCCGCCTCCGTGATTTCCCCGTCACCATCGATTACATCAACCGATTCAAGACGGGCAAGGCGCTGACGGAAACGCTGAAAAAAGTCGAGTCGGGGGAAACCAACATCCTGGTCGGCACGCACGCCTTGGTGGGGAAGCGCGTCAAATTCAAAGAGTTGGGCTTGCTGGTCATTGACGAAGAACAAAAGTTCGGGGTCGGCGTCAAGGACAAGCTGAAGACCCTCAAGGCCAACGTCGACACGCTGACCCTGACCGCCACCCCCATCCCCCGGACGCTCCAGTTCTCGCTGATGGGCGCGCGCGACCTGAGCATCATCCGCACACCGCCGCCCAACCGCCATCCGGTGGACACCATCCTGTCCGGCTTCAACGAGGAGACCATCCGCGACGCCATCGCTTACGAATTGAGCCGCGGAGGCCAGGCCTACTTCGTCCACAACCGGGTGGGCAACATCCAGGAAGTGGCGGGCATGATCCAGCGGCTGGTGCCCGACGCGCGCATTTGCATCGGCCACGGCCAAATGGACGGCAAGGAACTGGAAGACGTCATGGCGCGCTTCATCGATGGGGCCTACGACGTGCTCGTGGCCACCACGATCATCGAATCGGGCATCGACATCTCCAACGCCAACACCATGCTGGTGAACGAGGCCCACAAGTTTGGGTTAAGCGACCTGCACCAGTTGCGAGGCCGTGTGGGCCGTTCCAATCGGAAAGCGTTCTGCTACCTGATGACGCCTCCGCTGAGCGCCCTTCCGGAAGAATCACGCAAGCGACTGCAAGCGCTCGAACAATTCTCCGACCTCGGGTCGGGCATGCAAATTGCCATGCGCGACTTGGACATCCGCGGGGCGGGCGACTTGCTCGGGGCGGAACAAAGCGGGTTCATCAACGATTTGGGCTTCGACATGTACCAACGCATCCTGGCGGAAGCGGTGAAGGAGTTGAAAGAGGAGCAGTTCAAAGACCTGATGGAGGCCGAGCAAGCGGAGAGCGGGCAATACGTTGAAGAAACCGCGCTCGAGACCGACCTGTCGCTGCTCATTCCAGACCATTACGTGAGCGACATCCCGGAGCGGATTTCCCTGTACCGCGAACTGGACGACTTGTCCGATGCGGAGGAAATGAAGGGCTTCCGCCACCGGTTGGAGGACCGGTTCGGGCCCTTGCCCGAGGAAACAGAAGAACTGCTGGGCACCATCCGACTGCGCTGGGTCGCCCAACTCTTGGGGATGGAAAAACTCGTGCTCAAGAGCGGCAAGCTGATCGCAGCGTTCGTGTCCGACGAGGAGAGCGCCTACTTCCAAAGCGCCACGTTTGCGCGGGTGTTGGATTACTTGAAGCACCATGCCAAGGATGCGAGCATGTACCAACGCAACGGCGGGCTCAGGTTGAAAATCGAACAGGTGGAAACCGTCCTTCAGGCCTTGGCCATTTTCGAAGACATCGCAGGGATGACGGCGGAAGAATGCGCCGCACTCACCAGCGCCAAAGAAGCGCCAACCCTCCAGGCCGCGCCATCGGCATCGCGCTGACTTCTTCGCCCATCATGCGGGACGACAACCGGTCGCGCACCACGCCCATGCCGACGTGCGCACGCAACGCGACATGCTGGCCAAAGGCCCATTGGGCGCCTGCCAGCAACCTGGCTTCTTCGCGGGTTTGAACGACGACGCCGAATCCTGGGGCTTGGGCCGTGTGCAGGTCTTCAGTGTCGCGAGAGAGCCGGCAGCTCTCCCGGGACAAGTCCAATCCCAAGAACCACGTGGCCCCCAATTTGGGGTCTTGCGCTGGGAACACCAACGACCCCACCGACACCACAGACCCAGAGAGCACGTCGCCTTTCAGGCCTTTCCAGAAGGGGTTTTGGCCGTTGACTGTGCCCACGTAGGGGCCTGCCGCCACCTGCCAAAGCCACTCGGACGACTGGGCCCGTTCCACTTGAACCACCGCGTGGCCGCCAAGCAAACGCGACGCATCCACCCCCACCCCCCAGCCTTGGGCCAGCGGTCCCTGGGCAGAGGCCACGCTGCCCCAAGCCAGGAGCAGAACGGTCACCCAAGTGCGGAGTTGTGATGTGGTCATCATGTTAAGCCAATGTAAACAAAATGTTACGCAAATGCAACACACCCCCTGTACGATGTTCACATCCAAAAGGTTACAACCGTCACAATGGCGCAACACAAAGCCCCACCAACAGGCAGGGCTTCAGAGTTTTGAGCGAAGTGCGCGTCAGGTCAACGCACCATGACGTGCGCAGCACGGCCGTCAGGCAGGTTCAGGAGGTACGGCCCCGCGGGGAGGCCCGTCACGTCCAACGCGCTTCCACGTCCCTGGCGGACCACCTCCCCGCCGACCGACAAGAGCGTCCACCCTTGTTCATGTGCGCGGTCGACCGACCACACCACCGCCCTGCCCAACGCCGGGTTGGGATGCACGCCCACCTCCGGCGCTGCGGCGGAGAGTTCCTCGATGGAGCTGGTTTCTGGGCACACCGTGAAACAGGCGCCCGTCAAGGCCTCGTCGCCCCCGCACACCGTGTAACAGGCCACGTTGCTCGTGCCCGACCGAGAACCCGCCGCTCGTGCACGGTTTTGGGTTTGGGACGACACGTCCGGCCACGCCGACGCTTCGTTGCCAAACGTCCACTCCGTGGTGCCGTAGGTGGTGGTGACGCCGACGCCGGTTTGGTCTGCACCCCCGAGAATGAACACTTCTGGGGCGTTGGGGTCGAGGTGGCACGACAGGTGGTAGCTGTGCGGTGACGTGAGGTCAAACGGGGCCCAGGTCATGGTCCCCAAATCCAACAACGCCCCCGACGCCACGCCCTCGAACAGGTTCAACGCTGCGTTGTACACCCGTCCGCCGGTCACCATGACGGTGTTGGGCGCCTGGGTGTACAAGGTGATCAGGGTTGCGGCGTGGTTGTCCACCGCGGTCGGCAGCGGCTCAATCTCCGTCCAGGTGTCGGTCGCGGGGTCGTAGACTTCGCACGATGCCAACTGGAATCCCGCGGCGGCGTTGAATCCGCCGGTGACCACAAACCGGCCGTCCCCCACGGGCGTCAACGTGTGGGACGCCCTGCCCACGTTCATGGGCGCCACCGGCGTGAACGTCATGCCCACAGGGTCGAACACCTCGCACGTGGCCGTTTCCCCTTGGCCGTCGAACCCGCCTGTGATCAGGATGCGGCCGTCGTTCATCCTCACGCTGCGGTGGTTGGTGCGCGGCACCGACATCGCCGGCCCTTGGGACCACCCGCCCGCCGTCACATCAAACCGCTCCGTGGCGTCCAACGTGTACGTCCCGTCGAATCCCCCAAACACCCACACGTCCCCCAGCATCGCGTGGGCCGTGAAATCCATCCTCGCCTCCAACATCGGGGCGGCTTCTTCCCACACATCAGGACCCACATCGTCCCAATTCTCAAGGCCCATCTCTGTGGTGGCCGTCACCGCCATGCCGTCGTGCCCACCGAGGGCCATCAACGCCGGCCCACCAACCGCGTCTTCCTCCAATTGAACCATCTGAAAGGACGACCGATGCTCGAGCATGGTGGCGGAAGTGTACACCGAGAAAGGAGCCATTTGGGCCAAGGCGGGGGCGGCGACAAGCACCCCGAAGAAACAGAGGACAGGGAATTTCATGCCCTCAAAGTAGCCCAAATCCCACCGACCCTACCTTCGCATTCCCATGCCTGACACCCCTTCACACGACTTGCCGTTCCACCGTCCCGAGGCGTTCCTGGAAGGCCAAGTCATGGTCATCGACAAGCCCCTCACGTGGACCTCTTTCGATGTGGTGAACAAGGTCCGGTACGCCCTCCGTGGGTTCACGGGGGCCAAGAAAATCAAGGTGGGGCACGCCGGGACGTTGGACCCCTTGGCCACGGGTGTGCTTGTGGTGTGTTGTGGGCGTGCCACCAAAACCATCGACACCCTTCAGGCCCAGGCCAAGGTCTACACCGCCACCGTCCGGCTTGGGGCCCACACGCCCTCGCTCGACGCGGAAACGGAAGTGGACGTCTGGGCGGAGCATCCCTCCGCCGTCACCTCACTGACCGAGGAGGCTGTCGCGAAGGCCGCCGCCTCGTTGACGGGCACCTTGGAGCAACGCCCCCCCCTGTACAGCGCTAAGAAAGTGGACGGGGTGAAGGCCTACGACGCCGCGCGCAAGGGGGCCGACATCAAGCTCAGAACGTCCACCGTGACTGTGGACGTGTTCCGGGTGGACCGGGCCGTGGCCCAGGAGGTCGACGGCCACCCCGTCTTCGACGTCGACGTGACCATCCACTGCAGCAAAGGCACCTACATCCGCAGCCTTGCCAGGGACCTAGGGGACACCCTCGGGGTGGGCGGCACGCTGACCGCCTTGTGCCGGGTTTCCAGCGGGGATTTCCATGTGGACCACGCTTGGTCTGTGGACGCGCTCGTCGCCGAACTGAACCGCGACCGCACAACGTCCTGAATTGACGGGCGTTTCAGGTCGCAAAGGCTTGACTTCAAAGGTGTTTTTGGCTATTTTCGCGCGCCTCTGAAAACGGCCGTTTTTGGAGACCCCAACAACCTTCACTCCACAACCCCGCATCCATGGCAATGCAACGCATGAAGCTCTCCCAATTCCGGTACGACGTGCCTGAAGAATTGGTGGCCCAGTACCCGCTCGACAACCGCGACGACAGCCGCTTGATGATCATCCACCGGGACTCGGGCACTTTCGAGCACCGGATGTTCAAGGACATCGTGGACATCTTCGACGAGGGCGATGTGTTCGTGGCCAACAACACCAAGGTGTTTCCCGCCAAGATGTACGGCAACAAGGAGAAGACCGGCGCGGTCATCGAGGTGTTCTTGCTTCGCGAGCTGAACCGCGAGAGCTTGTTGTGGGACGTGCTCGTGGACCCCGCGCGGAAAATCCGAATCGGCAACAAGTTGTACTTCGGCGAGAACGACGAGTTGGTGGCGGAAGTCATCGACAACACGACGTCGCGCGGCCGCACCTTGCGCTTCCTGTTCAACGGGACGCACGAGGAGTTCATGCAGACGGTGCACCAGTTGGGCCAAACCCCGCTCCCCCGCTACATGACCCGCGACGCGGAACCCGAGGACCGCGACCGTTTCCAAACCATGTACGCCTCCGAAGAGGGTGCGGTGGCCGTGCCCACGGCCGGCTTGCACTTCTCCAAGAACTTGTTGAAGCGCCTCGAAATCAAGGGCATCGACATGGCGTTCCTGACCTTGCACATCGGCTTGGGCACCTTCCGCGAAGTGGAGGTGGAGGACCTCAGCAAGCACAAGGTGGACAGCGAAGAACTCATCATCAACGAGGAGTGCACCCGTTTGGTCAACCGCGGCATCGAGAACAAAAAGCGCATTGTGGCGGTGGGCACCACCTCCCTCCGCGGACTCGAGAATTCCGTGAGCACGACTCAAACCTTGAAGCCGTTCCAGGGCTGGACCAACAAGTTCATCTACCCCAAGTTTGACTTCCAAATCGCCGACGCGCTGTTGACCAACTTCCAGACGCCACAAAGCACTTTGCTCATGACCACCTCCGCCTTCGCCGGCCACGAGTTGACCATGGAGGCGTACCAGGAGGCCATCAAAGAGAAGTACAGGTTCTTCGCATACGGCGACGCCTTGTTGGTGGTGTAACTTGTCTTCCATCAAACCTGAATTCATGAAATCCATCCTCCTTTCCTGCGCGGCGGTCCTGGCCATGGCCTTGACCCCCGTGTTCGCCCAAGAGCTCGCCATCGGCGAAGCAGCCCCCATGCCCGACGCCCCCATGATGGGTGTGGACGGGGAGAGGCACACCCTGAACAGCCTCAAGCAAGAGAACGGCTTGCTCGTCATCTTCTCGTGCAACACCTGCCCCTTCGTGGTCGGCAACGGCACCAAGACGGAAGGTTGGGAAGGCCGTTACAACGGCGTGGCTGCGTTTGCCGCTGAGCGTCAAGTGGGCACCGTGCTCGTGAACTCCAACGAGGCCAAGCGCGAAGGCGACGACAGCTTCCCCGCGATGCGCAAGCACGCGGCTGAAGCAGGCTACACCATGCCCTACTTGGTGGACGACGGCTCCAAGCTCGCCAACAACGTGGGCGCGCGCACCACACCACACATCTACCTCTTTGACGGCGAGATGAACCTGGTGTACCGCGGGTCCATCGACGACAACGTGAACCGTGCGGAAGACGTCGAGGAACGCTACCTGGAGAACGCCTTGGACCGCTTGGCGGCAGGCAAGAAAATCAAGGTCGCGGAGACCAAAGCGGTGGGCTGTTCCATCAAGCGCGTCAAGTAAGACACGCCACAACAGGGACGTGGTCCCGAACAAAAAAGCGGAGCGCCCAACGGCCTCCGCTTTTTTTGTGCCTCACCAGGGAAAAGGGAGGTCAGAGAGGGATGTTGCTGTGCTTCTTCCGCGGCGTTTTGATGGCCTTTTGTTGAAGCATCTCCATCGCTTGGATGAGTTTGGCCCGGGTGTCGCGAGGGTGGATCACCTCGTCCACGTAGCCGCGGCTGGCGGCGTTGTAGGGGTGGGCAAACAGCTCCGCGTACTCCGCTTCCTTCTCGGCCAATTTGGCAGCGGGGTCTTCGGCCGCGGCAATCTCCCGGCGGAAGATGATCTCTGCGGCGCCCTTGGCCCCCATGACGGCAATCTCAGCCGTGGGCCACGCCAACACCAAGTCCGCGCCAATGTGGCGTGAGTTCATCACGTCGTAGGCACCTCCGTAGGCCTTGCGCGTGATGACCGTGATGCGGGGGACCGTGGCTTCGCTGAACGCGTAGAGGAGTTTGGCGCCGTTGGTGATGATGCCGTTCCACTCTTGGTCCGTGCCAGGCAAGAACCCAGGCACGTCTTCCAGCACCACAAGCGGCACGTTGAACGCGTCGCAGGTGCGCACAAAGCGAGCCGCCTTCACCGAGGCGTCGTTGTCAAGCACGCCCGCCAAGAAAGCGGGTTGGTTGGCCACCACCCCCACGCTCCGTCCCGCGAGTCGGCCGAAGCCCACCACGATGTTCTCGGCGTAATCGGGCTGCACCTCTGTGAACGAGTCGGCGTCCAGAATCTCGAAGACCGCGTCGCGGATGTCGTAAGGCTGCTGGGCGCTCTCCGGCACCAAGCTGTCCAACTTGGGACGGGACTCGTCCGAGGCTTCGTAGTTGAGACGTGCAGGGTCTTCCTCGCAGTTTTGGGGCAAGTAGCTCAACACACGCTTGGCCTGCTCGATGACCAGCGCCTCGTTCGCAGCGGTAAAATGGGTGACCCCTGACTTGCTCGCGTGGGTGCTCGCGCCCCCAAGTTCTTCGGAGGTGACCTCCTCGTGGGTGACGGTTTTCACCACGTTGGGGCCCGTCACAAACATGTAGGACGTGCCCTCGGTCATGAAGATGAAATCGGTCAAGGCCGGCGAATACACCGCGCCGCCGGCGCACGGGCCCAGGATCAACGAGAGCTGGGGCACCACCCCACTCGCTTTCACGTTGCGGTGGAAGATGTCGGCATATCCGCCGAGGCTCACCACACCCTCTTGGATGCGCGCACCGCCGCTGTCGTTGAGCCCGATCACGGGGGCGCCGTTGTCCAACGCCATCTCCATGATCTTGCAAATCTTCTGGGCGTGGGCCTCGGCCAAAGAGCCGCCGAGCACCGTGAAATCTTGGGAGAACACGTAGACGAGTCTGCCGTTGACCTTGCCGTAGCCGGTCACCACGCCGTCGCCCAAGAACTTCTGCTTGTCCAGGCCAAAATTCGTGGACCTGTGCGTCACCAGCTGTCCCAATTCCTGAAACGTGCCGGGGTCCAACAACAGTTGCAAGCGCTCCCGCGCCGTCAACTTGCCCTTGCCGTGCTGGGCCTCCATCCGAGCTTCACCGCCGCCTTTCAGGGCTTCGGCGCGCATCGATTCGAGGCGTTCTGTGGGGTTCTGCATGTTGCGAAACTACGGGAGTTCCGACGGCTTACTGCAGGTTTTGGCGCACCAAGGACAGCGGATTCAAGCTGCGCAAGTCCAACTTGAACATCCACGCCTCCCAAGGCTGCGTGCCCTCGGCGGCTTCTGCGGTCCACACGGGGATTTGGAATTCGAGTGGGCCCAAAGGCAGGCTGACGCCCACCACCGCGTTGGACACCACCTCCAAATCGGAACCGCCCACCGCATCCAC
This sequence comes from Flavobacteriales bacterium, assembly GCA_049627085.1. Lineage (GTDB taxonomy): Bacteria > Bacteroidota > Bacteroidia > Flavobacteriales_D > Sanyastnellaceae > UBA11663. The sequence continues at coordinate 6,369 of JBMZWX010000032.1, read as the reverse complement.
GCCGTCGCTCCACGCGCCCACTGCACCTGCAAAGAGGCCAAGGCCCAGGGGTGAATCGTACCCTGCACGAACGGACCACAACCCCTGCGGGGCGACCATGTCCAACGGCAAGCCGCCGCGGTCCAACGACGCCTGACGGCCTGTCCATCCGTCTGCAGGCGAGACGCCGCGGTTCAAGAGGAGCTGGTCCGCCAGCGGGTCGAATTGGGCGCCCGTGCCGGCCACGGCGGTGCCGAAGTCGGGGTTGTCGAGGTTCCGTGAATCGGCCCAGTTGAATTCGAGTTCTGGGTCCACCACCTGGCTGCCCACGCGGGTCACACGGCCGTCCAGCGACCACGTGTGTTCGCGGCCTCGGCGAGGTTTGGCGTACTCCACGTGCCACCAGGCGTCGGCGAACAGGTGCTGCACCGTGACGGCGCTGGCTTGCGTCGCCGGGGGCGAGGGCAAAATGGGCAGGGTGTCCAACCGGAAGCCCTCGGTCACCACGCGTCCCAACAAGAGCGAGCCCTCTTGCGACAAGCCTGGCACGTCGGTCGAGCGCTGTTCGGCGGCAAGCTCGAGGCGCGAGGCACGGCGCTGAAGGCGCACGGCAGATGACACGTCGGATGCAAAGTCCACATGTCCGAAAACATGAACACCTTCGTACCGCACCACGCCTTTCCATGGGGAAGCGGGCGCCGCGTTGAGCTTGCGTTCCACCGTAAGCGACGTTCGGGTGAGCAGGTCACCGACGTACTTGTCAATTTCCTCCTCCGGGCGTCTTTGCATGGCTTCGTCCGCACGGAACTGGGAGGAGCGCATGCCCACGTGCCATTGGTCTTTGCGCCAATCCATCGCAAGGATGCCGCCGAAGTCCACCCCTTGTCCAAACTCACGCACCGAGAACAACGGGGTCCATTGGTACGTGAAATCACGTGGAGGCAGGGCCAGGTTGTGCAGGGTCACGCCCGCCATGAGCCCGTTGTGCGCGTTCCACCCCAACGCCGGCAGCCAGAACACTTGGGTCTTGTCAGGATCTTCCAAGCGGGTCAACATGCGAAGTTGCAGGGGCTCCATGCCCTTGAACAGGCCCGAGGCTTGCCGGACGTTGTTGCTCCGGTCGTAGTCCAAGGTGACGCGGTCTTCGTCCAAGACCCACCTGTCCACGCCCGACACAGCAGGGGCGTCCACGGTGGTGCGGGCGCCTGGCGCGGTGAGGGGCACGTCCACCTCGGCCAGGATGGAGTCGCCTTGCATGGCCGAGATTTTGGCCGAAGAAGGCAAGTCGCCGACATTCTTCACCGTCAAGCCCTTGTCCGCCGACGCCTTCACCAAGGCCAAGTCGTTGCGCTTCGTGGTTTGGATCCAATCGCCAAAGAACCAGCTGAGGTCCTCGCCCGTGGATTTCTCCAAGCAAAGTTGAAGGTCCTCCGGGGCGGGGTGGCGGAACTTCCACTGGTCGAAGTAGAGCTGCATGGCCTTGTCGAAGGCCACCTCGCCCAGGTGCGACTGCAGCATCGCAAACGCCGCCGCGGTCTTCTTGTAGATGATGGCGCCGTAGTTCAACGAGGTGAGGCTGTTGCTGTGGCACTGGATGGGCTGGTCCGCGCCAAAACGCGCGGGGAACAAGTAGCTCAGCTCGTCGATCCACTTGTATTGGAAGTCGTCCAACTCGAAGCGTTGGGCCAAGTTGTTCTCGCCGCCAAGCAGCAGGGAGATGTCCTTGTCCTCGCCGTATTTGGTCAGGAGGTAGCGTGTCTCGTTGAACGAGTTGATGCCCTCGTCCATCCACGCGTTTTCACGCTCGTTGCTGCCGAGGATGCCGTAGAACCAGTTGTGGCCCACCTCGTGGACGATGACCGTTTCCAAGCCCGAGTCGCTGCCGGCGGTGCCGATGACCGTCACGTTGGGGTATTCCATGCCGCCGCCCGCGGAGATGGTGCCGTCCACGGCCGTGACTTGGTTGTAGGGGTAGTTCCCGTTCCAGAGCGAGTAGCAATACGTCGCGTCGTGGAGGTATTCCGGGGCCTTCTGCCAAAGCTCGCCTTCTTCAGGCGTGAACATGGCCCACGTCGTGACCTTCCGCTTGTCCCGTGGCAAGACGACGGTGCCGCGCAAGACCTTGTAGCGCTTGTCGGCGAACCACGCGAAATCGTGGACGTTGTCTTGGCGGTAGTGCAAGGTCTTGGTGCGCTGAGAAGATTCCGGGAAGGTGTTCTCGGCGTCCTTCCAGCCTTGGTTCTTGACCCACATCTTGGTGTCGGCCGCCAAACTGTCCAAGCGCGACTTCTCGGCGTCGTTGTCCTCAGAACCCGGCACCAAATCGCCCGTGGCGCCCACCGTGTAGTTGGCGGGCAAGGTGATTTTCACGTCGTAGCTGCCGTACTCCGAGAAGAACTCGCCCTGGCTGAGGTAGGGCATGGGGTGCCAACCCTCGTCGTCGTAGACCGCGGGCTTGGGGAACCACTGGGTGATTTGGTACGACTCTCCGACATGTCCCAGGCGCGAGATGCTGCCGCTGGGGATGTCGACCCGGAAGGGGGTTTCGAGGACCACCCGGCCGCCGGGAGGCAGGGGTTTGGCCAACTCCACCTTGGCGATGTCGATGTGCTCCGGGTGGCAACTCCAGGTGAGCGGCTGCTTGGCGCTGGTGAAGGCCAAGGAGTCGATGCCTCCGAGGTCCCGGCTCATCGCGTAGAACATGAACATGTCTCCGTCGCGGTAGTGCTGCTTGGCCATGGCCGTCGACCCGTTCCGGTAGGCGTTGGGCCAAAGGTGGATCCACACGTGCTCCAGCGTCTCGGGGCTGTTGTTCTGGTAAGCAATGCGCACGTGGCCGCGCAACTCGTGGTTCACGTCGTCCAGGGTGACGGAAAGTTCCGTGTCAACGCGCTGTTGCCAGTCGGTTTGGGCTTGCATGCCCAGGGTGAGGAGGGCCAAAAGGGCCGCGGTCAAAGTCTGCTTCATGGTCATGACGGGATCTTCTTCAGATGTGGCTCAAAATTGGTCCCAAAACAGGCCACGAGTTCTGCAGCAGCGAATGGGTTTTCGTTGTGAGGCAGGTGGTAACTTTGGGGTCCCATGCATCGAACGCACACCTGCGGAGAACTCCGCCTCGACCACGCCGGAACCCAAGTCACGCTCAGCGGATGGGTTCAACGGACCCGCGACTTGGGCGGGATGACCTTTGTGGACCTTCGGGACCGCTACGGGTTGACCCAGCTCGCCTTCAACATGGATTCCAACGTGGAGCTCTGCACCCAGGCCCGCAAGTTGGGCCGTGAGTTTGTGATCAAAGTCGAAGGCGCCGTGCGCGAGCGGGAGTCCAAGAACAACCGCGTGCCAACTGGGGACATCGAGATCGACGTGACGTCGCTCGAGGTGCTGAACGCGGCGAAGACGCCGCCGTTCACGATCGAGGACGACACCGACGGCGGGGACGACTTGCGGATGCAGTACCGGTATTTGGACTTGCGCCGGAAGCCGGTGCAAAACAACCTGTTCCTGCGCCACCGCATCGGCATCGAGACGCGGAAGTACCTCGACAGCGTGGACTTCATCGACGTGGAGACCCCGTACCTCATCAAGTCCACGCCGGAGGGCGCGCGTGACTTTGTGGTGCCCAGCCGCATGAACCCCGGGCAGTTCTACGCCTTGCCGCAGAGCCCCCAAACGTTCAAGCAGCTGCTGATGGTGAGCGGCTTCGACCGGTACTACCAGATTGTGAAGTGCTTCCGCGACGAAGACTTGCGTGCCGACCGCCAGCCGGAATTCACCCAGATCGACTGCGAGATGACCTTCGTGGAGCAGGAGGACATCCTGAACACGTTCGAAGGCCTCGTTCGCCACCTGTTCAAGGTGGTGCTCGACATCGACGTGCCGGCGTTCCCACGCATGGACTTCGACGAGGCCATGCGCCGCTACGGCAGCGACAAGCCCGACGTTCGCTTCGACATGGAGTTTGTCGACTTCGGTCCTGTGGCCCAAGGCAAGGGGTTCGGCGTGTTCGATTCGGCTGAAGCGGTGCTCGGCATCGTGGCGCCCGGCTGCGCCTCCTACACACGCAAGCAACTCGACAAGCTCACCGACTGGGTGAAGCGCCCCCAAATCGGGGCCAAAGGCCTCGTGTACTGCAAGGTCAACGAGGACGGCACGTTCAAGTCGAGCGTCGACAAGTTCTTCAGCCCCGAGGACCAAGCCGCGTGGGCCGCGCATTCCGACGCCCAACCGGGCGACCTCATGCTCATGCTCAGCGGCGACCTCGACAAGGTGCGCAAGCAATTGTGTGAACTCCGCCTGCACATGGGCTCGGAGCTCGGGTTGCGCGACCCCAAGGTCTTCAAGCCGCTGTGGGTGGTGGACTTCCCCCTCTTGGAATGGGACGAAGACACCGAGCGCTACCACGCCATGCACCACCCGTTCACCTCGCCCAAGCCCGAGCAGATGGACATCCTCGAATCGGATCCTGGGGCGGTCAAGGCGAACGCGTACGACATGGTCATCAACGGCGTCGAGATCGGCGGCGGATCCATCCGGATCCACGACAAGGACGTCCAGGCCCGCATGTTCGACTTGCTCGGCTTCAGCCCCGAAGAAGCGCAGGCGCAGTTTGGGTTCTTGATGGACGCCTTCCAATACGGCGCGCCACCCCACGGGGGCTTGGCCCTCGGATTCGACCGCTTGTGCAGCCTGTTTGGCGGCAGCGACAGCATCCGCGACTTCATCGCGTTCCCCAAGAACAACAGCGGCCGCGACGTGATGATCGACGCGCCGTCTCCCATCCACGACGAGCAATACGACGAACTGTTCTTGCGCTCCACCGCGCAGGACGAGAACACCGATGCGTGACACCTGTTGTCCCCTCACTTCTGAAAATCAACCACGATGTACCCACCTGAACTCGTAGCCCCCATGAAAGCCGACCTCACCGAGGCCGGTTTCTCCGAATTGATCACCGAAGCCGACGTGGACACCGCGCTGGCCAAGGAAGGCACCACCCTTGTGGTCCTCAACAGCGTGTGCGGATGCGCCGCAGGCTCCATGCGCCCTGGCGTCAAGTTGGCGGTCAAGCACAGCAAGGTGCCCACCTACCTCACCACGGCCTTCGCCGGGGTCGACCGTGAAGCCGTCGACCGCGCCCGCAAATTCATGCTCCCCTACCCTCCCTCTTCGCCCTGCGTGGCGTTGTTCAAGGACGGCCGTTTGGCGGCCATGGTGGAGCGCCACCACATCGAAGGCCGCACCGCAGAAATGATCGCCGACCACCTGAAAATGGCGTTCGACGAGTTCTGCTAAACCCCTCCCCATGGCACGCGTTCTGACAGGCATCCAAAGCACCGGCACCCCGCACCTCGGCAACATCCTGGGGGCGATCAAGCCGGCCATTGAATTGGCGAACGAAGGCGCCAACGACTCGTTCCTGTTCATCGCGGACCTCCACTCCTTGACCCAAATCAAGGACGGCGCCACCCTTCGAGAAAACACGTACGCCGTGGCGGCGACGTGGATGGCGTTTGGGTTGGACACCAAGCGTACCGTGTTCTACCGCCAGAGCGACGTGCCGGAGTGCGCCGAGCTGGCCTGGTACCTGCAGTGTTTCTTCCCCTACTCGCGCATGACGTTGGCGCACAGCTTCAAGGACAAGCAAGACCGGCTGGGCGATGTGAACGCCGGGCTCTTCGCCTACCCCATGCTGATGGCCGCGGACATCCTGCTGTACGACGCGGACCTTGTCCCTGTGGGCAAAGACCAAATGCAGCACCTCGAAATGACCCGCGACGTCGCCAGCCGGTTCAACCACGCCATGGGCGACACCTTCGTGCTGCCCGAAGCCATGACGCAAGAAGCGACGATGTACGTCCCCGGGTTGGACGGCGGCAAAATGTCCAAGTCGCGCGACAACACGCTCAACATCTTCGACGACCCCAAGGCGCTGAAGAAGCGCATCAACAAGGAAATCGTCACCGACGCCACGCCACTCGAGGACCCCAAGGACCCCGAAGCCAACGTGACCCACAGCTTGTACCGCTTGGTGGCCAGCGAGGCCCAAGCCGACGAGATGGCGCGCCAGTTGCAAGCCGGCGGCTACGGGTGGGGCCACGCCAAGAAGGCGTTGCTCGAGGCCCTGGTGGACGGGTTCGCCGAAGAGCGCGCGCGTTTCCACGAGCTCATGGCGGACAAAGCCCAAATCGACGAGGCCCTCGTCAAAGGCGCAGAGAAAGCGCGGGCCGTCGCCCGCGACGTCCTGTCCCGCGTTCGATCTCAGGCAGGGTATTGAACCCAGTCTGAAGCAGAATCAGTTTCTGGGCGCTGGGGCGTCCAGCACCTCGGCGCCGTATTTCGTTTGGAATTTCCGGTAGAGCTGACGCTGGCGGTTGTCGAGGTCGATGT
>JBMZWX010000031.1:0-19118 GCA_049627085.1 Flavobacteriales bacterium | reverse complement strand
TGCGGATTGAAGTGTTACCGTTGGCAAGTGGTGAAGGCCATTGAAGTTCAGGGGGAAATGCACCGGTACATTCCCATGCTGTCCAAGATGGCTGGGTTCGACCGCATCGGGGAAAAGGTGGTGACCCACCATGCCCGTCCTTACGGCACGAGCAAATTTGGACTGGAGCGGTTCACCAACGGGTTGTTGGATTTGATGACCGTCGGATTCATGGGACGCTTCGGCAGAAAACCCATGCACTTTTTTGGCTTGGTGGGCATGCTCATGTTCCTTTCAAGTGCAGGACTGTTTTTGGCGATGGGTGGCTACAAGTTGTGGGCCTTGCAAACGGGCCAAGAGGCCAAGAACCTCGCGGACCTCAGCTGGTTTTATGTCGCCTTGACGGGCATGGTTCTGGGAGCCCAGTTCTTCCTGGCCGGATTCTTGGCGGAGATGGTGTCACGCAACGACCCCAAAAGGACCGACTATAGGGTGATGAAGACCATCAGCGGGCAATGACCGCGGAACCCACAACTTCTTCCAGCCCCAATCCGCCGTGCCAGGCGGCGAACTGCCCCGCGGCCACGCCGCGCTGAGGCTCGTCGAATTTCATGTAGTGCTGTCCGTCGTCGGCGTGGATCAACTGGCCGGTTTGCAGCGCTTGTCGGTACCGAATTCGGAGCCCAAAAGCCCTGGCCGCGCCCACCTCGAGAGCTTGGGTAGGGTCCACCCAATGTGGTGCCTCCAAGGGGATGACCTTCCGGAAGAGTCCGGGGTGATGGTCGCCCTGACCCACGTAGACCGTGTTGGTGTCCACGCATGTGCCAATCACGAAGAGCGGCTCGGGCTTGCCGCCGACATTCAACCCCTTTCGTTGTCCCACGGTGAAGAAGTGGGCGCCGTCGTGCGACCCCACCACTTGACCCATGTCAGGCTTCAAGTCGAAGGGCTGTGATGACGCTTCAAGGGTGTCCTCAGGCCGCTGAAACACGGGGTGGTCTCGTGGAATTTCTACAATGTCGCCTCGCTTCACCGAGAGTTGTTGCTGCAAGAAATCTGGCAATCGCACTTTGCCGATGAAGCACAAGCCCTGGCTGTCCTTCTTGCCCGCCGTCGCAAGACCAGCTTGCTCTGCGATGGCACGGACTTGCGGCTTTTCCAATTCTCCAATGGGGAAGAGGGCGCGGCCAAGCTGGGCCTGGTTCAACTGACACAAGAAGTAACTCTGGTCTTTGTTGCCGTCCAAACCTGCCAAAAGGTGGTGGACACCTTGGTCGTCTGTGCTGCGTCGGCAGTAATGCCCCGTGGCCACGGCATCGGCGCCCAATTTGAGGGCGGCATCCAAGAACAGGTCAAACTTCACTTCGCGGTTGCAGAGCACATCTGGGTTGGGCGTTCGGCCTGCCGCATACTCTGCAATCATGTAGTCCACGATGCGCTCTTTGTACTCGGCGCTGAGGTCCATCACCTGGAACGGGATGCCGAGGTGGTTGGCCACGAGCATGGCGTCGTTGGCGTCGTCGATCCAAGGGCACTCGTTGTTGATGGTCACGCTTTCGTCGTTCCAGTTGCGCATGAACAACCCGATGACCTCGTGTCCTTCTTCCACCAAAAGGTGGGCTGCCACACTGGAATCCACGCCCCCGGACAATCCTACAACCACTCGCATGCCGCAAAGTTAGAGCGACTTACGGATGTGGAGGTTGCAAATCATTTGGATTTCCACGACCTTGAGGCAACCTACGGATTTCACCTGCGTCATTTAGACGGCCTCCATCATGCACGAAGCAGAGTTGCGCCCTTACATCGAAGCCTGTCAGCTCGGCGAACGCCGGGCCCAACGCTTCATCTTCGAGCGGTATTACCGCTTGATGTTTGGGGTGTGCCTCCGCTACATGTCCGACCAAGACAGCGTGCAAGATGTTGTGCAAGAAGGGTTCCTCAAGGTGTTCAACAACATCGGGGGGTACACCTTCAAAGGTTCTTTCGAAGGCTGGATGCGTCGCATCATGGTCCACACGGCCATTGATGCCATCCGTCGTAGAAATGCGGCTGGATGGGTGTTGGGAGAGGAAGCGTCTTTTGAACCTGTGGATGAAGAAACAGGTTGGGAAGAGGACGATGAGGTGGATGCGACGTTCAATGTGCACGATGTGATGGAAGCCATGGAGCAATTGACTCCTGTCTACCGCGCCGTGTTCAACCTCTACGTTTTCGACAACCTGGGGCACCAAGAGATTGCATCTCGCTTGGGCATCAGCGTTGGAACCTCGAAGTCCAACCTCGCAAAGGCGAGGCGAAACATTCGAAACATTCTGTTGACCTCAAAAGCCCATTGACCCCATGCCCAACAAGCATCCATTCGACGACCAATTGCGCCAAGCCTTTCAAGGGTTTGAGCCTGAGGTGAACGCGCCTTGGGATGCATTGGAGCGCGAGCTGGATGGGGTGAAAAGCGCGCCGGAACCGTCGCCCGCCAACACCGCAAACCGGTGGGCTGTGGCCGCGGCTGTGGCGGCCGGTGGTGCGCTGATGTGGCTCGGCAAGCCGGCGGTCGACGAATTGATTGTGGCCGCGACCGAAGTTCCGTCTGAGATGCGTTCGATTCAAGCGGAGCCTGTGCCCTTCGAGAACGCGACAGACGCGACCTCTTTCGAGTCGGCTTGGGATCAATTCACCCAAGAGACGCCGACGTTCCAAGAGGACGTGTTGGCAGAGGACCTCAGAGAAGCTTTGAATCCAGACGTCGCGGAGCCTGTCGAATCCTTGGTGGACGCCATGGCTGGCGCCTTGGACAACATTGCAGATGACCTCACTGCCCCAGAGGTGGATGACGAGGTTCCCAGCCTCGAGGTGCTCCTGGCGAGCCTGCCATTCACTTCGTCGTCGAACGAGGCGTGTGAGGGGGTGGAAGTGTCGTTCGAATTGTCTGGCTTGGACAAGTCGTTGAGCTTCTTGTGGAATTTCGGAGATGGGTCGTTCAGCAACGATCCAGCCCCACGGCACACCTTCATGACGCCTGGAACCTACGACATCACCTTGTCGGTTCGCGCGCCGTCAAACGGCATGATTCGCACCAGAACGATTCAAAACATGATCACCGTCCTGCCCAAGCCGCAGGCGGATTTCTCATGGGCGTTTCCTGAAATGGTGCACGCCGGCAAAGTGCGCGTCAAACTCCAGGACCAAACCCCAGACGCGACCGCCACGCAATGGGTGGTGGATGGAGAGTCGGGCAACAGCCATTGGATTCAACTGGATGTGCCAGGGGCTTATCCTGTGAACCTTGTGGCCAGCAACAAGCACGGATGTTTGGATGACGCCAAGCACGACATCGTGGTGGCAGACCGTCATGGTTTGGGCGCCTTGGCCCGTTTCAGCCCTGACGGCGACGGACGATACGACACCTTCCTGCCCCCGGCCCTGAACGAGACGTCGGAGTTGTGGGAGATGGTGGTGGCTGACGCCAAGGGCAATGAAGTGTTCCGCACCCGGAGTGTGGACCAGCCATGGGACGGCACGTTGCCCGACGGCACCCTTGCTCGCAACCGGTCCAAGTATCACTGGACGGTAAGATGCCAGGCGGAAGACGGCACCGGGAAGCTGTTTACGGACGAGGTCCGTGTGGAGCGCTGAGTCGTTCTTGACTTGCTGACATTTTCTTGAAGATTGCCGTGAACATGTGCAACGGTTGAAGGGCATTGAGCGTCTTCCCTTTGTCCTATTTTTACGGGGAATTGAAGCACAATGAGTAACCACTTTTCAGGAGGTTTGAAGCGCGTGTTCGGAATGGCCTTTCTGTGGGCCTTGGCCGGGTCGTTCTACGCGCAAGAAGGCATCATCTTTCCGATTTCTGACGAAGGTCAAATCGTGATTGATTGCGACGCTGGCGAGACAATTTATTTCGTGGACGACAACAGCGGAAGCACCGACTTTCAGGACCCTTACTCCAACAACAACTTCACCATCACGCTTTGTCCAAGTGAACCCGGCGACGCGGTGCAGGTGAATTTCCTGTCGTTTGACCTCCAAACCAACGCCAACCCCAACAACAACGACGTGCTTTACGCCTTCAATGGCTCGGACACAAACGCGGACTTGGTGGGGGCAGGCACAGGAAACTCCTTTGTGGGGGTCAGCATCACAGCGAGCATCGACAACCCCACGGGGTGTGTGACGTTCTCCTTGGACGTGAACAACAACGCCACCGGCGGAGACGTGGGATGGGTGGCTGAAGTGAGCTGCGTGACGCCTTGCAGCTACCCTGAGGCCGGCATCTCATTGGTTAGCCCAGCGCCGTTTCCCGACAACCCCATCAGCGTGGGGGTTTGCCCAGATGAAACGGTGACGTTTGACGCCAGTGCTTCGGTTCCCGGAGCGCCTGAATTTCCAGTGGACAGTTTGATTTGGAACTGGGGAGACGGCTCGGTGGAGACCACGGCTGCGTCAGACGGTTTCCAATTGGGACACAGCTACAGCGAGCCTGGAGAGTACATCGTGACCTTGGTGGTGCAAGACGTGAACAACTGCAACAGCACCAACCTCTTGCCGCACCAAGTGCTGGTGTCCACCATCCCCATTTTCAACACGGAAATCTCGACCCCGCTTTGCGAGGATGCCCCAGGATTCTTGAATGGAAACCCGGTGCAGAGCATCACCTGGACGGCCTTGCCACCAGTGGGGGTATCTGAATTGGCGGACTTGCCGGATGCGACGGGTGTGGCGTTCACGTCCGAGCTGTTCATCGACTTCTTTGACACCGACCAGGTGCTCGAGGATTGCGACGACATTGAGCTCATCACGGCGAACATCGAGCACAGCTTCATCGGCGATTTGAGCTTTTGGATCACGTGTCCAGACGGGACGGAAGTGTTGCTCATGGACAACGGGGCCTCTGGAGGACCCGACCCGACCGGTTGCACCCCCGAGGACTTGGGGGGCAACGACCTCGGGATCGTCGATGTCGAAGGCTACGACTACTCGTGGAACATGGATGCAGAATGGGTGCTTGACGATTCGAACAACCCCGATGCCGCCAACCCCATGCCTGCAGGGACGTACCTGCCTTGCGGCGACTTGTGCGATTTTGTGGGATGTCCGCTCAACGGCATTTGGACGTTCAACGTCATCGACCAATGGGCGGCCGACAACGGCACGCTTTACGAATGGGGCATCGACTTCAATCCAGAAATTGTTCCTGGTGTGACCACGTTCACCCCAGTGATTGGGTTGGAGGCAGACTCGTCTTACTGGCACCCCGTGGGCGAATTGGACAACATCTTGACGCCAGCAGACTTGGGTGTGGTGGAGGTCAGCGACGACGGAAACTACGTGGACCTCATGTTCCCTGACCCTGGGACGTTCGAATTCGGTTACATCGTCACCAACAATTTTGGCTGCACCTGGGACACGACCCTGACGGTGGAGGTCATTGACAACCCTGGAACCTTCATCACGGCTGGGGTGGATTTGGAGTACTGCGGGGGAGAGATCCAGTTGCAAGGCGCTTTGGACGACGGGTCGCCCGTGGTCTGCGGGAACGCCGCTGGCACCTACAGCCATTGCTACACCAACGCCGACAACTCCGTGTTCAGCTATTGTCCCGACAACCCGGGGGATGGGACCATGATGACCATCAGTTTCACCGCGGGTGCGATGGAAGGATTTCAGGATTTTGTGACCGTGTACGACGGGCCTGACGCCACAGGGCCTGTGCTGGCCACGTTGGACGCGGTGTTCGCGGGCCAAAGCTTCACCGCCACCAACCCAGATGGATGCATTTCGTTCCAATTCACCAGCGACGATTTCTTCTGCAGTTGCACAGATTTTTGTGCTTTTGAACCCGTGGAGTGGTGCGTGAGTTGTGGCGGAGCGTCCAGCACCTGTGGATTCGATTGGTCTTGGGAACCCGCTGAGTACTTGGTGGACCCCAATGTGCCGCAGCCCATCATGAACACCTTTGACGGCGAGCCCATTGAATTCACGCTCTTCGTGGAGCCTGTCGGATTTGACAACTGCCAAGCGACAGACGTCATGGTTGTGGAGCCTGGATTTTCGTTCGAAGTGGAGCAGCAGCAGCCCTCGTGCTTCGCCAACGACGGCATCATTGGGGTGGAGGTGTTCGAAGATGCCTTCGCCGAGGAGGGGCCATTCACCATCCAACTCTACGTGAACGAGGCCGCCGGTTCTGAGCTTGTGGAAGAGCTGGTGTGGGACAACATCAACGACTTCTACTACAACGACCTTGTGCCTGGAGACTACACCGTGGTGGTGTTCGACGGCCAGGGGTGCATTTACAACTTCCCTGTGCTTTTGGAAGATCCGCTGCCCTTGACGCTCGACATCCCCAACGTCCAAACCATTTGTTTGGGCGGCACCGCGAACTTGGAGGTGAGTTCACCTCAAGATCCCTTGAACGCGTGGACGTACGAATGGGACAACGGATTGCCCAACGGTCCTGTGCAGCAGGTTTCGCCCAACACGTCTACGGTGTACACCGTCCAAGGCTTCGACATCAACGGTTGCCCCACAAGCGAGTACCAAGTGGGTGTGAACGTCTTGGCCGGCATCAACGCCGACTTGGTGGCCTCTGATTTCTTGTGCAGCGGCGAAGAAGCGTTCCTCGACGCCTCTGCCACCAATGGTGGTTCCGGATCGGGATACGAGTACACATGGACGTTTGAAGGCGCGGTCATCAACGAAGACGAAGCGAGCATCTTCACGGTGCCACCATCTTCAGGGCAATACTGTGTGACGGTGGAAGACGACTGCGAAACGCCACCATCGACCGTGTGTGCCGACGTGGTGCTGGAATCGCCTGTGCCCATTCAATTCTCGGCGGACACCACCGAAGCCTGTGGAACGGGCACCTTCTTGTTCACCAACGAAACTGACCCTGCGCTCATCACATCAAGCCTTTGGGCGTTTGGCGACGGCACCTACAGCGGCGAGAGCAACACCATCAAGACGTTTGAAGATCCTGGGTTTTACGACGTCAGCTTGACGATTACCTCGCAGGCAGGCGGTTGCGAATACACCCACGTGAAGGAGGCCTACATCAATGTGTACCCCATTCCCGATGTGGGGTACTTCGCCGGCCCACAACCGACCCGGGCGCCCGACACCAAGATTGAATTCGACGGATATTCAGAAGCCAATGTGGTGGAATGGTTCTGGACGTTCAACACCTTCAACCCCCTTGGCTACAGCTACGAGCAGAATCCGACGTTCCAGTTCCCCGTGGCAGAGGGAGGCACCTACCCTGTGCAACTTCAGATCACCGACGCCCAGGGATGTGTGAATGTGGTGAACCGTGAGATTGTCATTCAGGACATGTTCAACCTGTTCATCCCAACGTCGTTCACGCCCAACAACGACGGCACAAACGATGCGTTCTTCGTCGAGGGCACGGACATTGATCCGGATCGCTTTGAGTTCGAGGTGTGGAACCGGTGGGGGGAATTGGTGTGGAGCACCACGGATCCCGAGAACGCGTGGTACGGCCAGGTGGGAGAGGAAGGACAGCACTACGTCCCCAACGGTCCCTATTCTTACCGCATTGAGGTGCACAGCCTCTCGGAAGAAAGCTATCGGAAAGAAGTCTTCGGCGTGGTGACCATCATCCGCTGATTGCAACACTTGAGACCAAGAAAAAGGCACCCCACTGGGTGCCTTTTTTCATGGCTGTCGTTGAAGCTCAATTGGACGAACGCCCGAGCAATTCATCCATGGTGCCCGTCGCCACGCTGTGGTAGTTGGGGCGGGCTTGTTCGTAGATGGCGTCGGCCATCGCTTTTTGTCCGGTCTCCACCATGGCCTTGTACAACGGCGTCAGGAACTTGCGACGCCCCACGTGAATCAAGAACGTTTCCAAACGCTCGTACGCTGGCGTGTGGTGGCTGCGCACGGCTTGTTCCAGCCATGCAAAAAGCACCTCGTTGTTGCCGGTGGAATTGACCGACCAAGCGTCGTCCAATTCGGCAAGACGGTCTGAAGAGATGTCGTCGGGCAGGTTGGACAGGAAGCGGTATTTTTCTTGGTACAACCATTGGTCCCAAGGCAAATCAGAGGCCGCTTTTTCGCCGCGCACCCAAGCGTCCAGGGTGGCGTCCACCAGGTCCAAACGTGCACTTTGGACCTCAGGGCAATTGTCAGGCAAACCTTGGCCATCCACCCAGGCTTGCACATTCACGGCGTCGCGCAACGCTTCTGTGGTGAGCAAGTTGTTGTCGAGGTAATCCAAGAAACTGTCGGTGTCCATCACCTGGAAGGCGTGCGATGTGAAATACGTTTTCAGGAAGCCGTCGAAGGCAGCACGTCCCACGGTCTCTTCCAACAGACGCAAGAAGAAGTAGCCCTTGTCGTACGCAATGGCGGTCATGCCGTCGTCGGGATTGCGGTCCTTCAGGTGCAAACGCAAGTGGGTGTCGTTGGGGTTGACGTCCATGATGGCGTCCACCTCGTCCACCAGCCCTTGGTAACTCAAAGTGCCCAACATCTCGCTGATGTCGCGGCCGTATACCGCCTCCATGATGCGCTGCTCGAAGTAGACGGTGAATCCTTCGTTGAGCCAAAAATCGTCCCAAGTGGCGTTGGTGACCAGGTTGCCACTCCAGCTGTGGGCCAATTCGTGGGCCACCAAGGACACCAAGCTTCGGTCGCCAGCAATGATCGTGGGCGTGGCGAAAGTGAGCCTTGGGTTTTCCATGCCGCCGAACGGGAAAGCGGCAGGCAAGACCAAAAGGTCGTAGCGCTCCCAGGCGTATTTGCCGTACAGGTTTTCGGCGGCCACCAGCATGTCCTCCATTTCGGAGAATTCGAACTGTGCGGCGTCGATCAGGTCAGGCGTCGCGTACACCCCGGTGTGCGCACCGACCTCGCGAAATTCCACGTCTCCGACCGCCAAGGCCAAGAGGTAGGAAGGAATGGGTTGGTTCATGCGGAACGTGTAGACCCCGTCGTCTGTTTTGGAGGTGGGGTTCACAGCGCTCATCAACGCCATCAACTCCTTGGGGACCCGAACGGTCGCGTCGTACGTGAACCGGATGCCTGGGCTGTCTTGGCAAGGCACCCAGGTTCGGGCCAAAATGGCTTGGCTCTGCGTGAACAGGAAGGGGCGCTCACCCTCAACCCACAAGAAGGCATCTGCCTGGTCGGTCGTGCTGTAGGTCACGGCGACCTGTTCCGAAGCCGACGTGACGGGAATGCTCAGGGGTTGCCCGATGTACGGACGCTCTGGCCCGAGCTCAAACTCGACCTCATGTCCATCCACGGTCACGGCTTGGATGTCCAGTCCGCGGCAGTCCAACAGCACACGTTGCGCGTCGTCGGCCGCGTCGAGCTGGTAGGTGGCCGTGGCGTGAATTTGACGTGAAGCAAAGTCCACTTCAGCGTCCCACGACAGGTGTGTCGTCACCGCTTCGGAAGGCTTGGCATAACTGTGGTGGTCTGTGGCTCGTTTCATGTCTGCGATTTGGGCCGCCTTGGCGGAAGAGGTTTCAGTGGGCTGCGTGTCACCGCAACCGACCGTGGCCAATGTCGCACACGCGATGGCCACTTGAAGAAAATGTTTCATGAACGTCGAATGAGCGACCAAGGTAGGCCATCACGAAGCAGTCTTGTGCGAGGTCAAGAGCCTTCCCACAAACACCACGACCAACGTGCCAAGGGCGCACTTCACCAAGATGGCAGGAAACAGTTTGGTCATGGTCTCCCACCAGGACGCCTCAACAGGAATCAAAGCCCGTTGCCACATCAAACCCAGCACCACGATGGTCAATTGCCCCAACAACAAGAGCCCCGCACCTTTGGCGTACTTCACGTTGGAGTTTCCCTCAGCGAGCCAGCCCACCACCACCGCTGCGATGGGGAAGGCCAAGAGAAATCCACCTGTGCTTCCTGTGAAGTGCTGCCAGCCCTGTGCACCGTCGGCAAACACGGGCACCCCTGCACCTCCAATCAACAAGTACAACACCACGGAGGCTGTGCCTGTGCGCCACCCCCACAACAAGGGCCACAACACCACAAGCAGGCTTTGCGGGGTGATGGGCAAGGACCCCTGAAAGGTCCAAACTTGTGGCGCCAACCACCCCATGAGCAGGAGTCCGAGGCCGACGAGCGCAGCTTCTTCAGCCAAAACGTTCACGAGTGTCACATGCCGCCTGAACATCGAAGGGTCAGTGGCTTTGGAGCGCCTCTTGAATCAAGTCCAAGTTGAATTCGATCTCGTCGTTCTCGGGGTGCACGTCCGCCACAATCCCCGAGGCATTCAATTCCACCGATTTCAATCGTTTCCCACCTGTGGGCAGCGCCAGCTCGTAGTTGGGGTCCACCCAAGGCCAATCCTCACCCAAGATTTCACCGTCGGCCAACACGCGGTGGCCCCGCATCATGACCAACGGGATGTGCACGGATGTGGTCGTTCCGTCTTCCCATGTGAGGGTCAAGTCCTGGGGCATGGCCATGTCTCCCAGGCGGGCAAGTTGAACGACTGCGGAGTCGCTGTGAACTTGGACGCCGGACACCTGGTAGTCCACCGCGTTGGTGGTGTGCATCATGTCCTGGAAGTACCAATCCAATTCCAGTCCCGATTCACGTTCCACCACGCGCTTGAAATCGTGCGGGCCCGGGTGCTTGAACGACCATTCCTTGAAGTACCGACGCATGGCGGCGTCCCGCACCTCTGTGCCGACGATGGCCCCGAGTTGTTCCACCAAGACCTCACCCTTGGAGTAGGCGCCCACCCCGTAGGCACGGTTGGTTTTGTAGTGGTCCGCGTGGGTGATCAGGGGCTCTTCGTTGCCAGACAAGTGCTGACGGATGTAGCTGGCGTAGGCCCAGCCGTGTGGGTCTTCCGAAGGTTTCATGGGGTCGGCAAACAGGTGCGCCATGCAACGGGATTCTGCCCACGACGTGAACCCCTCGTCCATCCACTCGTGCAAACTTTCGTTCGTGGCCACCATGGCTTGGAACCAGCTGTGGGCCATTTCGTGCACCGTCACGCCCACCAAGCTGCGCAAGGAGCGCTCGCCGGTGATGAGGGTGATCATGGGGTATTCCATGCCCCCGTCGCCGCCTTGAGCGACGGTGTACTGAGGATAGGCATAGGGGCCAATGTCCTCGTTGATGAAGGCCATGGCCTTGGCGGCGTATCCAGCAAGTGCCGTCCAATTGCTGTCAATCTCCGGGTTCGCCTGGTGGACCAAAGTGAGGTCCACGTCACCCACCGCAACGGTTTCCATCATGTAGTCGGGGTCAGCCGCCCATGCAAAATCAATCACGTCCTCCGCTTTGTAAGTGCTTTGCGTCCTTGGTGTGCCCTGTGGTCCATCCACAGATTTTTCGGAAGTCTTCACCCCCGTGGCCGCGACCACGTAGCCTTCAGGCACGTCGAGGGTCACTTCAAAGTCGCCCCAAATGCCGTGAAACTCCCTGCCGATGTAAGGGTTGCTGTGCCATCCGTGGTGGTCGAATTCACACAGGCGAGGGTACCACTGGGTCATGCTGTACTCGATGCCTTCCTTGTTCATCCAACCGGACCGACGGATTTGTCGGGGAACTTGGGCCGTCCAAGCCAACTCAAACGTCACCGACTTGCCAGGACGAAGCGCCTTGGGGAGGTCCACGACGAGGACAGTTCCGTCTTCTTCGAATTCAGCGTCTTGGCCAAAAGCCTTCACCCGTTCCATGTGGATCCAGCCCCATTCGTCTTCGGGCAATTCCACGATGCGGCTGCCCACCCGGCGGTCGGGATCTTCGATGGTGCGTGAGCGGACGTCCATCATGCTTCCAGGTTGGAAGGCGTTGAAGAACAAGTGCCAAAACACCTTGTCCAAGGTTTCTGGGCTGTTGTTCTTGTATGTGACCTTGGCCACGCCATGGTACTGGTGAGACGCGGTGTCCAACGTCGCCTGCATGTCGTACGACACGGCTTGTTGCCAGCCTGGGTATTGACCCAAAGCAGAGGTGAAGGTTGTGGCCACCAAGGCCACGGTCCAAAGAAGTCGAAGGGACATGGGAGGAGAGTTCAGGATGAAGTCAGGGTGCGCTTGAGCGCGAGCATGTGAAGAAGGCCGACCGCCGCTTCGACGCCCTTGTTGCCATGGACGCCACCGCTGCGGGCTTCGGTTTGGGCTTCGTTGTCGTCGGTGAGCACACAAAACATGACCGGCTTGCCAGAGGAGAGGTTCACGTCCATGATGCCTTGGGCCGTGCCGCTGCACACGTAGTCGAAATGGGCGGTTTCCCCGCGGATGACGCTTCCAATGGCAATCACACCGTCCACGTCGTCGCGGTCGGTGTGCCATTTGGCGCCCAACGCGAGTTCGTAGCTGCCAGGCACCCAGGATACGCGGATGTGTTCAGGCTGGACGCCTGCAGAGACAAGCAGGTCCTTCGCACCCTGCATCATGCGCTCGGTGTACGTTTTGTTCCACTCAGACACAACAATGCCCACTCGAAAGTGGGCACCGTTGGGCAAGTCCGAAGACTCGTGTTCGCTGAGGTTGTGACCTGCGGTCGCCATGCGTCAAAGAGAGGCGGCCAAACCCGTCGCGCTGGACGCGTACGTCGAGTTCGGGTAGTCTGAGGCCAAATCTTCCAACACGCGTTGTGCTTTGGACGTGTTGCCAAGTTCAATCAACACGAGGGCTTGCTTGTAAGCGCACATGGGGGCGAGGGCGTTCGCGGCCAAACCCGCTCCGGCGGCGCTGGCGGCAGAAGCAAAGTGGCTTTGGGCGGCGTCGAGGTCGCCGAGTTCCACGTAGCAGTCGCCGAGGTTGGCGTCCACCAAAGGACCAAAGACGTCGTCGGAGAACCCAGCCTGGCTGAATGCCTCCACGGCTTCGTCAAAACGGGCGGCGTCGCGGTGCATGATGCCCAACTGGAAAGCAGCACGCGCAGCAGCAGGGGTGCCGCTGTGGTCGCTCAGCACTTCTTCCAAGCCGGCGCTCAAACCGTCGCCCAACATGGCAAGGTCAGCGCTGTCCTTGGAGAAGTAGTGTTCCGCCATGAACGACGCTTCTTCTGCGGCTTGGTTCTTGGGGGCCACAATCAAACTGCTGTATCCGATGACCACCAGGATCACCGCAGCCACGGCGCCAAGGCCCAGGCTCAATTGCTTTTTGTTGTCGTCGACAAATTTTTCGGATTTGCTGTACAGCTCCTCCACGTCGAGCACGGTTTCGTCTTGGTTGGTTTTCTTCGCCATCGTTATTGTGTAATGGAGCCCAAAAATAAGAAATTCGCATCATGCGTTTGAAGGAACTTCATTTGGTCAATTTCAAGAACCACCGCGGGGCGGACTTGGTGCTTGGGAATCAGGTGAATTGCTTCCTTGGGGACAACGGAAGCGGGAAGACCAACGTGCTGGACGCCGTGCATTACCTGTGTTTCTGCAAGAGCTATTTCAACCCCATCGACGGCCAAAACATCGCCCACGGCGAACCGTTCATGTTGGTGCAAGGCGATTTTGAGCGTCTGGACGTTCAAGAGCGTGTGAGTTGCGGGTTGAAGCGTGGCACGAAAAAGCAGTTCAAGCGCAACGACAAACCCTACACCCGGCTGGCCGACCACATTGGTTCGTTTCCTGCGGTGATGATTGCCCCGGACGACGCGGCGCTGATTCACGACGGAAGCGAAATGCGACGGAAATGGTTGGACGCCGTCATCAGCCAATACGATCGTGGGTATTTGGAAGCCCTCATCGACGTCAACAAGTCGCTGGCCCAGCGCAATGCCTTGCTTCGGTACTTCGCCGAGAACAGGACCTTCGACGCGACCATGCTGTCTTCTTGGAACGCCAGAATGGCCCCGAAAGCCGCCAAGATTGCCGCGGCGAGGACCACATTTATGGACGACTTTTTGCCGGGATTCCTGTCCACGTACGAGGAAATTTCAGGCGGGGCAGAGGCGGTGTCCCTGTCGTTGAAGACCCATGTCGTGGGGGATGCTCCAGCCATTGAGGAGATGATGGAACAAGCCCAAGACGACGACCGTCGGCTGCGTCGGACGACCGTTGGCGTGCACAAGGACGACGTGCTCTTCAAGTTGGGAGAACACGCGCTCAACAAGTTTGGGAGTCAAGGCCAGCAGAAATCGTTCTTGGTGTCCCTCCGGCTGGCGCAATTCGCCTTCATCGAACAGGCCACAGGGGTGAAGCCCGTGTTGTTGCTGGACGACATCTTTGACAAGATTGACGAAAAGCGGGTGGAAGCGTTGATGCGGAGGGTGACCAACGGGGCGTTTGGCCAGGTGTTCATCACGGACACCCACCTTGGCCGGATTCCTGCCATGTTTGCGCAAACTGGGGCCGACGTCAAGGTGTTTGAAGTGAATGGAGGGGAGGTTAGTCCCATTGAATCCGAGGAATCATGAGGAGAAAGCGCCCACCCCTGCGCAACTCCGCCGACTACGAGCGCGCAGAAAACAGTTCGAGGCCGCTGGCCGACGTCATCCAACACTTCATGAAAGTGTCCCGAATGGACGGGAAGATGCAGGAAATGGACGTGCGCAAGGTGTGGGCAGAGGTGTTTGGCCAGGCCGTGGAAAACCGGACCCGGAAGCTTCGGTTGCAGCGCGACGGCACGCTGGTTTGCATGCTTGACAGCGGTCCTTTGAAGGAAGAATTCCAGCATGCGAAGCAGGACATTGCAGATCGAATCAATGAACACATGGGCAAAACCGTGGTTCTCAAGGTCCGCATCCTCTGATGTTCACAGGATCGGATGCACCTTGCAAGTAGAATGAGAAGTCATGCGACGAGACGGATTTGGGCCTTGGCTGCAGCTGGTGCCGTGGTGCTTGCGTCTTGGTCCTTGAGGCCAGAGGGGTTGCACGAGCAAGGCAACCCTTACCACAGCCGTGCCTTCCTCACGGCATATGCGGCGCTGCCTGATTCGTCCAACGCCTTGTTCACGGGCAGTGGGGTGTGCGCTGGATGCCATGGGCATGACCAAGCCGGCCTCGCCAATGTGAGTGCAGCTGGCGAGGATGTCAATCCCACAGACCTATGGATGAGCTCGCTCATGGGCAACAGCGCCAAGGACCCCTTCTGGCGGGCCAAGGTGGCCCATGAGGTGGCCATCAACCCCAGCCACCAATTGGAACTGGAGGACAAATGCACGTCTTGCCACGCGCCTTTGGGCCATTTCAACGCCCATCACTTGGGGGAAACGCATTACAGCATGGCCCAAGTGTTCCAGGACAGCTTGGCTTTGGACGGCGTCAGTTGCGTGGCGTGCCATCAACAGGCGACCACTGCGGGCAACGCATTCAGCGGGGAACTCGAATTTGATTCGCTGACCATCTACGGTCCGTACGGCGCAGGCAAGGACGATGCGCCGTTGCAACAAGCGCCCATGCAGTTGTACACGCCGTACCAAAACATCCAATACGGGTCGCATCTTGACGGGTCGGACGCGTGCGCGGGCTGCCACTCTTTGGTCACCCACACGGCGGACATGGAAGGCAACTTGACGGGGCAAGACTACGTGGAGCAAGCCACCTACCACGAGTGGCTGAACTCGGCGTTTGCCGACGACGGAGACACGCCCAAGGATTGCCAGGATTGTCACATGCCGCTGGTGGACGGGGGCGTCATCATCGCGTCCGGGCAAGCGTCTCTGGGTCCACGTGCGCCTTACCGAAAGCACATCCTGGTGGGGGGCAACGCCCAAATGTTGGAGATCATGCGCGACAACATCGAGCTGCTCGGGTTGGCCGCAAGTGAGGCCCAATTTGACAGCACGTTGGCCTGGACGCGGCAATTGCTGCGCCAAGAAACCGTAGGCCTTCAGGCCCTACAGGCGGAATGGGTGGACGGCTTGGGCACCTTGACCTTGGAGGTGGAGAACAAGGCTGGGCACAAATTCCCTTCGGGTTATCCGGCACGTCGCGCTTGGATTGAGGTGGTGGCCAAGCAGGGGGGAGACACCCTGTGGCACAACGGTCGGTGGTCCGAGGGCGGGTTTCTCCACGGGGTGGATGAAGGCGGCCTGGACACCTACGAGCCTCATTTCGACGTCATCTCACAAGAACACGACGTGCAGGTTTACGAACTGGTGGCGGTGGACGTCACCGGCGCACCCACCAACGTGCTGGAGCGAGCTGCAGGTTCTGCGAAAGACAACCGGTTGTTGCCGTTGGGCTTCTCGTTGAACCATCCCGTGTACGACACCACGAGGGTGGAGGGGCAGGCGCTGTCCGATGCCGATTTCACCGAGAATGCAGGTGCGGGCAAGGACCGTGTGACGTATGACATTGTGGCCGACCTGCCGTTGGGTACCAACGTCGACGTGGACGTGCGGGTGTGGTACCAGGCGATGCCCCCTCGTTGGGTCAACCCCATGTTCAACACCCAAGACAGCACCATCCAAGCTTTCCAAGCCCTGTTCGAAGCCCAGGGAGCTGCACCAGAGTTGGTGACGGAATTGTCCTTGACGATTCCGGTCACGTCCAATGTTCAGGAAATGTCGTTGACGGCGGCAGGGCGGTTGTACCCCAACCCAACAATCGACGGCCATGTGTCTGTGCAGGTGCCGGCCCAATTGGCCAACGGCATGTGGGAACTTTACGCGCCCGACGGTTCGCGAATCGCCCACGGAAAGTGCGAAGCGCGGTTGTCTTTGGAGTTGCCGCAGGTGCGCGGAACGTATCTGTTCAAAGCCCACGGCTCGGGCGAGCCTTGGGTGCAGCGCGTCGTGCGGCGTTGAGCGTCAAAGGTGGTCGTTGGCCAAGTTGGCCAACGCCGATCGTTCGCCTTTTTCCAACGTGATGTGGCAGTAGAGGTCTTTGCCACGAAGCCTGTCAATGAGGTACGTCAGTCCGTTGGATTGCTCGTCGAGGTAGGGCGTGTCGATTTGGCGGATGTCGCCGGTCAAGATGATTTTCGTGTTTTCACCCGCACGCGTCACAATCGTTTTCACCTCATGGGGTGTCAGGTTTTGGGCTTCGTCGACAATGAACACCACGTTGGACAGCGAGCGCCCTCGTATGTAGGCGAGGGGTGAAATGGTGATTTTGCCGTCCTTCTTCATGTCCTCGATGAGGCGGTACTTCCGTTCATTGGGCCCGAACTGCCCTTGAATGAATTTCAAGTTGTCGAAGAGCGGCTGCATGTAGGGGTTGATTTTCTCCTCCGCGTCGCCGGGCAAAAAGCCCAAATCCTTGTTGCTCAGCGCCACAATCGGCCTGGCCAAGATGATTTGGTCGTAGCGCTTGTGTTGCTCCAGGGCGCCGGCCAAGGCCAAGAGTGTTTTGCCAGTTCCGGCCACCCCGCACACCGTCACGAGGTTGACGTCGGGGTTCTGAATGGCATGGAGCGCAAAAGCCTGCTCTGCGTTCCTCGGCTTGATGCCAAACGCATACGTCTTGTCCACACGTGTGATGGCACGCTTCTTCTCGTTGAAATAGCCCATGGCTGAGGCAGAACCGTCTTTCAGCACGTAGAAATGGTTGTTCTCCTTGGCGTCGCCCAGCGCCGACACCTTGCGGCTTTGGCCATCGACGTGCATGCGGCGGATGACGTCACAATCGATGTTGTCGAGGGTGGTCTTGCCCGTGAACATGTGACGGTTGTCCTTGACCTTGCCGGTTTGGTAGTCTTCGGCAGGAAGGTTCAGCGCCTTGGCCTTGAGTCGAAGGTTGATGTCCTTGGAGACCAACACCACTTTGGAGTCCGGTTCTTGGGCCTGCAAGCACAACGCAGCGTCCAAGATTTTGTGGTCGTTGGTGCGCTCCGAGAACACGGTGTCGGTGACCGCCCCCGCGCAACTGTGGTCCATGACAATTTTCAAGGCCCCATTCTGGCCGTTGTCCAGCGGGACCCATTCGTGCACCGCGTGGTCCTGGATGAGTTTGTCCAACGCCCGGATGCAAGCCCTGGCCTCAAAGTGTTTGGATTCGTTCCCCACTTTGAACCGGTCCAGTTCTTCCAGGACGGTGATGGGCAAGGCCACTTTGTTGTCCTCAAAGTTTTTGAGCGCCGTGTGGTCAAACAACAACACACACGTGTCCAACACAAAGATTTTGGTTTTCACCTTCCCAGAAGTTGCAGGCTTTCCCTTGGCTTTGGCAGAGGGCGCCGGCTGGGATGAGGATGTCTTTTTGAGTCGCTCGGGTGCAGGAGGTGTGGCCATGCCGTCAAGCTAGCCGCGAAAATTCACGAATCCTCGGGCCGTGGAAAGCCACTTGTCCACACCAACGTCCGACAGGATGTGGAAGAGCTGAATCTCAGCCTTCGCCGGTCCATTCAAACCCGTCGTCCTCCTCATCCTCCTGCGCGCTGTCGTTGGACAGGTACACATCCAACAGGCCCTCCGGCAGGTCCAACACAAGTTTCTGTTCCTCTCGCTTCACGTCGACTTGCACATGGTCAGGCAAGGGAATGAATCCTTGGTTGCCGTTGTCGAACTCCACCTCCAGCATGGGGTAGGCGCCTTGGTCCACCACATGCACGATGGTCGCCACAGCGTCGCCCGTGCTGCGATCGACGGCCGTCCAACCTTGCACCTCATGGAAATAGAATTTTCCGTCTTCCATGGGAGCCATCTCGGCCAGCGGCAGCCACACGTCTTTGCCTGACAACTGCTTCGCCGCGGCTTCGGTGTTCACATCGGCAAGCCGCACCACAAACCGATCTTTGTTGCGCCGCAGGGATTCCACCGCGTAGGGGACCAAAATCCCTTGCTGAGGAAGCCACAAGGTGGCCACCCCTTCATAAGGCTCTGAATCGTCCACATCCATCCAAAGGACCACTTCACCTTTGAAGCTGTACGGTTTGGTGATTTTGCCGAGCAAGAAGCAGTTGTCCTGGGTCATGGTGCAAAGGTCAGGATTTGGGGCAAAAAGAAAGGGCCGCGCAGGCGGCCCTTTCTTATCCATTCAGACAAATCACGCTTCGGCGTCGTCCTTCTTTTCTTCTTCAGCAGGTGCGTCCTCAGCAGCAGGTGCTTCCTCAGCAGCAGGTGCTTCCTCAGCAGCAGGCGCCTCCTCAGCAGCAGGCGCCTCCTCAGCAGCAGGCGCTTCCTCAGCAGCAGGTGCTTCCTCAGCAGCAGGTGCTTCCTCAGCAGCAGGTGCTTCCTCAGCGGCAGGTGCTTCCTCAGCAGCAGGTGCTTCCTCAGCGGCAGGTGCTTCCTCAGCGG
>JBMZWX010000030.1:0-20634 GCA_049627085.1 Flavobacteriales bacterium | reverse complement strand
CCTCCAATTCCAACATGTAAGTGGAAGGCTGGACCGTCATCAGCGTTTCGATGTACCCGTCGAACGGGTTCATCGAACTGCCGTTGTTGTTGTACACAAACTCGCCGTCCTCGGTCAAGGTCCAACGGTCGTCGTATTGGAAGTCCACCAACGCACCCGCTGGAGACGCGTACCATTCTGTGGAGCCTGGTTCTGGTCCGATGGCGATGGCGCCGGCGTCCGAAGCAAACTTCCACGTCTTGGGGTTGTCGCATCCCGTCAGGAGCGCCAACGTGCCTTCGCACGGGAGTTCGAGAGTCTTCTCGATCTGCACAGAGTCTTCGAAGTACGCCATGCCTCCTGCCGCATGTCCTTGGTAGGAAATGCCGTAAGTGCCTTCGACGTAGTAGACCATGGTGTCCACAGGGTCGTTGCTGACTTGGCCGTTGCCGAAGTCCCACAAGTGGATGAACACGTCGTCGCTGACGTCGGCCTCCACCACGACGCGGTTGGAGTCGATGCCGATGACGCCGTCCACCGTGTCTGGCAAGAAGTACCACTGCACGTCCGCGGATGGCGGGTCAGGCAAACCAGGGCTGGTTTCCACATAGGGGTCGCAACCCACAGCCGCCAACAGCAAGGCGACCCCGGCGACCAGGGAGATGTTCTTCAAGTTCATTCGTATCCAGGGTTTTGGGTCAAGGCCCCGTTGGACAAAGTGATTTCTGCGGTGGGAATCGGGAACAATTCGCTCTTCCCAGGGATGAAGCCCTCCAGCACATCTGCCGCCCGACCTTGACGCACAAGGTCAAAGAAGCGGTGGCCTTCCAAGCCCAACTCCACGCGACGTTCGTGGTAGATGGCGTCGAGCAACGCCGCGCCTGCCGCAGAACCTGGAGCAAGGGTGGGCACGGCTGCACGGCTGCGAACCAAGTTCAACGACG
The DNA here is from genome assembly GCA_049627085.1 of Flavobacteriales bacterium. GTDB lineage: Bacteria > Bacteroidota > Bacteroidia > Flavobacteriales_D > Sanyastnellaceae > UBA11663. Next base: position 19,711 of record JBMZWX010000030.1, on the reverse strand, counting down.
CCACGGCGGTGGCGTCGTCGCCCAGCTGGTTGCAAGCCTCGGCGTGCATCAGCAACACGTCCGCCAAGCGAATCACACGGTCGTTGGACCCCCCGTTGGGGTTGGGGTCGCCGAACGGCGCCAATTCAGACGCAGGATTGAAGTACTTCCGAGGGAAGTACTGGCTCTGCATGCCAGTGGCTTCTTCGGTGAGCTGTCCCCAATCCGAGGCGTTGTCGCCCAATTGGTAGACGGTGTACCCCAAACGAGGATCCACCTTTTCAATCAAGTCTGGCCCGATTTGCTCTTCCCACACTTCAAACTCGTCCACGAAATCTTGCGTGGGCAAGTTGAACCCGTAGCCCGCGAAGGTGCCACGGGCACGCTGGAACACGTTGGTGTATGTGCCTTCGCTCCAGAACTGGGCGCCCCAGTTGCCGCCAGAGTTGTTGGCGTACTGGATTTCCCAAATGCTTCCTGGTCCGTTCTCACCTGCTTCGGTGAAAATGTTGCCGTAGTTGGGGTCGAGGAAGTACTCCCCAGATCCCACCACCTCTTCGCAACGCGCGCGGCATTCCGACCAGTTGCCCTGGTAAAGATGTGCCTTGGCGAGCAACGCATTGGCCGCACCGCGTGTGGCACGACCTGTGGCGGACACGCTGTAGGCGCTTTTCTCAGGAAGGTTGGCGGCGGCATCTTCGAGGTCGGCCACGATTTGGGCCCACACTTCTTCCGCCGTGGCGCGTGGCTGAGCATACTCTGAAGGCGCCAGAGGAGCCGTCACGAGTGGCACGCCGCCAAACGTGGTCACGAGGTTGAAGTACCAGTAGGCGCGCAAGAACTTGGCCTCTCCGAGGTACGCGAGCTTTTGAAACTCGTCCATCTCGATGCCTGGGATGTTCTGCAACGCAATGTTGCAGTACGTGATGCCTTTGTACGCGGTTTTCCACTCTCCGAGCACAATGCCGCTGGAGGGGTCGCCGAAGAAGTTCTCGAACTCAAGCAAATCCGGCTCGTCCGTGTCGCCCGATCCGCCCTTGTCGGCGTCGTCGCTCACGATGTCGCCGAAGTACCACCGGAAGTGGGCCCCGTCCGAAATCTCCACCTGAAGCGGCGCGTAGCACGCGATGGTCGCGGCTTCCGCGTCGTCGGCGGTTTGGTAAAAGTTGCCCGCCGAGCTCCCGATGTAGGGGTCGCGGTTCAAAAAGTCCTTGGAGCATCCAGTGGATGCGAGCACGACGACCATCGCGGCCAACGCGCCCAACCAAGTGAGGGATGTAGCTTTTTGGTTCATCAGAATGTCACGTTGATGCCCAGGTTGTAAATCCGGGGAGATGGGTAGAAACCACGGTCGATGCCGATTTCAAGCGTGCCGCGTGTGCCAATCTCTGGGTCGAGGCCCGAGTATGGCGTGAAGGTGAACAGGTTGTTCGCACTGGCATACACGCGGAACTTGGAAATGCCCAAGCGCTCCAAGGTGTTCGACGGCAGGGTGTAACCCACCATCAAGGACTTGATGCGCAAGTACGACCCATCCTCGATGAAGCGGTCAGACACGCGGTTGTTTTGGTTCAGGTCAGAGTGCGTCACACGCGGGGTGTCGTACGAAGTGCCCTCCCCAGTCCAACGGTCCAACGCAGAGATTGGCAAGTTGGTGGTGTTGAGGTCGTAACGGAACATGCCCTTGTAGATGTCGTTGCCGTGGCTGCCCTGCAAGAACAAGTTGAAGTCGAAGTTCTTGTACTTGGCCCCTGCCGTGAACCCGTAGGTGAAGGCGGGGTGAGGGTTGCCGATGACCACTTTGTCCTCGTTGTTGATGACGCCGTCGCCGTTTTGGTCCACGAAAATCACGTCACCTGCCACAGCGTTCGCCTGGGCGGTGTCAGCCATGGCCTCTTCGTCCGTCTGGTAAATGCCCGCGGTCTCAAAGCCCCAGAAGGTCGCGATGGGCAACCCGATGTCGGTGATGGCCACGAAGTCTCCAGAGCCGAACACGTTGCCCGTGAAGATGGGCTGGTTCAAGCTGTCCACAGGGGCACCGAGGTCGGTGACTTCGTTGCGGTACATGGAGATGTTCGCGTTCAGGTTGTAGGTGAAGTCGTCCTCGCCGCCTTGGTATCCGACGGCCAATTCCGCACCGCGGTTGCGGGCAGAAGCGACGTTCGAGGGACCGGGCTCAAGACCAGCCGTGCCGGGGTTGGGCACGTAGGCCAACATGTCGAGGGTGTTCTTCTCGTAGATGTCGAAAATCAAGTTCCAACGGCCGTCCAAGAAGTCGGCGTCCAGACCCACGTTGATCTGCTCACCGGTCTCCCACTTCAAATCGGGGTTGGCGATGGCCACAGGCCCAGAACCGATGGTTTGGGCTTGCTCGCTCCCGAAGGTGTAGTTCAATCCGTTGACGATGACTGGGTTGTACGCGTAGTCGCCGATCTCGGCATTGCCGTTGCGACCCCAGCTTCCACGCACCTTGAAGAAGTCGATCCAGTCCTTTTCAGCGAACCATGGACGCTCCGTCAAATTCCACGCCGCAGAGAACGACGGGAACAACCCAAAGCGGTTGTTCAAGCCGAAGCGAGACGACCCGTCGTAACGCAGCGTGCCCATCAAGGACCACTCGTTGCCCAAGTCGTACGTCGCCCGCACAAACTGACCGATCCAAGCCGTTTCGCTGATGCCGTCGCCCGCCCGTGGGATTTGAGGCGCCACGTTGAGGCTGTTGCTCAAGAACGCGTAGGTCGGGTCGTTGGTCGCCAAGCTGTCACGCGATGCAGTGATGCTCGTGGCGCTGGACTCCAACGCCGAGTAACCGGCAATCACTTGAAGCTTGTCTTCGTTTTCGAATTCCTTGGTGTAGGTCAAGGTGTTCTCCCACTGCCATGTTGACCACTTGTTTTCCGCACGGATGAGGGAGTTCACCTCACGGAATTCTGTGGCTGGGCGGTTGGGGTCGCCTGGGAACAAGGCCAAATCGAACGTCGGGAAGAAAATCTTCTGCGAGCCCAACGCCAAGTCCACGTTCACCGAGGAGCGGAACTTCAAGTTGGGGGTCAAGTCCATCTCGCCAAACACGTTGCCCACGAAGCGGTTGGTCGTCCAGTTGTCGTAGGTCTGTTCGATTTGGTTGATGGGGTTGACAATGTCGCTGTCGATGTAATCCGTGTACGCGTAGGTGCCGTCGGGCCGGGTCACAGGCGTCACAGGGTCGATGTTCAACGCGCGCAAGACAGGGGTGGCGAACTCGTTGTTCTCTGCCAGCGCGTTGCGCTTGATGTTGGTGAAGGTGACGTTTTGCCCCACCTTGAAGCGGTCGCCCGCTTGCTGCTCCGAATTGACACGGAACGTGGTGCGCTCGAAGCGTCCCTTGTCTCCACCGATGATGCCGTCCTGGGAGAAGTGGCTGGCGCCCATGGCGATGCTCGACGTCTCGGTGCCGTTGGTGTACAACACGCTGTGGTTGGCCATCGGCGCGCGCTGGAACATCGCGTCCTGCCAGTTGGTGCCCTCGCCCAAGCTCGCGGGGTCGGACAATCCTGGAAGGGCCGACAGACCAGCGGCAGCGCGGCTTTCGTTCATCAACGTGGCGTACTCTTCCGCGTTCAACAACGCCATGTACTTCCAAGGCTCTTGGGTGCCGACGTAGCTGTCGTAGGTCAGGGTCGCCTTGCTGCCACGTGAACCTTTCTTGGTGGTGATGAGCACCACCCCGTTCGCACCACGTGCACCGTAGATCGCAGTTGACGCCGCGTCCTTCAAGATGCTGATGCTCTCGATGTCAGACGGATTCAAGTAGTCGATGCCTCCGGAAGGAATGCCGTCCACGATGAACAAGGGGTCCGAGTTGTTGATGGAGCCCAAACCCCGAATCCGGATGGTCTGGGTCGATCCGGGCTGACCTGAGTTTTGGGTCACCTGGACACCTGCAGCACGGCCCTGAAGGGCTTGTTCTGTGCGAAGCACGGGGATGGAGGTGGCCTCCTTGATGTCGACGGTGGTCACCGCACCCGAGATCTTGCTCCGCTGCTGGTTGCCGTAACCGATGACGACAGCCTCCTCGAGGCCCGCCACGTCCGGCTTCAATTCCACCTTCAAATCAGAGACGGTGTTCGCCACGGTCACTTCCTGACGGAGGTATCCGATGTACGAGAACACCAACGTCGCACCTGATTCCGCAGTCAAGGCAAATTTTCCGTCGAGGTCGGTGGCGGTGCCGGCGTACGAGCCTTTCACCGTCACAGACACCCCCGGCAATGGCATGTCCCCGTCCACGACGGTTCCACCCACGGAGATGGTTTGGGCCCACAGCCCTGAACTCACTCCGAAGAGCAAGATCAGGGCGGCGAGCGAAGTCAAGCGTTGAATCATTTCACGAAGCTCCAGGAAGCACGAGCTCCCTCAGTTGAAATTTGAACAGAGTACACACCGGCTTCCCATGAAGCGGCGTCGATCACGATGTGCTGCTGGGCAGTGCGCATGGCGAGGGTCGCCACCAAACGGGCTTGCATGTCGCGGACATCCACAGTGGCGTCGCCCAAAAGCGGGGTGGCCAAGCGAATGTTCAACTGGTCGACCACAGGCACTGGGAACACTGCGCCTTCCAAAGCCACCACATCTTCGATGCCGTCCACAGTCATGGTCAAGCTGGCAGATGCAGTGCATCCGTTGGCGTCGGTCACAATCGCTGTGTACAAACCACCGGACAACGAGTCGGGGTTCACTTCAATGCCAGTCATGTTGTTCCACACCACCACATAGTCAGGCGTTCCACCCATCACTTCTGCAGAAGCCTGGCCGTCGCCCGCACCTGAGTCTTGGCTCACCAAGGTCACCTCGATGGTCAATTCTGCTGGAGCGCTCACGGTGAACGCAGTTTCGTTGGAGCAACCGTCGGCGTCGGCAGACACAAGCGTGTAGTCGCCAGGAGCGAGCTCAATTGCGCCACCTTCAATCGCTGTGCCGTTGACGCTGAACATCGCGCCTGCAATGGCCACGGTGGCAGAGTCCAAGGTCATGGATCCTGTGCCGTCGAAGCACGCAGCGTCCATCACGGTGAACACAGCCGCAGGGCCGTCTCCATAGATGCAGCTGCCGTCGTCTTCAGTTGCAGCCATGTCGTAGTTGCACGCGGTCGCGTCGGTGCAACCAGGCACAGGCTCTGCGTTGCAACCCCCGCACTCGTTCCAGCACACGGTGGGCAACACGGCGTCTCCAGTCACATCCAAGGTCCGGTTGGTGTACCCGTCGATGGTCGACGTGCACGCTGTGCCCTCGGGGAACTGCTCTTGGTCAGTCCAACCGTCCACGGTGAACTTGTACTCCACGGTGCCGCCCTGCAATTCCACATCCAATGTGTACACGCCGTCTCCGTCGTCGTCGGTCATCGTGGCGCAGCTGCCGCACCAGCCGTTGAACGAACCGTTGAGGTTCACGGTGCCGTACGTGCCAGCGTAACCCGCCATGTCCACGTTGAAGGTCACCATGCCTCCGGGAGGGGGAGGCACGTCGTTGCACACGCCGTCGCATGTGCCGTAGTAGTCGTTGGCCACAGACCCCGCCTCGATGGTGCGGTTCGCGTATCCGCTGTAGTCTGTGATGGGGGCACACGTGGCGCCGTCGACCATGTCGTTGACCAAGTTCTCCTGGTCGGCGAAGCCGTTGATGGCGTACTTGTACTCCACCGTGCCGGCGAGGTCGGCCACTTCCACGGAGTAGATGCCGTCTCCGTCAGGGTCGGTCATGGTGTTGTAGGTGTCGTTCGCGCACCAGCCGCACCATGGGCCAGTCACAAAGACGTTGTCAAAATCTGAAGGGGCGCAGGTCATGTCCACGTTGAACGTGACTTGGGCGATGGCGCCGGCTCCGAAGAGCAAAGACGCTGCGAGAGAAAGCAGGTGTTTCATGAGAATTTATTGTTTGATTTTCAGTTCGAAGGTTGTGTTCTTGTCTTTTACACGGGCGCCAAATTCGCCGGGTTCGACGACATATGCCAAATCCTGACCAATGAAGCCCAGTTCTGTTGTGGAAACGCCAAGTTCCACGGTTTTCGTTGCACCAGCGGCCACGAAGACGCGCTTGTAGGCCTTGAGCTTGTCCACACTGGGCGTGACCGAGGCCACGCTGTCCGAGGTGAAAAGCATCACCACTTCAGAGCTGGCGCGGTCGCCGGTGTTCTGGAGGGTCACCTGAACGCTCAATTCGTCGCCGATGTGGATGTCCTCGTCGTTGACGATGTCCATGGATGTCGTCACCACGGGGCTGTACGACAGACCCGACCCGAAGGCATACTGCGGTTGGAAGGCGTCCATCTCGAAATCCACCCCAACGTTTTCGGTGTGTTTCCGGTCGTACGTCACGTGGGAAGACGCTTCCAAGGGCCATGTGAAAGGCAACCTGCCTGAGGGATTGTGCGCCCCGCTCAAAACCTGAGCAATGGCTTGCCCCCCAAAATCTCCTGGCAAATACGCCATGACCACCCCATCCAAGAGAGGCTCCACCTGAGAGAATGTCCGAGGACGTCCCTCCACAAACACCGCCACCACCGGGGTGTCCGTGGCCTTCACCGCGCGCACCAAATCAAGCTGGTTGTCTGCAAGCCGCAAATCGCCAATGTTGCCCACGAGTTCCGTGTAGGGCATTTCCCCCAAGAACAACACCGCCACCTCAGGCTTGGTAGAACGCACGGCGCGCACCACGCGGTCAATGTCGGATTCGGTGAAGGACATCGTCTCCAAAGCTTCGTAAGCGATGCGACCCGCGCCAAACTCCTCTTGCATCGCCTCCAGTGCTGTGGCTCGCCCAGGGTTGTTGTAGGCAGGGTCCGTGCCCTGCCAGGTCCCAGACCATCCGCCGTTGAGGGCGTTGAGAGAATGGGCCGTGGGGCCCGACACGAAGATGGGTCCGCGGCTGGTGAGAGGCAGCACATCGTCACGGTTCTTCAGCAGGGTGATGCATTCCAGGGCTGCTCGTGCCGCGGGGGCCTCAAGCGCTTGGCGCTCTTCGGCCGTGAGCAAGACAGGCAACACCTCGCCGTTCTCCTCCAACAGGCCCAAGGTTTCCTTCATGGTCAAGATGCGTCGCACACTGAGGTCGATGCGCGATTCAGAAATCTCCCCCTCCTCCACCAATTCGCGGAGCAAAACGGGGAATTCCAGGTCTTCAGGCACCATGCTCATGTCGATGCCTGCGTGGATGGCCTTGCGGATCGCCTCTTTGTAGTCCGCCGCCACCTTGTGCCGCTCCTCCAAAAAGACGATGTCCTCCCAATCGGTCAACACGACCCCCTCGAACCCAAGCTCTCCCCTGAGGATGTCTGTCAGCACGAACCGGTTGGCGTGCGTGGGGATGCCGTTCATTTCGCCGCTGTTGACCATGACGCTCATGGCGCCGGCCTCCACAGCTTGGGCAAAGGGAGGCAAGAACACTTCCCTCAACTGACGTTCAGGAATGTAGGCCGGCGTCCTGTCTTTCCCATTCCAAGGCATGCTGTACCCGAGGTAGTGCTTGAGGGTGGCCGCCACCTGGACATCTCCCTCCTGAAACCCTCGCACCATGGCTTCACCCATGTCGCCCGCAAGCTTCGAATCTTCGCCAAACGTTTCCCAGAAACGAGGCCAACGGGGGTCCCGTCCCACGTCCAGCACCGGGGCAAAGTTCCACGGAATGCCGCACGCGTGAATTTCCTTGGCTGTCCCTTCCGCCATCTCACGAACCAATGCTGTGTCCCAAGTCGCGGCGAGGGCCAGCTGCTGTGGCCCCAAAGCCGCCCCCTGGGTGTACGTCGCGCCATGGATGGCGTCCACCCCATACAGGGTTGGGACCCCTTTGGCGTTCAAACTGGCTTCGTGAATGTCCGAGACGAAGGACCTCCACTTCTCGGACGTGTAGCTGTGGCCGGCCGCATTCAAGATACTGCCAACCTTGGCGCCCTCGAAGGCCTCGGCCATTTTGGCCGGGTCGAGCCGATGTGGCTCTTCTGTTTTGCGACGCGTCCCCACACAAAGCATGCTCAACGTGAGCTGGGTCATCTCCCCAACCTTTTCTTCCAAGGACATGTCCGCAAGCAAAGCCTCCACGCGAGGCGTGCCACGGAAGCGGCACAACACCTCGTCCGACAGGCGGTCGTGCACTGCGTCAGATTGACACGACTGAACACCGCACATCGCAGACAGGAGTCCCAAAACGGGAACCCATCGGGCAAATGTGGCATTGGTTCGGTCGAAAAGGTGAATCATCTGAACGAAAGAAAAGGGCTCGGCTGGCCTGGAAATCAGGCCCAATCCGTTGGTTTTCAGCTGGGAAGCATTGTCCAGAGGCTGTCAACTGCACAGGCGTGTGCAATCTACATGATTCTCTTGACTTTTCCCGCCTGAAGAAGCACCAAAGGGTGTCATTTGAACGCAGAACACATCAAGCATCAAGGCGCTGCCGCGACCACCACGTCAACGCAGCGTCCAACCCCAACCGGTAATCGGACATCACTTCGTTGGGTCCCACCCTCATGCTGTCCGAACTCAGGGGCACAGGCGGCGCAATTTCCTCCCATCGGCGCCCCTGCTCGTCTCCCCTGACAAACAAGCGGTCGACCGTGTCGTTGTAGGCCACATGCCCTTCCTCGAACAGCTTGTTGACCCCAGGTCGGTCTTGAAACCACCAAGAGGCCAAATAATCCGTGGTGCTTTGCGTGATGTGATCTCCTGAAGGTCGGGTTCGCACGACCAAGATGCGCTGCCCCCCAAGTTCCAGTGCTTTGCTCAATGGCAAAGGGTCGCTGTACCCACCGTCGAACACCCAATCCTCTTCCCATTTCACTTGTCCACGGGTCCACATGGGCAAGGTCGCCGAGGCCACCAACGCGTTGAGCCAGTTGTCCGCGTTGGGCTGGACATACATCGCCTTGCCGGTTTCCGCATGCGTCATCACCACCCAGGCACGGGTCGTCCGTTGTGCCTCTTCCAGCGCATTCATGTCCAAGGGCGCGTGCACCATGACATGCCGCATCAGGTGCGCCAAATTCATCACCCCTTCGTCGCTGAAGGCCGCGCTGAATCGGATGAATTCCCCCTCGCCCAGCAATTCCCGGGCCACGCGAACAAAGTACTTGTGCTGCCCTGCCAGATAAGACGCCATCACCATGGCCCCGGCGCTCACGCCCAGCGTGCGTTGGAACTTCATGGGGCCCAGCAGCATCAAGGCGTCCATGACCCCCGCCGTGAAAGCGCACCGCAGACTTCCTCCTTCAAGGATCAACGTGTCGTAGGCATGCACCAAAGGCTTCACACAAGAAAAACGCACGACCTGCCAGGGGGGTTGCCCCTCACATGTCCCAACGCGGACAGGAAATGCACTCTTTTTCCGAGCGCCCCCACCGAAGGGCGATGCCTGCAGACACGTAATCGGCCCGCCAGTGCGAGAACCGAAGCGATGCAAACACATCCAGGCTCGGATGCACGGCCATCAAGATTTGGGCTTTGTTGTAGCGCGTTTCGAACCCAGGCGTCGGATTGTCCAAGACCCCACCCTTGAGCAGGTCCAACCGCGCCCGGCCAAACAGCCACGTCCACCCCACGCTCCAACCTGGCTGCAAGCGATCCTCCACCGACGTCGCCAAGGTGTCCGAGGGCTCGCCCGTGTTGGGGTCGGCACGCAGCGCGCCGTGGTGCGCCAACGCCAACTGGGCCGTGAGCCCGACGCGCGGCGACCACACAAAGGTGGATTGTGCAAACAGTTCCTGCACGCCAAAAACGTGGCCGCCATAAGGACCGTGGTCGCGCCCTCCCACGCCCAAGCCGAGCACATGGCTCCAGGCGCCCATTTGGGCCCCGTCCGCAAACACCCGACGGTTGGGCACGGCCGTGGGCCTGACAATGAGCCGTGCATGCGGGGTGTTGATGCCTTTGTTGGGGCGACGCAGGGCGCCGTTGCTGGTGTGAGAAAGCCCCAATCCCAAGCTCACCCGGCTGTCGTTGGCCAGCGTCAACCCGAGACGCACCAGGCCGTTCCAGTTGGAGCCCACCGCGATCAAGTCGGGCGCGTCCTCAGGGTGGTACGTCATGGGATTGTAGGCCACACCTCCGGTGAACGACCACCCCACTAGCCGGGTTTGGTTGGTGCGCACGGTCCATCCTGCTTGGCCCTGCAAGCCATAGGCGGAAGCCCCAATGCGGTGGATGCCCACAAACCCGCCGTGCTCCACCCCATTGAAAAAGGCGGCCCACCCGTTGGTGGCCCGGGTCATCCACGCCACTTGGGCGCCAAGCGCCATGCCATCCACTTGGCCCTCCATGTCTTGTTCCGTCACCCAACGCCCCGTGGTCAAGGCCACTTCCGTGGGCCACCATTGCACCTGGGCTTGGGCCTCTTGGACCGCGCTCAAGCACATCGTCAAGACAATCAGAGCAACCAGGCGCGTCATCGTGGAGACTTGAAGGCAGCTTCGTAACGGGCGACCCAATCTTCGGGCGTCATTCGTGTGGCAAGCTTTTCAAGCAAGGCCCACGGGATTTTGGCCATGTTCTTGAATCGAATGCAGCTCTTGCCCATGTCCAACTTGCCGCAGGCTTTGGCGTCCCAAGACGCCTTGAACCAAGCCATGTCGTCCGGGCTGGCGTACAACCCCATGTGGTACAAGGCCACGAAATTCTTTTGGTTGGCAAAACTCACAAAGGGCAAGGGCAGGGAAGGGTCGCAATGGTACCCTTCGGGGTACAAGTCGTGCGGCACCACGAAGGCCGGCATGCCGTACCCCAAGCGCTCCTCGAACCCCTGGGGCAAGTGCTCGCGCAACAACGCCCGAATGCGTCGCAAGGCTTTCTGACGCTCCTCTGGAGCCGCCGCGATGTATTCGTCCACAGTGTTGGCGGCAATCTTCACGACGTCACCAAGAACCAGGCATTCAACAACTGTTCACGGTTGTAACGCATGGTGGCGCCGGTGTTTTGGTCCACCACGTCGCAACCTGCCGCTTCGCACACGGCTTGGCCCGCCGCCGTGTCCCACTCCATGGTGGGGGCGAATCGCGGGTAGGCGTCTGCTGTGCCCTCGGCGACCATGCACAGCTTCAGCGAACTGCCTTTGCTGATCAAATTCACTTCGCCATGCTCCGCACGCGCCTTCTCGACGTAGGCCTCGGTTTCTGGAGACATGTGGGACCGGCTCGCCACCACGGTGAATGGACGGTCCTGGGGTTGGGCCAACGGAAGCGCTTGACGGGCTTCCCACGCTTCATCGGCAGACGTGTCGCCAGCCATGTCCACTTCGCAACGCCACGCGCCCGAGCCAACTTCGCCCACGTAGGCGTGCCCGAGGACAGGCGCCAGCACCACCCCACACACCACACGGCCCGCCTTCACCAAGGCCACGTTGACCGTGAATTCACCGTTGCGCTTGATGAATTCCTTGGTGCCATCCACAGGGTCGACGATCCACAGGGCGTCCCAACTGCGACGGTCTGCGTACGACATGTGCTTGCCCTCCTCGGACAAGACAGGAATGCCCGTGGGCTCCAGATTTTTCATCAAGACCTCGTGCGCCGCGCGGTCTGCGCGGGTCAGCGGGCTTTGGTCTTCCTTGTACTCCACCCCCACATCCTCGCTCCCGTAGATGTCCAAAATGGCCTTGCCGGCCTCCAAGCTGGCGTCGAGCGCCACCCGCAACAATTCGTTCATGGCGCAAACATGCGGCAGCGCAGGCTCACTTCAAAAGGGTCATCCGCTTCACATCAGAGAACCGGCCTGAGGCGTTGAAGACTTCCACTTGGTACAAGTACGATGCGGCCGGCACACCCAACGCGTCAAAGTCCACGTCCAACAATGTCCGGCCTGGAGGGCACATGCCGAGGTCTTTTCGCACCACGCAGGCGCCAGAAGGCGACCACAGGGACCAAACCACCTCGCCGGCGGTGTTCAAGTCGAGCGGGATTTGCGTGGCGCGGGCGACGGGGTTGGGGAAATTTTGACCCAAAGCAAGGTGGGCCGACGTTGTCAACTCCTGGTACCCCACGCCGCTGACCCCTGCACCTTCCACGGTCGCCTCGTAGTGGGAAACGTATTCCTGGGCGGCCTCGTCCCATGCAAGGTCCGCCAATTGCAATTGGAATCCGTCGGTGAACACGCCGTCTTGGGAAGGGGGCAGAGGATCAGGCCCCTCGGGGTACAACGACGAATGCGTCGTGGCCACCTCCACGGCGGCGGCATGTGGCCATGTCCACTGAGACACCACGCTGTACTGCGAACTCACATGGACTTGGAAGTGCACGTGGGTGGTCCGTCCAGGGTACCACCCCGGGAAAATGGTCAAGAATTCGCATTCCCCGTTCGCGTCGGTCATTTGGTACCCGCGGCAGTAGGTCTGCCCCTCCGACCCCATCGCCGAGTAGCCGCTGTAGTCTCCGTCGCGGTCGCAATGCCAAATGTTCACGCGAACGTTGGGCATCGGGTCGCAGTTGTCGGCCCCCACGATGCGGATTTTCTGCCGCAACGGGATGCCAACGCGGTCCTCTCGGATGTCCTGACGGAAAAAGAACGTGTTCTCGGTCAAGTCCAAAGGAAATGGCCCCGGGGTCTCCGAAGGCACCAGCACACAATTGCTCCTTTCAGATTGGGCCGTGGCGGCCCAAGGCCACACGGCAGGAAGCACAAACGCCGCGCCCGCGGACTTCAAAAATTGGCTGCGTTTCATGGGGATGTTTTGTCCCAAGGTACGGACCCCGGACGGTCGGCGTTGGCCCATGCCGTCACCACGCGTACACCACCTGCAGCCGCACGTTGCGTCCTGGCTCAGCGATGCCGAGATTTCTGAGCAGGGACAAGGTGGGCACGTACGATTGGTTGGTCACGTTGATGACTTGCGCATTCAGCGTGGTGCGCGTGCCCAAACTCCACGACGTGCTTGCGTGCAACAGCACCGCATCCCTCGACGCCTCCACCACGATCGACGCCATGCCAGACGCTTCCTTCACGTTGGCCCAGGAGTGCCTCAACTCCCACCTTCCCGTGGCGGGGGGCGTCCAAGGCAACGCCTCGCCTCCAGCGTCTCTGGAATGCACCACAGACAAGGCCGTGTGTAAGGACCACATGGCGGCCCATCTCGGCACCCACACCGCATTCACATCTGCCCCCAAGAGCGAGGCGCGTGTCGCCTGGTGCAATTGAATGGGAAATCCCTCCTCGTTTTCTTCCCCGCTCGGCACGAGCATCATGTAGTTCTGAATGTCGCTGACGTACACCGCCGCGTCTCCCGTCCATCCGTGGGGAGCTTCCGAGGATTTGACCCATTGGATTTCCGCGGTGTGGCTGGTTTCCAAGCCCAAATCCGGATCCCCCCACTCCTCTCGGTAGTTGTCCCTCAAACTTCCATGCGCCAACAGCTCCGCCAGTCCAGGCGCCCGGTTGCCGCGCAGGGCGTGCACCCCCAACCGATGAGACACATTCACATCCAAGAGCACACCCAGGGCGCCTGACAGCATGCCGTAGTGACGCTCCCCCCCCGTCTTCAAGGCTTGAGAAGCGTCCATCAAACCGGGTCTCGCTTCCCATGCCACCCGATGCAAGTCCCCTCGCACGGAAGCGGATGGCCGAAGGCGCGAACCGGGCTTGGAGGTTCGCACAAACACCCCGCCGCCTTGGATGGCCGCGTCTGGAATCAAGGAGGACGTGGCGTTGACGTACAGCGTGTCGTTGAGGTTGGTCTTGCTGAATCCTTGGCTCCCCAACGTCCACTCCCACCCGCCATCCTCGCTGGCCTTGTGGGCCCGTATGTCGATGCGCGTCGACCTCAAGCTCAGGTCGAGGTCGGTGTGCTTCAACGCTTGCTCCTCGTTCAAGCTGTCAGGGGTGACTTCCGCCAACTCCTTTCGGTGGTTCAATTGGTAACTGGCCGAGGGATGGACTTCCCAGCCGCCCCACCGCACATGGGCCCCTGCGGTCACGAGGTGGTCTCCCGACTGCTGCGTGCCACCCGCCCCGATCAACCCTGCCGTGTTGTAACAGGAGCTGTATGCGCCTTCCCAGGTTCCCCACTCCCGGATGTACCCGAACCGTCCCTGCGAGTAAAACTGCCTCAAAGCAGACCCCGCAACACGGTCCTTTGAAGGCAATTGGTATTCTCCAAACCTGTTCACCCCAGAAAGGAGCACGTGGTGGGCCTTGGCGCTTCGCTTTTGGGTCATCCAAGAGCCCTGAAATCCGCCGGTGTTGCTGTGGGAGGTGAACGACAATTGCGAGAGCCTGCCTTCCTCTGCCAGCGGCCCTGTGGGGACGACGTTGAGCACCCCGCCAAACGCGTCCGGCCCGTACAAGAGCACCTCGGGTCCCCGCACCACATCCATGCGGGACACCCCTTGCTCTGGGAAGAAAATGCCGTGCCCTTCAGCCCACGCCTGGCTTTCCACACGCGCCCCCAAGAAGGTGGTCCCCACGCGCAGGCCCGAGAGGCCCCGCATCACAGGACGCATCATGCCGGCGCCTGCGGTCATGAGGTGCACCCCTGCCACCGACTTCAGCGCTTGAATCCGAGAGGTGGCCGGCACCACGTCCAGCTCCTTCACGTTGAGCTCACGGATGTGGGTGACCGTCGCTTGGTGAGGTTGGTCGGAGGCGGTTTGAACGAAGGCCGGCGGCAACTGCATCTGCGCCTCTTCCAGCACCACGCTGCATCCAAATTGAGGCACGTCCAGCTCGAGAGACTGTTGGACAAACCCAAGGTGCGACACCTTCAAAGTCACAGAGGTCGAGCGCGGGGACAAGGAGAAAAACCCTTCGCTGTTGGTCAGCGTGGCCTCTTCTCCGACCACGCAATACACGTCGGCAAGGGGTCGCCCGTGGAGGTCTTGGACCGTTCCCGTCAAGGTTTGGGCCAAGGTGATCAGCGGCATCCAAGCGGCACACATGCTCCAAATCCGAGAACGCCAAAACATGGGGCAAAAGTACCGGGGCGCCCCATCGAGATGCGTCAGGATTCTGTCACAACTGACACCAAAGAAGGCACGTACGGCCTTGACAAGGCGGCGACCTCATCTGTATTTTCGCGAGACACCTTATTACCTCTCCATGTTTTCATCTCGACTCATGTTAGCCTTGGCGACCGCAACGTTGTGCTCTTCGGTCTTGGCCCAATGCGAGGACAACCTCGCCTGCAACTACCAACCAGGCACCTCTGGCACCGCCGAGTGCGTCTACTTCGACACCGACCTCTTCACCCTCGAGGAACAAGACTGGATGCAAGAGCTGAATTTCGACGCGTGCGAGACAGGGTATTGGGGATCGTCGTCACTCGCGGTCTCCTTGGAATTGGATACGGTCAACGGTGGTCTCTACTTCAACTTGAGTGAAGGGACCATCGAAACGCTGAATGAGTTTGGCTACGGCCCCCTCGTCAACGACCTGCAAAGCATGTCAGGCGCGGTGTGCGGAAGCACCATGCATTGGGTCAGCGGCGCGGGCACGTTCGACCTGGAATTCGACGGCATGGGATTCGTCCACCCATTTTGGGGTGGTTTCATCGCACCCGAAAGCAGTTTCCCTGAAGGTTGCTCCATTTGGGGCGCATGCAACTTCGACGCATGTGTGCTTCCTGGATCGTGGGAAGGATGTGAATTCCTGGAAGCCTCCGACATCAGCGGCGACACTTTGACCATGGTGGGAGAACCCATCGTGCTCACCTACAACGGCATGGAAGGCAGCTACCTCGACTGGTGGTCCACCTGCGGAGATGTGGTTTGGGAAGAAGGCTCTATGGACGCCGTGCTCGACCCAGACAGTGAAGGCACGTGCGCGGTGTGTTTGGTCGAATTCACTGTCGACGGATGCGTCACAGACTCCACGTGCATCGACATCACCGTGGAAGCCTTCAGCGACGTGCGTTCTCCCTTGGCCGACTGGACAGTCTCTCCCAATCCTGCCCAACAGACCCTCAACCTGATGTGGGACGGCGGCTTCGGGGAAGTTGCGGTGCTCGACCAGCACGGTCGGCTTGTGACGACACAAGCGCTGAGGCCAGGCGTCAACACCCTCGATGTGAGTGCACTTGATGCAGGCCTCTACTTCGTAAGCCCAGCGGGGAGGTCGCCCCGGCGGTTCGTGGTGCTCCGTTGAACAGGCTGGTCAGGTTTTTCGCGACGCCCAAACTTGCGAGGCCCAACCCGACCAACCCCCAATCATCAGCACGCCCCCGAGCGGCGTCACAGGGCCCAACACAGCCCGAAACGTCACCCCCACCTCTAAGGTGCCTAGGGCGACCAACCCCGCGATGCTGCCTGAAAACAGCCACGTGCCGACCAGCACCATGTTGAGGGCGCGGCGTTGGCCTTGTTCCGACGCCGGGGCGCCCACCAGCGCAGCGCCCATGACCAACATGTACAAGCACGCCGTCTCCCACGATTCGAGCCTGGCCTGGGTCAGCACGCCTTGCAAAGCGTGGGCGCCAAGTGCCCCCATCGCGCTGCCTGCAACCAGGAGCACGGCCCCTCCAGCCCGGTGACGCTCAATGACCACGGCCCAGGATTTCGTCGGTGTTGGCGCGGATGGTTTGGGCCATGGCGTCCAGGGGCAAATCGTTGTCGTCCACACCGAAGGGGTCTTCAATTTCCTCGGCGATGAGCTCCACGCTGACCAAAATGTAAAAGACCAGCATCACCACCGGCACGGCCCACCACCCAAAGGTGCTGACGAAGCCCAGCGGCAACGTCACCACGTACAAGAAGATGAATTTCTTCATGAACATGCTGTAGCTGTAGGGAATCGGGGTCTTCAAGATGCGCTCGGACGCGCCGAGGATGTCAACCATGCGCTCGAGGTTTTGGGACACCAACCAGTGTTGCTGGCCAGTCCACGCGCCCGACGAGAGTTGGGCAGCGGCTTGGCGCTCCATGGACTGCGCCCAAGCGTTGGGGGCGTGGTCCGACTGGCCCCACGCTTCCTCGGAAGGACGGTCGGGCGTCCCGCCCTGAGACGGACGCAAATGCACCTTGAGGGCGTCCACAAACCCAGGAATGTGCTCTGCAAAAAAGCCGTGCACCGAGGCATCGTCCCCAAACTCACGGACGCGGATGGCGAGGGTTCGGGACACGTTCACCAAGGCGCCCCATTGTTTTCGGCCTTCCCACCAACGGTCGTACGCTGTGTTGGTCCGGAACACCAGGAACAGAGACAAGACGAAGCCCAGCAACGAGTGCACCACGTTGCTCAACTCGATGGGCGCATCCAAGACCTCCATTTCCACATAACACACCCCTGCCGTCCACAAGCCTATGCCCACAAGTGCAGGAATGAGGCGTCGGAAGACTTGCCGGCTGTAGGCGTGAAAAATGAGGCTGAACCAGGTCTTGGGGTTGTATTGCACCATCGTGAAAAGAGTTGAAGCCCCAAAAGTAACCCGCCGCTCCGCGGGTCAGCGCAGGTCCCGAACCACCTTGTAGGTCGGGTCTTCGAAGTGGTTGACTTCGATGATGGATTCCGCCTTGTCGATCAGCGCGCGGCAGTCCTCGCTGAGGTGACGCAGGTGGACCTTCTTGCCGGCCTTGGCGTAGCGTGCGGTCAAGCGGTTGAGCGCCTCAATGGCCGACATGTCGACCACGCGGCTTTCTTTGAAGTCCAGCACCACGTGTTCCGGGTCGCCTTCCACGTCGAACTTCTCCGCAAACACCGTCGTGGAACCAAAAAACAACGGCCCGTAGAGCTCGTAGTGCTTCCATCCTTGCTCGTCCACCCGCTTCCGTGCACGGATGCGCACCGCGTTGTCCCAGGCGAACACAAGCGCGGCGACCACCACCCCGATCAACACCGCCAAAGCCAAGTTGTGAAGCACCGCCGTCACCAGGGTCACGAGGACCATGATGAAGACGTCGGAGGTCGGCATGCGTCGGAAGGTTTTCAGGGAGGCCCACTCGAACGTGCCGATGGCCACCATGATCATCAAGCCCGTGAGGGCCGCCATGGGCAGCTGCTCAATCAAGGGCGCCCCAAACACGATGAACACCAGCAACATCACCGCCGCCACGATGCCGCTGAGGCGGGCGCGTGCACCGGAGCTTACGTTGATGAGGCTTTGGCCAATCATGGCGCATCCCCCCATCCCGCTGAACAACCCACTCAGCACGTTGGCCGCACCTTGGGCCACACATTCCCGGTTCCCTTGGCCACGGGTGCCTGTGATCTCGTCCAAGATGTTCAAGGTGAGCAAGCTCTCGATGAGCCCCACGCCGGCCACCACCGCCGCGTACGGGAAGATGATGGTCAACGTTTCCCAGGTCACCGGCACCTCAGGAAGGTGAAATGGAGGGAACCCGCCTTGGATGGACGCCAAGTCGCCCACGGTTTTTGTGTCGAGGCCCAACGCGGCCGCCAACCCAAACACCACGAGGATGGCTGTCAACCCTGCAGGGACCTTCTTGGTCAGCTTGGGCAAGAACGCGATGATGGCCATGGAAAGCAGCGTCAGCCCGGCGAACACCGCCAAGCTCTCGCCGGCAAGCCACGCGCCGCCGTCGTCCTTGAATTGTTCGATTTGGCTTCCACCGATGATGATGGCCAGGCCGTTGACAAACCCAAAAATGACCGGCTGGGGCACCAACCGCATCAGTTTGCCCAGCTTCAACACGCCCGCCAACAGCTGCAGAACACCCGCCAGGATGACCGTGGCGAAGATGTATTCCGGCCCGTGGGACAGCGCCAACGCCGCCAAGACCACGGCCACCGCTCCTGTGGCGCCGCTGATCATCCCGGGGCGGCCGCCGAGCACACTCGCGACAAGCCCGACCATGAAGGCCGCGTACAGCCCCGTCAAGGGACTGAGGCCCGCAATCAACGCGAAGGCCACCGCCTCCGGAATCAAGGCCATGGCCACCGTGAGGCCGCTGAGAATTTCGAGGCGGTAATCGACCGCTTGGCGGAAGTCAAAGAGGGCTAAACGCATGGGATGAGGTCCTGAAAATGAAGCGGCAAAGGTACTCGCGCGCTTGGACTTCAGCCCTGGTTCACGCCCCTTCGTTCACAAACATGTCGTGGACAATGTTGCCTTCCCCAAACACCTCCGTGCTTTCCAGCGCGTCGTGCATCCGCTGGCGCGCTTCCATCAACGACGCCTGCCCCTCGATGGTCGCGTTTTCCAGAGCTTCGCGCGAAGGCCATTGGGCGTAAGCCCAGTACGTGCCCCCCACCCACGTGTGCAACCGTGAACCGAGGCTGCCGCAGTGGGCCTGGATCTCTCGGGTCACGTCGCACCACGCCGCTTCGAAGGCTTGCTCGTGGCCCTTTTTCACTTGGAACACATAGAGGATGGCGTGGGGTTTTGTGGCGCTCATGGTCTGGGTTTGCGCGCAAAATTACAATCTTGCATGCATGGGCCGGCCTTCACTTGCGTTCTGGATTCTCTCGGCATCGCTGGCCGCCGTGTGGGCAGGTTGCCGGCCAGACCCCACCCCGCCGTTCACCCTGGACGACGTTCGGCCTGCGCCCCCTCACTTCCCCGACATGGATTGGCCCGAGGACAATCCTTTGAACGAAGCCAAATGGGAATTGGGGCGACACCTGTTCTTCGACACCCGGCTCTCCGCCCACGGCGACGTCAGTTGCGCCACGTGCCACAACCCATCATCGGCCATGGCCGACAACCAACCGGTCACGCCAGGGACAGGCGGCCTCGCGGGCAACCGCAACGCCTCGGCGTTGGTCAACCTTGGGTGGCAGCCTCGCTTCCACATGGAAGGCGGCGTCCCCAGCTTGGAAACCCAGGCCCTGGC
>JBMZWX010000029.1:0-21985 GCA_049627085.1 Flavobacteriales bacterium | reverse complement strand
CAAATCGTCTCCATCCACGTGGTGCACAACCAGGCCCTGCTCCTCGAGATGGGCCACCATGGCCTTGGCCAAGGTGGTTTTCCCGTGGCCGGGTTGACCTGTGAACCAGTAGATCATGACGGTGGGTTAGGGTTTCAATTCGAGGGTTTGGGCCCGGTCGGGCCCGACGCTCAGCACGGTGACAGGCACACCCACGGCCTCTTCAATGAAGGCCACGTAGTCCAACAGCGTCTGAGGCACTTCGTTCAAGGAGCGGATGCCTGTGAGGTCGCCTGGCCAACCGGGGAGGGTGGTGTACACGGGCTCCACTTCGTCGGGGTTGATGCCGAACGGCAAATGGTCGATTTTTTCTCCGCGGTGGATGTAGTGGGTGCACACCTCGATCTCGTCAAAGCAACCCAACACGTCGGCCTTCATCATGCACAGTTGCGTCGCGCCGTTGACATCGACCGCGTATCGCAGCTGGGGCAGATCGAGCCAGCCGCAACGGCGGGGACGGCCTGTGGTGGCCCCAAACTCGTGGCCCTCCGCCCGCATTTTTTCGCCCACCTCGTCGTGCAGTTCTGTGGGGAAGGGGCCGGAGCCCACGCGTGTGCAGTACGCCTTGAAAATGCCGTAGACTTGGCCCACGCGGTTGGGGGCGATTCCGAGGCCCGTGCATGCGCCTGCTGAAATGGTGTTGGACGACGTGACAAAGGGGTAGGTCCCGAAGTCGATGTCCAGCATGGTGCCTTGCGCACCTTCGGCCAAAATGCGCTGACCGGCCTTCAGCGCGCGGTTCATGTCGTGCTCGGAATCGATCAGCTTGAGCGTCCGCAAAAACGCCACGGCCTCGAGCCACTCGGCGTCGTCGACGCTGAATTCGAAGCCCTCGAATTGACCCAACATGGCCACGTGCTTGTCGCGCAAGGTGTGGTAGCGCGACTCGAAGTGCGGGCTTTCAATGTCCCCCACACGCAGGCCGTTGCGGCCGGTCTTGTCCATGTAGGTGGGGCCGATGCCCTTGAGCGTGCTGCCGATCTTGGCCTTGCCCTTGGCGGCCTCCGAGGCCGCGTCGAGCAACCGGTGGGTGGGAAGGATCAGGTGGGCCTTCCGGCTGATGGCCAAACACCCAGCCACGTCGACCCCAAGGCCGACCAAGGCGTCGATTTCCTTTTTGAAAATGATCGGGTCGATCACGACACCGTTGCCCACCACATTCAAGGTGTCGGGACGGAAGACGCCGCTTGGGATGGTGTGAAGCACGTGCTTGATGCCATCAAACTCGAGGGTGTGGCCGGCGTTGGGTCCGCCTTGAAACCGTGCAATCACGTCGTACTCGGGGGTGAGCACGTCCACGATTTTGCCTTTGCCTTCGTCGCCCCATTGGAGCCCGAGGAGCACATCAACTTTCATGTTGCGCAGGAGTTGTGGCCCGCTTGCGGGCGTAGATGTTCAAACTGTGGTGCATCACCTCGATGTCGAAAATCTCCTCGAGGGTCGCTTTGATTTGCTGGATGCGGGGGTCGCAAAATTCCAAGACCTCTCCGGTGTCCGCGAGGATCACATGGTCGTGTTGCTTCACCCGATGGCATTTCTCGTATTGGGCGCTTTGGTCTCCGAACTGATGGCGGCGCACCAAGTTGCAGTCCAACAACAAGTCCAACGTGTTGTACAACGTGGCCCTCGACACCCGATATTCTCCCTTGCCCATCACTTCATAGAGGGTGTCCACGTCAAAGTGGCCGTCGTGGCTGTACACCTGCTTCAAGATGGCAAAACGCTCAGGCGTTTTCCGGTGCCCGTTTTGCTCGAGGTAAGCCTCGAAAAGCCCCTCCACTTGGTCGAAGATGTCGTCGTTCGCCATGCAGCGGCGAAGATAGGACATGTCAATCAGCGAGGTCTCCCTGTTCAGAAGTTTCCCAAGGCGGGTTGACCGGGCGCAGGGGGACTTGAAACGGGGCCAAATCAAAGCCTTCCCCCACGGTGCGTATGCCGCCCTCCGGGCTTTGGGACAGGGCCACCCCGACCAAGGCGTTGGCCTTGACGTCGAGCGAGACTTGGGAGCACACCGCTTGGTTCACACGGACGTCCCCATCCTGGCCTGGTTCGGGGACCATGAAGTAGCTCAATTGGCCGTTGCCAAGCACATCGACCAAGTCAAGTTGGCCCTCGACGAAATGGGCGTCAAGCGTGCGTCCTGAAATGCGATGGGACAGGGTGTCGTTGGCTGGGGACAGGACCACAGCGTGCCCCCGCATCCAGAGCAATTCAGGTCTGTTTTCGTTCAGGAACATGGTCAGCGAATCGCCCGAAAGCAGGTCCATGTGGGACCACAGTCGGGGTGAGCCGAACACGTCGATTTGTCCGAGGCGGTTGTCCCACACAAGCGAATCTCCCACGCCTTGAAGGTCTTCGGAGTCCATCCACACCGAATCCACGACCGTCAACAGGTTGGGCGCACGTCGCAGTTCAAGGCCCGAAATGTGCAAGGTGTCTTCGCCGTCCACTTGCCTCAGCCAGGCGGGGTGCGCTGCATTCCCGAAGACCAAGTCGAGGCTGTCGGCGAGGTGCTGCTCTGCCCGTTGGCCACGGGCCACCGTTTGGCGGTCTGCGCTGGACAACCGAACGCGCCCGTGGGCCTCATGCACCTCTTCGCTGAAGCTCAGGCTGTCGCCTTCCACGGTGCCTGACCCGTCGGCCACGCGCACCGTCCCGGCGAGCCAGCCTGTGGGACGCATGTCGTCGTCTTCGATGTCGAGCAGCAGGTCGCCGGCTTGGCACGTGAATTCAAACTCGGGCGAATGCCAGGTCGTGGGGCCCAAAAACGTGTAGTGGTCGTCGGGCTTGACCCAATGCAAAGAATCGCTGCGGAGCGTGTCTCGGTCCGACACCGCCAGCACGTCGCCTCCCAACTGGAACAATTCGGCCTCCGCCAAATAACGCCCAGTTTGGCTGGTGACGGTCCAACCGTCGTCCGTGATGCGTGCGCCTTCGGCATAGCGGGCTTGCTTGGAGTTCATTTGGTAGCGCAGGCTTGGGGCCGTCAGCGTGGAGCCTTCATGGTCGAGCTGAACTTCCCCTCGCGCTTCCACCCAGTCGACGTCGGGCTTCAGTCCGATGTAGTCGGCCAGAAGCACGGTGGAGGGGGGGTGTTCCATGCGGACCTCACCAAACACTTCAACCACCCCGTCGTCAAACCGCCATGCGGAGTCGCAGTGCAGCACGCCGTCTTGGTGGCCAAGTTGGACGTTCCCCAAGAGCCGTTGCGCTTCGGTGATGGCAGGGTCGCGCACGATTTGGTCTGCGGCCAGGATGTCCACGGTTTGCGCTTGTGCCTGTCCCACAAACAAAAGCACCAGGGCAAAACATGTGAGGGTGGCCGTCGACGTTTTCACCCTTCTTCTTGCAAGCGTTCCACCGTGTGCACGCCTGGGACGCCTTCAAGGGCGCGCATCAGGGATTTCAGGTGTTCGGTGTCGGAGACGATGACCCGTGCGGCACCCTCGAACATGCCGTCCTTGGATTCAAAGCTGATCGCGCGCATGTCCACACGCATGTCGGCCGAGATGACACTGGTCACGGCGTTCACCAGGCCGATGTCGTCGATGCCGGTGAACCCGACGCCGACCTCAAACTTCTCCGCAGCCTTGCTCGCCCATTCGGTTTTCATGACGCGGTAGGCGTACCGAGAGAGCAGGTTGGTGGCGTTGGGGCAATTCTGCCTGTGGATTTTGATGCCGCCACTCACCGTGATGAACCCAAACACGTCGTCCCCAGGAATGGGGTTGCAACACGCCGCCAGACCGTAGTCGAGCGTGTCTTGGCCGTCTCCAATGAGCAAGACGTCTCCGGCTTCCTCCTTGAGTTGGGTGATGCTGGCCGCTTCTTCCTGGCTGCCGACGTACGCTTTGGAGGAGGCGGGCTCTGGGCCTTTGTCCCACTCCAACCGACCCGACCGAATGTGGAAGCCCCCCACGCGGTCCAGGTCTATCAGCCCTGTGGCGATGCGGTGGTGCAAGGCGTGTGGCGAGTCGACCTTGAACCGCTTGAGCATGCCAAGCACGTTGTCGCTGTGGCCTTCGACGCCGACTTTGCGGAACCACTTCCGGAGTTTGTCTTTGCCTTCCAGCGCCTGGATGCGTTCCTCTTCGTTGAGGGCAGACCGAATTTTGGACCTCGCGCTGGCGGTCACCACGTACTGCAACCAATCCTCTTTGGGGACTTGCTTGCGGGAGGTGATGATCTCGACTTGGTCGCCGCTGCTCAAAGGCTCACTCAACGGGACAAGTTTGTGGTTCACCTTGGCGCCAATGCATTGCGACCCCACTTTGGTGTGGATTCGGAAGGCAAAGTCCAACGGGGTGGCGCCAGCCGGCAGGGTGATCAAATCACCTGTCGGCGTGAAGACGTAAACTTCTTCCGAAAAGAGGTTGAGCTTGAATTCGTCGATGAAGTTCAGCGCGTCGGCCTCCCCACCTTCGAGCACTTCTCGGATTTGACCCAGCCAGGAGTCGATGTTGTCGCCGCCTTTGGCCGCGAGGGCTTCGGCGCGCTCCGAGGGGCTCATGGCGATGTCCGATTCTTCAGAGCCGCCCTCGGTCTTGTACCGCCAGTGGGCGGCCAGCCCGCGCTCGGCCATGTCGTCCATCCGCTGGCTGCGGATTTGGACTTCCACCCACTTGCCGGTGGGCGACATCACCGTGGTGTGCAACGATTCGTAGCCGTTGGCCTTGGGCAGGCTGATCCAGTCCCGCAACCGGTCGGGGTTGGGCTGGTAGAAGTCGGTGACCATGCTGTAGGTCCGCCAGATGTCCGCTTTCTCGCTGCTTTCCGGCGTGTTGAGGATGATGCGAATGGCAAAGACGTCGTAGACTTCCTCGAACGTCACCTTCTTGGTCTGCATTTTGTTCCAAATGCTGAACACGCTCTTGGGGCGTCCCATGATTTGGTAGTTCAGCCCGGCCTCGTCCAGCGATTGCCGGATGGGCACGGTGAAGGTGTTGATGAACCGGGTGCGGACCGCTTTCGTTTTCCGCAACCGGGCGCTGATCATGGCGTAGTCCTCGGGCTCCTTGTATTTCAAGCTCAAGTCCTCGAGCTCGGTTTTGATGTTGTAGAAGCCCAAGCGGTGGGCCAACGGCGCGTACATGAACAACGTCTCCGAGGCGATCTTTTGCTGCTTGTCGGGTCGCATGTGCTCCAGGGTCCGCATGTTGTCCAAGCGGTCGGCAAGCTTGATCAAGATGACGCGCACGTCGTCGCTGAGGGTGAGCAACATCTTCCGGAAATTCTCCGCTTGGGCGCTGGTCCCAGGCTCGAACACGCCACTCATCTTGGTCAACCCATCCACGATGACGCGCTCCTTGACCCCGAACATCTGCTCGATGTCGTCCAAGGTCATCGTCGTGTCCTCCACCGTGTCGTGCAACAACGCACACACGATGCTGGTCGTGCCCAGCCCCATTTCTTCTACCACCACACGGGCGACGGCGATGGGGTGGTAGATGTAGGGTTCCCCGCTCTTGCGCCGGATGTCTTTGTGCGCCTCCAACGCCACATCGAAGGCCTTCCGAATGGCCTTGCGCTCGGAGCGTTTCTTGGAATTTTTGGCCGCGCGCAGCAGCCCCCGATACCGCCGAAGGATCTCCTGCTTCTCCGCTTCCAAATCGTATTCCATCCCTCCAAAGTTCGGCAAACCCGTCCTTAATTTCGTCCCATGACCGACGCCACCCTGACCTCATGGATTGACGTGCCTGCGGGACACGATTTCCCGCTCGCCAATTTGCCGTTTGGCATCTTCTCCACCTCAAGCCGAAGCGCCCGTCCCGGGATGCGTTTGGGCGACCATGTCGTGGACCTGAGCGCATGCCATGCCTTGGGTTTCCTGAACGAGGTGGAGGTCAACGCGGAGGTGCTTGCTGCATCGGTCTTGAACCCGCTGATGAAGCTCGGGAAGCCAGTGACCGTCGCGTTGCGCGAGCGCATCCAAGCGCTGTTGCACGCGGACTGTGCAGAGTTGCGCGACCGAACGGACGCCCACGCCTCGTGCTTGGTGTCGATGGACGAGGTGCACATGCACATGCCTGTGGAGGTGGGCGATTACACAGATTTTTACTCCAGCGAGGACCACGCCCGCAACGTGGGCAAGATGTTCCGCGACCCGGACAACGCGTTGTTGCCCAACTGGAAGCACATGCCTGTGGGATACCATGGCCGTGCGTCCAGCATTGTGGTGAGTGGAACCCCCATCCGTCGTCCCATGGGCCAAACGCGCCCCGACCCGGAGGCGCCGCCTGTCTTTGGGCCTTCGCGGTTGCTGGACTTCGAGCTTGAAATGGCCTTCATCACGTTCGAGGGCAAGCCAATGGGCGAACGGATTTCGACGGCAGAAGCCGAGGACCACATCTTTGGGTTGGTGCTCTTCAACGACTGGTCTGCACGCGACATCCAAAAATGGGAGTATGTGCCCCTCGGTCCGTTTTTGGGCAAAAATTTCGGGTCGTCCATTTCGCCGTGGGTCGTCACGTTGGAGGCCTTGGATCACTTGCGGGTGGCTGGCCCCAGCCAGGACCCCGCGGTGTTGGACTACTTGACCTACGAAGGCGACAGCCATTACGACGTGCCGCTGGAAGTGGAAATTGTCCCTGAAGGCCAAGCCACGGGCCAGGTCGTATGCCGTTCCAACTTCCGCCACATGTATTGGAACATGCGCCAGCAACTGGCCCACCACACCGTCAACGGGTGCAACCTGCGTGCCGGCGACATGATGGCAAGCGGCACGATTTCCGGCCCGGAAAAGGGCTCCTTCGGGTCGATGTTGGAAATCTCATGGCGCGGCACGGAGCCCGTGGCCATGCCCGACGGGGCGGAGCGCAAATTCATCCAGGACGGAGACACCGTCGTGATGAGGGCGCCTTACTTCGGAGAGGTGCGCGGAACGTTGCTTCCGGCTTGAGTTCCCCTTTCGAGGGAGATCACTTCAAACGATCAATCAGGGCTTCGACGGTCACGCCGTCGGCTTCTGCCTTGTAGTTCCGCACGATGCGGTGGCGCAGGATGGGGGTGGCCACGGCTTGGACGTCCTCGATGTCTGGGCTGTACTTGCCCGCCAAGGCTGCGTGCACCTTGGCCGCCACCACGAGGTACTGTGAGGCCCGCGGACCTGCTCCCCAGCTGAGGTACTGGTTGACTTCCGCCGTGGCACGGTCCCGTCCAGGGCGGGTGGAGGCCGCCAAGTTCACCGCGTAGCTCACCACGTTGTCCGCCACGGGCATCCGGCGAATCACATCTTGGTACGCCAAGATCTCTTCTCCACTGATGACGGCGTTGACGGTTTGGCCTCCGCCGGAAGTCGTTTGTTTGACCACATTCAGTTCTTCGTCGAAGGTGGGGTAGTCCACCCAAGTGTTGAACATGAAGCGGTCCAACTGCGCTTCAGGAAGGGGGTAGGTTCCTTCTTGCTCGATGGGGTTTTGTGTGGCCAACACAAAGAAGGGGCCGGGTAGCTCGTGGCGCTGACCTGCTGCAGTTACGGCGCGTTCCTGCATGGCTTCCAGCAGGGCGGCTTGGGTTTTGGGTGGCGTCCGGTTGATCTCGTCGGCCAAGACGATGTTCGAAAACAGCGGGCCCTTGACAAACTTGAATTGACGAGACTCGTCCAGAATTTCAGCCCCGACGATGTCGCTGGGCATGAGGTCTGGGGTGAATTGGATGCGGTTGAAGCTCAACCCCAACGCTTGGGCAATGGTGTTCACCAGCAAGGTCTTGGCCAAGCCAGGCACACCGACCAACAGGATGTGGCCGCCCGCAAAAATGGAGGTCGTCACTTCGCGGATGACGTGTTCTTGGCCCACAATGACCTTTCCCACTTCAGTGAGCAAGGCTTCGTGCTGGGTGCGGAGCGCGTCAAGCGCGGATTTGTCGTCGGAAAAATTCGCCACGGTTCAGGAGCTTCAAGGTTGTTGCCCGAAGATAGCCACGTCCGTCGGCCCGGAGGCGCTCAGGTCGGACGAATCGCACGGGTGGGCCTGCGGACGGGACCAGCCGTCAGGGGGCAGGGTTCTTCGTCCGACGCAGGGTTCCGGACGCGTTGATGGACTCAGTCAGCCAAGGCATGTCCATGGCGCAGTCGCGGTAGGGGCCATCCACACGGACATAGGTTTCGCCGATGCGCTTGTCAATCCACTTGGACAGGGCTTCTTCGCGCATCTCTGCTTCGACTTGTTGCTGAAACAGGGCGTAGTCGTCGGTGGGATTGGCGCGGTGGGCCGGGAACCGCTCTTCCAAGCGGATCATCGCCCAGTACGCGCGGTTGTCTTCGTCGACCAATTGAACAGGCGCAGACACCTCGCCGGGTTGGAGGTCTTGGAGCAGGAAGAACACGTTGGGGTCCAGTTCGTCCACCCCAAAGCGTGCGCCGCCGTCCCGAGGGTTGACCACTTGGCCTTTTTGGTTGCGGGTGGCTTCGCGTGTGCTGTGCCGAAGGACCGCCGCGTCAAACGACGTTTCGCCCAGCGCCAATTGGACGGACACCGAATCGATGGTGGCCTCCATGAGTTCCAACGCACGTGGGTCGAACGTGGGCTTCATCAACACGTGGCAGGCGCTGTATTGCTCGCCCCGTCGGTCCGTCACCCGCAAGAAGTGAAACCCAAAGTCCGACTCGAACACGGGCGAATAGTCCCCGATGGCCGTCTCGAACACCGCCCCTTCAAACTCTGGGACGAATTGGCCACGCACAATGTTCTTGTAGCAGCCCCCTTTGTACTTCGAGCCAGGATCCTCGCTGTACCGCGTCGCCGCCAGCGTCATGCTGATTTTGCCCGTGGACACCAAGGTCCGGATGGAGTCCAGGGTGTTGCGCGTCCGCATTTTTTGGGCTTCTCCCACCTCGGGCTGCATCACCAGTTCGCTGTAGCTGAGTTCTTCTGGGATGAGGGGCAGGCTGTCGGCGGGAATGGCGTCGAAGTAGTTCTGGACCTCGGCCGGGGTGGAGCGCACGCTTTGGTCGATGTTGGCCTGCATTTTTTGGGCCAAAATCTGCTCCCGCACGGGGTCTTGGAATTCCGCCTTCCACTCGGCCACGGATTTTCCGTATTCCGCTTCAAACGCCTCGAGCGAGCCAAACATTTGCAGGTAATAGGTCAAACGGCGGTCGATCTCTCCCATCACCTCGGCGTCGGTCACCTCAAGGCTGTCGAGTCTGGCGTTGTGGAGGAGGAGCTTTTCGAAGAGGATGGACTCGATCAGGCCGCATTCGTTGTCGGCGGACACTTCACGTCCTTCGAGTTGGGCCTGGGTGACGCGGTCGCGGACGTCGCTGGCCAACACGATTTCGTCGCCCACCACCGCCACGATTCCGTCGATGCGCTGGTAGGAGTCGGAGGAAGGTTGGGCCCAAAGGTTCGTCAGGCCGAGCAAGGCCAACAGGCCCGCAATCAAGGTCCGTGTCATGATTCGAAAGGTACGGCTCGACCTTGTTCAGGCAGGGTGGCGCCTAGGCAAGATGTCACAAATTTTCACGTCGAAGTTTCCCCTCGGCCCACGCCTGCTGAAACAGCGTGTCACGAAGCGCGTCGAGCATGTGTTGGCGACGACCTTGGATCACGAGTTCTTCGATTTGGTCACGGGCCACATCCAGGGGCGCGACCTTCCCCTTCAGGCCGTGGTCCAGGAAGCGCACGAAGTACACGCGGCCCTCGGCCGAGAAGGTGAGGGGGGAGGTGCGTTGGATTTGGTCTTCCACGCGGTAGAGGGAGAGCGGCACTTCGTCCAACAGCTCTGCGAGGCGCCACCAAGCCTCGTGGTCCACGTGGTGCACCGCGCCGTGTTCCATGCACCAACGCTCCAGCTGGGGGATGCTGACGGAGTCTGCCGAGGTGAGCCACCCGCGCAATTGGTCCACCTCTTTGTCCCAAGCTCGGGCGTCGCGCTTGGTCCAAGGGGCCCCGAGGGCATTGGCAGAAGCCTCGGGGTCGGGGAGGTGCACGTACAGGACGCGCACGGCGTGGTCGTGAAGCGTGAACAGTTCGGCGTGCGCCTCATAGTAGGCCTGGACCTCCACGTCGTCCACTTCGGTGTCAAGCCGGCTCTCCACGTACCGGGTTTCGTAGGTGTTGATGAGAAGGCTCCTGCGGTAGGCTTCCAGGGCAGCGTCCAGGTTGGAGCGTTCTTCCTTCAGCTGGGCGTCGGCCTGGGCGAGCATGACGTGCTCCCGCATCCAACGGTCAATCAGACGCTCCGCAAAGGCCGCGCTGTCTTCCAGGCCCAGTTCATCAGGAACCCTCTGGGCGAGGCTGTCCCACGTGAGCACTTCGCCGTAGGCTTCCGCCACCACGTCCTCTCCGAAGCCGGAAGTTGTGAAGGTGGTTTGGCCACATCCTACGCCCAGCGATAGGGACAGCGCCAGAAGGCCCATCCCACCTGGCAAGCGCAGGCGACACGTCATTTGCGGACGAGGCTGTACAGGGCTTCGCGGTTGATGTCGTGCGGGTATTTCAGCCGCAATTCATCAATCCAAACTTGCTCCAAGTGGTCCTGGTACGCGGCGATGGCTTGACCTCTGCACTCGTCCAAGGCTTTTGGTGCAGGCGCCAGTTGGGCTTTGACGTGAACCAAAATGACTTGGGCCCCACCTTCCGAGGTTTCGAGCAACAACATGCCTTTTTTGTCGGCGGTCAAGGAGCCGTCGGCCAACGCAGCAAAAGCGCGGTCGGCCCACGCGTTCTCTCCTTGGGAGAACAGCCCTGTTTCTGCACGCAACGCCAACGGGCGCTCCGAGATCAATTCGCGGCGAAGGGTTTCGACGTCGCCACTTTTCCGAAGGGCCTTGCGCACCTTTTTGGCGATGTCGGCATCCTCGCACGTGTAGATGGCCACATCCAAGCGGTCCTCCCACATGAAGTCGTCCAGGTGCGCCTCGTGGTAGGCCACCAGGCCTGCGGTGTCCTTCACGGCGCGGCTCCACACGTATTGGTCGGTCAACTCAAACAGCAGAATGCCGTCGTGGTATTCCTCCATCAACAACCGAAAATCGTTGTGCTTGCGTTCCAATTGGGTGTCCTCGTGGGCCAGCAGCATGGTTTCCAGGTAGCGGTCGATCTCTTGGTTCACCTTGTCCGCCGAAGGGAGGTCCAAATTCCGAACCCGGCTGGCGTTCACCCAGTCCACAAAATCACCGACCGTGTGGGCTTGACCAGCCACACTGAACAAGGTGCGGGGCAATTCGCTTGACTTCACCCCGGTGAGTGGGTGGCCTTGATGGAAGAGGCTGTCGAGGCCCGACCCTGCACGGACCAAGGCGGCCCGACGGCGGTTGCTGACCCCGGCGCCGTATTCGGCTTGCAAGCCGCGCACGAACGACGTTTTGGTGATTTCAGCGCGGCTGTCTCGGCGCACCTTTTTGGTCAGCTCACGCTGGCTGTCCTCGAAGGAAGGCAACTCCTTCTTGTCGATCAGCTTCAGGATGTGGAAGCCGTAATTCGTGCGGACAGGCCCGGCCAAATCGCCGACTTCTTCCAATCCAAATGCAGCTTCTTCAAAGGGTTCCACCATCTTGCCCGTCCCGAACCAAGGGAGGAGGCCGCCTTTGGCCGCAGTGGAAGGATCCTCGCTGTATTTCAACGCCAAGGCGTCAAAGTCCTCGCCGCTGCGCAACAGGCGGAGCACCTCTTGGATGCGCCCCTCGGCGTTGGCCACTTGGTCTTGCGGCGCGTCGCTCGGCATCCGGACCATGATGTGCGCCACTTGCACTTCACCGTGGGCCTTGCGCTTGCCAACCACATTGAGAATGTGGTAGCCAAAACGCGTGCGCACCACCTCGCTCACGTCGCCAACTGCGGTGTTGAACGCCGCACACTCAAACGGGTACACCATTTGGAAGGCGGTGAACCATCCAAGGTCGCCGCCGTTGCTGGTCACGGAAGGGTCTTCGCTGCCGCCTTTGGAGCGGGCCACCGTTTCAAAGTCTTCGCCATTCACCACGCGTGCGCGCAGGCCCTGGATGCGGTTCCATGCTTTCAAGGTGTCGGCAGGTGAGGCTTTGGCGTCCACACTCACCAGGATGTGGCTTGCGCGAACTTCCTGGTTCTTGCGCTCGAAGGCTTCCACAACCAGGGCGTCCAACAACTCGGTGTCGACCAAGTACGGACGGGCCAATTGGGTGCGGTACCCTGCCAGTTCTTTCTTGAAGGCCTCCGCGGTGTCCATGCCCAAAGCTTCGGCCTCACGCACCTTCAGCTTGAAGTTGATGAACAACTCCATGTACTCGTCGAGGGCTTCGACGGTGTACACGCTGTCGCGGTTGTTCTTGCCGAACACGTGTTCAAAGTCGGCCAGCGAGACGCGTTCACCTGCGATGTCCAAGACGTCGGTGCCTTGGCCAAAAGCCGTTGTGGCCGCGAGGGTCAGCGCCATGGCCATGCCGGAAAAACGGGACAAGTATGTGGAAGTCTTCATGGTCTTCAAAATTCGATTCAACGCAAGCTGTAGTTGGGGGCCTCGCGGGTGATCATCACGTCGTGGGGGTGGCTTTCTTTCACCCCTGCGGAAGTGATGCGCACGAACTTGCCTTTCTCACGCAACTGTTGGAGGTCTGCGCTGCCGCAGTACCCCATGCCCGCGCGGAGCCCGCCTATGATTTGGTGCATGACCTCTTGGATTGAGCCCTTGAACGGAACCCGGCCGCTGATGCCTTCGGGGACCAGTTTCTTCAGGTCGTCTTCCGCGTCCTGGAAGTAGCGGTCCTTGGAACCTTTCTGCATGGCCTCCACTGAGCCCATGCCGCGGTACGCCTTGAAGCGTCGACCCTCATAGATGATGGTCTCGCCTGGGCTTTCTTCTGTCCCGGCAAGCATGGAGCCCACCATCACGGTGTTGCCGCCGCCGGCCAGCGCTTTCACGATGTCTCCTGTGTAGCGGATGCCGCCGTCGGCGATGACCGGCACGCCGGTTCCTGCGAGGGCTTCCGACACCTCCATCACAGCACGGAGCTGAGGGACTCCGACACCGGCGATGACGCGGGTGGTGCAAATCGAACCAGGACCAATGCCAACTTTGACGGCGTCTGCCCCGGCGTCCACCAAAGCCAAGGCGGCCTCGGCCGTGGCGATGTTGCCGGCCACGATGTCGATGTTGCCGAACGCCTCTTTCACGGCGCGCACAGTGTCAATCACCCCACGGCTGTGGCCGTGGGCGGTGTCGACAATGACGGCGTCCACCCCGGCGTCCACCAAGGCGGCGACGCGTTCGTGGGTGTCGGCGGTCACCCCGACGGCCGCGGCAACGCGAAGCCGTCCGTATTGGTCCTTGCACGAGTTGGGGAATTCACTGAGCTTGAGGATGTCCCTGTAAGTGATGAGGCCCACCAATTGGCGGTCGCCGCCCACCACGGGCAGCTTCTCGATGCGGTGTTCCCGCAAGATTTGCTCTGCCTTGGACAAGTCGCTTCCGTCCTGGGTGACGATGAGGTTGTCGCTGGTCATCAACTCGGTAATGGGCCGGGACATGTTTTTCTCAAATCGGAGGTCGCGGTTGGTCACAATGCCGACAAGCTTGCCGCTGGCGTTCACCACTGGAATGCCGCCGATTTTGTGCTCACGCATGATGGCCAACGCGTCGCCGGAGGTGGCGTCTTCCGCCAAGGTGACGGGGTCTTGGATCATGCCGCTCTCGGAGCGCTTCACCTTGCGGACCTCGTTGGCTTGCGCGGCGATGGACATGTTCTTGTGCACCACCCCGATGCCGCCGTTGCGCGCCATGGCAATCGCCATGTTGCTTTCCGTCACCGTGTCCATCGCGGCACTGACAATCGGCGCCTTGAGTTGGATGTTCCGAGAGAATTGGGCGTGAAGCTTGACTTCACGGGGGAGCACTTCAGAGTAGTTGGGCACGAGGAGCACGTCGTCGTACGTCAATCCTTCACCAACAAATTTGTCTTGCATGGAGGCCATGGGCATGTTTTGAATCGCGATTGGGTCGCAGGCCTCGACATGTCAAACGTGTGTTCGGTCCGCGATTCGGGCAAATTTAGTGCAGATGCCCTGCATTCACACGGCCTGCGGACAGGAAATCACTTTCCGGGAAGGACCGTCAAGGGGACGGTTTGGCTTCTCCACGACCCCGCGCCGTCCAAGTATTGGATGTGCGCGATGTACAAGCCTTGCTCGACCATTCTTCCGTCGACGCGTCCGTTCCAAGGGTCGTCGATGGACTGCGACGAGAAGACGGAGGTCCCCCAGCGAGACACAATGTCCATTTTGAAGTTGGGGTTGTCGCCTTGAGGTTCGCCCAAAAAGCCGACTTGGGCTTGTCCGGGAGGCCAGGGGAACCAGTCGTTGGTTTGGTCTTGGTTGGGGGTGAAGGCGTTGGGAATCCACACGATGGGATCCTCGGTCAGGCACACCCAATTGGACGCAGAGCCTTGAAGCGTCTCCGTGGAATCGGGCACTTCCAAGGCCAACACCTGGTAACAGAACGTGCCAGGAGAATCGAATTCGTCGCCGACTTCGTCCTCGTGCGTTTCCTGAAAGGCAAGCACCGTGGCCAAAGGTTGGCCCAACACGCCGGCGTCTGTGGTTTCTTTCCGCAAGACCTCGTAGCGGTCCAGCCCGTTGTTGAAGCCGACGTAGGGGGTCCACACCAGGCTGTTCTCATACATTCCTGGGGTGGTGCTTCGGAACGCCCGGAGCAAGATGGTCTCGGCTTCTTGGGATTCACCCACCACAGCTTCGCACCCGTTGTAGGCCACGGCGCGGTAGCGGTATTGGAATTCGTCGGTGTTGAGTCCTTGGTCGGTGTGGTTGACCGGGAAGCCCAAACTCGAGGGGTGCTTCGGCGTCAAAGGAATCCACGAGCTGTCGACGTCATTCCAGCGTTGGAATTCGTAGATCGCCACCTCTTGGGCCAAGGGGTCTGTGGCCAGCACCAGCTCCACGCTCGCCCTGTTGAGAACCGACACGCGCTTCATGACTGGGGCTTCAGGTGCGTCAGGGTACTCGAACGACACGTCGACCAGGTTGGAGGTGGCGGTTTGGCCTTCTCCACCGACCGCCAACACCCGATACTCCACGGTCACATCCAAGGCAGCGCCCTCGTGCACGGTGGTTTGGGCGGTGCCGGACAGCGTGTCCAAGCTCACCCAATTGCCCCCGCCTTCGCGGACTTGCGGGATGAATTGGTCCACGTCGCCTGCGATGCCCACGGGATAGCCCCAGGCCAGCAACGCCCGGTCGGTGCAGGGCACCTGGTTGGCCTCCAGGAAGACCGTGCGCACGCAATCCCCTGCACCAGAAGGGTTGGGCATGCCGTCGTCGTCGACGCAATCGTAGGCGGCCACTTGGTAGCTCTCTTGCTCGGTCGCCGCCAACGATGTTGGAACGACAAAGTCGGACGCGTCGGGATCGTCAATCGTCCCCACAATGGCCCCACTGCCGTTGCCCAAACACTTGTAAATCATGTATCCAAGCGTTTCCTCGGCCGGTTCAAAGTCCCAATGCACGTGGGCCAACCCGTTGGCGACGTCGACGTAGGAGACCATCGGGGTTTCGCCCCCCACCGTACCCACCACGAGGTTGGCCACGTTGCTCACGTGCTCGTCCTCGCCGTTGGACGCCATTTGGCGCACGCGGTACACCAAGGCTTGCACGCACGGTCCAGGGTTGTCTGTGTAGCTGGCGCCAAACACGCCATCGGGCATTTCGGCGACCCAATCCCACTCGGCGGTGGACTCGTTGAGGCGCTCCAAGATGAAGGGACCACCGGCGGCTTCCCCAGAAAGCGCGTAGGGGCTGTTCCATACCAAATCCACCGTCCCAGGCGCAGCTCCTTCCGAAATGTCCACATGGATGGAGCACAGGAAGTCCGACATGTCCGACACAGACACCGCGCCATTTTCCTCGGTCTTTTGAATGCCCACATAGCAATGGGCCAGTTGGTTGGCGTCGTAGAGGAAGGAGGGCATCACCCAACCGGTGGGCAAAATCAGGTTGCCGTTGACGATTTCAGAAGTGATGATGTGCCATTGGTTGCCCAAGGGGTTGGTCTGCAGGTCAAACACCTTGATTTCGTTCTGCAGGAACTCTTCGCTGCCGACAGGGGAGAAGACGTCCCAATGCAACGTGGCGTTCCCTGCGGCGTTCACGTTGTTCACGTGGGTGAGGTTGGGCGGCGGCAACTGGGCGGCCACCGGCGTGCTCTGCATCAGGGTGACCATCGCCAACACCATGCCGACGAAGGCACGCGTCAAGGAAGGCTGGAGAAGGAATGCCGGTTGGGTCGTCATGGAATCTTGCACATCAAATCTTGCAACGCTCGAAAGACAGACCAAAGTATGCCAGGGTTCGGTTGCATGGCAGGTCCAAGTCTTGTGTTGCTCACATGCGGTGGTGGACGGCGCTCCGATGAAATTGACGACCTTGCGGCATGCGCTACGACGAAGGATTGTGGGACGAGGCCGCGAAGGACTGGACGTTGGACGATTCAGCCCGGGTTTGGGTTCATGTGGCCAGCCGAAGAATGACCTCGGACGAGGCCCAAGCCGTTCAGTCGCACCTGGACGAATTTGTCGCGGGCTGGCAAGCCCACGGCGCGGCGCTCAAGGCCCAGGCCGCGGTTGTGCACGGGTGGATGGTGCTTCTCGCCGTGGACGAACGCTCTCAACAAGCCACGGGATGCAGCATCGACGCATCCGTGTCGGCGCTCAAGCAAATCGCAAGCTTGCATCCGAGCATGGTCGACCTCGATTTCTTCGACCGAATGGCCGTCTTGCACCGCTCCTCGTCGGAGACCCCCTGGAAGCGCACGTCACTGTCGACGTTTTGGGCTCAGCGCAAAGCAGGGCTTTTGGACGACGCTGAGCAGGTGTTCGACACCACAGTTTCCACCTTGGAAGAACTGAAAACCAGGGGAGTGGTTCTCATGGGGGCGTCCTGGCACGCCGAGATGTGGTGAGCGAGGTGTTTTGAGGAAGTCTTTGTCCAGGCTCAATGCAGCGTCGGAGACCCTTGTTGAAAACCTTGTGAAATTCAACGTATTAACGGAAAACCACCCGATGAATACCATCGAATGCCCGATGAATTGAATGAGTCGCCCGACAAAATTTCTTAACCCAAGGTTGGTTTTTTCACAACACTCGTCTACTTTTAGCCCGTTGAGGAGTGTCTTTTCACTTTTTGTGAGCGGCCATTTCCGAGGCAACCAAATCGCTTTTGCGACGTCAAAACGTTGGCGCTCAAGCGTTCTGAATCGAAAATTTTTTATTTGTTCTAAACCAAAACCTGTTCTTATGTTCAACATGTACACCAAGTTGACGACGGCCCTCGGTGCCTTCGCTCTTCTTATTTCAGGAGGTGCATGGGGTCAATGTGCGGATGGTGAAATTGCGATCGACTACGCGATCGGCAACGGATCTTATCCCTCAGAGATTTCATGGCAGCTCAACGACGCTTCTGGCGCAAACATCTTCACGGGTGGTGCTGGTGAGGCAGGCACGTGGTGTCTCGCTCCTGGCGACTACACATTCATTGGCAACGATTCTTTCGGCGACGGATGGAACGGTGCCTCAGCTGAGTTCTACAACTCGGGCGCCCTCATCGGTGAATTGGCAGTCGAAGGTGGTCAGGGTTCCATTGTGCTCACTGTGAGCGCCGACGTCCCTGGTTGCACGGATCCAGCAGCATCCAACTACAACCCAGCAGCCACTGTGGACGATGGGTCTTGCTGTTTGGGCAACCTTCTGACTTTCAACTTGTCAGATGCATTCGGAGACGGCTGGTCCTTCGGCAGCGGAGGTGCTTGGGGTGGTATTATCTTGAACGGCACAGACTCTGTTGAGTTCGCTAGCGGTTCTGCCCTCTCCTTCGACGTCTGTGCTGAAGAAGGTTGTTACACAGCCCAAATCAGCATGGGTGCTTGGGGTCAGGAGGCTTCATGGGAAGTCGTTCAGAACGGAGTTGTGCTGAACAATGGCTCTGGGGCCGGCGGTTCCGGCACAACCTTTGACGCAGACTTCTTCTACTACGCAGGTTCAGGAGATTGCGTCGTTTACGGCTGTGCGGTTGAGTTTGCATGCAACTACAACCCTGGTGCAAACCTCGACGACGGTTCATGCGAATACTTGTCTTGCGCAGGATGTGCTGACGAGGGAGCTTGCAACTACGAGGGAGCCACTCTCGACGATGGTTCGTGCGACTACAGCTGCATTGGCTGTCTTGACGCCGCTGCAACCAACTACTGTGCGGATTGCACGGTTGATTCAGGCGACTGTGCGTACTGCGAAGGAGCCTTTGGGGGAACTTTGTCTGTGGGTGGTGGATCTTGGGATTCTGAGATTTCTTGGACCCTTGCCAACGCTGACAGCGCAGTGGCCACTGGAGGTGCGCCATCTGAAACTGCTTTGTGCCTCGATGCTGGATGCTACACCTTCTCCATGGGTGATTCCTTCGGCGACGGATGGAACGGTGCGTCTTACACGTTCACCGACTACGACGGAAACGTGATTTTGGAAGGGGATCTCAACGGTGCTGACGCCGGTGACGGATCGTCTGAAGGCGTTGATTACCTTGACTTTGACGGAGGCTGCACCACCGGCTGCACCGACGCCGGTGCATGCAACTACGACATGGACGCGGACTTCAACGACGGTTCTTGCGATTACAGCTGTGTGGGATGTCAGGACAGCTCTGCTGCCAACTACGACCCGAATGCGACGCTCCCTGGCGACTGCATTTACTGTGACCCAGGTACATTCATCTTGACCGTGGACATGTTTGACAGCTTTGGAGACGGCTGGTCAGGTGCTGAGTACTACATCTACAGCATCGAAACCGGAGCGTTGGAAGACAGCGGTTCTTTGGGAACAGCATTCACTGGCGACGGTCTCACAGTGGGTACCGACTACGTTTGCTTGGCGCCAGGTTGTTACAACTTCCAAGTGTTGAACGACACCTGGCCAGGTGAGGTGAGCATTGACTTGAGTGACCAGTTCGGCACGTCATACGCCACCGTGGGCGCAGCTTCTGACTATGGCTTGGACTTCACATTGACCGGTCAATGTGGCTTTGAGGGATGCTCTGACCCAGCTGCTGTCAACTTCGATCCTTCTGCGACCGTGGACGATGGATCATGCGGATACCCACCATCCAACGACGAAGTTGCGGATGCGGAAGCTCTGGCTTGCGGACTCAGCGTTTCAGGTACTCTCGAAAATGCCACAGACGGTGAAGGTTTGGAAGGCTTTGAATTTGGAAACGAAGTGTTGAGCGCGGGTGACGTGTGGTATGTCATCAACTCTGAAGTCGATCAGCAAATCACCATCGGTACTTGCGATACGCCTGCCAACGACTTCGGTGCAGAGACTGACTACGCGACAAACACCAACTTGGCCATCTTCAGCCAAGACATGGACGGCGCCTTGTCTTGCATCGCCACCAACGGTGACGGTTGCGGCACAGGTTTCCACTCTTCTGTGACTTGGTCTGCAATGACAGGCATGGACTACTACATCCGTGTGGAAGGCACTGGTGGCAATGACTTCGCGATCTCGGCTTCATGTGACGATTCTGTCACCACTTCTCCTTCAAACGACAACTGCGATGGCGCCATCGCACAAGTCACCGGAGAAACGTTTGTGGGCACCCTTTGCGGAGCCAACGCGGAAGAAATTGAGCTGGGTTGGGAAGGTTCCGGAACGGCCTACGCAGTGTACTTCACGTTCAACAGCGCGAACTACAACACGTTCTTCTTCAACACCACCAACCTGACAAACGAGTCGGTGGGCTTCGCCATGTTGGAAGGAAACACATGTGACGACCTCACAGGTTTCGTGGGTTGCGTGGTGACAGGAACTTGTGCAGGTTCTGTGGAAGGATTCTTGCCCAACCTTGAGCCGGATACGGACTACTACTTTGTGATTTGGACAGACGACCAGAGCACTTGTGGCGAGTTTGAATTCACCACCACAGGTATCATCCTGGGTTGCACTGATTCAACTGCAAACAACTACAATGCTGAAGCCAACCAGGACGACGGTTCTTGCGACTTCGCAGGCGTGACTGCGGTCAACGACACTTGTGAGGACGCCATTGCCCTCGAGTGCAACACGGTGACCACAGGCTCAACTGGTGGTTCTACCAACGCTGGTGCACCCCTCGGGTTGGCTGGCTGCGACAACGCTCCTGGAGCAGGTGTTTGGTACTCTTTTGTGGGTGACGGTCAGTTGCACACTTTGAGCACATGTGGTTCCGCCATCGATTCCAAAATCAACATCTTCACTGCCGACACAGCTTGTGGAGGTGGCGGCATCGACGTGCCTCCAGCAGACGCATGTGGTGAGGGCCTCGTGACCACCAACTACAGCGTTGGTGGAGGATCTTGGGACAGCGAAATTTCATGGTACTTGATTGGAGCTGCTGGCGACACTGTCCTCGGAGGAGGAGCACCTTCCACTGGTTCTGTTTGCTTGGCCGCGGGTGACTACACCTTGTCCATGATTGACGCATACGGCGACGGATGGAATGGAGCCGGTGCAACATTCACCAATGGTTTGGGAGATGTCATGGGCTTCGCTGGATTGGAAACAGGCGGAGAGGGCTCTGCGACCATCAGCATTGAACCTTACAGCACTGAGCCAACGTACATCGCTGGAGACTTCGAGTGCTTCGATTCTGCCATCAGCTCTGACGGTACGGGTGAATGCACTTTGTTCGATTCGGACGACGTGAACTTCGAGTTCATTTCGACACCAGGCGTGTTGTACTACGTTTACGTGGGAGCACAGGATGCCGACGGCAACCCTGCCACTGACGACAATGGTGCCTTCGATTTGTCGTTCACTTGCGCACCTGTGGTGGAAGGATGTACAGATCCTGCCGCCTGCAACTACGACGAATCTGCCAACGTTGAAGATGGTTCCTGCGACATCTGGAGCTGCGTGTGTGACACTGAAACGGGAACTCCAGTCCAGTTCTACATGTACGACGCTTTCGGTGACGGATGGAACGGTTCAGAGTACACCATCACCAGCCTCGCTGGAGACGTGGTTGCTTCAGGATCGCTTGACGACGCTGCCTTCTTCGTCGACAACGACAACTTCACTGGACCAGAATTTGGATACGATTTGGTGTGTCTCGAGCCCGGTTGTTACAGCGTTTCTGTGACCGATGGTGATTGGCCATCTGAAGTGTCATGGGAAGTGTTTACTGAAGACGGTTCGGTGTTGACCAGCGGTGGACCAACCGACGGCATCACCATCTCTGTTGGTGGAGCTGTTTGCGGATGTACCGATGCTGGAGCTTGCAACTACGACGAGACAGCGACGGACGAAGACGGTTCTTGTGAATACGAGACCTGTGCCGGATGCACTGACAACACGGCATGCAACTACGATGCAGCAGCAACCATTGAAGATGGCTCTTGCTGCTACGACAACTGCGTGACCATCAACATGAGCGACAGCTTTGGAGACGGTTGGAACGGTGCAGTGTACGAATTGAGCAGCGTCGATGGCACGGCCATTGGCTCTGGCACAATCGAAGCTGGTTCTAGTGCCGCAGACACGTACTGCTTGGCCAACGGTTGCTACAGCATTACTGTGACAGAAGGCTCTTGGCCTGGTGAAATCTCTTGGAACATCTCTGGAGCATTCGGAGGAATTGTCCAAGGTGGAGCAGGTGAGTCTGTGACGTTCAATGTGGGATCAGGAGATGCGTGTGTCGAAGGATGCGGCATCCCAACGGCTTGCAACTATGATGCTGCCACGAACATTTCGAATGTTGAACTCTGTGTGTTCGACGGATGCTCTGGCTGCACTTACACGACTGCGACCAACTACGACGAAGGCGCTGTGATTGACGACGGTTCTTGCAACTTCGACATCGCAAACCCATGTCCTGCGGACTTGAACGGAGACGGCTCAGTGTCTACTGCTGACTTGCTCGAGTTCTTGACTGCATTCGGTCAGGAGTGCTGATCTGAACGACTGAAACAATGGAAAGGCCCGGCGCAAGCC
>JBMZWX010000028.1:0-22246 GCA_049627085.1 Flavobacteriales bacterium | reverse complement strand
GCATTCAGCACGTACTCACCTGGCGCCAGGTCGTCAAACGCGCCTGTGGCATTGGTGTCGGCAACCGACCCAGCAAGCACGTATTCAATGGGGAACACCCCTGTCAAGGGCACGGCGTCCACCAGGCCATCTGCCGCACCGAAACAACTCACGTCTTCCGACGCCACATCCATGGTGAATGTGCCTCCGTCCTCCAAGACAAAGTTGACTAGCGCTTCGCAAGCCACACCCTGTTGCACAACGGCGGTGTACGCACCTGCAGCAAGGCCTTCAAACACCGCCCCGGACTGCACCTCCCCGTTCAAAAGAACCACAATGCTGTCCTGAAACACCACGTTGTCGATGCCAAGCTCCACCACCGCCGTGCTGTCTCCTGCACAGACCACGTCTTGCAACACCTCCACCGTCAAGACCAAATCGCAATACAAGCAGTTGCCGTCCTCCTCCGTGGCCAAAGGATTGAAGTTGGACGCCAAGGCATCTGTGCAACCGAGCACTTCGTCTTCATCACACACCCCATCGCCGTCGGCGTCGTTCACGACGACAACCCCAGTTCCGTCAGTTTCTCCTGAACACGACTCGCAGTTTCCATCAGGCAAGACACAACCGGTGTCAATGGTGGCGGCAGCGTCAAAGTTGCAGGCCGATGAATCGGTGCAACCCGCACACGTCTCGTACTCGCAGGATCCGTCGTCTTGGGTGGATTC
This sequence comes from Flavobacteriales bacterium, assembly GCA_049627085.1. Classification (GTDB taxonomy): domain Bacteria; phylum Bacteroidota; class Bacteroidia; order Flavobacteriales_D; family Sanyastnellaceae; genus UBA11663. Next base: position 21,539 of record JBMZWX010000028.1, on the reverse strand, counting down.
CTCCATGAAATTGCACGCCACGGGGTCGATGCATCCCAAACACGACACAAATTCACACGATCCGTCGTCGTTGGTCGCATCCGTGTTGTAGTTGCAGGCGGTGTCGTCGGTGCATCCGCACACAATTTCGCTGGTGCTGTCCACCTGCCCCACGCCAGTGAACGGGATGCTGATGTCAGCGTTGTCAGTGGCCATGCCCATGTTGAACATTTGGAAATTCACTTGCCCAGACAACTCACCATCTGTGGTGAATTGCCCCACCAAAATGCGCAGGTCGTCGCCCGACACGATGTTCTCCGAGGGATCGTTGACCACATACAAGGCACCTCCAATCTCGTCGTTCAGAACGACGTCCCCACCTGCTTCGAAATTGCTCAACCAACCTGACACGGCATCTCCAATGGGCGAAGGCGCTTGGTCGTTGGGGCCCGCGGGACCGTCCAGGCCCACCGTCAACCAGCTGTCGAACTCCAACTCAGGCAAGACCTCGAACGTCAATGGAGAGATGTTGTGACCCAACGGACTGCCCAGCGGATGTTGGTAGAACGACGTGCTCGTGGTGATGAGCAATGGCGTGTCCGAATCTCCCCACATGGCACTGAACACGTCTGTGGGGTTGGGCGTGGTCACATACATGCGGTACGTGGTCAAGCCCGCCAATTCACCTTCTTCATGAACCGCATGGGTCTCCACCAACAACCCGTAACCTTCGAACGAACTCTGTTCGCAAGAGCAGTAGTCGCAGGAACCGTCCTCTTCCGTGGCGTCGATGCTGAAATTGCACGCCGCCAAATCGGTGCACCCGAGCACTTCAAATGGATCGCACACGCCATCGCCGTCCGTGTCTGCCAGGCAAGAGCCGTCGCACGCGTAGCCTCCCTCGGCGTAGGTGCAGGAACTGTCGTCCACGTTGGCCACTTCGTCGAAGTTGCACGCCTCAGGGTCCATGCAACCTTCCAAGGCCAATGTCACGTCAAGGGTTTGCACGAACTCCGCCGTATTGCCACACGCGTCAGAGGCGGTGAAGGTGCGCTGAATCACAACCTCCAAGCCGTTGTTGCTCAAGGTGTCTTCCAACACCTCGTACCCCGCGTTGTCGTCGCAAGCGTCCACCACCATGGCTTCGGCCGGGGGCACCGCTTCGCCCGCAAGTTCATCCACCGCAAGCATGCTCTCCGTGGGGAACACGAACACGGGAGGCTCCAGGTCGAGCACCGTGAACATGACGGTGTCCACAATGCTGTTTCCAGCCGCATCGGTGGCCTCATACACCCTGGGGCAGAGGTAACTCTGCAAGCATTCGAAAGGATATTCGAAGGGGCCGTCAACCAACCAAGTCACACTCACGGGGCCACAATCGTCGGACGCCTCTGGCATGGTCATGGACGGATCAGGCATGGGGTCTGCGCACGACAACGTGTCGTCCGCAGGGAAGTAGGTCCACACCGGCGCTTCCATGTCCACACAATCGTCCACCGCATCGCAAATGCCGTCTCCATCGACATCTCCGACCACGCATGTGCCTGCACAATCGAACCCTTCGGCTGCGTACTCGCATGAACCGTCGTCGACATCGGCAGCAGCGTCAAAGTTGCACGCAGTCATATCAGTGCATCCTTCCTCCACGCCCTCGCAAGAGCCGTCGTCGTAATCGGCCGACGGGTCAAAATTCGTGGCCATTTCGTTCGTGCAACCGCATGCATTGTCCGCTGGATTCGAAGCGCTGGATCCTTGAACCTGGACGTCACGCAACTCCGCACCGGAAAGCGTTCCCCCGACCAAGATTTGGGCCTGGAATTGAACAAAGACGTCGCCTGAGGTGGTCAGCTGTCCCAGCCAGATTCGACCGTCGTTGTCCCCAGAGACACCTTGAATTCCGTCGACGGTCCAGCCACCGCCCACCTCGTCGTTGAACAGCAAGCCCGCACCGCCTTCAAAAGCCGCCCACGTGCTGGAATTGCCGAGCACCGCCACTTCCTGTCCCCCTTCGCCAAAGGCCACGTGCGAATCGTAGGGACTGCCTTCGTTTTGGAACCACGTTCCCGTGGTGGTGACCACCAACGGCGCCCCAGACTTGCCGACCACGGCCGTCAACATGTCCTCTGGAGAATCGGCCTGCAAGAACAAATGGTAGCAGGTTTGGCCACCTTCCACACCTGTGGCCACGGTTTCCAGCACCAAGCCCACACCCTCTGCAACGCCTTCTGCACAACTGCAGAAATCGCACTCGGTCGTGTTGGGCTCGAGGTAATTGCATGCGTCAACATCCACGCAGCCGTCTTCCGTGTCGCACACTCCGTCTCCGTCTGCATCCTCGGCGCACCCGCCGCCGCACACGCCAACGGCATCCAACACGTTGCCTTCGCAATCGCAGGTTCCTTCAGCCAACCCAGGCCCGTCGCAGACCCCGCACACGTCAGGCTGCACGCAGGACCCGTCGTCGTCGCTGGCCAATTCGTTGAAGTTGCACGCCGTCGGGTCGGTGCATCCAAAGACCGGTCCAAATTCAGGGTCGTAGTACACCCCTGCCCCATCAAAGGACACCGTGCGCACTTCGTCTGTCCCCAACCCCAATGGCCCCTCAGGCAGGACTTGAAAATTCAACGTTCCATCCACCGTGCCTGTCGTCGTGATCTGCAAAATCAACACCCGCATGGATTCGTCAGGAAGGGCATTGGGTGCGTCGTTCAACACAAACCACACCGTGCCAATTTCAGAATCGGCACGAAGCTCCTCGGCACCGTCGGACGCGAAGAACGCTTGCACCTCAGGTTGTGCATCGTCTGAAGCCAGTTGAGGGTCGGTCGCGTTGCCCAAACCAGAAAGCGACGCAGGTCCCGTCAACCCAATGGTGGCGTACGTGTCGTCCTGCAGCTCCGGGAACAAGGGGAACAATGCCGGCGTCAACCCAGCTGCGCTCCAAGATCCGTTCTGGGGCGTGTTGAATGCGCCTTCGTCAACCCCCACCACCAATGGCGTGGCGCTGTTCCCAAACACCGCCGACATCCGGTCTCCATCCTCCATCATGTTGACGTAGAAGCGGTAGGTCGTCGCGCCTTCCACAGCCACAGCAGGTGTGGCTTCCACCGTCAAACTGTAATCTGGGGCCGCCACTTGCGCGTGGGACCATCCCACCATCAACACAAAAGAGCAGACCACCGTGACGGCCTTGGCAAGGCGAGAGAACTTGAAATCGGGCATGTGTGAATCGTTGACTGGAACACAGGGTACGTGAACCTGCGCAAAAAGTTCGAGAAGAATGGGCGAGCCTGCAATGCTCTGCCAAGGAAAAAGAAAAAGGGAAGGCCGGTGGCCTTCCCTTTCACTTGGGTTGTCACTGGACGTGACCTCAGTTCATCTTGACAATCTGCACCGAGGTTGGCCGGCCGTTGGCCACCAACACGAGCTGGTACAAGCCTGCATCCGCGCCAGTCAAGTCGAGGGTTTCACGGAACAGTTGACCTGCTCCGACCCACTGACCTTGGGTCAGCATGCGACCTTGGGCGTCCAACACGTGGTACTCCACGGCGCCTTGGGTTTGGCCTGCAATTTCCACGGCAAACAAACCTTGAGATGGGTTCGGGAACACGGAGGCCACCACGCCAGCCGCGATTTCCTGAATCGAGGTGGTGAGGTTGAATGTTTCATCCGAGCTGCATCCGTTGGCGTCGGTCACCTCCACGATGTACACACCGGTGGAAATGCCTGTCAAGTCCTGGTCTGTGGTTCCGCTCACACCTGGACCGATCCACTCGTACTCGTATGGGGGCAAACCGCCGGTGATGTTGATGTCGATGCTGCCTTCGCCTGTGGCTGCGCCCTCGGACACAATGCCAGAGATTTCAATGGCAGCAGGCTCAGACACGTTGGCCGTGACCGAACCGCTGCATCCAAACTCGTCTTGAACGAAGAAGGTGTAAGACCCTGCATTCAGCTCGTCGAACACATTGCCGTCGGCGAAGTTGACGCCGTCGTCGCTGTACTGGAAAGCGCCGCTGCCTCCTTCGGCTGTCACGGTCACCTCGCCATCGTTTTCACCCGCACATTCCGCGTCGATGACAGACGTGCTGGCCACGATGGCCACACCAGCATCCACCGTGACGGTGGCTGTGGAAGAGCAGTTGTTGCCGTCTGTGACCACCACCTCGTATTCGCCAGGGGCCAAATCCGACGCCGACGTGGACGTGGTCGCTTCCCCATTGAACAAGTAGGTGTACGCACCTTCACCTCCCACAGGAGCCCAAGACACCTCACCGTCGTTGCCTTCGAAACAAACCTCCGCCATGGCCATGGCGTTGACCTCAATGGCCGCAGGCCCCACGACCACGCTTTCAGACAAGGTCCCTTGACAACCGTAGACGTCTTGTGCAATCACCGTGTACGTGCCGCCGGACACCGTCACAGGGCTGGGGCCGAAGTTCATGCCGTCCACCGAGAATTCGATGGTGGCTGGGGCGTTTCCACCGAGGCCCACCAAGAAGATACCTCCATCCTCGGTGTCCGCGCAGGTGGCGTCCAAGATGCCTGAGCCCCCCGCGGACAAGCTCACGCTGATGGGCGTCGGGCTGGTGATGGCGATGCTGTTGCTCGACTGCTGGATGCATCCATTGCTGTCTGTGGCCCAAACCGAAACGGTTTGGCCAGGCGCCAGCCCAGTCCAGGTGGTCTCCATGGTGGTGTTTTCTGGGTCAATCGACAAGAAATAGGTGAAGTCCCCCGTGCCCCCTGTGGCTGAAGCCACAGACAACTCGGCGTCCTCCTCCCCTGCGCAAGACACGGGGGCGGTCAATTCCACGGTCACCTCAATCGGCTCGGTCACAGGAACCACAACTTCCACACTGTCGCGGCAACCCGCTGCATCCTCCACGTAAGCCGTGTAGGTGCCTGCAAACAGGTTGCCGAAGTTTCCGAAGTTCAAACCCTGTTGGCTTCCGATGCTGTCCAAGTAGAAGTAATCCGCACCCTGCGCACCCATCGCTTCCACTGCGATGCTGCCGTCGGCGTCGCCGTGGCATGTGGGGGCTGTAAAGTTGGATACGGACAAATCCACGATGCAAGGAAGCACACACGAGAAGTCGTCGATGGTCGCGGTCGCATCGTACATGCCTTCTCCCTCCTCGTTGCCTGTGGCGTCGGGGTTGGTGCAGCCAAAAACGTCGGCCGCGTCCGACGAGAAGGTCAGCGTCTGCTTGATTTCCTCATCCTGGTTGCCCGCCGGGAACACCTGCATGTTGAACACACCGTACACGTCGCCAGTGCTGGTCAACTGCGCGAGCAGCACACGGTTGTCAGCGCCTCCGAACGCCAAATCTTCGTTGGCGCAGGTCTCGAGGTCTGTGATGCACTGCAGCAAATTGAACCAAGAACCGCCAATGGGGTCGCTCACGACGAATCCCCCACCTGCGTTGAACGCGGTGAAGGCGTCTGCCAAGGTGGACGGGGTGTTTTGCACTGCCGAGCCTTCGTTCGAGTTGGAAATGCCAATGGTCACCCAGCTGTCATACTCAGAAGCGGGGAACACTTCGAACAACAACGGAACCACTTGTTGTCCAAAGTCTCCACCTGTGGTGGCTTCCTGGAAGAACGTGCCGTCCGTGCCCAACATCAACGGCGAATCTTGGTTGCCGTAGACGGCCGAGATGAAATCGGTGCTCGCAGTCACGTCTGCGTAAACGCGGTAGGTGGTGTGGCCTGCCAGCTCAGGGATGGCCACGCCATCGTGCTCCAGCACGGTCTCCACGGATAGTCCGGTGATTTGGGCGGAGGCGAGAACCGCAGTTCCCATGGCCACCGCGAGGGTGTACAATCGCTTCATGAAGAAGGTTTATGGTTGTGAATCAGTTTGGCACAAATATACGCGGTCGCCGCGCTGGGCTGCAGGAAGTTTTCAGCAAGCCACGCCTTCCTTTGAACAACGTGTCCCTGCTCGATGGCACCCCTTTTTTGACACAAAAAAAGCCCGGACCGAAGCCCGAGCTTTCTTGTGCTGGAGGAGTTTGCTTTACTTGATCACCAAGCGCTGAACGCCTCGGGCGCCCTCTTGCTCCACCACCACGTGGTAGAAGCCGGCACGCAAGCCTCCGAGAGACAACTCGGTCTGGCCATTCAAGACCAGGTTGTTCCACACACGGGCAGCGCGCCCTTGGGCGTCCACGATGCTCACGTGAGCGGCACCAGACAAGCCTGAGACCACAACGCGGCCTACTGCAGGGTTGGGGAACAACATCAAAGCCTGGGTCAAATCCTGCACGAGGGCGTCGCTGCCTTCGCAGTCCGAGCAGGTGTTGAAGCACACCACGTCGAGCACTTCGTCCATGCCAGAGCGGACATGACGGCGGTTGAATCCGCCAAAGCCGTTGTCCACACCGCATCCCGCGAGGGTCCAGTTGGTGGTGTCGCCGTCCATCACGAACACGCCTGATTCCTCAATCACGCCCTCGTCGTTGGGGTGACCGATGCTGTACTTGTAGTCGATGTTGGCGCCGCCAGAAATGTTCTCGGTGTGCTCCCACACGCCGTCGCCGTCGGCGTCGGTCATCTCGATGGCACCGCCTTGCCAACCGGTGAATCCACCCCACACAAACACCGCCTGCTCGGAGGTCAACTCCTGCTCAGCCATGTTCACGCGGAAGGTGATGTTGGCTGGGTCGGGATCTGGCGTGCAAGACTCGCCTGGGCACGTGTTGAAGCACGCGGTGTAGGTGTTGTTCATGTCGTCGAACGTGGCAATGCGGTTGCCGCCGTTGTTGCAACCTGAGCCCTCCATGTTCTCCTCGTTGCCGTCCCACGCGTTGCTGTTGATGAACTTGAATTCGTGGGTGCCTGGAGGCACTTCCAAAGACACGCTCCACGTGCCGTCGCCGTTGTCCATCAATGGCGTCCCGGCTGGGTCCCAACCTTGGAACGAACCTGCCAAGTGCACGCCTTCAGGCGAGACGCTTGACACCACGCTCATGTCTGCCGTGAACGTGACCACCAAAGGTGCCACGCAAGCGGTGCAAGAACCGTAGCAGTAGGCCGCGCCAGTCGCATCGGCGGCGAGCAAGATGTTCTCGCTGTCGAGGGTCAACACACGGTTGCCAGACTCGTTGCCACATGCGCCGTCGATCAACTCGTTGGGGTCTGCCCAGGTGTTGCCGTTGATGAACTTGAACTGAATTTCAGACAAACCGGTGGCGTCGAAAGACTGCACGGTTTCGTACACCATGTCGCCATCGGGGTCCATCAACTCTGTGGCAGCGGGATCCCAATCCTGAAATTCGCCTGCGACGTGCACCCCGAATGGAGACACGTCCTCGTTGCTCATGTCCACGCGGAAACGCACGGTGGTCATGCCGCACGCAGCGCAACTGTTGTAGCACGCGGTGGACATCACGTCGCCCATGGCGCCGTCGACCATGATTTGGCGGTTGCCGTCGTAGGCGCAGGCACCTGGAATGCTCTCGTCAGATCCCCAAGCGTTGCCGTTGATGAACTTGTACTGGTATGTGGCCGCAGTGTCCGAAGAGAAGCTGTAAGACCACGTGCCGTCCATGTTGTCGGTCATGGGGGTGGCTCCAGCGTCCCAACCTTGGAAGTTGCCCGCCACGTGAACGCCGTCTGCGCTCACCATTTCGTTGGTCATGTCGACCGTAAGGGTCACCATGGTTTGGCCCCAGGCTGCCGAGCCCAGGAGAGCCACAGCGACAAGAGAGAAAAATTGTTTCATCGTGTAACGTTAGATGGTTTGGTGTAAAAATGACACTTTCGAGCAAATCTAGGGGGAAGGGGCCCGACATTCGCCCCTCTCAGAATTCGATTTTCGCAAAATCATGAACAACACTGTCCACAACATTGCTTGCGCATTCGCCCTGGGCTTGAGTGCCTTGGCCGCGGCCGCCCAGACTGGGCATGTCGACCCTCCTGGATGGTGGGGTGACTTGGAAGAAGGAAAGGTGGAAGTCCTGGTCTCGCATCCCCACCTCGGAATCCCTAGGGACGTGGAAGCGAAAGACGAGGGGGTGACCCTGCTGAACTGGCGCCCCTCTGCCCTGCCTGGCCATGCTTGGATTGAACTGGACGTGTCCGGGGTCCAAGAGGCCACAGAAGTCACGTTGAGGGTGTTGCCGGAACGAGGGCGCTGGACCTCTTTTCCGTTTCAAGTGGCCCCGTCCTTGCCGGACAACCGCCTCGACCGTTGGGAAGACGGCCCGGCGATGTACCTCATCATGCCTGACCGATTTGCGAACGGCGAACCTTCCAACGACGACGTGGAGGGACAGCTGGAGCGCGGGATCGACCGCGACGAGATGTACGCGCGTCACGGTGGGGACTTGGCCGGCGTGGAGTCGAAGCTGGATTACCTCTCGGAGCTTGGCGTCGGTGCGGTGTGGATGACTCCGGTGGTGGCCAACGATTTGGCCAAGACGTCCTACCACGGCTACGCGTGCACGGACAGCTACAAGGTGGACCCCAGACTGGGAACCTTGGAGGACTACAAGAGCCTCGCAGCAGCAGCGCACGACCGCGAGATTCGCATTGTGCACGATTGGGTGCCCAACCACTGGGGCAACCTACACCGGCTTTTGACCCATCCAGTGGACAGCGCTTGGGTGCACAACTGGGCAGGCGGATTCACCGACGAAAAGCGCACGAATTACAGAAGTGGCGTGGTGTTGGACCCGCATGGTCAATCCCCAGACGTGGCCGGTTTCAACGACGGATGGTTTGACCGCATGATGCCCGACATGAACCAAGCGAATGCGGACTTGCAGCGCTACATGGGCACCAACATCTTGTGGTGGATGGCGGAAGTCGGGATTGACGGCCTGCGCATCGACACCTACACCTACGGCCAGCAGGACGCCATGGCGGCCATGACCAAGCGGGTCTCCCGTGCGTTCCCAAACAGCTTCATGTTCGCGGAGGCGTGGGTGTACGGCTCGGCGAAACAAGCGGCCCTTGTCGAAGGCAGTGGATTCGGTTGGGGCCGGACCACGGGCCTGGATGGCGCGGTGGATTTCGCATGGCACTTCGCCATGCAAGAAGCCGTGGAACACGGCGAAGGTTGGGAACACGGCATTGGCAAGGTCTACGAGGTGTTGGTCGAGGATTTCTTGTACCCCAACCCTCAAACGTTGGTGACGTTCCTGGACAACCACGACACCCACCGGTGGATTGCAGAAGCCGGCGACGCCGACAAAGCCAAAGCTGGGCTCGCGATGTTGCTGATGGGACGCGGCACGCCCTGCCTCTACTACGGCACGGAACTGGGGTTTGACACACGCTGCGAACCTGACGGCAAGGTCCGCCAGGACTTTCCAGGCGGATGGCCTGAAGACGATCGCAGCGCATTCTCGGCCAAGGGACGCACGCCTCAGGAGTCAGAATGGTTCAACCACGTTCAGGGGCTGTTGTCACTTCGCAAAGCGTTCCCCCGCGCGTTCCAAGGGGGGCTGGAGCACTTCTTCCCCAAGCGCGGTGTCTACGGCTTCAGCCGAGAACAAGACGACGTGCGCATCGTCACCTTGGTCAATGCCGCAGACGAAACCCGACCCTTGCCTTGGGGCAACCTTGAGCCTTGGGTTCAAGATGCCGTGGCCATGGAACGGTTGCAACCCGACGGCACGCTGAAGTCGGATGCATTGAATCCCGAGGACACCCTCGGCGCCTGGTCACATCAAGTTTGGGTCATTCGTCGCTGAAGGCGCTTTGAGGCGCTCGAGCGCGTCGCGCCACTCTTGGGGCACGGAGGTGGTCCGCTTTTCGCGGTGGTCAAAGCACACGAGCACCGTTTTGGCTTTGGCGACTTGACGGCCCTCGCACGACATGGTGTAATGCACGTCCATGCTTTTGGTTCCGACATCTCCTGCAATGCAAGACACCTCCAACGTGTCCCCGAGACGAACAGGGCTCAGATAGTCGATGGTGTGATGCGCCACCAACACGCCCACCTTGGTCCAATCCCACGCGCTGCCTCCCACCGCTTGGCGCCACCAGTGGATGCGGGCCTGCTCCATGTAGACCAAGTACTTGGCGTTGTGCACAATGCCGTAGGCGTCCACGTCTGAGAACCGGATTTCAGGGCAATAAGGCTGGATGTCGTTCATGGCGCGAAGGTATTGTGGGGGTTGCGCTTTTACTTTTGTGCCATGGGGACAATGCCACGACGCCTTCACATCTTGTTGCATCTCTGCGCGCTCGGCGTGGCGTGCCTGGGCATCGCGCAATTGCCCTCCGCCGTGGCGCCCTGGGTGTGCTTGTTGGCCCACGCCGTGAGCGCCCTCACCCACATGCCCGAATCCAACCCCAAACGAGACGTGGAATTCTTGGGCATTGTGCGCGTCAGCCTCGGGGTGGTGGCCTGCCTCGTGTCCGCAGGACAACATTGGGTCGTCGGCGTCACTGGATGGGGCTATGTCGTGCTCGCTGGAAGCGCTTTGTTGCTCGAGGTCTTGCGTCCGAGGCCTGCTCAGAAGGCCTGACTTGGGCTGAAACACCCCATTTGACGCGGTTTTCAGCCGTTTTTCCTGGCCTTATCAACACAAAAGAGAGGGTTGTTCACAAAATGCATCCTGAAGCGCCACACCCCTTGCCAACACTGAGATTGCGCCTCTACATTTGGCCACGACACTCTTTTATTCATTTCAAAAACCATTCTCATGAACAAGTCTGAATTGGTCGATGCCATCGCCGCTGGCGCTGGACTCTCTAAGGCCGACGCCGCTCGCGCCCTCGACGCCACAACTGGTGCCATCCACGGTGCTTTGAAGTCTGGTGACCGCGTGTCACTCGTTGGCTTCGGTTCTTTCTCTGTGAGCAAGCGTGCTGCGCGCACCGGCCGCAACCCACAGACCGGCGCTGAAATCCAGATCGCTGCCAAGAACGTTGTGAAGTTCAAGGCCGGCGCTGGCTTGACTGTCTGATTGACAAGCCACCTTTTTGGAAGTCCCTTTGCCCTTGGGTGGAGGGACTTTCTTTTTGTCCAAATTTGCACCCGTGCCCTACCCCACGCCCACGTCTGCCCAAGTTGACCACGCCCGCGCGTGCATGGACGTGCTGCGCCCCCTCTTGACCGAGGCGCGCCTGGGCCACATTGAGCGTGTGTCCGCAGGACGCACCCGCCGCCTTTCTGTGGTGTTGGAAAACGTGTACCAAAGCCGCAACGCCAGCGCGGTGATGCGCAGCGCGGACGGCTTTGGCCTGCTCGACGTGCACCTCATCGAGAACGAGAACGCTTGGTCCAGAAACAAGGGCGTGGCCAAAGGCGCGTCGCAATGGCTCCAGCTGCACCGTTACCTGGGTGCAGACGACGCCAAGCAAGCGTGCGTCGACCGCATCAAATCCAATGGACATCGGCTGGTGGTCACCTCTCCCCACGCGTCAGGGCACACCCCTGAGACGTTGCCCTTGGACCAACCTTTGGCCTTGGTGATGGGAACCGAATTCTCAGGCGCCTCCGACTTCATGATGGAGCACGCCAATGCCTTTGTGGAAATCCCCATGTACGGGTTCACGGAGAGCTTCAACATCAGCGTGGCTGCGGCCGTGCTCATGCACCGACTCAACCAGCGCCTGCGCGCCTCGGACATCGTCTGGACGTTGCATCCAGACGAACTGGACGTGCTGCGGGCGGAGTGGATGTTCAAGTCCGTTCGACACGCATCTGGCATCCTGGCACGGGAAGGATTGACTCCACCTGCCACACTCCTTTCCAACTTGTGAGCGCCTCCCCCCTGTCCATTCGCCCCCGCGACCTGCTCCGCATCGCCGTACCCATCTCACTTGGAAGCTTGGTGCAGTTTTTTGTCGTGCTGACGGACAACTTTTTCCTGAGCCGAGCCGGCGAATTGGAATTGAACGCTGCGGGCAACGCCGCCCTCGTCTACCTCACGTTTGTCATGGTGCTCACCGGCGGCAGCATGGGCATCCAAATCCTTGTGGCCCGGCATCAAGGAACCGGACAACTGGACCGCATGGCCTTGGCTTCGCGCACCGGCAGGGTGGCCTTGGTGGTCCTGGGCGCGATGTTGACGGCCCTGGTGCTGGGCGTCAACGTTTGGGGCGGTTGGGAACCGTTGATGGCCAACGAGGCGGTCCAAGACCTGTTCACCCCGTTCCTTGCCATCCGAGGCTGGGGACTCGTGCCTTACGCCCTCCTGATGGCCCTGGAAGCCGATTGGATCGGACAGGCCAAAACCAAACCCCTTCTCCCCCTTGCCTTGACCATGGCTGGCATCAACATCGTCCTGGACGCCTACTGGGTGGAAGGACTTTGGGGCGGGCCCAAACTCGGTGCCCGAGGCGCGGCCCAAGCCTCCCTCATTGCCGAAACGACCGGCGCCCTGCTGGCATGGGCCATCGCCAGATTTCACATGCACCCGGCGTCTTTCATGGGACGGGCTCGCGTGTGCCGAGACACCCTTCGACAGTGGTGGACTTTGGCCATGCCGGTGATGGCCCAGTTTGGCCTGACCATCTCCACCTGGGCCAGCTTCTTTTTCTTCGTCGAGCGTGTGGGCATGATGGAGCTGAAAGTGAGCCACCTCACACGCAACGCGTTCATGCTGGCCTTTGTGGTGTGCACAGGGCTGGGCCAAACCACCCGAACCGTCGTCTCCACGTTGATCGGCGAAGGACGTCAACACGACCTCCCCCGGGCCCTGCTCACCCTCGTGGCGCTGAGCTACCTCGGGGTCTGGTCACTGACCCACGGCTACGTGGCCTACCCAGAATGGATTTCGGGACACTTTTTCGACCCAGCCGAGGAACCGGCGGGGCATACGGCCATGGCCCAAACGTTGGGCACCGCCTGGGTGGCCATCCAATGCTACGCCCTCAGCGCCATCGCCATTGCCGTGTTGCAGGGCGCTGGGTACACCAAGCATGCCTTTTGGATTGAACTCACGAGCGTGTCGGTGTACATCGTGATCGCCTACGTGTTGGCCTTGCAATGGCACTCGCCCATCCATGTGATTTGGCGAGCCGACTGGGTGTACTTCGGCGGCATCCTGGTGGGGTCGGCAGCGTGCCTGAAATTCCTGGGTTGGCGCGAAGGGCATCCCTCCCTGCACGATTCTTGAACGGGTTGTTGGACCTTTGCAGGGCATGACACACCACGCCCCGCCCCTGCGCATTGTTTTCCTTGGAACCCCCGGGTTCGCCGCCACTTGTCTGGAACGGCTGTTGGAATCACACCACCAGGTTGTTGGTGTCGTGACGGCACCCGACCGACCGGCCGGCCGAGGTCGCTCCTTGCGCGCTTCCGAGGTCAAGGTGGTGGCGGAAAAGCATGACCTCCCCCTGGCCCAGCCTGAGAAGTTGAAGTCGTCCGAATTCAGGACCACCCTTGAATCGTGGGCGCCTGACCTGGGGGTGGTGGTCGCCTTCCGAATGTTGCCAGAAGTGGTTTGGAATTTCCCCCGCCTGGGCACCATCAACCTTCACGGATCCCTGCTGCCGCAATACCGCGGTGCGGCACCCATTCACTGGGCAGTCCTGAATGGCGAAACGGTGTCGGGGGCCACCACGTTTTTGCTCCAACACCAAATCGACACGGGCCATGTGCTCGGTCGTGTGGAGGTCCCCATCGGACCCGACGACACCACAGGGGACGTGCACGACCGCATTCTGGAAGCGGGCAAGCACCTTCTTGTGGAAAGCGTCGACTCCTTGGCCTCTGGAAACGCGGAGGCTGTGCCGCAGGAATCCAAGTTGACAGAACATGAGGCGCTCAAGGAAGCGCCCAAGCTTTTCAAAGAACACGGGCGGATCGACTGGGGAAAGTCGGCCCAGGAGGTGCACAACCTCGTGCGCGGGCTGAACCCTTTCCCGGGCGCATGGACCACCTTGCCCGACGGCACCACCCTTCGCGTGCATCGGTCCTGCAGGTCCGATGTGAATTTCGGCGGACAACCCGGCACGGTGAACCTGGGCAAAGGCCAGCTCAGCGTGCAATGCGGTGACGGCGCCATCGACATCCTTCGTTTGCAACCTCAGGGGAAGCCTGCCATGGACGTCAAGTCGTTTCTGAATGGCCTGCGGTTCCCCCTTCGTACTTTGGGGTCATGAAGAAGTTGCACCTCGCGGGCTTGGTCTTGATGTGGGCCTGGCTTTCAGTCTCCACGGCCTTGGCCCAGGAATACGTCCCTGCCTTGGGGCCTGCGTTTTTGGAAGATGAAGTGGCCACGGTCCGTTTGACCCTCAGCGAAGACGACTGGGCGTTCATCCTAAACCCAGACAACGCGTACAGCAACCAAGAATGGCCCGCGACCTTCGTGTACGAAAGTTCGGCTGGCATCGACACGGTGGAGAATGTGGGCATGCGCCTGCGGGGGAACACCTCGCGCGAGGCCGCCAAGAAGAGCTTCAAGGTGAGCTTCAACACATTCACACAAGGCGGCAGCTGGAATGGCCTGGAAAAGCTCAACCTCAACGGCAACCACAACGACCCTTCCATGCTCCGCGCACGGATGGTGTGGGAATTCATGCGTGCCCAAGGCCACGTGGCGCCGCGTGTGAGCCATGTTCGCGTTTACGTCAACGGCGAATACCGGGGGCTGTACCTCAACGTGGAACACGTGGACGAAGAGTTCATTCAGAAGCGCTTCAAGCACGACGACGGCAATTTGTGGAAGTGCACGTATCCCGGTGATTTGGCCTACCTCGGCGAAGACCCCGAAGCGTACAAATTGACCCCATGGTGGTCCGACCAAAGGGTGTATGAACTCAAGACGAACACGGTCGAAGACGATTACAGCGCCATCGCAGAATTGTGCACGGTGATTGGGACCGTGTCCGACGACGAGTTCGAGTGTGCGCTCGAAGCCATCTTCGACGTGGACGCCTTCTTGAAAACGGCGGCGATGGAAATCCTTGTGGGCCACTGGGACAATTACATCGGCAACCACAACAACTACTACCTCTACGAGCGTCCCACCGACGGACGTTTGATGATGATCTCCTACGACGTGGACAACACCTTGGGCATCGAATGGGGCGGCGGTTGGGCCACCCACAACGTGTACCAATGGGACCAATGGGGCGAGCGCCCCTTGTACGAGCGGGTGATGGGGATCGAGCAATACCGCACCCGCTTGGGCTGGTACGTGCGTGAACTTTTGGACAACGGATTCAACGGGTCCGCCTGGCTGCAACATGGCAGCACACTGCGCACCCTGTGCACGTCTGCGGCGCTCGAGGATGTCTACCGCACGTACGACTACGGCTTCAACGACGACGCCTTTTTGGATTGCCTCACCGGCACCTGGGGCGGGCACGTGACCCAGGGCATCGCCTCTTACGTCAACACGCGCGCTTCTTCTGCCTACGGACAAACCAGCGGCGCCCAATTCCCACGCGACATTCAAGCGTGGGTGTACACGCCGGTGGTCGACGACACTTTGCGCGTCAAAGCCGAAGTCGCTGGCGCGCCGATGTCCGTGCAAGCCCACGTGAGCGTGGACGGTGGCCCCTTCGTCTCCTACCCCATGTTGGACGACGGCTTGAATGGAGACGGAGAGGCCGGTGACGCGCGTTTTGGCATTCGCCTTGGATTCCCCGGCGCAGACCAAGTGTCCTGGTACACTTCCGCCACCTACATCGACGGTGCGCAACCCACAGATCCCTGCGTTCCATCGTCAGCCTGGATCAGCCACGCCTCAGATGTCCCCTTCAAATTGAACGAATTGATGGCGCTCAACAACTCATTCGTCGCCGACGAAGCCGGCGGATTTGCGGATTGGGTGGAAATCGTGAACGCCAGCGAGTCGTTTGCCAACCCCGTGGGCTTGGCGTTGACCGACAAGCGCTCCAGCCCAGACGCCTACGTCTTCCCTCCGTTCACCATGGACCCTGGCGACCACAGGGTGGTCTGGTGCGACAACGATTTGGAAGACGGCCCTCTTCACGCGCCGTTCAACCTCGACGCCGAGCAGGACAACTTGATCCTCTCGGTCTGGGATGAATTCGGTTGGCGCTGTGTCGACCACATCGAATGGCAGAACGACCCCATCCCCAATTCCAGCCTCGGCCGCGTGACGGATGGCGCTGAAGAATGGGTGACGTTTGTGTCTGGGACCAACACCCCTCCGACCCCGAACGCGGCGAATGCCGGTCCCGATGCGGCAGGATGTCCCGAAGATTTGGATGGAGACTTGTTGGTCGGCGTGTCCGACGTGTTGATGGTTCTGGGCGAGTTTGGTTGCACCCAAGGGTGCAGCTCCGGAGACATCGACGGGGACGGCGTGGTGGCCGTGGGCGATGTGCTCGCCATCCTCAGTTCGTTCGGGGAGGTGTGCTGAGCCAGGCCGTCGACGCACACCTACGAAAAAGGGCGAGGATGACCTCGCCCTTTTTTCATCGCAACATCTGAGCGCCTTCAGCAGCTCGTTCCGAATGCGCTCAAGATGGCCAGGATGTCCACCACGGTGACGACGCCGTCGCCATCCACATCGTCTTCACAGACGTCAGAGCAACCAAACTCACCCAGAACTTCCAGAATGTCGGCCACGGAGATGAACCCATCTTCGTTGACGTCCTCTGGGCAAAGGCTGGGCTGAACCTCGTCTCCGTCCACCACGCCGTCGCAGTTGTTGTCCAGTCCTTCACCTGTGCCCGGAGCGCCAGGGTACACGGTTGAATCGCTGTCGTCGCAGTCGCCTGTGACGAGGCTCAAGCCTGGACCGAGGTTGCAGACGTCCGCAATGCCCGCGTCACCGCCAATACCATCTCCATCCAGATCTTCATACACGATGTTGTAAGGAAGCTCGCACGACCCGTCGTCCACCGTGGCTGCAGGATTGTAATTGCAGGCAAAAACCTCCGTGCAGCCGGCGATGTCTGTCGGACCGCCGCCAGATTCACAAAGTCCGCCGACTGTGGCGGTCACATCGTACGACGCCCCACCACTGGTGGTCCAGCCGTTGATGAGGGTGATGGTCCACTCCCCGTCTCCGCTGAGGCCAGCGCCAGCCACGTTCACGGTCGCGGTGTACGTGCCAGATGTGCTGGTGTTCCAACCGCCCGGCCACGCCGCGTTGGATCCGCATGAGGTGTCCACGTTGTACCCACCAATGCCCACACACGCCCCACTCGGAGAAGCAATTTCCATCAACAGGTCGCCGGCCCAAGAGCCGTCGTTGGCGTCGTTGGTCCACACCAGAGAGACATTGACAGACTCAAGGGTTCCATAGGCCGAGAAGGTTTGGGGTGTGCCTCCCGCTGAGCCTGCAAGGTTGGTCGACACCGCGTTGACGTCGAAGTCGCAAACAGGACACCCGGCCACAGGATCAGGCATGACACAAGACCCGTCGTCGACAATGGCCGATGGGTCGTAGTTGCACGCCCCGGCGTCGGTGCATCCGCTGCATGTGCTGTCGTCCCCGCCACAAACCCCGCACGCGTCGGTGTAGAGGCAACTGCCGTTGTCGGTGATGGCTTCAGGACTGTAATTGCATGCGGCAGAATCGGTGCATCCCAAGTCTGGATTGCACGCATCCAAGGCCAAATCCAGCGCGTTTCGCACATTCAAACGCCCACCAGTCACCGTCTCACCCACCAAATTCGCCACCGGGTCCACCCCGTCCAAGATGTAACTGCGCACAGCATTGGCAGTGGCTTGCGGAGAGGTCAAGGCGCTCGAAGCGAGGTCGGCGCATGGGGCGCTGTACACGAGTGCGATGCCACCGGCCACGCAAGGGCTGGCGAACGAAGTTCCCGACGTGGAGGAATATCCTGACGACCCAGAAGGCAAGAACACAGCCTCACCGGGCGCGCCAAGGTCAATGGTTGTGGCGCCATATCCAGAAAACGTTCGAACGTCGCTGCTGTTGGTCGCGGTCACCGCCACCATGTAATCTGAGCCGCAGCCAGTGGGCATGTCGCCGACCACGTCGATGTTGACGTTGTTGTTGGCGGTCGCCCCGCAGTTCAGGATCCCGGCGGCACCAAGGTCGTCGTAGTACGCGCACCACACCGGGTAGTTGGCTGGGTTGGCGTTGTCAATTCCCCACGAGGCATTGGTGGCGACCACGAAGGCACCCTGCGAGCCACCCGAAGTGTTGTACAAGTTCCGCATCGTGTACGGGTAGTTGTACGCTGCGATCACGTTGGACTCCGTGAGGCTGCCCATTTGAATCTGCATGACCTCGACGTCCCAGTTGACGCCAGCGCCACCGTTGCCGTTGTTGCCCACAGCACCAATCATGCCACTGACGGCCGTGCCATGGCCACCAGGACTGATGGCGTCGCTTCCGCTGGCCGCATTCCAACCGTTGTAATCGTCCACGAACCCGTTGCCATCGTCGTCCACCCCATTGCCGGGCGTTTCCCCGTCGTTGGTCCAGTGGTTGGACAACAGGTCGACGTGGTTGTAGTTGGCGCCGCCACCCTCAAGCACAGCCACCACAATGCGGTCGCCGTTGGCCGTGGCCCCTCCTGTGGTGATGTCCCACGCAAGTTCGGAGTCGATGTCGTTGTCGGAACCGTCAATGTGGTGCCATTGAGAACCAAACTGGGGGTCGTTGGGCGTCGCCCGATCTTCCACGTAATGGTTGAGCTGGGCCGCCACCACGGAGGGCAAGTCATTCAACGAACGGACAACCTCCTCCCCATCCAAGGCCACATCGTCGTAGCTGAACAAGAAGATGGACGCGAGCTCGCTCAGGGTCTCGTGCAACTCCATGCCCGCAGGCAACCCGTGAACGAGCACGCCTTCGGCGGTCAGATCCTGAGGCTTGACGTTGGGGGCGAGCTTGACAATCAGTTCACCGGGCACCGGTGTGCCGGCAGGTGGGTTCTGGACCAAAGTTTGGGCAGCAAGGGTGGAGCACATCAGGCCCAACCCTGCCATGGTGAGGAGCATACGTGGGAACATCATTCAGGCAATTGGCAAAAAACATTCAACAATAGGCGGCCTGCGCAACAAGGATGCCTGCACCTGACGCCGTGACGTAAGATGCCGATTTTTCAGGCCAATCGCAAACTGGTTGCGCTCAAGAAAGCCCTTTGTAGGCCTCCAGCATCAACTCCAAGATGTCCTTGGCACTCGCTGTGATTGGCGTGCCAGGCCCAAAGACGCCCACCACGCCGTGGTTGTAGAGGGCGTCGTAATCGCCAGGAGGAATGACCCCGCCTGCCACCACGAGGATGTCGGGCCTGCCTGCGTCTTTCAATGCTTGAATCAAGCCCGGCACCAACGTGAGATGGCCTGCCGCCAATGTGCTGACGCCCACCAAGTGCACGTCGTTCTCCATCGCTTGACGCGCCACCTCTTCAGGGGTGGAGAAAAGTGGTCCGAGGTCGACGTCAAAGCCCAAATCCGCGAAGGAAGACGCGACCACTTTGGCGCCACGGTCGTGGCCGTCTTGGCCCATTTTGGCGACCAAAATGCGCGGCCGGCGGCCCGCCAGCGACGCAAACGCGTCGCTCATGCCGCGAACTTCGTCGTAAGCCTCTGAGCCTTCCATGGCCCGTGAAAATACACCTGAGACCCGACGGTCTGCAGGCGAAAACCGGTCGAACACCACTTCAAGTGCCGCGCTGATTTCGCCCAGGGTCGCGCGTGAACGCGCAGCCTTCACCGAAGCCTCCAGCAAATTGCCTCCCTCTCGGGCAGCCTCGGTCAAGTGGGCCAACGCGGCATCCACCTGTGTTTGGTCCCGGGCGTCCTTCAGCACGGCCAATCCCTCCAACTGTTGCCGCTGCACCTCTTCTTGGTCCACCACCAACACCTCCACGTCGTCTTCCCCTTCCACTGCAAACAAGTTGACCCCGATGATCTTGTCACGGCCCCGGTCGATGTTGGCCTGTTTCTCGGCGGCCGCTTCCTCGATGCGCAACTTGGGCAATCCCTCGTCGATGGCCTTGGCCATGCCTCCCTTGTCGGCGATTTCTGCCATCAACTTTTCCGCCTCAGCCATCATTTCAGCCGTCATGGCCTCGACAACATCGCTTCCCGCCCAAGGGTCGACAGCTGCGGTGTACCCCGCCTCAGTTTGAAGCAACAGCTGGGTGTTGCGGGCAATGCGTGCGGACATGTCTGTGGGCAAGGCGATCGCCTCGTCCAAGGAGTTGGTGTGCAAGGATTGCGTGCCACCCATTGTGGCCGACAAGGCCTCAATGGCCGTGCGCGCCACGTTGTTCCATGGGTCCTGGGCCGTCAACGACCAGCCTGACGTTTGGGTGTGGGTTCGGAGCATTTGGCCTTTGGCGTTGGCCCCAAAGTCACCATGCATCCGATCTGCCCAGAGCACCCTTCCTGCGCGCATTTTGGCGATTTCCTTGAGGTGGGCCATGCCGTTGGCCCAGAAGAAGCTGAGTCGGGGCGCGAAGGCGTCCACATCCAAACCAGCCTCCACCCCTGTTTTCACGTACTCGAAGCCGTCGGCCAAGGTGTACGCCAACTCGATTTCTTGCGTGGCACCCGCTTCTTGCATGTGGTAGCCACTGATGCTGATGGAATTGAAGCGAGGCATGTGCTCCGCCGTGTAGGCGAAGATGTCGCTGATGATGCGCATGGACGGCGAGGGCGGATAAATGAACGTGTTCCGCACCATGAACTCCTTGAGGATGTCGTTCTGGATGGTCCCGGTCAACTGCTCCTGCCCCACCCCTTGCTCCTCGGCCGCGACGATGTAAAACGCCAGAATGGGCAACACCGCGCCGTTCATGGTCATGCTGACGCTCATTTGGCCCAGCGGAATGCCTTCAAAAAGACGCTTCATGTCCTCGACGCTGTCGATGGCCACACCGGCCTTGCCCACGTCCCCCTGGACGCGCGGATGGTCGCTGTCATAGCCACGGTGGGTGGCCAAATCGAACGCCACACTCAATCCCTTTTGGCCCGCCGCCAGGTTGCGGCGGTAAAAAGCGTTGCTTTCCTCAGCCGTGGAAAACCCCGCGTATTGGCGCACGGTCCAGGGTCGCACGGCGTACATGGTGGAATACGGCCCTCCGAGGTAAGGAGACACGCCTGGCCCAAACTGCTCGTGGGGGTGCCGCTCACGCTTCACCTCCTGCCCACGGGTCAAGGCCTGCGGCCAGGCATGGGACTCGAAGGGCGCGCGACAGGGCGCCTCTGCAGGGTGGTCCAACGCGTAGAAACGCGCTTCCACGTTTTGTGCCCAAGGCGCTGTGCCACGTGCCATGTCGGTCGACACGTACCAAGGACGGGCCAAATGGGCACGCTGCCCCTCCACGGTCCATTGGCGGACAAGATCGTCGCATGCGCGCCACCCTCCGGCGACTTCGAGCGTTTCAAAACGCGTCCACGCCTGTTCAGCCATCTGCCGGGTCAACGCCTCCAAGGCATGGCTGCCCTTCATGGCGTCGGCATGGGCGCCCAGTCCGGCCTCTTCCCGCAACACGTGTTGGATGTTTCTGGCCCAACGCAACGCCTTGGTGTGTTCCACGTCTTGGGGCTCGTGCCGGTCGTGCGACCTGAAATCGTGGGGGCGCACTTCCAACCCATCCACTCCACCCACAACAGCCGCGTAGGCCGCGACGGTGTTGGACAACAACGCATCACGTCTGCCTTCGGCGTGCAGCCCCAGGGTGGAGGT
>JBMZWX010000027.1:0-22638 GCA_049627085.1 Flavobacteriales bacterium | reverse complement strand
GGCATTTGAACCCACCCGATGGAGCGGCTTTCGTTCTCCACCCACACAGGGCCGTCGTGTCCGTCGCGGTCCAAGGCACGCAACGCCCAGGCCAAATCGTTGGAGAACTGCTCCGTGCTCGGCTGGGGATGGGCGTCCAGGTTCCCAAACGAGGAGCCAAAATGACGGGCCATGCCCTCCAAATCCAGGGTCCGCTCCTTCTGGTCCGCCAGCGCGTGAATCGCGTCGGTCTTGGCCGTGCCCGTCATGCCGCCGAGCACCACGTACGGGCGGGCCTTTTGGAACGTCGCGCGGAGCTCGGCCCGGCAGGCCTTGTACCCCCCGTGGCAACGCGCCGACGGCACCTCCGCCGTGCGCAACAGCCAATCGACGCTTCCAGAGCGCATGCCGCCCCGCCAACAATGCACCAACAGGGGCGTGCGGGTGTCCTGGGCCTCGAACAAGGCCCGCGCCCGCGTGGCCATGTCCCGCAGCTTGGGTCCAACCAGCTCCAAGCCCAAGTCCACCGCCTCCTGCTTGCTTTCTTGCTTGTACGCCGTGCCCACCTGAGCCCGCTCTTCGTCGGTGAACAATGGGAACGACACCGCGCCAGGCAGATGTCCAGCCGCGTATTCCACTGGGGCGCGCACGTCCAACACCACGCCCCCACCCTCGGCCGCAGCCAAGAATTCTTCGGGGGTCAAGATGTGCTCAGGAATGGGCATGGATGCAAAGATGCTTCACTTGAAACCAACAAAAAACGCGCCCCGCAGGAGGCGCGCTTTCCAAACAAACCAAGAACCTTGGTCAAGGTTCTAAACCAATCTCTCTGGCATACACAGACACTTCAGCCTGGGGGGCTGCATTGGGTTCGGGATGCACGGCAACTTTGGTTTGTTGCGTGGCGGTCCCGCCGTACACGTCTGTGACGGTCAATTCGAACGTGTATTTGCCCGGCGTCGCCGTGAACGACGAACGGCCAGGGATTTCCTCTCGCAATTGGACGTCAGGCCCCTCCGTCTGGACCCAAGCGAACGTGAGTGAATCGCGCTCGGCGTCGTATGAATCCGCACCGTCCAGGACGATGTCCATGTCCGACGTTTGTGCGTCGCGGTCGTGCGGCAACTCAAAGTGCACGCGGCTCTCCGCGTCGGCGTTTTCCGCGGCTTGGGCTTCTGCCACGACGGCGGCTTCGGCGTCCAAGACGGCACGTTCCGCCATGCGTTCCATTTGCTGGGCCTTCAAATACCCGATCCCCGCCACGCTCAACACGAGCGCCGCGGCTGTGATTTGCTTCTCCATGTCTGGCTGATTGAGGTCAAACGGGTGGATGCGACAAGGCGCGGTGGCGTCATTCAGCCACCGCGCTTGTCAACGCATCGCTTACTTCTTGGTAAGGATGTTCCAGAGGATCAAAAGGGCCACGAGTCCAACGAACCCGCCGTTTCCAAGGGTCGTGATCAACGACGTCAAGTTGTCGACCACAGTCATGCCTGGGAACATCTCTGCTCCGAAGACCACTTCAGTCACCACTGCAAGGGCAGCGAAACCGATCAAGAGTTGGGTGAGGCTTGAGAAAAAGCCGCCCATGAATTTGAACACATTGTCCATGATGTAAGGGTTTTGAGGTTTGGACTGCAGCAAATCTGGCATGAATCAAAACGTGTATCCAGGACACCCTTTCCTTCTCATCAACACCAACTCGTTGAAAGTCACTCAATTGCCCGAAAACACTGGGGATTCCGAGGTACTGAACGGTCCTCACAACACGTTCATTTGCAGCATTTTCCTTCAAAAGGGCGGGTTGACCAAACCCGATTGCAGTCGCAAAACCGTCGCTTTTCCGGAAGTCCACGCAAGACGCACCCTCGGATGCGATATTGCAACCATGAAGACGCGCACTTGGATGGCGGCCCTGCTTTTGGGCTGCATTGGGATGAAGGTGGAGGCTCAAGCGCCCACCACAGACGTGGACGTGGCTGCCGTGTTGGGCCACAACCTGGGGGACAAATTCACAAGGCACCACCAAGTTGTGGACGTCATGACCCACTTGGCGGAGGCCCGACCCCACTGGCAGCTCGAGAACTACGGAACCACAGCCGAAGGCCGCCCCTTGTTGGGGCTCATCATGTCCTCTGAAGAAAACATGACCAACCTCGACGCCCTGCGGAAAGCCAACCGACGCCGGGTGGCGGAAGGGGTGGATTCCGGAGACCGCGTGGTGTGGGTGTACCTGTCGTACAACGTGCACGGCAACGAGGCGGTGTGCACCGAGGCGGCCATGGCGACGGCGGAAGCCTTGGCCACAACGCACAGCCACCTCCTGGAGCGGGCTGTGGTGGTCATGGATCCTTGTGTCAACCCGGACGGACGAGACCGGTACGTGCACTTCCAAGACCAGTCCACCTCCCCGAGACCCAACGCGGACCCGTACGCTTGGGAACACGACGAGCCGTGGCCCGGCGGTCGACCCAACCACTACCTGTTTGACATGAACCGCGACTTGGCTTGGCAGACCCAACGTGAGACCCAAGCGCGGACCGCCTTTTATCAGGCGTGGATGCCTCAAGTGCACGTCGACTTCCACGAGCAAGGGGTCAACAGCCCCTACTACTTCGCGCCCGCCGCGGAGCCTTACCACAAGATTGTGTCGCCTTGGCAACGGGAATGCCAAGGACACATCGGCAAGAACAACGCGAAGTACTTCGACCAGCGCGGAGCGTTGTACTTCACGCGGGAGGTGTTTGACCTGCTGTACCCGGCTTATGGGGACACGTGGCCCATGTTCCGTGGCGCTGTGGGCATGACCTACGAGCAAGGTGGAAGCGGACGGGCTGGACGGGCCGTGAAAACTGCGGTGGGCGACACCTTGACGCTGGCCTACCGCATCCAAAACCACACCGAAAGCGGGCTCTCCACGGTGGAGGCCTCTGCCGCGCACGCCGACCGCATGCTGAAGGAATTCGCGGCGTACCATCGGCGCAACGCCCAAGAGCCGTGGGGCGACTTCGCCTCCTACGTGATTCCCCAGTCGAACGACCCCGCCAAGGTCACGTGGTTGACCGATTTGATGAAGGCCAACGGCATCGCGTGCCACATCGCCACGAAGGCCACCAAAACAAGCGGTCTGGATTACCGCACCCTGGCCACCACCAAGGTGTCCGTGCAGCCGGGCGACCTGGTCCTCGACGCCCACCAACCCATGTCCAGCCTGCTCCAAGTGTTGATGGACCCCAATCCTGAATTGAGCGACAGCTTGACCTACGACATCACCACCTGGGCCCTGCCCTATGTCTACGGGCTGGAGGCCTACGCCTTGCCTGCACGGCTGACCTCCCTTGCCCCTTGGTCTGTTGAACCTTCCGGCGGCAAACTCGCCCTCGAGGTGCAGGAGGCGCCGGCTTACGCGTATTTGGTCAGCTACAACACCGATGCTGGCACGCCTGCGCTTGCCGCCATGCTCAAGCACGGGTTGACCGTTCGCGTGGCCAAGCGCCCAATCGAGGTGGGCGGCAAAGTGCACCCTCGGGGCACGTTGGTCATCACACGAAGGAACAACGAGGCCCACTGGAACGGCATTCAATCCCTCCTGAACGCATGGACCCAACGTCCAGGCCTTAACCTGACTCGGTTGGAAAGCGGCATGGTGGACGGAGGGCCCGACTTGGGTGCGTACGACGTGCGACCCATCGACGCCCCACACGTGTCTGTGGTGATGGGCGACCAGGTGTCGTCCTTGAGCTTCGGCGAGGTGTGGCACTTGTTTGAGGAGGTCTGGGAATACCCCATGACCGCGGTGCGCGGGTTGGACGCCGTGCCATGGGAGTCCACCGATGTCGTGGTGTTGCCCCGCGGCTGGTACAGCGCAGGCGACGACACGAAAGGCCAAATCGCCGACTGGGTTCGAGACGGCGGCCGCCTCATCGCGTTGGACGGCGCGTGCAACCTCGGCTTGGACGACTGGGGACTCACCAGGTACGAGGACGAAGCAGACAAGCAAACCCGGGCCGACGAGCGGGACGCCCACGATGCTGCGGACCGTTACGCCCCGTTCGCCTTGTCGGATCGAAACGGCATCCAAAGCGACATTCCTGGGGCCGTCTACGAGATCCAACTCGACCCCACCCACCCCTTGGCCTATGGGTACGGCGACCGTTACTGGAGCATCAAAACCTCGGGACGACGCTACGCCCACCTCGCGGACGGCCACAACGTCGGCATCGTGGCCGGCGATGCGGCCCCGATCAGCGGCTTTGCGGGCCACCGTGCCAACGCCCAACTTCGGGAGAGCCTGAGCTTCGGGGTCCACGACATGGGACGGGGCCATGTGATTTACCTCGCCGACAACGTGCTGTTCAGGGCCTTTTGGAAAGACGGCCACAAATTCTTCGCCAACGCCGTGTTTTTCAGTGCAGCCATGTGACGGAATTGGCCAATGTGTTGCAACTTTTGACCCACAACCCACGTAGCGATTCACCCGACATGACTGCACACCTTCGATTTCTCGCCTTGGCGCTCACCGCATGTGTGCCGTTCCTGTCCTTCGCGCAACCCGACTTGAAGCAGGTGCTGCCTGCGTTGCCCGACGGCTACGAACTCTCCGTGGACACGTTGGTCGTGCATGAATCCGGAGAATTGGCAGGATACACCACCTACCGCTTGTACGTCGAGTGCCTTCACCCTTTGGACTTCGTGGTGTCTTGCTCTGGAGACGAGAGCAACCCCCTCCTTTTGGCGTCGACGTCGTCCGAGGGATGGTACAACTCTGCACTGGCCGCAGGGTGGAATGCCGTGGCCATCAACGGACTCTTTTTCACGGCCTTCCCGGAGATGGAGTTCGACAGCTTTTTGACCATCGGGGCGGACAACAGCAGCTACCCGTCTAGCATGCACCCCATCAGCGTGTGGGGCGCCATCGACGCGGGCCTTGAATTCGACCAAGACGGGCCGGGCACCAACGTGTTGGTCAACGACGAAGTCGGCGGTTCATGGTTCCAGACCCCGCCTTTGACCTTGGAGGATTCGCTCACCCATCCGGCGTTTGGTGGACCTGAGCAACGCGTGTTGATTGCCCAAATCACCACCCCTGGTCGCATCTACGGCCAGGTGCAGATTCAAATTTTCAGCGAAGGTGAAAACTCCAACGAGTTCCGCTCGGTGCTGCAGATTCCTTTTGCAGGATGCAATGACCCGGCGGCGTGCACCTTCGACCCCAACGCCACCCTCAACGACGGCACTTGCGTCTACCCGTCCAACGGCTTCGACTGCTTCGGCAACTGCGTGGGCTCCGTGGACGAATGTGGGGTGTGTGAAGGCGATGGCACGTCTTGCCTCGGCTGCACGGATGCTGGGGCCTGCAATTACGATTCGAGCGCGACGGGCGACGACGGCTCTTGCACGTACGCCGAGGAAGGCTTCAACTGCGACGGTTCATGCGTCGACACCGACATGGATGGCGTGTGCGATTCCGAAGAAGTCTTTGGATGCACCAGCCCCAACGCGGTCAACTTCAACCCCGCCGCCACGGAAAACGACAACAGCTGCGTGTTCTTCCCATGTGGGCCAGGAACCACCTACGATCCGAGCACCAACATGTGCGAACTCGATGCCTGGCTCGGGGACACCGGCGACATGAGCATGCTCGACCCCTGCTACGTGGACTTCGACGGCTCTGGGGTGGTGGACGTGACCGATTTGGCCCGCATCAAAGTCGTACTCGGCGAAGACCCTGGCATGCCTGCACCTCAATGCGGGGCTGGGGTGACCTTCGACGCGACCCTAAACGGGGGCACCGGCGCTTGCGTTCCTGCCCCGCTCACAGTGGGCGAAGGCAATGGGTTGAACAACCTGAATCCGCGCTTCTTCGACCTCAACCGGGACGGCGTCCTGGACCAAGTGGATTTCGACCGCTTGGAGGTCCTGCTCGGCGCGAGTTGCACGAACTGAAGACGGCGATTCTGACGGCTTTCAAACGAAGTGCACCCCCTCGGCGTCGAACGAGGGGCCTGTCAGCTCGTCGTAAAGCCCGGCACCTGCGACGCTGACGACAGGGATCGCAAAGAACAGCCCGACCCCGAAGGCCAACGCGCCCAACAAAATCACAAAGAGGCTCAACAACCCCAGGCCCACCACCTTCCAAAAGTGTCCTAGGGACCACACCAAGCGCCAGCTCTCTTTCAACGCCTCGATGGCCCCGAGCTCAGGCCGCTCTTGAAGCACGTAGAAAGATTGAGACAAACCAACCGCTGCAATGAGTCCTGGAATGACGAGCATCACGAAGCCGACCATGCAAATCGTCGTGATGAGCAAGAACAAGATGAGGGTCTGCAGAAAGTGCTGGAAGCCGTCGAAGTAGGTTTCAAACTGCGGCGTTTGGCCCCGGTAAATCTGCACCATGGTCCGGTTGAACCCAAACGTCAACGCCCCTGTCAACACCAGCGAGCCGAGCCCCATGCCAACACTTCCCACGACGGACGTGATCAAGCCGTGAAGCAGTGTCAGGGCAATCGCCACCAGCCAACGGGGCTGCAGCTGTTGCCAAGCTCGGGAGAGGATGTCGATGTTCGCACGCATGTCGCAAGGGTTTGCGACAAGGTAGCGAATCCGACGAGGTCAGAAGTCCACGCGGTAGAAGAAGATCGGCAAGAAGCCGAGCTGGTATTCCTCGCGAACAGGGCTGTAATCCGGGTCGTTCACGTCGCCGTCATCAGGCGCGTAAGTGAGCTTCAAGATGTTCTCGGTGCCCAAGATGTTGACCCAGTCCACGCCGAGTTCATGCGTGGTCGAAGGACGGTTCCACGTCAGGTTTGTCTTGAGGTCAAACCGGAAGTAATCGTCAAACTGCAAGGTGTTGCGCGTGGCGTCGTCCCAGACGAGCTCGCGCTGGATCAAGCTCTCGGCTTCGTCCACGCCCCCGTACCAGCGGCCGCCTGCCATGGTGCACTTGGCACCTGTGACGAGGCTGAGGGAGGTGCCGAGCTTCCATTCCTTGCTCGCCAAGGCGTTCCAGGCGTACCTGCCGTTGAAGTCGGTGTTGCGGAACTCGCCGTCGGCGCCCGTGTACTTGGCGTCGAAGACACTTCCCGTGAACAGGATGAACCATCCGTCGCGGAACGCCCGCGAGAAGGTGAGCTCGACGCCTTTGTTTTGGCCTCGGCCCTCGTTCACAAGCGTGTCGGGGAACAAGCGAGAGAATCCTCCACCCGCGTTGATGAGGGAGTAGCTCATGTTGCGCGAGCCCCATGCGGTCGAGGCATCGGCCACGGGGATGTTGTACAGCTCCTGCCAGTACGCCTCCGCCTTCATGGTCCATAGGCTGCCCAAGCGTCGGGTCATCCCGACCACCGTATGCAAGCTCTTGGTGAAATCCATGTTTTGGTTGGGCATGGCCAGCGCTTGGCCCTGGCCCGGATCCACTGACGCGGACGACGCGTAGAGGTACGGCGTCTGCATTTGGCTGTGCAAGCCGGTGCCAAACGACCAAGCCGTCCCGCCCGCAGTCACGTATTGCGCCCCGACGCGGGGCTCCACCCAAGACGTGGCCCCGCTTCGCGTGTCGGCCATGGCGTGAAGTCCCGCCGTCACCGTCCACGGCTCGCTCGGGCGCCACTTCACCTGCGCGAAGGGTTGGACGAGCAGGCTGGTCATGTCGGCATCCCAACGACGCCCGAAGGCGCCGAGCGTCAAGGTGCTGTCCATGCCACCAGGACCCGGCGTCCACACGAACGGCTTGATGCTGTCTTGGAACGTCCAGAACATCGCGTCCACGTTCAACCCAAATCGCAACGACGCCGTGCCGCGCTCAACCTCCAACTTTCGGTTGGCGTGCGACGCCAGGGAGACGCGTCGCTTGTCAAACACGTAGGCCATGAGCGGCTCTGTGTTCACATTGGTGAACAGCGTGTCGCCGTCCTGCACCGTCAAATCGCGCGTCACAAACTCGTGGTAGCTGTCCTGCCTGTCTTGGCTGAGCGCCAGCGTGGTCTTCACGTAGGTCCGCTCGTTCACCGGCTTGGTGTAGGTCGCCCCCACAATGCCCATGGCCGACTTGAAGTACTGGTCACGGTCGTTGTCGCCGTAGATGTTCCGCTCGGGCCGGAGCTGCTCTGAGATGAGGATGTCCACGTTGCTGTTTCCCCCCATGCCCCAAAGCGAGAACGCCCCGCCCCCGCTCGTAGGCATGTGGAGCTTGAACGACCCGTCCTGGTATTTGGGCACCGCATCCGTGCCAATGTCGATGCCCAGCGCCGAGAAAATCACGGCCGTCGAGTACCGGTAGTTCACCAGAAGGCTCGAGCGCTTTTCCCGATTCAGCGGCCCCTCTGCCAGCACCTCGGTCCCGAGGAATCCGAGTTGCGCGCTGCCGTGCCACTGGTCCTGGTTGCCGTTGCGCAACCTCAAATCGAACACCGCAGCCGTACTGTTCCCAAACTCCGCTGGGAACGCCGCCGTGAAGAAGTCCGAATTCGCCAGGGTCTTGTTGTTCACAATCGCAACCGGCCCCCCTCCCGTTCCAGGAATCGCGAAGTGGTTGGGGTTGGGCAAGTCCACACCCTCCACGCGCCACAACACGCCGCTGGGGCTGTTGCCGCGCACCACGATGTCGTTGCGGCTGTCGTCCGCGCCTTGCACTCCTGCGAAGTTGCTGGCCATGCGGGCAGGGTCGCCACGAGAACCGGCGTACCGGTCGGTCTCCTCCACCGTGAAGGCCCGGGCGCTCACCGTCGCCATCTCGTTCATCACCTCCCCTTCCTGCGTTGCAGAAACTTCTGCGGCCTGAATGGCCACCACGCTCTCTTGCAGGTCGATGTCCAACACGACCGGCCGGCCGCTCGTCAGCACGATGCCTTCCAGCACCCTTGGCTCGTAGCCCATGAAGGACACCTGCAACGCGTGGCGCCCCAAGGGGACGTCTTCCAGCTTGAACCGGCCGTCCAAATCCGCCGCCGTGACCTTGTCTGGCACGGTCAACACCTGCACCGTCGCCCCCATCAAAGGGTATCGCGCCTCGGCGTCCACCACACTTCCAGTAATGGTGGCCGATTGGCCCCACGACGTCCACGTCATGGCCCACAACAACGCACCCCAAAACACCTGTTTGCCGCCCTCAAGCGACCAAATTCGGTTGAGTTTCATGGGCACAAACTAGGGAAAGGAATCCACTTCCACGCCTCAGCGCAGTGTCGAGAGGGCTGCAAACGCCTCTCCTCAAGCCCGGGCGATGGGCCTCGTCAAAGGCCTCAGGCTGCGGCTTGGAACGCCACCAGGAGCAAGGTCCCGATCACGGCAAGGGCCAACAACGTGGGCATCACGGATTGTGAGAAGTCCATGACACAATGATCGCAGAAGGCACGGTACACAACACCCTGAACAGCAAGGGGTTATTCACGCCGGATTGTGGACTTGGAGCACCGTCAATCCTCCAGCTCTGAACTGTGCTTGATGAACCAGAGCGCGTCCTTGGCCCGTGTGCTTGCGGTGTACACCCAACGCGCGAACGACATCTTGTGCTTCATGTCATGCTGCCAATCACGAGCCTTGTTGGAGGCGGGGTCGACAAACACAACTGGCCATTCACCGCCTTGGGCGTTGTGAACCGTCACAGAATATCCGTACGCCACCCGAAGCGCGTTGAGGTAGGTGTCTGACTTTGCGGCACGGCTGTAATCCTCGTAATGAAGGTCGCCGGGCTTGGCGGGAGACCACCCGCGCTCCTTGCGCATGCGCTGCTGAAAATCGACCAACACCGCCGACTCCACCATGGAATAACGTTTCGCTCGGTCTTCTTTGGTGCCCATCCACATCGATGGGTCGAGGAAATTTGACAGCAGCACCACATCGACCTCCGCTGGCGTCCCCATCACCTTGATTCGTGCGGACCAAAAGCGGAGCTCCACGGTGGTGTCTCTGACCGCCACGTCCACTTTCCGACGACGTCTGGGCGCATTGACCACCTCCACAAACGTTCCATTTTTCAATGAAGCCAACACATTGGAAATCTCGAGCTCTCCAAAGTCTTTCATGGTGACGTTGCGCTTGACCAACAACACTTCGCCAGGCATCACCTCCTGGTCGTCTCGGTCCAAAGCGTGCCTCACTTTGCGGTTGTAATCATAGACATCCTTGTTGCTGTGGGCCAAAATGATCGCACGCTCGGGCTTGTCCCCCCCCTCGGTCTCCCGCATGTAGAAGCGCATCAAATCCTCAAGGTGCACAGGCTGGACGTCGTCGACCGCTTTGCGGGGCAGATCTTCGCCTGAATCCAAGACCTTCCGCACTTTGGCCACAAACTGCTTCAAGGTGCCTTCATCCTGACGAACCACCGTTTCAAGCTCGGCTTCCAGCACATCAGTCTCGATGAGGAGGTCATTCAGCACGTCATGAATCCCATCAGCGGTCAGAGCTGGCGTGGACTCCAACGCCCCACCCACAGGGGGCAATTGGGCAGAATCGCCCACGAAAAGCATCCGAACGTCATCTCTTGAACCAAAGTCCACGCTTTCAAACAAATCATGCAGCAGGCTGCCGCTGCCGAAGTTGAATCCTGACGACTTGCGCTTCTGTTTTTGATTCCCCACCATGCTCCCCTCGTCCACCACAACGATGGTTGGTCGGTCCGTTTCCAAGGTCCTTGTCTCGGCAAACAAATTGAGCTGTGCGTTGGAATAGTCTTGCGGCTGGATGTCGTAGATGCAGCTGTGGATGGTTTGTGGCGAGGCCATCACGTCATAAGGTTCCATCCTGTCTGCCAACACTTGAGCCGCTCTGCCTGTGGGCGTGAGAACCTTGACGTCCCACCCAGTGGCTTCCAAGAATTGGACAACCTGGGCCACCCAGTGCGTTTTGCCGGTGCCCGCAAAACCGCGAAGCAATCCAACTTTGAATGCGCTCTCGTGGTCAAACAGCGGACTCAAGGTGATCCAAGCCAGATTTTGGCAATCGGTCCACTCTTGCTTCTGCTGTTCCAGGAAATTTGCAAACGCTGGTTTCATGGCCATGGCCACCTCTCGGGGTGCTTTGCAATTTAACCGCCAGTTCTTGCAGTCTACTGCATCCCGCTGTCCTTCATCAACAAGAAGCCGTTGTTGGCTGCGATGTCGCGGAGCGAGACCATGGTTTGTCGAAAGACAACGTCGTCAAAGTCGTGGGTCTTGAACATGTGCAAGTAGTCCTCGAGAAATCGATTCTCAGAATGGACCGCTTTCACGATGTCCACAGCTTTGCGTTGCAAAGTGCAGAACCCGTCAAAATGTCGATCCAACGGCAGGCGATCACCTTTGCTGCTGTTGAAGCTTGGATCGGCAGGAATGAGGTTCCACATTTGGTCGTGCGCCACGAATTGAAAAGGGAGAAAATGCTCCACAGCATACTCCCCCACGCGCAGCCGACGTCCAGTGTAAATGCAATTCACGCCGCCCATCTCGTTGACCACCAAATTCCAAAACCTTGTTTTGTGCGCCGACAGGCTCCCCCGCTTCTCTGGGCGCGTCAGCTTGTTGGGGATGTCCGGGACGTGGGGATTTCTGACTTGAAGAAACAACGTCAAATGCCAGAGGCAAAAACCACGCAAGATGCCCGCGTATTTCTTGAAGTAGTCCACCCAAACAGGCTGCAACAAAA
Source organism: Flavobacteriales bacterium (assembly GCA_049627085.1). GTDB lineage: Bacteria > Bacteroidota > Bacteroidia > Flavobacteriales_D > Sanyastnellaceae > UBA11663. The sequence goes on along the minus strand of JBMZWX010000027.1, from coordinate 11,040 downwards.
TGTGATCGTCGTACAGCGCGTACGGCGGCTGGTTGTGGCCGTGCCGAGACAGCTCATACACCGTGCCCTTTGCCCCGCTGCCCAACCACGGGCTGAGGAATTTGTGGGGGACGTTGGCGTCGAAGTGGCGCAGCTCACGCTTGGTCTCTATTCGCTCCGATCGAATCAGCGCTCGATGCACCTCGTCCGGGCCCGCATCCACAGACAGTCCTTCTGTGTCTCGAATCCTCGAAATGGCTCTGCCCAACTTGTCCGAAGCGCCAAATGAAATCTTGAAGTAATTGACCGTATGCCAGGCTTGGGCCACCATTTGGGTAAACAACGAGGTCTTGTCGATCTTATCTCTCCCCTTCTCCGCCTCCGCCAACAAGGCCAGAAACCAGTAGAATTTGTAGGTCGCCGACGTGTTCCGGAAGCACCCAGCGAGGCAGGCTGTATCGATTCTGAAGTCCTCGGGAAGGTTCATGTCATGAAACTACGACATGACAAATCAGCCGAACAAAAAACCCCGCACCTCTCTCGAGGTGCGGGGTTTTGCATGTCGTTCAAGCGTGGCTCAGCGGCCGCCAAGCAGGACGCGGCGGGTGGCCGTGCCCCAATCGCCTCGAAGGGTGACGAAGTAGATGCCCTGTGGGAATCGCCTGACGTCGAGGGAGGTGTTGCCCAACAATTGCTGGGTGTGCAGATTTTGGCCTGCGGCATTCGTGAGGGTGAGCGCGGTCAACCCTGAGGCCTGTCCATTGAAACGGATGTGCATCACGTCGCTCACTGGCGTGGGGAACAGGGCGATGTCCCATTGGGTGAACTCGTCCACCCGGTCCACGATCTCGGTGCCCATGCACTCGCAGTTCTCGTCGATCATGTCGTTCTCAGTCATGTCGTTGCCGTCGTCACACGAGTCGCCCACCACGGTGCAGCTGCCGTCGTCGTCGGTGGCAAGCTCGTCGTAGTTGCATGCGTACGGGCTCGTGCAGCCGGCGACTTCCAATTCATCGCACACGCCGTCCATGTCCTCGTCGTTGAGGCAGTTGCCGTCGCAGTCGTAGAAGTCCACCGCGAAGGTGCAGCTGCCGTCGTCGTCGGTGGCCATCTCGTTGTAGTTGCACGCCGTCATGTCGGTGCATCCAGCCACCTCCAACTCGTCGCAGACGCCGTCTCCGTCGGTGTCCATCAAGCACATGCCCTCGCAATCGTAGTAGTCCGCGGCGTATTCGCACGACATGTCGTCCTCGGTGGCCGACGCGTCGTAGTTGCAAGCCATGGCGTCGGTGCAACCCAAGACAGGGTCACAAATGCCGTCACCGTCCGCGTCCAACAAGCAGTTGCCGTCGCAATCCAGCCCAGGGTCGGCGTACACACACGATCCGTCGTCTTCGTTGGCTTCGGGGTTGTAGTTGCAGGCCATGTCGTCCATGCAGCCTGGCACCGCAGGTTCGTTGATGGTCAACGTGTAGCCCTCGAATGGGAACGGAATGGCGTTGGCCCCGAGGAACGGCACCGTCACCCATGCGGTCGTGTAGATGGCGCCGGTGAACACCCCCACCGTGTCGGGCGTGCCTTCCAGGGAGGCGCAGTATTGGTTGCCACCCAAGAACGCGTTGGGGTTGGGCAAGTCGCCGTTGTTGTTGGGGTACATGCTCAAGCCGATGTCTGACGTGAGCAAGGCCTCGCCCATGGCACCAATGAGCAAGATGCTGTCCAGCACCACGGAGTCCAAAGGCAACTCAATCGGTGCGTCAGGGATGCCCGCGGTCGAAGCGGGAATGATGACGTGAATGACATCCGCGTAGGGCTGGTTCACTTCACCCTCCACGAAGGTCTCTCCGAGAAGCGGGTTGGGGCTGATGCCAAACTCCGCACCCATGAAATCAAAATCGGCATCGCACTGTCCAAACGCAGCACCCATGCCCAAGGCCGCAACGGCCAGGAACGAGAAAATGTGTTTCATGCGCTCAAGGTAGCGCGTCGGGCACAATCAACACACCAGCCCAAACGTCCCCAAGAGCAAAAGCAGGTCTTGGACGTTCACGGACGCGTCGCCATTCAGGTCTCCTGGACACGCAGACGTCGGAGGAAACAACAATTCCAAGGCGTCGTCGATGCCGTCCCCGTCGCTGTCCGCACTGAGCGGATCGGTTCCGAAGAGTTCCACCTCCGCCCCGTCCGTCAAGCCGTCGCCGTCGGAATCCTGCACGTTCGGATCCAGCCCCAGGTCCAATTCCTCCGCGTCCCAGAGTCCGTCTTGGTCGCTGTCCTCGCAGGCGTCCCCCACCCCGTTGCCGTTGAAGTCGGCTTGCGCGGGGTTGGGCAAGTCCAAACAATTGTCCCAAGCGTCGGGCACACCGTCCAAGTCGCTGTCCATGGCTTGAGACCCAATCAATGCCAAGTCCACCACAATGGGCAGGTGGTCCGACGCGACCCACGTGTCGGTGGCCAGAAGCCCATAGTCGCCGAGGCGCTCGCCGGACATGTCTTGGGTTTGGAGTCCGTACGACCGCAAGACCTGCACCACGCCGTCCGAGACGATGGCGTAATCCAATTTGCCGGGGGCGTAGTCGCTGTTGTCGTTGCGCCAGGTGTAATCCATCGGGCGGTCGGCTTGCAACATGGGCAGCTCCAGCATGCCCGTGCCGTCCCAATCCGGGGCGAAGTCCTCGCCGTAGGTGGCCTCGTCGTAGATGTCGCCGGTCTGCAACGTGACAATGGGGTCGCCCAAGCCCACCATGTTGAGGTCGCCGCCAAAGATGAAAGGCGAGCCCTCCGGCAAGGTGAGCTCCCCGCCGGGCTGCATGGCGTCGCGGTGGAAGGCCATGAATTCGTCGGCCTCGGCTTGACGTTTGGCTTCGTTGGTGGCACCTCCGCAGCACTTGAGGTGGGACGAGGTGAAGAGCGTGGGCTTGCCGTACAAGGCCTCGGTGTCCACGACCACGGGAAAGCTCCGGTACACGTCCGGGAAATCCTCGCCCAAGGGATAGGTGCTGGCGACCATGAGGTCGTAGTCGTCCTTGACCACGTTCCAAGTGGTGCCTGGCAGCCACGACTCCAGCAGGGACTTCACGTAGGGCGCCGACACGTCGTCGACTTCGCTGAAGCCGATCACGTCGGGCTGGATGGCGGCCACCATGCGGCCCATCGCCGCCGCAGCGCCGCTGAGGTCCATGCGGCGGTTGACGTTCCACCACATGGTGCGCAATTGGGTGCCCGCCGCGCGCTCCAACGGGATGGGCGTGTACTCCGGCGCGGTCCCGCTAAGGGGCGTCAATTCCGGGTTGGCGGGAAGCACCTCGTCGTGCATCGTGTCCACCCATTGCCAACGCACAGCGTTGCCGTCAATGCCGGCCATGTCTCGGTCGACCGCCATTTCCAGGTCGTCGCCGCTGTATGTGGGGGCCACGTGGAAGCCCACGTCGTTGAACCCGAGGACCGTTTCAATGCCAGTGGCGTTGTAGCGTTTGACCTCCCCTTCCGCGAAATCAAACAGCACGTCCACGCCGATGCCCGGCTGAAGCCACCCCGTGTTGACGTTGGCGTCGTTGTCCACCCAAAGCTGAAGCCCGTGCGGAACGATGGTCTCGTCCAAGGCGATTTCCACCTCCAAGCCCAGGCGCCAAAACACCCATGCGCTGTTGGACGTCACTTGCGCTTGGCGGGCGTGCGCGTTGGACTCCTGAAGCCCCACCACCGGGATGGCGGCCCAATCGTCGAATTGCTGGTCGAGGGCGATTTGGGCTTGCAGGCTGGAAGCCACGCAAGTCGCGGCGCAAAGGAGAAGGCTGGCTTTCGTCATGTCAGTGGCCAAAAGTACCGCCTTCCACGTCCGAGATGAAGGCGGTCAGCCCGTCAAAGAAGGTGTCCGCGTCGTCCCACAGCGCGAGGTGGGAACCTTCCTCGCAGATGAGCGCACGGCCATGTTGGACGAGGTCGGCCTGGCGGCGCATCGCCTCAGGGTCCATGGTGTCGTGCGTGGCCCCGACCATCAACGTTGGCGTGGCGATCTCCGGGAGGCGGGCCGTGATGTCCCAGTCGATGATTCGGCCTCCCACCTTGAACTCGCTCGGGCCTTGCATCAGGTCGTAGAGCTTGTAATTGAGCCGTGTGAACGATCCGGTCACGTCTTCCGGCCAGGTGTCCAGGCGGCACACGTGCTTGCGGTAGAATTCCTTGTCCACCAAGTCAAGGTAGGTCGGGTCGTCGTACGCCCCGGCCGCTTCGTAGGCCTCCAACGAGTCCACAAGCGACGCGCGCATGGCCGGCCGCAGCACTTCCTTGTTGTACGCGGCGTAATCGGGGATGGACGACTGCATGTTGCACACCACCAAGCCCTTCAGATGTTCTGGGTGGACCAACGCGTATTCCATCGCCAGCATGCCTCCCCAGCTGTTGCCGAGCAAGTAAAAATTGGTCGAGTCCATGCCCAGTGCCTGCCGGACTTCGTCGACTTCCTGAACCCACCGGGGAATGTTCCACAGGTCCTCCTCCGGCTGGTCGCTGAAGAAACTGCCGAGCTGGTCGTACATGTGCACTTCGGCCGCCCCGCCTCCAAGGCCGGCATGGGCAGGAAGCTGGTAGGCGATGTTGAGCATGTACTCGTGGGTGCACGCGGGGCCGCCATGAAGCACCAAGAACTTGGTGTCCTCGCTGGCGCCGAATTGCTGGGTGAACACCTCGTATCCGTTGCTGAGCTGAACCATGGTCACGCCGTCCTCGGCGTGTTTCGCGGCGCGCAACGCGAGGTCCTCCTCCGAGAAGGTCATGGCGCAATTGCCGGTGACGTGGTAGTCGTCGGCGGCTTCTGGGGCGGGGGAAGTGGCCGGTGCGCCGCAGCCCAAGGCGGCCAAACACCACGCCGCTCCCAACATGTGCAGGGCGGTTTTCATGCCCTCAAGATGGGCCCCACGTCGCGAACATTGGAACTCCCTGACGTGTATTCCTCCCGTGGGACGCATGAAGCCGCCAACGAACCAAGTCCACCGCGCCGGCGCGGCATGGGAAGAATGGCCTGAAGAGGACATCGACCGGGTGATTCAAATGGCATGGGAAGACCGGACGCCGTTTGAAGCGATTGAATGGCAGTTTGGGCTGAAGGAGAACGACGTTCGTGCCCTCATGCGGCGCTTCATGAAACGGAGCAGCTTCGAGATGTGGCGCAAGCGGGTCAAGGGCATGGCCAACAAGCATGGCAAGCGACGTGGCGGCGACGTGAACCGGTTTCGCGCACCCGACCAGCGGCCTTGATGCCTACATTGCAGGCATGACGTTTGCACACCCCCTTTCTCGCCTCACGTGGGCGATGGCCGCAGCGGCCTGTTTGGTCACAAGCACAGACTTGCACGCCCAACGTAGCGGCTCGAAGTCCGCCAACGTGGAACTCACCACCATCCCCACCGTCCCTTATGAGATGGTCGACAAGGTGGCGTTCTTCATCCACGCCGACCCCACGTTCTTCACCCTGGACGACCTGCGTCGCTACGGGGGCAACATCAAGATCATCAAGGACGGCGAGCGCCTCGAGAACATGAAGTACTACAGCCTGGGCAAGGAAGTCCAGATTGTGGACGACATGCCCACGTGCATTGTGGACGTGGCCTTGGGACCAGACCAAATCCTTGGCGAACCCAACATCAAGTCCGGCACCGCCAAGGGCTCAGACGTGAAGACCTACTGGGCCGAATTCGCCCACGAGCTGCCCGTCCGCATCACCATCTCGGACGCCAACGGCAACATCATCGACGGCTGGGAAGAGACCTCGACCAACCAAATCCGTTACGGCAACGAGAAGGTCGCGACCATGGAATCCGGCGTGCTCGGAGGCTTGACCTACACGTCAGGCATGATGACGTTCGACAGCCCCATGGAGGTTCGCAACGAATTGCGCGGCTTTGAAGGCACACGCTTCGTGCGTCGCAAGGCTGTGCTGATGCAAATGAGCAAGGTGATCGACGAAATGGAAGAGCGTTTGTTCTTCATCGACACCAAACAAAAAGTGGAGGTCTACGTCGGCAAAGGCAAGCACGACTACACCGAGCTGGAGACGGCGCAAGAAACTGCCGTGACCGCCTACAAAGAAGGCAACTTCGACGCCCTTGACGCCCCCATCGCCACCTGGAATGCGTGGCTCGAGGAGCTGGACTTCGTGGACAAGAAAGCCAAGGTGACCAAGAAGGTCGCCCTCGGGTTGCAGCTCAACCTCGCCGCGGCCCACCTCTACCGCAACGAGTACGGACCCTGCGGCGCCGCCATCTCGGCCGCGCGCGGGTTGGCCGTGGGCGACCAAGCCAAGTTGAACGAATGCGACGAGTTGGTGGACCGCCTCTTGAAGCGTCGCCGCTCGCAGCAGGCCAACCCCGGCTTCGAGATGCCAAGCGAAGAGGCGGTGGAACGTGAAAAGGCCCCCGACTTCAAGAGCGCCATCGGCAAGCGTTCCCAGAACAAGGACGTGGCCATGATCTTGGCTGGCGACCGCTACAGCGAAATCGGAGGCTTGATGGCGCAATGGGAAGAGGAAGCCCTCTCAGGCAGCGCCGAGTCCGCCGCGACCGAGACCGCGGAGATGACCATGGAGCAGCGCCTCGGCGCCAAGCTCACCGGCGCCATCGGTGGCGTGTCCCTCATCCTGAGCCCCTTGACCGACGGCGACCTTGTCGGCCAGCCCCTCCCTGCCGAGGTGTTGTCCATCCCCAAGTTGGTCTACCTCGACATTTCAGGCATGAAGGTGGGCGCGTTGCCCGCCAACATCGACGAGTTGAGCATGCTCCAAACCTTGGTGGTGAGCAACAACGACTTGACTGAGTTGCCCGCGACGTTGGCCAACATCCCCACCCTCAAGCGCGTGGTGGCCCGCGACAACAGCCTCACATCTGTGCCCGAGGGCATGGAGTTGATTCCGGAATTGAAAGTCATCGACCTCAAGGGCAACCCCTTCGACGACGGTGCCAAGGTGTCGACCATTCGCCGGTTCGGCGAGGACACCAAAATCAAGCTCGACTGATGACCAAGTTCTTCACCTTCTGCGTGGCGGCCCTCCTCGGGGCCGGGTCGGTGCATGCGCAAACGACCGCGAGCCCGGTCTTGCCCGTGCAGCCCAAGAAATTGCATGACGGCTTGATCAAGGTCAACCTGACCGATTTCATCTCCGGCAAATACAGCCTGTCCTACGAGCGCGTGATTGGTCCTTGGACCACCGCCGAATTCACGGTGACTGGCATTGGGATGACCACCAGCGACTACACCTACACCATTGCCCAAGCGTCTTACTACCCCTACTCCAGCTTCTACCCCAGCTTGCCTGCGGACATGACCACGGAGATGTCGGGTTGGGAAGTGTCCGGCGCCGTGCGCAAGTACGGCTGGGTGGACGACGGCGTGCCGGATGGCTTCTACGCTTCTGCGTTCCTCATGGCCGGCGGCGTGACGATTGAAGCTGACGAGCGCCTGCGCCCTGTAGCCTTTGACCCGGACACCGTGCAGTGGGAACCTGGGGCGTTTTTGGACGAAGTGGACCACAAGTTGGACGTGACGAAATGGGGATTTGGCCTGACGGTGGGCTACCAGTGGCTCACGGAAAGCGGGCTGGGCATCGACGCCTACATGGGGCCCATGTTCCGAGGCATCAACCGAACTTTCGTCATGGACGGCTACACCAACGAAGAAGCCCGCGACATCGTTCGCCAGCGCATTCAACAGCGCTACTGGATGTCGCCTGGACCTGGTGAGCACTACAACGGCAACACCGGACCTTGGTTCACAGGAGGGCTCAAGGTGAGCCTGGCCTTCTGAGGCGGCTCTCCAAGTGCACGAAACAAAAGCGGCGGCCTTTTGTGTCCAAGCCCGTGGTTCCCTCACCCCATCTTCTCGCCGTGCTGGCTGTCGTCCAAGCCGCGCTTTTCTTGATGTTCGGTGACACGCATGGGGATCAGCGCGTTCACCACGGCGAACAAGCCGTAGCTCAACCCGAAGGCCCCCACCGCCACGCCCACGAGTGCCACCAGGTGCTTCACAAACGTCTCGGTTTCTCCTGAGGTCAAGCCAATTTCCGCAGCGAACACCCCGGTGAGCACCATGCCCACCATGCCGCCCACGCCGTGGCTTGCGAACACGTCCAGGGTGTCGTCCACACGTCCCGACTTGTGGAATACGTCGATGCAGACGTTGCTGATGAGCGAGGCGACGAATCCGATGAGCAGGCTGTCGCCCAGGCTCACAAATCCGGCGGCCGGGGTGATGGCCACCAAGCCCACCACGGCGCCGATGCACGCCCCAACCGCAGACATCTTGCGGTCGCGGTAGCGGTCGAAGAAAATCCACGTGATCATGGCCGTGGCCGAGGCCAAGTTGGTGTTGGCGAAGGCCAGCACCGCGTCGGTGCCCGCAGAGAAGGCCGACCCCGCGTTGAAGCCAAACCATCCGAACCACAACAATCCGGTTCCCAAAATCACAAACGGGATGTTCGCCGGGGTCTCTTCTTGCTGAATCCGCCGCCCCAAGAACAACGCCCCTGCCAACGCCGCGCATCCCGCCGACATGTGCACCACCGTGCCGCCGGCGAAATCGAGCACGCCCCACGTGCGAAGCAATCCCTCAGGGTGCCAAGTCATGTGGCAGAGCGGTGGGTACACCACCAACGCGAACAGGACCATGAACAAGATGTACGCGCGGAAGCGCACGCGTCCCGCCATGCTGCCTGTGATGAGCGCGGGGGTGATGATGGCGAACTTGAGCTGGAACAGGGCGAACAACAAAAACGGCACGGTGCCTGCAAAGTCCGCGTTGGGGCTGAGCCCCACATTCCGAAACGCCAAGAACGTCCTAGGATCTCCCACAATGCCTCCCAAGCTGTCGCCGAAGCACAAGCTGAACCCAACAAGCACCCACAACACGCTGATCACGCCGAGGGCCACGAAACTTTGGAGCATCGTCGAGATGATGTGCTTCTTGTCGACCATCCCTCCATAGAAGAAGGCGAGTCCCGGCGTCATCAACAGCACGAACGCACTTGCCACCACCATCCAGGCCGTATCGCCCGAATCCAAGTTGGCCAATTCAGCCGCGTCTGTGGCCGCCTCGTACGACGTGCCAAAAAACCAAATCAGAGGCACCAGCAGCGCCAACACCAAAAAGTTGCTCTTCCTTCCCATAGGTCCAGTAAAATCAGGGTTCTCCGGGAATCATTGTCCGGCAGAAGGCCTCGCCTTCAGGGCGAAATTATTGGCCCCAAACGACTTGCGCAACTCGTGTCCATCTGACAAGGGCCCCAAGAAACAGGTGCCACCGCACGTGCCGTATCTTGTGAGACCCAACTAACACGACCATGAAGCACCTCTTTCTCGCCTTTGCCGCCCTGATGTTTGGGTTGGAGATGCATGCCCAGCTGTCCCATCAAAGTCAGGATTGCAGTGCAGATAGTTAGGCACTTGCCCAACAGCATTCAATCAGATAGCTCAAACAAGCAGAGTAAGCATCCTTTTCATTGGTCTTTGTTGAAGATCATGAAGATAAGTCTTGTGTCCTGACTCTCAAAGCGTACACAACCAAGGCGGGGGTTGAGACTCACTTCTCAGGTCTCAAGTAGGCACAAAAAAAGGGGCCCTTGCGTTGAAGGACCCCTTCCAAACCAAAACTCTGATTCATGATGCTGTTCAAAGCACTTCACCAAAACCACACCCCTGTACTGTGGCAGGTTCCAAAAGGTTTCACAAAGACCTCAAAAAAAGATGTCACAGGCTTGACACCAAGTCCTTGTTTGATCACTCACAATCGATGCCGAATTCAGCAAGCATTTGAAGAAGGTCAGGCGCAATGTGCCGCACTGCATTCTTGGCATCTCCTCCACCCTCAGCGTCGGCACGTCGAGCTGATCAACCAACGTTCATTCGCGAGAATCAGTGGTCAAATCCACGCCCATGATCAACGACATCCAGTCAGGGTCTGTGGATGATTTGGCCGTGATTCCATTTCCGCCTCGAATTGTAATTCCTACTTGTGAGGGCACGACATTGGTGTTCCGAATGAAGTCAAGGGCTTCCTCACGCGAAAGTTCCGCAAAAGCAGAAATGAACTCATTTTCTTCATCCGCGAAATACAAATGCATCATTGCCTTTTCATCTGCATTGTCGTGGGCCGCGACAATGGCCTTTTCAAACTTCTTGGTTTCGATGGTGCCGCGCTTCACCCACATCTGCTTCCTCGAAAATGTGACAATGCGCAAACATGAACCCTGGCCACAATAAACACGTGCTTGGGATTCTGTGACGTTGGGCATGACGGCCTTGACCGTATCCATTTCTGGCGATTGACATCCTGCTCCAAGGATGACCAACAACCAAACAAAAATGACTCTTAACATGCTTGCAACGTAGCCAAGCATCACGTTGCGTGCGATGATGCGGTGTTGGCGAAAGGTGACAGGTGTCATGATGACCTTCGGGGCCTTGACGACTGATTACCGAACAGCTGTTTGGTCAGCAAACGGAAGGAACCAGCGCTTCTCCGTTTGAACAACGGACCCGCTCCCCGTGGATGTCAAATTGAAGGAAGGAAAAATTGGGCATGACTGCCACACTTTGCTGCCACACCGGATCAGCCCAGCCTCTGAATTGTAGCGATCCCACAGGGACTCGAACCCCGAACCGTCTGCTTAGAAGGCAGATGCTCTATCCTGTTGAGCTATGGGACCAAACCTGAGCCGTTGCCCAGCAGGGCAAAGATGGCGAGAGAACCCCACACGGGCCAAGCCTCTCGACTTCGGGACATGAAAAAAGGGAAAGCCGGTTAAGCCTTCCCTTTTTCTGTGTCGTCAAGCTGACGGTAGGCAGACTCACTTGCCTCCGGAGAGACCTGAAGTCTTGTTGCCCTTCTTGCCGGACTTCTTCTTCTTAGGCTCTTCGGCAGCGGCCTTGGCTGAGCAGCAACCTGCGGCCTTGTCCTTGCTGCACGTGGCGCCCTTGGCGTCGGTGCTGGCGGAAGCGCCCTTGCTGCAGCAGCCTGCAGCCTTGTCCTTGCTGCACGTGGCGCCCTTGGCGTCGGTGCTGGCGGAAGCGCCCT
>JBMZWX010000026.1:0-22991 GCA_049627085.1 Flavobacteriales bacterium | reverse complement strand
GAATCAGCGTGGTTGTCATGTCTGATCAGATTTCAATGCCCATGAAGCTCATGAAAGCAATGCCCATGAGTCCAGTGATGATGAATGTGATGCCCAACCCGCGAAGCGGCGCAGGGACGTGAGAGTAGCGGATTTTTTCGCGAATGGCTGCGATGGCCACGATGGCCAACCACCATCCCACCCCGCTGCCGAGGCCGAAGACCGTGGCTTCCCCGATGCTGGGGTACTGGCGGTCCTGCATGAACAGGGCCCCACCGAGGATGGAGCAGTTCACCGCGATGAGGGGCAGGAAGATGCCCAGTGCGCCGTACAGCGCGGGGGCGAACTTCTCGACAATCATCTCCACGAGCTGCACCATCGACGCGATGACCGCGATGAACATGATGAAGCTGAGGAAGCTCAAGTCGACGTTGGCGTACTCCGGGTTCAACCAGGCCAAGGCCCCTTCCTTGAGCACGTAGTTCTCGAGGAGGTAGTTGATCGGCACGGTGATGCCGAGGACGAAAATCACCGCAAGGCCAAGGCCGTTGGCGGTTTTGACAGTCTTGGACACCGCGAGGTAAGAACACATGCCCAAGAAGTAGGCGAAAATCATGTTCTCGATGAAGATGCCCTTCACGAATATGCTGAGGTATTCCATGGCTTAGTTTTCTTCGATAAGTGCCTCGTTGCGGCTGCGTTGAATCCAAATGATCAGGCCCACCGTGATCAAAGCCATCGGAGGGAGAATCATCAAGTTGTTGTTCTCGTAGAATCCACCTTCAGAGATGAACCAGCTTGTGGGCAAGAACTTCACTTGGCCCATGCCAGGAAGTGAAATGGCCCCGCTGCCGAAGATTTCACGAACGATGGAGACCACGAGGAGGATCCACGCGTAGCCCATCGCGTTGCCGATGGCGTCGAGGAGCGCAGGCCCCGGCTTGTTGCCCAAGGCGAACGCCTCGAGGCGTCCCATGATGATGCAGTTGGTGATGATCAAGCCCACAAAGACGGACAACTTCTCGCTGATGTCTGGCTGGAACGCTTTCAGCACCTGGTCCACGATGATCACCAACGAGGCGACGACCACGAGCTGCACGATGATGCGGATTCGGTCTGGAACCATGTTGCGAAGCAGGGAGATGATGACGTTCCCGCCAATCATCACGAACAGCACAGACAAGCTCATGATCACAGCCTGCTGAAGTTGCACGGTGATCGCCAAGGCAGAACAAATGCCAAGCACCTGCACGGTGATGGGGTTGCTGTCGTCCAGGGGATCCTTGAGGAGTTTGCGGTTCTTTTTGCTGAACAAGCTCTCGCGCTTGGTCTCGACCGCGGTGTTGGTGTCGGTGCTCATCGTTGGGCGCGTTGGGTTGCGTTGTTGAAGTACTTGAGGTAAATGCCCATGGTGCGGTTGAGCATTTCATCCACGCCCTTGGACGTGATGGTGCCGCCGGTGATGCCGTCGACGCTGTGGACGTCGGTCAACGCTCCGCCCTTCAGGACCGAGAAGTACGTGGGCCCCACCTCCGCGAGGGTCTTGCCTTCAAACTTTTCCGTGAAGAAGGACTCCTTGATTTCAGCACCCAGGCCAGGGGTCTCGGTCTTGTGATCAAACTTGGCGCCGTAGATGGTCTGCATGTCGCCCTCAAGCGCCACGTAGCCCCAAATCGGTCCCCACAGCCCGGAGCCGACCATGGGCACCACGAAGTAGGTCTCGCCTTCTTTTTGGCATTCGAAGACCGGGAAGGTCAAGTCGCCGGCGTTGGCCCAAGACAAATCGCCCTTGGCAGGCTTGTGCGAGCGGTAGTCCTTTTTGATGTCGATGTTGAAGGGGTCGGTTGCGTCGGTGGTGTTGACTTCGCCTTGCTTCACAGACACCTGTGCGCCGGTCGCGTCGATGGCCACGCGCGAGGTGACGTATTCAGCGAAGAGCTCCTTCGCGTTGTCGCGCTTGGAGTCCACCTTGATGGCCCCGAGGATGTCCATCATCTTTTTGTCGGCCGCGTTGGCCTGCTGGAGGGGCTTCAGCGAGATGGCTGTGGCTGCGAGGGCCGCCCCCACCACCACCACCATCACAATGGCAAAGCCAAAGGTGTAGCCAGTTCCGTTTTTGTTGATCGCCATGGTTGTGCGTTTCGTTCGTTGGTAAGGTTAGGCTGCAGCCACCGTCAACCGCTTCTCACGGCGCTTGATGTTGGCTTCAATCACGTAGTGGTCGATGAGCGGGGCCATGACGTTCATGAACAAGATGGCCATCATCACCCCCTCCGGGTAGGCGGGGTTGAAGACGCGAATCATGATGCTAAACAAGCCGCCGAAGAATCCATACCAGAGCTTGCCAGTGTTGGTTTGGGCTGCACTCACAGGGTCGGTGGCCATGAAGACCATGCCAAACATGAATCCGCCCATCACCACTTGGTGCAAAGGGTTGATGGTCATGTATGCGTTGGCCCCGATGAGGTTGAACAACACCCCCATCACCAAGCCGCCTGCCAAGAAGGAGGCGATCACACGCCAGCTTCCGATGCCGGTCCAAATGAGGATGGCCGCGCCGATCAGACAAGCCAACGCAGACGTTTCACCCACCGAACCTGGGATCAACCCCAAGAAGCAGTTGCTCAACGAGAACATGCCGCCGTCCGCGAAGAGCGACATCGTGGCGGCGCTGGCTTCCGACGCCGCGGTGCCCACCGTGCCCGCAAGGTGACCCAAGGCCGTGGCCCCAGTGTACCCGTCCACAAGCATGCCTCCAGCCTTGCTGGTCGCCACGTCGTGAATCCAGATTTCACCACTCAGTTGCTTGGGGTAGGCGAAGAACAAGAACGCCCGTGCCGTGAGGGCCACGTTCAGAATGTTCATGCCGGTGCCTCCGAAGACTTCTTTCGCAACCACCACGGCAAACGCCACGGCCAAGGCGACCATCCACAGGGGGACGTCCACGGGCATGATGAGTGGGATCAGCATGCCGGACACGAGGTACCCCTCGTTGATGCTGTGCCCGCGCATGCCCGCGAACAAGAACTCAATGCCCAAGCCCACGCCGTAGCTGACGACGATGAGTGGGATGACCTTCCATGCGCCCACAAGCACGTTGGCGAGGAGGTCGGAAGATTGGCCAAGGCTCAAGTGGTACTGGTGTCCGATGTTCCACATGCCAAACAACAGGCAGGGAATCATGGCCACAATCACCAAAAACATGGTGCGCTTCAAATCGATGCTGTCACGGACGTGCGCCCCTGAGGAGGTCACGTGACCTGGGGTGAATGCGAACGTCTCGAGGGAGTCGAACACCACCCAGAAGCGCGACAACTTGCCGCCTTCTTCAAAGTGAGGCTTGACCGATTGGATGAGGTTGTGAATGGCTTTCATGTCGTCTGACTTTATCCAAGTTCCACTTTCAAAGCGTCCAGCCCCTCACGCACGAGCGACTGCACAGGAATTTTCGAGGTGCACACGAACTCGCACAAGGCAAAATCCTCGGGCGCGACTTCGTAGATGCCCAGCTTCTCCATCGCATCGATGTCGTTCACCATGATGCTCTTGACAAGGTGCACTGGGTAGATGTCGAAGGGGAACACGGCCTCGTACTGCCCGGAGACCACGAAGGCGCGGTCTTCCCCGTTTTGGTTGGTGTCCAACGTGTAGGTCTTCCCCTTGGGCATGAGCCACGTGGGGTAGGCACGGCTGGCAGAGAACTTGTTCAACCCTGGGCTCAGCCAACCTTCGGTCAACATGAACTTGGGGTCGTGCCCTTCCGGCAACGCCACCACTTGCGTGGCAAACGCACCCAGGTGGCCGTTCAATCCGGCGTTGGTGCCGGTCAACACGCTGCCGCTGATGACGCGGGCCCCTTCGTTGACCTTCAATCCGAGGTCGGCGAGCCTGGCGCCCACGACGGTTTCCAAGTGACGGGGGTTGTCCATCTCTGAACCGCACGCAGCCACCACGCGACGGGCGCTGTACTTGCCTGTGTTCAAAAGGGCGCCGAGGTTGATGGCGTCCTGCAAGCCCAACGTCCACAACACTTCCCCTTTGTTGATGGGGGCGGTGTGGTGGATTTGCACGCCCACGTTGCCGGCGGGGTGCGGGCCTTGGAAGGCGGTCGTCTTGCAGTTCTTGAGGCCTGCGAGGGCGCTGTCGCCAGCCTGAAGGCCGACATGCACACCGCCTGCTCCTGCGAGCTCGGCCAAGGCGTCAATGCCGCGCTGGAGGTGGTCCATTTGGCCTTTCACCACCACAGACGTCGACGCCGCCATGGGCGAAGAATCGAACCCACTCACGTAAATCGCGCGGGGGGTGTCGGCAGGGTTGGCCAACACGTCGAAAGGACGCTGGCGGAACGCCGCGAACATGCCCGCCTCCGCAAGGTGGGCCACAAGGGCGTCACGGCCTCCGCCGTTCCACACCCCAAAGTCGCGGTGCTTTTCTTCGCCTGAAGCCTCCACCACAACAGCCATGATCCGGCGCTTGGCGCCACGAACCACTTCCTTCACGGTGCCGGACACTGGGCTTGCGACCTTCACGTTGGTGAACGTCTTGTCGAACACAAGCGCGTCACCGACGCTCACAGCGTCGCCAGCTTTGACAGCAAGTTTGGGGGTCAATCCCGGGAAGTCGGGAGGTTGAATGGCCACCACCTTGGGCGCCGGCGCTGCAGCACATTCGGTGGAAGGAGCTCCGGCCAAGCGGATGTCAACTCCTTTTTTGATTCGCAAGGTCTTGGACATGTCCAATCGGTTTTCGGGGCGCAAAGGTAGCCCTCACGATCCAAAAGAACGGACCAAGACAACACGCGATTTATCCATGGTCGCAAGGGCAATTCTTGAAATGATTTGCGACGAACTTTGGGGCATGACTTTCAGCTGGCACGTTCCTCAAGCAAGTTCTGGGCTGTGGGCCTTGGCCCTGACTTGGTTCAGCGCCACACTGGCCAGCGCACAACCTTCCACGTTTCCTCCCCTGCCCCTCGATGACGCGCGCATTCAAGCGGTGACGTTTCACCCTGTGGGCCAACCCATCGCGCCGCCGGTGGTTTCGCTGGCGCAATCCCAGGAACAAGGCGTGTTGGAACTGCGCTTTGACGACATGACGGGGGACTACACGCCCTGGGAAGTTCAAATCGTTCACTGCGACCGCCACTGGCAACCCTCCGACCTCCACCCCAGCGAGTACCTGCAAGGGTTCTACTCCACCCCCACCTCCGACGACGAGGCGAGCTTCGGAACCAAAGTGGACTTCACCCACCACCTGTTGCGGTTGCCGAACGACGACTTGAGGTGGACCCGAAGCGGCAATTACTTGCTCCAAATCGTCGACCCCTACGAGCCTGAACGGCCGCTGGTGCAGCGTCGATTCGTGGTGTTTGAGGAATTGTGCGACGTGGACGCCAAGGTGGGCGAGCCGTCGGATTTGGCGCTGGTGCGCAGCCACCAAGAGGTGCACTTCACCGTGAAAGAGCGGAACTACAGTCTGTCCGACCCGTACGACCGGCTGACCGTCACCGTGGTGCCCAACTGGACGTGGTCCCGGGCGATCACGGGCAAAGAGCCGAGGTTTGTCAAAGGGACCGAGATCGACTTCACCCGGTCCGGCCACGTCTTTGAAGGCGGCAACACGTATCGGTTTGTGGACCTCAAGGGCCTTGAGTTCAGTGCGCGAGGCGTCGCCCGCCTCGAAGAACATCCCGACGCGTGGCACTTCTGGCTGGAGACGGACGAGCGCCGCACGTACGACTACTTCGGCGGAGGCCAAGACATCCACGGCGCGTCAGTCACCCACAACGACCGCCTCGACCCTTTCACTGGGAGCGACCACGTGTGGGTGCACTGGTCTTTGGACACCCGCCACCCGCTGGCTGGAAGGGACGTCTATGTGGTGGGTGCGTTGAGCCAGCACGAGTGCAGGCCGGACTTCAAGATGATCTACGACGCCGACCGTGGCCTGTACACGTTGGACCAAACCCTCAAGCAGGGCTACCACAACTACCACTACGTGGTGCGGGAACAAGGCGACCGCGACTCCGCAGGCCAACTGCTCGATGTCGAAGGAAGCCACGCCCAAACCAACAACCTCTACACCCTGGTGGTACATTACGAAGACTGGGAAGGCTACGACCGCGTCGTGGGCCTTTCGCAATGGGAATCGAATCCATGAAACAACTGAACATTTGGATCACCGGCGCCTCCAGCGGCATCGGAAAAGCATGCGCTTTGACCTTGGCCGGCGCAGGCCACCATGTCCTCGCCTCCGCAAGGTCACAAGGCGCTTTGGCTGAATTGGCCGAAGAAGCCCAAGGCCTCGACGGCTCGGTGTCCACCCTCCCCTGCGACGTCACGGACGTGGCCTCCGTGGCGCGCTGTGTGGAGTGGATTTCTGACCACTGGGCCGGACTCGACGTGGTCATCCCCAACGCGGGCATCGGCTACTTCGATCCACTTGAAAACGCGAAAATCGAGGAGTGGCACGCCATGGTGGACGTCAACGTCACCGGGGTGTTGAACAGCTTGCACGCGACGCTGCCTCTGTTGTTGGCTTCTAAAGGACATGTGGTGAACATCGGCTCCTTGGCCGCCCGCCAAGTGTTTCCCAACAGCGGCATTTACTGCGCCACCAAGCACGCCGTACTGGCCATTTCGGAGTCGCTCCGGACGGAATTCAAAGGGCAGCTGGCCGTCACCACGCTCAACCCAGGCGCGGTCAACACCCCCTTCATCGACCGCACCACCAACGACGAACTTCGGGCCAATTACCGCCCCCAATTCGACGTGGGAATGACCCCGGAATACGTGGCGGAAGCGGCCTTGTTTGCGGTGGAAAGCAGAGGCAGAGGCATCGTCAGCGAGCTCACCATTCGTCCCGACACAAGAAACTGATGACGTACAAGTTGAGACTCATCACCTCGTCCATCGGTTGGGGAGGATTGGAGCGCAACTTGTTGGTCATGGCCCAATGGATGACCCAGGCCGGACACGAGGTGTCGTACGCCGCCGTGGAAGGTTCCCCGAGCTGGAACCATGCCCCGTCGTTTGGGGTCACCCCAGAAGCCATCCCCCATCATCCTCGTCGTGCCACCGTGTTGGATGTGCGAAGGTGGAAGCAACTGGCACGCGAAGCCGACTTGGTGTGGATTCGGGCCCCGCGAGATTTGGACGTGGCCAGCCGCGCATGCCGCCAGACCGGCACCCCATTGTTGGTGCAACAGGCCATGCAGATCTCCAAGCCCAAAACGCTGTGGTGGCACAAGCGCCGCTACAGCACGGTGAACACGTGGGTCAGCGGACTTGAATCGTTGCGGGCCGAAACCCTTTCGAACACGCCCCTCCAGGCGCCTCAATCCCACGTCCTCCCCCTCCCCTTGGCGCCACGCTGGTTTGACACGAGCCGCATGGGCACGCTGTCCACCCGCCGCCACCTCGGCTTGATTGTGCCTGACGGCGCGACGCTGGTGGGCACAGTGGGACGGTTGGATCCCGGCAAAGGCCAGCGGACGGCCCTTCGCGCGTTGGCACAACTCCCTGACCATGTGCACTGGCTTTTTGTCGGGGACAACACCGCCAACAACGGCGTCGACGAAGCGAGTTATTTGAAGCACCTGGCCACGGAATTGGGGGTGGCCGACCGCGTCCATTGGCTGGAAGGCCGCGACGACGTGCTGCCGGTGTACGACGCCTTGGACGTGTTTGCCATGACCAGCCACGCCGAGACGATTGGAACCGTCACGCTGGAAGCCATGGCCCGCCAGGTGCCTGTTGTGGGTTCCTTGGCTGGCGGCACCCCGGAATTGCTGGACGGAGGGCGTGGCATTGGGTTTGAATCCCGCGACGTCCGCGACCTCGCACGTGCCGTTCAGGAGGTCTTGGCCATGGACGACAGCGCCAAAGCCAAGATGTGCGACGCGGCCAAGAAACATGCGATGAAATCGCACCCGGACGCCTTGATTCCAGCTTGGAACGACTTGCTGCGCCAAACCATTCAGTCGGCACGGACGATGTAAGTTTGCAGCCACCATGAGCGCTGCCATCCAAGACCAAATCCAACGTCGTCGCACCTTCGCGATCATCTCGCACCCGGACGCCGGCAAAACCACGTTGACGGAGAAATTTCTCCTGTTTGGTGGCGCCATCCAAACGGCCGGCGCGGTCAAGAACAACAAGATCACCAAGTCCGCGGCGTCGGACTTCATGGACATTGAACGTCAACGTGGCATCTCGGTGGCCACGTCGGTCATGGCGTTTCACTACAAGGACATCCTGGTCAACCTGCTCGACACGCCGGGCCACAAGGATTTCGCCGAAGATACGTACAGGACGTTGACGGCGGTGGACAGCGTCATTTTGGTCATCGACTGCGTGAAGGGCGTGGAGCCGCAAACCGAGCGCCTCATGGAAGTGTGTCGGATGCGCAACACCCCTGTGATCGTCTTCATCAACAAGATGGACCTCGAGGGCCGCGACCCCACCGACCTGCTCGACGAAGTGGAAGCCAAGCTCAACATCCAAGTGCGGCCGTTGTCTTGGCCCATTTCCCAAGGACACACCTTCCAAGGGGTCTACAACCTTTACAACAAGAGCTTGCGCCTGTTCCAAGCGGACAAAACAAAGGTGGCCAAAGACGTCGTTGCCATCGAATCCCTGGACGACAGCACCCTCGACGACCTCGTGGGAGAACACGCCGACACACTCCGCGAAGACGTGGAATTGGTGGAAGGGGTCTACGACGCCTGGGACCAAGCCCCGTACCTCGAAGGCAAACTGGCGCCCGTCTTCTTCGGCAGCGCGGTGAACAACTTCGGCGTGCAGGAGATGTTGGACACCTTCATCGACATCGCGCCCAACCCCAAGCCCCGCGAGACATCCAGCCGCGAGGTGGCGCCTGACGAATCCAAATTCACCGGGTTCATCTTCAAGATCCACGCGAACATCGACCCCAAGCACCGCGATCGGATCGCCTTCCTTCGCGTGTGTTCCGGCAGCTTCAAGCGCAACACGTTCTACCAGCACACGCGCCTCACCAAAAAACTGAAGTTCGCCAACCCGGCCACGTTCTTGGCCCAAGAGAAGAGCGTCGTGGACGAAGCGTGGCCTGGCGACGTCGTAGGCCTCTACGACACGGGCAACTTCAAAATTGGCGACACACTCACGGAGGGGGAAGACTTGCAATTCCGAGGCATCCCCAGCTTCTCGCCCGAGATCTTCAAGGAATTGGTCAACAAAGACCCCATGAAGAGCAAACAGCTGGAAAAAGGCATCCAACAGCTGACCGACGAGGGGGTGGCCCAGTTGTTCATCCGCGAAGCGGGCAACCGCAAAATCGTGGGCACCGTGGGGGAGCTTCAATTTGAAGTCATCCAATACCGGCTGGAGCACGAGTACGGCGCCAAGTGCGAATTCCAGGCCAAACCCTACTCCAAGGCCTGCTGGATCGAATCCGAAAACGAAGACAAGCTCGCCGAATTCCGACGCATCAAGGCCCAGGACATCGTGCGCGACAAAGACGGCCTCGAGGTGTACCTCGCGCCGTCCCAGTTCATGCTGAACATGGAGATTCAGAATTTTCCTGAAATCACCTTCCATTTCACGAGCGAATTCAAGACGGCACAAGAAGAAGGCGCTTGATGCGTTGTACCTTCCACGACGCATGAATTCCGCGCCCTTCCGCCTTGCATTTGTGTGCGCATTCACCCTGTGGATGGGCCTTGCCGCGTCAAGCCAAACCGACAGCCTGCCCGCACAAGTGGTCCAGGTCAGCGGCTTGGTCGTCACCGGCGACTCGCTGTCTCCCTTGCCCTACTGCACGGTGTTCAGGTCGCGGGACCGCCGAGGCACCATGACGGACGCCCGCGGGTTTTTCAGCCTGCCAGCCCTGACGGGAGACACCTTGGAGTTCTCGAGCGTCGGGTACGTGAGCCAACAAGCCGTCATCCCAGAAGGCGGGGAGCTCGCGCGGGTGAACCTCGTCCAACCCATGGGCCGCGACACCGTGACGATGAACGACGCGTTCGTATACCCATGGCCCAGCCGTGAGCGCTTTCGTCAAGACTTCTTGGCCCTTGGCCTGCCCAACCAAGGCCTCGACCCCGCTTGGGACTATCCCATGGACCCTATGGACGTTTACGACCGCCTGAGTGAAGTCGGACGCGACGGCCAGTCGACGTCTTCGAATGTGCTCGCCGCCCAGGCCCAGCAAGCGGGCTACGCGGGGCAAGCGCCGCCCGTGAATTTGCTGAATCCTGTGGCTTGGGCGCAGTTCCTCCAAGCGTTGAAATCTGGCGATTTGCGCAGGCAATGATGTCCCACCGCTGTCGCATCCTCCTCGCTGGCTGGCTTGCCCTGGCGACCTCTGCCGGCGCCTGGGCCCAGGGCTTTTTCCTGACCGGCGACGTCCAGGACACCCAGGGCACACCCCTACCCGGCGCGGCCGTCTTGGTGAAGGACCACCTCCGCCTTGGGGTGACCACCGACGCAGAAGGCTGGTACAGCATCGAATTTCCCCACGCCGGCCCATGGACCGTCCAGGCGTCGTTCGTCGGGCACGGATCGGAGTCGTGGACCTGGACGTTCGAGCGCGAACGCGCGCAACACCGATTCAGGCTGAAGCCTGGGACCAACCTCCAAGAGGCGGAGGTCGTCGGGGACGGCAGGCAAGACGTGACGGTGCAACGCATCGACCCCAAGCTGGCGGGCAAGGTCCCCACCCCCCGAGGCACGATCGAGGACGCCTTGCTTCAAGCCCCAGTGAACTTCACCTCTGAATTGAGCAGCGCGTACAACGTGCGGGGCGGGTCGTTCGACGAGAATTTGGTCTACGTCAACGACATCGAGGTGTACCGTCCCTTTTTGGTGAGGAGCGGCCAACAAGAAGGGCTGTCTTTCGCCAACCCCGACATGGTCGACCGCATTGAATTCAGTGCGGGCGGGTTTGAAGCCAAATACGGGGACAAGCTGAGCTCGGTGCTCGACATCCAATACCGCAAGCCCACCGAAGCGAAGACCCGGGCGACCGCCAGCGCGCTTGGCGCCCAACTTCAACACGACAACGTGTTGGGCCCCGTGCGCATGAATGTGGGCCTTCGCTACCGGAACAACAGCTACATCCTGTCCACCTTGGACGAGCGCGGGGAATACGCCCCCACCTACCTCGACGGCCAGTGCTACCTGACGTGGGACCCCGACGGGTACGGACCGTGGGAATTGCAAGCCCTCGGCGTCTACGGCCGAAACGACTACAGCTTCCTGCCGGCGACACGTGAAACCAACATCGGCACCGTGAATCAGGCGGCCCGATTGACGGTGTACTACGACGGACGCGAGGAGTCCGGCTACGAGACCGGATTCGGCGCCCTCGCTGCAGAACGGCGCACCGAAAATTCGCGCATCCGCTTCATCCAGTCGGTTTTCCAAACGGCCGAGCGCGAGTCCTTCGACGTCCTCGGACAATACTTCCTCAGCGAGTTGGAGCGCGACCCTGGCGGCGACACCTTCGACGAAGGCCAAACGTTTGGCGTGGGCGGCTTTCTGCAACACGGCCGCAACCAACTTTGGGCACGCGTGGTCAGCTCTGCACTCAAGGGAAGCCACGTCTTGGAACAGCACCACTTGGAGTGGGGAATCAAGCACCGGATCGAAACGTTTGACGATGTGGTGTCCGAGTGGAACGTGGTGGATTCGGCGGGGTTCTTCGCCCCGCATCCCGCAGACAATTTGGGCTACCTCGACCCCGCAGACCGACCCAACCAGATCATCGCCCTGCCCTACTACGTGTCCGAACACAACTTGGTGTCCGCCCACCGCAGCACCGCGTTTGTGCAAGACACGTGGACGCGGGAATCCGCACGGGGCGACCTGCGGGTTCATGTCGGCGCCCGGGTTCACCGGTGGTCGGTGTTGACGCACCCTGAAGCCAGCACACGCAACACCCACGTGGTGGGCGGGCCGCGGGCCAACGTGTCTTTTGTTCCGTCAAGCATGGCCCAAACGGTGCTCCGCGTGTCAGGCGGCTACTACTACCAACCCCCGTTTTACCGTGAAATGCGCGGCCTCGACGGGCGCGTCCGCGACGACGTGGCGCCCCAGCGTGCCATCCACGCAGTGGCGGGGGTCGACCACGAGTTCTCGTCCAAAGGCCGTCCCTTCAAGTTTGTGGGGGAGGTCTTTTGGAAAGACCTCGACAACCTCATCCCTTACGAGATTGAGAACGTCCGGCAACGCTACTACGCGACCAACAACGCCTCAGGCTACGCCACTGGCGTGGACATGATGCTCAACGGGGAATTCATCCCTGGCATCCAAAGTTGGTTGCGCATGTCCGCGCTCAAAACAGAAGAAGACCTGGCCGACGACAGCTACGAGGAGTATTTCAACGCCGACGGCCTGCAGGTCGTGCCGGGCTACCACAACGGTCCGTATGCCGCCATCACCGACACCGTTGTGGTGCTCCCAGGCATGATTCCCCGCCCCGCGGACCAACGGTTCAGCTTCAGTTTGCTCTTTCAAGACGAGATGCCGCGGAACCCGGACTACAAGGTGTTGCTCAGCCTCTTCTATGGCAGCGGCCTCCCCTACGGGCCGCCGTCTTTCAACAGGCACCAAGACGTGCTCCGCACCCCAGCCTACCGCCGCGTCGACGTGGGCTTCTCCAGGGCCTTGTTCAGCGACGAAGCTGAACGGGACGGGCTCGTGTCCATCGAAGTCTTCAACTTGTTGGGCATCAACAACACCATCAACCACAATTGGATTCAGGATGTCAATGGTCGCTATTACGCCGTGCCCAACTTCCTGACCGGCCGCAGGGTGAACCTGAAATTCACCCTCTCGTTCTGACGGGTGGCCTGGCCAAGGTCAGGACTGAATCCTGGCCAAAAACGCCTCTTCGTCCACGATCGGGACCCCGAGCTTTTCTGCCTTCGCCAACTTGCTGGGCCCCATGTTGTCGCCGGCCAAGACCATGGTTGTCTTGGAGCTGATGCTGCCCACCAAACGGCCTCCGTGGGCGGTCACCGCAGATTTGGCTTCGTCGCGGGACATGGTGGCGAAGACGCCGCTGACCACAACCACCTCCCCTTCGAGGGCGTTCCCGACTGGCGCTTCCATCACAACTTCGGTTTGGATGCCCGCAGACACCAGCCGAGCCACCACCTCTTGGAAGGTGGGATCTGCGAATTGAGACACCACACTTTCCGCGATGACCGGACCAACGCCCTCCAACGCCACCACCTCCTCCACACTGGCTTGGGCAAGCTTCTCAAGGGAGCCCAAGCTCTGGGCCAACAGCTTGGCCACCGTTTCCCCCACATGGCGAATGCCCAGCGCAAACAACACGCGCTCGAACGGAACCGCCTTGCTCGCGGTAAGGCTGGTCAGCAGGTTGTCCACCGACTTTTGGGCCATGCGCTCCAGCGGAAGCAATTGATCCGCCGTCAGGGCGTACAGGTCCGCCACATCTCGAAGGAGGCCGGCGTCCACCAATTGCGCCACGGTCTCTTTCCCAAGCCCATCCACGTTCATGGCCTTCCGCGAGATGAAGTGCTCGATGCGGCCGCGCACCTGGGCGGGACAGTCCGCGGAGTTCACGCAATAGTGCTGGGCTTCCCCCTCGACACGCTCCAAGGTAGACCCGCATTCTGGGCAAGCCGACGGAAACACCAACGACGGCGGCGCAAACAACCCCTCTGCATGGGCGGCCTCACGGTCCACCCCCACAATCTTGGGGATGATCTCCCCGCCTTTCTCCACGAAGACCATGTCGCCGATGCGCAGGTCCAACTTGGCGATTTGGTCGGCGTTGTGCAAACTGGCGTGTTGCACCGTCGTCCCGCCGAGTTGCACCGGATCGAGGTCGGCCACAGGCGTCACCGCCCCGGTCCGTC
This sequence comes from Flavobacteriales bacterium, assembly GCA_049627085.1. GTDB lineage: Bacteria > Bacteroidota > Bacteroidia > Flavobacteriales_D > Sanyastnellaceae > UBA11663. The sequence goes on along the minus strand of JBMZWX010000026.1, from coordinate 9,142 downwards.
CGACCTGGTATTTCACGTCCACCAATTCCGTGCGCGCTCGCTCCGTTTCAAACTTGTACGCCAACGCCCATCGTGGGCTCTTGGCCGTGTTCCCAAGTCGTTTCTGCTGGTCGTAGCGGTTGACCTTGAGGACAATGCCGTCGATTGCGAAGTTGAGGTCGTGACGGGCCTTGTCCCAATGCGCCACGAAGGCCATGATGCCGTCGACCGACGTGGTGACTTCCAAACTCCTCCCTTGAGGCGGCTTGAATCCCCATGTCGCGGTGCGCTCGACCGCTTCGCTGTGCCGCGACACGCCAAGCGCCTGCATGGCGCCGCCGTCGACGTTGTACAGCATGCAGTCCAGCGGACGGTCTGCCACCAGGCGGCTGTCTTGGAGCTTGAGGGTGCCGGCAGCGGTGTTGCGGGGGTTGGCGAATTCTTGCTCGCCGGACTCCCTGCGCAACGCATTGAGTTCGTTGAATCCATCCCACGGGAAAAAGATCTCGCCCCGGATTTCGAGTTCAGAAGGTGCGCCAGGAAGAAGTTTCAAGGGGACGGTCCGAATGGTGGCCACGTTGGTGCGAACGTCTTCGCCCACGGTGCCGTCGCCTCGGGTGAGGGCGCGCGCAAGCGCGCCTCCTTCGTACCAAAGGCTGATGGCCACCCCATCGTACTTGAGTTCCATGGCGAATTCCACGTCCTCTCCCGGCAACGATGCCTGCACACGCTCTGCCCATTGGGCCACCTCCTCGGCGTTGTAGCTGTTGCTCAACGACAACATGGCGTGCCTGTGCGGCACCTTTTCAAACTTGTCGGTGAGGTCACCGCCCACACGTTGGGTCGGGGAATTTGCGTCGTAGGCTTCAGGGTGAGCCGCCTCCAGCTGGGCCAGTTCCTCCAACAAGGCGTCAAATTCCCGGTCGGAAATCGACGGCTCGGCAAGCACGTAATACTTGTGGTTGTGGGCGTGCAATTCAGCCCGAAGTGCGTCAATCCTTTGGAGGGCGTCCATGCAATGAAGGTACCTCAAGTCGGGCCACAACATGCCTTGGCTTGCCCTGCAAGTCTTCCAGGATTTCCACGTGTTTCCAACGGCCTGAATCCGCCAACAGCCCTGCCACGTGGCTTGCAAACGCGTGGTGACATTCCATGCCAAGCCACCCTTCCTGAGAGAGCCCTCCGTCTTCGCACCACCTCACAAGGGAACGGTAGAACACGAGCGGATCCTCGTCCGGCACAAACAGCGCCAACGCCGGCTCATGTTCCACCACCCTGGTGTGCATGTCCGCACATTCTGCCTCAGGGATGTAGGGTGGGTTCGAAACCACCAAGTGAAAGGGCGCCGCTGGACGCTGGGCGTCGAGCAAATCGGCCTCCCCCGTCTTCAAGTCACAACCTTGGGCTTCGGCGTTGGCCTGGGCGACGTTCAAGGCTCGCTCGCTGACGTCCCATGCGTGCACTTCCGCACGCGGCACCCGCTTCTTCAAGGACAACGCAATGCAACCAGAACCCGTGCACCAATCCAGCGCACTTGGGGCAGCGTGGGGCACGGCCGAGAGCTTCTGGGCCATCCAAGCTGCGAGCTCTTCCGTCTCAGGGCGCGGAATGAGGACGTCTGGGGTGACACGCAGCGCCATGCCGTCAAACCAGGCTTGGCCCAAGACGTGTTGCAAGGGCTCCCCTTCCGACAACCTCGCAGCCCACACCGCCAACCGATCCAGCTCCGATTCTGACCAGCGCCTCTCCTCGGTCAACCGCGCACCTCGGGGCTGGCCGGATGCATGCTCCATCAAGCGCAAGACCATGCCTTCGCGCTCCTCAACCTCCACAGCCTCCAAACGGGTCAAAAGCCAACGACGAACTTCCTGCTCGACGTTGGAAGATGGCCAAGGGCCTGCGCCCCGCCGAACGGCGCCGCTCACCCCTGTGCCTGGTTGGCCGCTTGCACCAGCAATTCGGCCGTGGCCCTGTTGGTGGCCAACGCCACGTTGTGCACGTCGCACTGGCGCAACAGCATGTTCACGTCCGGTTCGTGGGGGTGCTTGCCCATGGGGTCCCGGAAAAAGACCACCGCGTCCAACAGGCCTTCTGTGATGAGGGCCGCGATTTGGGCGTCTCCCCCAAGGGGGCCTGAAGCCAAACGCCGCACCGACAACCCCAATTCGGCCACCCTACCACCTGTGGTTCCCGTGCCCACCAACTCAAGGGTCTCGAACCAAGCTTGATGGGCCTTCACAAAGTCCACCAAGTCGTCCTTTTTGCCGTCGTGGGCAATCAACGCGACGCGCTTCAATTCCATGTCCCAAACTTACACCGCATCCTCAAGCGGGTGCGGCAGCACAACTCAAGATGCCGTGGCGAAGACCGCGTAGCTGTAAGGGGCCATTTCTTGGCCTGCCTCCCAGCCGGTGACGTCAAAGCCTCCCATCACAGGGGTCAACTCAGCTTCAGGCAAGGCGAGCTTCACAGTTTGGGCTTCGGCGGAGAAGTTCAACACCACCACCACAGTGCTTTCGCCTTTCTGCTTGTAGAACGCGAAGACCGACTCGTCGGCGGACGTGGACAACAATTGAGGCGCGCCACCGAAGTCTCCGTTCCAGAGGGCCTCGCGGGTGTGGTTGAGCTCGTTCAAGGTGCGGTAGAAGTCGGCCTTGTCGTAGCCACCCCACTTCACGGTGTCCTTCTCAAAGAACCGCAAGCGGTCTTGGTTGAAGGACTCTTGGCCCGAATACACCAACGGCATGTCCAAGAGCGTGCCTGCCAACACCGCCATGGCGTCGCCGGCGTCGCCGTAGCGCTCTTCCACCGTACCATTCCAGCTGTTCTCGTCGTGGTTGGTGATGAACCCCATGCGGTACGCGTCGGTCGCAAAGCGCTCGGCCTCTTCGTGCACGTAATCGCGCAACACCTGAACGGGCTCCTTGCCTTGGGCCACTTGGTTGGTCAAGTGGTGGAAGTGCCATCCGTAGCTCATGTCGAAGGCGCGGTTGTGGTGTTCAGGCTCTTCGGCTTCGGCAAGCATGAAGACGTCGGGGTTGACCGCCTCGAGCTGTCGGCGGGCCATCTCCCAAAACGGGGTCGGCACCTTCATCGCCACGTCGCAGCGGTACCCATCCACCCCGCAGTTCTCCACCCAGTGGACCAGGGCATCCGCCATGCCCGCGTACAGCCCGTTGTCCACGCCGTTCTCCCAATCGAGTTGGGCCACATCCCACCAGTCGGTGCCCAATGGGGGTTGCAAGTTGCCGAGGCTGTCCAACAGGTAGTATTCCTTGTGCGACTCGGTCCACACGCAATCGAAGGCGCTGTGGTTGGCCACCCAGTCCAAAATCACCCGCAAGCCCAGCGCGTGGGCCTCGTCCACAAATCGCTTGAAGTCTTCAAGGGTTCCGTAGTCGGGGTTGATGGCGTAGTAGTCCTGCACGCTGTAGGGACTTCCCAACGAAGAACTGCCGGGCTCCACGATGTAATTGTTGGCGTTTTCGCCGCCTTTGCGGTTGACCTCTCCAATGGGATGCACTGGCATCAACCACAAAATGTCTGCACCGAGTTCCTTCAACCGAGGAAGGTCTGGGATCAACGCGTTGAAGGTTCCCTCTGGGGTGTGCTGACGAACGTTCACTTCGTAGATGGTCGCGTTCTTGGTCCACTCAGCGTGCACCAACTCGTCGGCTTGCTCGCCGGAACCCAGAACTTCCGCGTCTCCGGAAGGATTGGGCCCTCCACAGGAAGTCAAAACAGCAGCAAAAGAAGCCATGATGGCCAAGGCAGAAGTGCGGAAAATCAATCGGTTCATCGGGTTGTATTTGAGGTCGAAAGGTAGCGCATTTGGGACTTGGTGTACAATGAACACCAAGTCCTTTTCTTCGGATTCAAAGCAGGCCCGTCAGAACAACGACGCCTGCCCGCCCTCGTCCACCTCAGGCGCCGGAGAAGGGGCCTTGGCCGAAGGCTCTGGCTGGGCCTCAGGTTCCGCTTCAGGCATTTCAGGGGCTGCTTCTGGCGGGGTTGCCGCATTGGCTTCACGCGCGGCATCGGCGGCGCGTGCCGCGTCCAGCTCTTGCTCCAGGGCTTGTTCCAGCTCCTCGACAGGCGGCTCGAGACTCACCTCCGTCACAGGCAATGCGCTGAGCTTGTTGCCCAAAGCCTTCACCCCCTTCAACGAAATGAATCCACGCAGGTCCAGCACGTCGTCTTCCCGGTCACGGGTGTGCTTGAAGCGACGGTTGTAGCGGATGCGAACGTGGGGATGGTGCAGGGTCGACGCCACCCAAAGTTTGGACTGCTCGTGCTCCCCAATGAATCCGGTGGGGTTCTTGCTGAATTCAGGCAAGAACCGCTTGACGTACCACTCGTCCTTCTCCCCTTCGTAGTACACCACCGACACCGGACGGTCCTCGTCAAATTTCTCGAGGTGGATCATTTTGTCGTCGAAATGGGTGCTCAAGTCGAAGCTCGAGAACGCGTACGACCCGTCGTCCAAGAGCATCAGGATCTTGTCTTCCGCCTTGAAATCGCCCAAGAACCGGCCCCGTCCGTCCGCATTCAAACGACGCACGGTGTCGTCGTACCACACTTTGCGCGCGCCCAAGGTGCTCACCCCGGCTTCTTTCAATTCCACCTTTCGAACCGGGAACTTGGAGACCAAGTTGCCTCCGGCCCCGCGGCCCTTGATGGCGATGTCGCTGAAATTGACGTCGAACTTGGCCTTCTTCAGGCGGGCTTGGGCGCGCAAGAAGATGGAGACCACCTCCGCCTCGCCGTTGGGGTTGGCAGTGAAATACAAGACTTTGGACTTGGGTGTGCCCTTGGTGATGGGGTATTCTCGGTCGCGCGTGATGGAGGTGACGTTGAAACGCTTCACCATGCTTCGGCCCGTGGCCCCGTCGAGGTAAATGACGTTGTACGTCGTGCGCTTGTCTCCCCGCTTCCAAACGGCGGCATACAGCAGGTTCTTTCCGAAGAACGCCTTGGAGGACACCTTGCTCACCTGCATCACGCCATCTTTTCGGAACACGATGATGTCGTCGATGTCGGAGCAGTCGCCGAGCAGGTCCCCTTCCGTGCGTTTCAACCCGGTGCCCACGAAACCTTCTTCCGGGTTCCAATAGAGCTTGGCGTTGGCCACCGCGACCTTGCTGCGGTCGATGGACTCGAAGGTGCGCAGTTCAGTCTTGCGCTCGCGGCCGGTGCCGTATTTCTCCTTGAGACGCTTGAACCACGCAATGGCGTATTCGGTGAGGTGGGCCAAGTGGTCCTTTACGCGCTCAATCTCCCCTTCCAACGACGCGATGCGTTCGTCGGCTTTGAAGCTGTCGAACTTGGAAATGCGCTTGATCCGAATCTCGGTGAGTCGCGTGACGTCCTCGTCCGTCACTTCTCGCAACAGGTGCTTGATGTGCGGCTTGAGGCCTTCGTGAATGGCGGCGAGGATTTCTTCCCACGTTTCGCATTCCTCGATGTCGCGGTAGATGCGGTTTTCGATGAAGATCTTCTCCAACGAGGCGAAATGCCAGGTTTCCTGGAGTTCGCCCAGCTCAATTTCAAGCTCTCGCTTGAGCAAATGCCGCGTGCGGTCGGCGCTGATCTTCAGGATCTCGGTGGCCCCCATGAAGACAGGCTTGTCGTCGAACACGACGCAGCTGTTGGGCGCCAAGCTGACTTCGCAGTCCGTGAACGCGTACAGGGCGTCCAACATCTTGTCCGGCGACACGTTGTTCGCCAGGTGGACGACCACCTCGACTCTGTTGGCGGTGTTGTCCTCGACCTTTTTGATCTTGATTTTGCCCTTGTCGTTGGCTTTCAAGATGCTGTCGATGAGCGACCCTGTGGTGACGCCGTAAGGCACCTCCCGGACCACCAAGGTCTTGTTGTCGACCTTGTCGATGCGGGCCCGAACGCGCACCCGGTCCCCGCGAAGCCCATCGTTGTAATTCTCCATGTCCGCCATCCCGCCGGTGGGGAAGTCGGGGTAAAGTTTGAAGCGCTTGTTTTGGTAGTGCGCGATGCACGCGTCAATCAACTCGATGAAGTTGTACGGCAAGATTTTGCAAGCCAAACCCACAGCGATGCCGTCCACCCCGCTGGACAACAGCAAGGGGAACTTGACGGGCAAGGTCTCGGGCTCCTTGTTCCGGCCGTCGTAGCTGGAGAGCCATGTGGTGGTCTTGGCGTTGAAGAGCACCTCCAACGCAAACTTGCTCAGCTTGACCTCGATGTAACGTGGGGCCGCGGCGCGGTCCCCCGTCAGGATGTTGCCCCAGTTTCCTTGGCAGTCCAACAGCAGCTCGCGTTGTCCGATTTGGACCATGGCGTCCCCGATGCTGGCGTCCCCGTGAGGGTGGAACTTCATCGTGTTGCCGATGACGTTGGCCACCTTGTGAAAGCGGCCGTCGTCCATTTCACGCAAGCTGTGCAAGATGCGCCGCTGCACGGGCTTCAGGCCGTCGTGCTGGTGCGGCACCGCACGCTCAAGGATGACGTAACTGGCGTAATCCAGGAAGTAATCGTTGTACATCCCACGGACCGGGATCACCCGCTCCATCTCCCCGGCGTCGCCTGCCCCTTCGTCCCCGGCAAACTCGTCGTCGCGCTCGTCGCGCTCGTCGTCGTGGTGCTCTTGCTCGCTCATGCTTCCGTCAATTCGTCCTTCTCCACACGGAGGTTCTCAATGATGAATTTTTGGCGGTTGGGCGTGTTCTTGCCCATGAAGAACCCCAACATCTCCTGGAGGCTCTGCTCCTTGCCGATGACCACAGGATCCAACCGGATGTCCTCGCCGATGAAGTGGCTGAATTCGTCCGGGCTGATTTCCCCCAACCCCTTGAATCGGGTGATTTCCGCCCGGGCGCCCAAGTCGGCAAGGGCGGATTGCTTCTCCCCTTCGTCGTAGCAGTAACGGGTCTCCTTTTTGTTGCGCACCCGGAACAGCGGCGTTTGCAACACGTAGAGGTGGCCTCGTTTGACCAAATCCGGGAAAAACTGCAGGAAGAAGGTGATCAGGAGCAACCGAATGTGCATGCCGTCGACGTCCGCGTCCGTGGCGATGACCACCTTGTTGTAACGCAGGGTGTCCAACCCGTCCTCGATGTTGAGTGCGGCCTGCAGGAGGTTGAACTCCTCGTTCTCGTACACCACCTTCTTGGTCAGGCCAAAGCTGTTGAGCGGCTTCCCCTTCAAGCTGAACACCGCCTGGGTGGCCACGTCGCGGGCTTTGGTGATGGAGCCCGACGCAGAATCACCCTCCGTGATGAACAGGGTTGTTTCCTCGTTGCGGTCCTTCTTGGTGTCGGTCAGATGAAGGCGGCAGTCCCGCAGCTTGCGGTTGTGCAGCGAGGCCTTCTTGGCGCGTTCCCGGGCGAGCTTCTTGATGCCCGCGAGGTCTTTCCGCTCTTTCTCGCTTTGGATGATCCGAGCCTGAAGGGCCTGGGCGACCTCGGGGTTGCGGTGCAGGAAGTTGTCCAGCTCCCGCTTCAAAAACTCAAACACGAAGCTCTTCAACGTCGGACGATCCGGCCCCACTTCCAGGGAGCCGAGCTTGGTTTTGGTCTGCGACTCAAACACCGGCTCCTCCACTTTCACGGCCACAGCCGCCGAGATGCCGCCGCGGATGTCCTGGGCGTCGTAGTCCTTGCCGAAGAAGTCTCGGACCACCCGGATGTACGCCTCGCGGAAGGCCGCCTGGTGCGTCCCTCCCTGCGGAGTGTATTGGCCGTTGACGAAGCTTTGGTAGTCCTCGCCGTACGCGTCTGTGTGCGTGATGGCCACTTCGATGTCTTCTCCCGAAAGATGCACGATGGGGTACCGCAACTTGCTGTCGAGCCGGTCCTCCAAGAGGTCCTTCAGCCCATGCTCGCTCCGAAACTTCTCGCCGTTGAGGTAGAGCGTGAGACCTGTGTTGAGGTAGGCGTAGTTCCACAACAACTTCTCCACGTGCTCGGTCCGGAACCTGTAGGCTTTGAAGATGTCCGGGTCGGGCTTGAAGCGAATGCGTGTGCCGTTGCGCTTGGTGGTCGATTCCACCTTGGCGTCGTCCGTGAGCTCGCCGAGGACGAAGCCTGCGCGCTTGATTTGGCCCTCCCGAACACTCTCCACCACGAATTCCGTGCTCAACGCGTTCACCGCCTTGGTGCCCACGCCGTTCAGTCCGACCGACTTCTTGAATGCGCGGCTGTCGTACTTGCCGCCGGTGTTGATCTTGGACACGCAGTCGACCACCTTCCCCAAGGGAATGCCACGGCCGTAGTCGCGCACACGGACTTCGTCGTCCTTGATCGCCACTTCAATGGTGCGTCCGTGCCCCATGGTGTACTCGTCGATGCTGTTGTCGATCACCTCCTTCAGGAGCACGTAGATGCCGTCGTCGGCGTCCTTGCCGTCTCCCAATTTCCCGATGTACATCCCGGGGCGCATTCGGATGTGCTCCTTCCAATCGAGGCTCCGAATGTTGTCTTCCGTGTACTGGACTTGCTCTGCCATATCTGCCTCTAAAGTACCGATGTGCCGCAGGCTTCCGCCCCAGGCCAAACCCCAACTTTTCCACACCCCACGCGCCTTTCACTCACCATTCGAACCCTACCTTTCGAGGCATGACAGACCACGCCGACCACCCCAACCATCCCGTGCGCCAACTCGAGCCCGCGGACCTGTGGAATCGATTCGCCGATTTGAACGCCATTCCGCGCCCTTCCAAGCACGAAGGCAAGGTGGTTGAATGGCTTCACGAATGGGCCGCGACCAAGGGGCTTGAATCGCTTCAAGACGAAGTGGGCAACGTGCTGATCAAGAAGCCTGCAACCCCTGGCATGGCATCCCGGAAAACCGTGGTGCTCCAAAGCCACGTGGACATGGTTTGTCAGAAGAACGAAGCCACAGAATTCGACTTCATGACCCAGGGCATTCGGATGCTTGTGGACGGCGATTGGGTGCGTGCAGAAGGCACCACGTTGGGGGCGGACAACGGCATCGGCGTGGCGAGCATTTTGGCGGTGTTGGAAAGCCGCGACATTCCGCACCCTGCCTTGGAAGCCCTCTTCACCATCGACGAAGAAACCGGCATGACCGGGGCCCTCGGACTCCAAGGCGGGTTCCTCTCAGGGGACATCTTGCTCAACCTCGACACCGAGGACGACGACGAAATCAGCATCGGCTGCGCGGGCGG
>JBMZWX010000025.1:0-23334 GCA_049627085.1 Flavobacteriales bacterium | reverse complement strand
GAATGGGTCCCCCACGTTGCGAGCGCCCTCAGCTTGTCGAGCCATCATGGGGACTGGCGTGGGACATTCACCCTGGCGAGGGTCCAAACCCAAGGCACCGAAGACGTCCTTCCAACGCATGCGGGCACCCCACTCGGCACGCCCCTTCTGCCGGTCTGGAGCTTTGACAACTCCTGGGAATCTTCGGCCGTGTGGCGGAGCGAAGGTGCCGTGAGCTGGACGCACCAACGCATGCGCGCCGGATTGCACGTGTTGACCCTGGCCAACCAATGGTGGTTGGAAGGTTGGGGGGCGTGGACCCTTCAGACAGAATGGCCCTTGCACCTCACCGCAGGATTCGAAACGTGGCGGCTTGAAGGAAGTCCCAACATGCCCAACGAAGGCCTTCGTTGGCGCGTTGGCGTGAGCCACACCTTGGTTATGTCTCCGGGAAGACCTACCTTCGCGCATCCATGTTGTCACTGATACTCACTTGCTTGCTGGCATTTTGTGCCACGCTTGTTGGGATGCCGTCGCTCATTGCGGTGGCCAAACGCAAGCATTTGGTCGATGAACCGACCGAAGCCCGAAAGATTCACCACCGCTCCGTGCCCACCATCGGTGGACTGATGGTGTTTGCTGCATTGATGAGTTCCTCGTTGGTGTCGTTCGCCATCCAACAGCCCGATTCCAGCCACCTCTATGTGTGGGTTGGCATCTTGGGGGCCGCCATGTTGGTCTTCTTCATGGGGTTGAAGGACGACATCGTGGTGATGAGCGCAAGCCGCAAATTGTTCGTGCACATGGCTGTCGGGGCCTACCTCGTTGGGGCGCTTGACTTGCGCATCGACAACTTCGGAGGCCTCTTTGGTCTGGGGCACATCCCGTTTTGGGTGAGCGCGCCATTCTCTTGGTTTGTCTACATCGTGGTCGTGAACGCTGTCAACCTCATCGACGGATTGGATGGATTGATTGGCGGCTTCGGAACCCTTGTCATGACCTCCTTCGGCGTGTGGTTCTTCCAAACAGGAGACTTGGCTTCGGCCATCGTCGCGTTCAGCACGGCGGGGGCCTTGTTGGGTTTTCTCGTCTTCAACTTCAACCCCGCACGCATCTTCATGGGAGATGGCGGTTCGCTGCTTCTCGGACTCATCGTGTACGCAATGGCCATTCGGGTGATGCAAACGCCGACAGAAGCGGCGCTGGAAGGCCTGGTGCAACCTGTGGCGGCCATGTGCATGCTCGCTTACCCTCTGGTTGACACGCTCAGGGTGTTCACCTTGAGGGTGTTGGACGGACGTTCTCCGTTCTCGCCGGACCGCTGGCACATCCACCACAAGCTCATGGAATTGGGCTTAGGCCACAAGAAGAGCTCAGGCGCCATTTGGCTGTACACCCTGTTCTTTGTGTTGTTGGCATATTTGCCCAACAGCGCTTGGTTTGGATTGGATGCGACAGGACAATTTGTGGTCCTCCTGGGACTTGCCTTTGGAATTGGAACCATTCCAGCCCTGCTCGTGCGGGCCAAATCCCAGGCGCCGGCAAATCCCGCCAAGCCCAAACCCACCCGACGCCGCGGGTCTTGGGCGGCGTGACCCAGACGTGACACGGGGTTTTCGCTGTCTGATTTGGGCCCTCTTCCTCGGAAGTGGCCTCGTGCACACGGCCTCTGCCCAGCGGAGCACCTCGCTGCAATGGCATTTGCCCATCGACCCTGAAGCGCGTGCGGTGGCCGACGCATGCGACAGCGCAGGAATCCTTGTGACCAGCATCCAGCCCACGACGGGATGGAACCGCCCCCCACAACTTCAGCCCTCTGCAGAGGCCTTTTCCGGACTTCAAATCTTGGGCGAGGCCAAACAAGTGGCCGGCGAATTCAGCGCGCAATCCACCGCCGTTGGCCTAGGGGCTGAAGGGTCCTGGAATCGGCGAGGCCATTGGCACGTGTCCGCCACCCGATGGCGGCTTCCTTTGGGCTTTCCATTGGCCCATGAAGTCGGTCGACATGGAACCATGGACGGCCTCGGCCAAGCCAGTCTCTTGTCGCCCTCCATCGCCTCGGTGGACCGCCTTGAAGGCGCAGTGTCCTGGGCGGTGTCGCCTTCGGTGGCCATTCGGGTGGGGCAAGAGTCTCACCACTGGGGTCAAGGCGGACGGTCGCTTTTTTTGGACCGCCACATGGCCCCCGCGCTCGGAGCCCGACTATGGTTGGACGCCGGCATCGTCCAATACACGCACATGTTGCTTCGCACCAAACACCTCGAAGGAGACACCCTCCAACGGGGATGGATGGCCGCGCAATGGGCGGAGGTTGCCTTGGGCGGAGGCTGGTCCGGGGCGCTGTTTGGCACAGTCAAGTGGAGCGCCGACCATGACATCGCATTCCAGGGACGTGTGGAACCGCATTACCTCGTTCCGTTTGGGGCCTTCCGCCCCAGAGAGTACATCCTCGGGTCCACGGACAACGCCTTGGTCGGCGCACAACTCGCCTGCCAAACCCGGCTTCGCAGAGGGCAATGGTTCAAGGGCTACAGCCAAGTGCTCTTGGACGAATTCAAAGCGTCGGAATTGTTCGGGGGAGATTCCTGGTGGGCCAACAAGTGGGGGGTGCTCCTGGGCGTGTCTTCCACGAGCAACTCCGGCAAGTTTGCGTGGATGGCAGAGGTCGCCGCCGTGCGGCCTTGGACCTACACGCACAAGACCCAAGCCAACTCGTACAGCCACTTGCACCAACCGTTGGGGCACCCTGCTGGAGGCAATTTCCTCGAAGGCCGAATTTGGGCTCGGATGACGTTGCTGGACGATTGGACGTTGCGGATGGCTCTGCTTCGGCGGGCCCAAGGAAGGTCGGAAGGAAGCGATGAGGGGTTGTTGAGCTTCGCGGCCGGTGAAATGCCCTGGCGTCCTTACACCGAGCGCAACGAGGACTACGGTCAGGTATGGCTGCAGGGCACCAGAACCGATGTGTTCCGCTTGGAGCTGGACCTGGCTTACCCGGTCGGAGACCGGTACGACCTTCCTGGCATGGAAGCCTTTTTGCGCGCTTGGGTGCGTTTGGAGGAGCAAGAGCCCCCGGGGGCTTGGCAGGATCCCTGGAACGTGAGCCGGATTGAATTGGGCATCCGACATTCCAGGGTGATGGACGAGCGCAATTGGTGACTGATCTCCGACAATGTCGTTCGCATCGTGAAGTAGCTTTGCCCCGCATGCACCGCGACCTCGCCACCTTGTTCAAATTGCGCCTCGGATTTTTCGTGGTCCTGTCTGCCGTCTTGGGGTGGTTCATGGCCACCGAAACCATTGACCTGCCGACGTTTTTGACCTTGACAGTCGGAGGCTATGCCCTCACAGGGGCCTCCAACGGTTTGAACCAAATCATCGAGCGTCGCATCGACGGACACATGAACCGCACGTCGGACCGTCCGTTGCCCTCGGGCCGCATGACGGTCGCCCAAGCCTTGGCTTGGAGCTTGCTTGCGGCGGCGGTCGGATTGGTGTGTTTGTTCAGCCTCAACCCCTTAAGTGGGTGGTTGGGGGTGGCGGCGATTGTCAGCTACGCCTTCATCTACACCCCACTGAAATCCAAGACCAGCCTGTGCGTGTTCGTCGGGGCATTTCCTGGGGCCCTCCCTCCCATGATCGGCTACGTGGCCGCCACGGGAGACTTCGGAATTGAGCCCGGGACGTTGTTTGCGGTGCAGTTCATGTGGCAGTTCCCGCACTTTTGGTCCATCGCCTGGCTGTCGCACGACGACTACCTTCGGGCGGGGTACAAGATGATGCCTTTCAACGCGGGGCGGTCCGAACGCAGTGCCCAACTCATCTTGCTTTACACGCTGTTTTGCATTCCGGCCAGCATGTTGCCTTGGGCGCTGAACCAACCCATGGTGGGAAATGTTGCTTTCGCCGTGGCGGTGGCGGCCGGCGTGGGGTTCTCCTTCTACGCGTACCGCCTGCGCACGCGGTTGTCCATGGACGCCGCGAAGCACTTGATGTTCGCCAGTTTCCTCTACTTGCCGCTTGTGCAAGTGATTTACGTTCTTGACAAAATCCCACACTGATGAGTGAGCGCGTCTTTGAAGGTCACGATCCTGAGGTCCGCAACAGGACCAAGACCATGTTGATGTACTTCGTGGTGTTTGCGGTGACCATGCTGTTCGCCGGCTTCACCTCCGCGTACATCGTGAGCAACATGGGGCAGTTTTGGGTGCACGTGCCAGCACCTTCCATGTTTTGGACCAGCAACGTCATGATTGCTTTGAGCAGCGTCACCTTGTGGTGGGCCACCCGCGCCATCCGCCAAGGCCAAACCCAAATGGGCACCGTCGCCATGGCCCTCACCCTGCTGCTCGGCATCGGCTTCACGCTGACCCAAGCGGAGGGCTGGAAACAGCTCACAGCCATCGGCATGGGTTGGGACACGTCTGAAACCGCGTCAGGCACGGCCTTCAGGTGGAACAGCCTCGAGGCGATCTACGAGAGCTCGGCGGTCTACGGGGAGGATTACGACATCCGATTCGACGGCCAACCGCTGCTGCACGACGCGGCTCGTGGCGAATTGTACGCGTCGGACGACGCCTTGATGGTGCAACCGATCACCACCAAAGTCCTGCAGTCCTCCAACAGCGGAGGCGGGTACATCTGGGCGCTGGTCATGACGCACATCCTGCACCTGGTGTTTGGCCTCATCTACCTGGTGGTCAACGGCATTCGGGTGTTCACCGGGGTGATTCACCAAGGCGACACCGTCCGCTTGAAGGCCTTGGGCATCTACTGGCACTTCTTGGGCCTGCTGTGGGTGTACCTCTTCGCCTTCTTGTTCTACCTGCATTGAGTTTGCGCCCCTGCGCTTGCAGGCCGGGCCCGGGCCCTGAGAATTGAACGAAGGCCAGGCTTTCGTGCAACGCGGATTTCCTTATTTTCGCGTCACAATTTCAAGCCATGGCTGGAAACACCGAAACGATCCCTACAAGCGTCCTTTGGGGCGGAGGACAGAGCCCCTTCTCTGTCACTTACGGCAAAATGATGATGTGGTTCTTCCTTGTGTCGGACGCACTCACCTTCGGTGGGTTGCTGACGGCCTACGGGTTCTCACGCGCCACCTCTGAGGATGCTTGGCCCATCGGCGAGCAAGTGTTCCGAGCCCTTCCTGGCTTGGATGGTCACTACCCTTTGGTGTACGTGGCCCTCATGACGTTCCTGCTCATCGTGTCCTCCGTGACCATGGTGTTGGCCGTGGAAGCGGGGCACCGCAACGACAAGCGTGGAGTCGTCCGCTGGATGGCGGCCACCATCGTGGGCGGGTTCTTCTTCTTGAGCTCGCAAGCCTGGGAATGGTCGCACTTCATCCACGGCTCAGGAGGCGGGTTCCAACTGGCAAAAGAGGTCACCGTGACCACGGACAGCGGCGACGCCATGACGTTGCCGAAAGGAGAAATGGTGTTCATGGACCATCACTTTGGCCACTTGGCAGAGCCTTGGTCCGAAGGAGACGCCAACACCGTCCTGACATCTGAGGACGGGCACATCACCCTCACACAATTCGGAGAACACGACCACAGCGCGCAACTGCACAGCCTGACGGTCAACAAATACGTGGAGAACGAGCAGACCATCTCAGGCGACGAGGCGGTGAAGCTTTGGAACGCCCGCAGCGACGTGTTCGCCTTTGGGGCCAACCTCGAAGACAGCGAGTACGCGGCGCAACAGACCTACGCCAACTTCTTCTTCTTCATCACAGGATTCCACGGGTTTCACGTCTTCTCGGGCGTCATCATCAACATCGTGATTTTTCTGATGGCGTTGAACGGCGTCTTTGAACGTCGCGGCCACTACGAGATGGTTGAAAAGACCGGATTGTACTGGCACTTCGTGGACCTCGTTTGGGTCTTTGTCTTCACCTTCTTCTACCTCATCTGACATGGAACGCGACGATCTCATTGTCAACGACAGCTACGCCATGGCTGCACACCACAGCGAAGAAGCTGGGGCGGCCATCCGCAAGAAAATTTGGTTTGTGACTGCGCTTTTGACCCTCATCACCGCTGTGGAAGTGGGCATGGGCGTCATCTTCAAGCGCTCTGAAACGTTCACTTGGACCGCCATCAAATGGACGTTCATCGTGATGACTTTGGTGAAGGCCGCGTACATCGTGTTGGTGTTCATGCACCTCGGCGACGAGCGCAGCAACTTGAAGCGAGTCATTGTCGCGCCGTACCTCTTGTTCATCTCGTACCTGATTTTCATCGCCATCACCGAGGGCTTCGGACACCTCGACTCCTACACAACGTTCCACTGACAACTGCGGAACGCGGATGGGCCAACTGAAAAACAGACTCATTCTCATCGCCATGATGCTGGCCCTGCCTTTGGCGGGGCTGGTTTTTTTTGGCCTCTTGACGGAGCACAACTTCAACACCCTGCCTTACTTCACCAAGGACGGTGAGATGGAAGGCAGGACGTTGGCAGCCCAGCGGGTGGGGGCCTTTGAGTTCACCAACCAAAACGGGGAACGGTTCTCTTCCAAGTCGCTCAAGGGCAAGGTGTGGATCGCCGCGTTCTTTGGGACCGACGCACCTCATGTGGCGCAAGTCACCAAGCAATTGCTTTGGCCCAACTTCAGGTACAGGGACGAAGACGACATTTCGGTGGTGTGCTTCACGTTGAATCCCGAGCACGACACCCCAGAAGTGCTGAACAATTACGTCCAGCGCAACACCCGCTACAACGGGTTCGACGGGAAATGGCAGTTCCTGACAGGTGACAAGGAGGACATCGATCGTCTCGTGTCGGAGGATTTCATGATTCAACGCGATGCAGACGACCCCAACAACGTGGCGACCATTTGGCTTGTGGACGCCGAGGGGTTCTTGCGCGGGGTGTACCACGCGGCGGTGGAAGACGACATCAAAGACGCCGTCGAAGACATCGCCTTGCTGAAAAAGGAAATGGACGTCGCGGCTTATGCCCAGGAAAAGTTGGTGGAAGAGCTCGAACTGCGGGACGCCTTGCCGGTGTTGGGGCCGGAAGGACACACCGTGCCAGCGTTCGCATTCACAGGCATCGACAGCGTGGAAATCAGCCACCGCACCGTGGAAGGCAGGGTCAAAATCGTGGACTACTTCTTCACGCATTGTCCCACCATTTGCCCCATCATGAGCAGCCAACTGGCGCGGGGACAGCAATGGCTGGACGCCCGCAACCTCACCGACGACGTGGTGCTGCTGAGCCACAGCGTGGATCCTGTGCGCGACACCCCAGAGCGCCTCAAAACCTACGCCACCCAACTCGGGGCCGACACCACGTCATGGAAGTTCTTGACCGGCGAGAAAGAAGACCTCTACGACCAGGCCAGGCACGGGTACTACTTGACCGCGTTGGAGAGCGACACGGCGGCCGGAGGGTTCTTCCACAGCGACACCTTCGTGCTGGTGGACCAACGCGACCGGATCCGGGGCTTCTACGACGGCACCTCGACAGATGAGGTGGACGCGATGCTCATGGACGCCGCCCAGCTTGCCTTGGTGAGGGAAGACTGAGTGAACACATTGTGGGCCATTTTTGTCTCTGAAACAGAAACCGATTGAGCATGGGCATCGACCGCAACATGAAGACGTTTGTTTGGGTGGCAGGCATCGCCATCCCCGTGGTGGTGGCCGTGATGTTCTTCCTGCCGGGCATTGAAGTGAGCCCAGAAATGGAAGCGGTCTTGCACACCCTTCCAACGGTGAACGCGACCATCAACGGCACGGCGTTTCTGTGTTTGGCGGCTTCGTTTTGGGCCATCAAGAATGGGAAAGTCCAACTGCACCAAACCCTGAACACCGCGGCCTTGGTGCTGTCTGCGCTCTTTTTGCTCAGCTACGTCAGCTACCACATCACCACGCCAAGCACGCCGTTCTGCAAAGAAGGATGGATCCGTGGCGTCTACTTCTTCGTGCTGCTCACCCACATCCTGTTGTCCATCGTCATTGTGCCCTTGGTCTTGACCACCTACTTGCTGGGCCTGGGGAATCAAATCCAACGGCACCGCAAGTGGGCGCGCATCACCTGGCCCATTTGGATGTACGTGACGTTCACAGGCGTGGTCGTTTACCTCCTCATTTCCCCTTGCTACCCGTTCTGATGCCTCGCACGCGCTTGAATCTAGGTCTATTCTTGCTCCTCGTCGCCATGCTCGTGGTGGACGTGGCGTGGGGCCAATGCGTGATGTGCAAGGCGGTGGCTGAAGACAGCGCGGAGGACGGAAGTTTGGGCCGAGGCCTGAACGCAGGCATCCTGTACCTCATGGGGGTGCCTTATGCCATCATGGCGTTTTTTGCATGGTTTGTGTTCAAACGCAAGAAGCAACCCGCATCCTCAGGCATCTGAGGCCCGACTCGGCGTATTTTTGAGGCATGCGCGCCATTTTCTTCGCCTTTGCTTGCTTGTCCTTCGCCGCCTGGGGCCAAACCTCAGACACTTGGACTTTGGAACGTTGCTTGGAGCACGCCTTCGAGCACAACCTTCAACTCAAGCAATCGCAACTCGGCCTCCGACAAAGTGAGATTGCCACGTTGACCGCCAAGGGCGCCTTCTTGCCCAACCTGAACGCCTCCTCCAGCTTCGGGGTGAACATCGGTCAGACCATCGACCCGTTCACCAACCAATTTGCCACCGACGCCGTCCAGTCGAGCAATGTCGGCCTCAACTCTGGGGTGACGCTGTTCAACGGGTTCCAAAATCACTTGAACCTGCGCAGGGCACGTTTGGGTTTGGAATTGGCGGCGACCAATGTGGAAGTCGCCCGCAACGGCGTGGCGCTGAGCTTGGCCTCGGCCTACCTCAACGTCTTGTTCCAAAAGGAATTCTTGGACATCGCCAAGCTGAACGCCGAAGCGACAGGCCGCCAGGTGGAGCGCGTGCAGACGTTGGTCGACGCCGGTGCTGCAGCCGAAAGCGACCTTCTCGACGTGCTTGCCCAACAAGCCAACGACGAAAGTGCCGTGATTGGCGCAGAAAACGGTGTCACCCTGGCCAAACTCAACCTTGCCCAAGTCTTGCAATTGGAAGCCGGTGCGTCCGACGCGTTGGATGTCGCTCCGCCGTCGGACGACTTGATGGAGAGCACCGTGCTGCCCGTGAATGCCGACGCCGCCGTGGCGTTTGCCTTGGGGTCGTTCCCAGACATGAAGGCCGCCGAGTTGCAGGTGACCGACGCCTACCTTGGGTTGGATTTGGCCAAAGCCGCCAGAATGCCACGCATTGTGGGGTCGTACAGCATGGGCTCCGGCTACTCGGCCAACCGACTGGAACAAATCGGGGAATCCACCACGACCTTCTACGAGATCCCCACCACCACACCCGGTGTGAATTTGACCGCACCGGTGATTGACGATTCAGGGGTCACCTTCGAGACCATGTCCTTCCAGGACCAACTCTCGAACAACGTCAACCAGAGCATTTTCTTCTCGCTGAGCATTCCCGTCTTCAACAACTTCGGCATCCATGCCGGCATTGAGCGCGCCAAGGTGGGGGTGCTGTCTGCCCAACTTTCCAAAGACCAAACGGCCCAAAGCCTCACGCAAACGGTTCAAACGGCATGGGCCGACGCCCGGGCCGCCGAACGCACCTTCGAAGCCAATGACAAAGCCTTGGAAGCGGCGAGCTTGGCCATGGACAACGCCGAGGCCCGGTTTGAAGCCGGCGCCATCTCCGCCCTTGAATACGCCGACGCCCGGACCCGGTTGGACAACGCCCGCATCAACGCCCTTCGGACCGAATACGACTTCGTGTTCAAGACACGGATCCTCGATTTCTACATGGGCCGTCCCTTGAGCCTTTAACCCCACATCCTCCCCACGATGAACAAGAACGCAATTCTGATCCTTGGCGGCGTGATTTTGGCCTTGGTGGTTGTGGCGGTGGTCCGCGGTGGCAACCGCGAATTGCCCGTCGTCAGCACCGACACGGTCCAAGCCCGAGACATAGTCGAACGTGTGAGCGCCAGCGGCAAAATCCAGCCTGAAATCGAAGTCAAAATCACGGCAGAAGTCAACGGCCAGATCATCGACCTCCCCGTCAAGGAAGGCGACGTGGTCGAAAAGGGAGACCTGCTCGTGCAGCTCAACCCTGACATCTACGAGGCGGCCTTGCTCCGTGCGGAAGCCTCCCTCAATTCTGCACGGTCCAATTTGGCCTCGGCCCGCGCCCAGGTGGCCCAGGGTGAAGCCAACCAATTCGCCGCGGCCAAGGCGTTTGAGCGTGCGCAATCCCTGCTCGCTTCCAAGGTCATTTCCCAGGCGGAATTCGACCAAAACGAAGCCTCCTACCTCACGGCCAACGCCAACCTCACCAGCGCAAAGGAAAGTGTGCGCAGTGCGGAGTTTGCGATTCGCAGTGGGGAAGCGTCCCTGCAAGAAGCCAGGGACAACCTCAGCCGCACCACCCTTGTGGCGCCTCAAGCGGGCGTGGTCACTGCGCTGTCCAAAGAGGTGGGCGAAAGTGTGCAAGGCAACGGCTTCACGGCCGGCGAGGTCATCATGAACGTCAGCGACCTCAGCACCATGGAAGTCAACGTCGAAGTCAATGAAAGCGACATCGTTCGCATTCACATGGACGACGAGGCTGAAATCGAGGTGGATGCCTACTTGGGCGAGACGTTTTCAGGCCGCGTGACCGAAATCGGCAACACCGCGCTGAATGCGGGCATGAACGGATTCAGCATGGACCAAGTGACCAACTTTTCGGTCAAAATTCGTTTGGACCGTGCGAGTTACATGCACCTCGTGGAAGGCGACCACGACCACGAAACCCCGTTCCGACCTGGCATGAGCGCCACGGTAGACGTGTTGACAGCCCAAGCCGACGGAGTGCTGTCTGCCCCCATTCAAGCGGTGGCGAGCAGGGCTTCCGACACAGAGGAAGGCGAGGACACAGAAACAGAACTTGGCGTGTTTCTGCTTGTGGACGGCGAAGCGCAATGGACTGTGGTGGAGACCGGCATCCAAGACACCAAATTCGTGGAAATCCAAGGCGAGGTGAAGGAGGAAGACGTGCTCATCACAGGACCTTACGAAATCGTCAGCCGCTCGTTGGAGGACGGTGAAGCCGTAGAAACCCGCTGATGGCCCGCATTCTCATCCTCGACACCGCCACCAAACAATGTTCCGTGGCCCTGTCCGAGCACGGCCACGCCGTGGCTTGGAAGGAAGAGCGCACCGACGGATACGTCCACGCAGAACGGCTCATGCCCCTCATCGACGCCTTGCTTGACGAACACGGGTGGGACAAATCTTCGCTGGAGACGGTTGCCGTTTCAGGGGGGCCAGGCTCCTTCACGGGGCTGCGCATCGGGGTCTCCACCGCCAAGGGCTTGTGCCACGGCTTGGGATTGCCCCTGATTGCGCTCGACACGCTCGGCATCTTGGCCGCCCAAGGGGCGCGCCTGGACCCGACCCCGCAGCGTCGAGTTGGCATGGTGGACGCCCGACGCATGGAAGTCTACGCCGGAGATTTTGACCCCGACGGCCGCTGCCTCACGCCCGCCCGTCCTGTGGTGGTCGACGAAGAAGAACATGTGTGGGAGGGTCCCGCCCAATTCATCGGCGACGGCGCGGTGAAGTGCGCGGAGGCGTTGGCCGGGGAAGGCCGGACGTTCGTCGAGGCTTGGCCCTTGGCGCGCGACGGGGCCCAGCTCGCCGAAGCGGCTTTCTTGCGGGGCGACTTCGCCGATTTGGGCAGCTACGAACCCAACTACATCAAAGCGTTCAAGGCCGGGGCCCCGAAGGACCCCCTTGGGCTGAGGTCCTTGTTGGGCGCGGTCTGGCTGGCCCTGGCCCTCATCTTGGCGTCGTGCTCCTCATGCGGAGAACAACAACAGTTCATCCCGTACGTCCCGGTCAACCTCCAGATCGACCTGAATTTGCCGGCGTACAACACGCTGAATTTTCCAGGAGAAGCGATTGCTCTGGCCGGAGGTTCCAAGGGCTTGTACGTGTACCGGTACACCCTCGACGAGTTTGTGGTGTTGGATCGGCACGCCACTTACGACATTCCCTTGGCCTGCAAAGTCACGCTTGACGCGGACAACTTCACGCTTCGGGACCACGACGATTGTTCGGAGAGCGAATGGCAAATCATCGACGGGTCGGTCATGAACGGACCCGCCACGTTGCCGCTGCATCGCTACCGCACCAGCCTGAACGGCTCCATCCTGAGCATCTTCAATTGAGGCCAAACGCAAACAACCCTGCCCGAAGGCAGGGTTGTTTCCACGTCGCGGAACAAATCCCGCGGCTCAGTAACGGTAGGCTTCGCCCTTGAAGGGGCCTTGAACCTCCACCCCGATGTACTCGGCCTGCTCTTGCGAAAGCTCGTCGATTTCCACGCCGATTTTGGCGAGGTGCAACCGGGCCACCTTCTCGTCGAGGTGCTTGGGCAAGGTGTACACGCTGTTCTTGTAGTTGTCGGCGTTGTTCCAAAGCTCAATCTGGGCGATGGTTTGGTTGGTGAAGGACGCAGACATCACGAAGCTCGGGTGGCCTGTGGCGCATCCGAGGTTCACCAAGCGGCCCTCGGCCAACAAGATGATGTCCTTGCCGTTCACCGTGTACATGTCCACCTGCGGCTTGATCGTGTCCTTGGTTAAGCCGTGGTTGGTGTTGAGCCAAGCCACGTCGATTTCGTTGTCAAAGTGGCCAATGTTGCACACGATCACCTTGTCCTTCATGGCCTCGAAGTGGGCGCCGGTCACGATGTCCTTGTTGCCCGTGGCGGTCACCACGATGTCCGCTTCGGCCACAGCGTCGAGCATCTTCTTCACCTCGAACCCTTCCATGGCGGCTTGCAATGCACAAATGGGGTCGATTTCAGACACAATCACACGGCAACCTGCGTTGCGCAACGACTCTGCGGAGCCCTTGCCCACGTCCCCAAAACCAGCGACCACGGCGACTTTGCCCGCCATCATCACGTCGGTGGCACGGCGGATGGCGTCCACGCAGGACTCGCGACATCCGTACTTGTTGTCAAACTTGGACTTGGTGACCGAGTCGTTCACGTTGATGGCCGGCATCGGCAACGTCCCGTTCTTCTCGCGCTCGTACAAGCGCAACACGCCGGTGGTGGTTTCCTCAGAAATGCCCTTGATGCCTGCGGCAAGCTCGGGGTACTGGTCCAACACCACGTTGGTGAGGTCCCCACCGTCGTCCAAAATCATGTTGAGGGGCTTGCGCTCCTCTCCGAAAAACAACGTTTGCTCGATGCACCACTCGTACTCCTCCTCCGTCATGCCCTTCCAAGCGTAGACTGGAATGCCCGCCGCTGCAATGGCTGCCGCCGCGTGGTCTTGGGTGGAGAAGATGTTGCAAGAAGACCAGGTCACTTCGGCACCCAATTCCACCAACGTCTCGATCAAGACGGCGGTTTGGATGGTCATGTGGAGGCATCCCGCCACCCGTGCACCGGCCAGGGGTTTGGACGCGCCAAATTCCTCGCGGAGGGCCATCAAGCCAGGCATTTCAGCCTCGGCCAAGGTGATTTCTTTGCGTCCCCATTCGGCCAAGCTCATGTCTTTGACCTTGTAAGGGAGTGTGGGTGTGGGGGTTGTGTTGCCCATGGTTCAGGTTTTAACTCTGCAAAAATACGGAAGCCTGGTGCTTTGGAGCCGAGGGCCAAACCCCCGTCCTTTGCGCCCATGCCTCGCTTGCCAATGTCCATTCAACCCGCAAACCCCAGGGTTGTTCTCTGGCGATGGGACGAAGGGACTGCGTGGTCGCTGCCGAAGCTTGAAGCCCATTTTCCCGAACGCGAATGGGACGCGATGTCCGAGGGGCGGCTGCGCGAGCACCAAGCCGTGGCTTGTGCCTTGACAGCATTGATAGGTGAGGAAGGGTGGCGCGTCACCCACCGCGACGGGAAACCCCAATTGCAAAGCGTCTCTGGCGCGAGGCTCCCCCTCAGCATTTCTCACCACAGCTCGGCGTGCAACACCACGGCCGCGGTGGCGGTTTGGGAGGCCGGCGAACGACGCCATGGCATCGACTTGGTGGACACCGCAGATCTCCGAATCCCCCGCATCGCCACGCGCTTCATGTCGGAGGGTGAGCAAACCCAGTGGGCCCAAGCCAAACCTTGGGTCTGGGCGGCGAAAGAAGCCATGTTCAAGGGGCACGGCCCCAACCTCGATTTCCGAAGCGACTTGTCGGTGAATTCCATGACGTGGGAGGCCGATGGCGGACAACTGGTCGGGACCGTCCGGGGCGCACGTTGGCGGGGTGCATGCGCGCGTGTGCCCCACTCCTCGTTGGGCGTGGTGTGGTCTTCCCCCTCCGCGCAAGACCCCGACTGAAGGGCAACAAAAAAGGGACCCCGTGGGATCCCTTTTTTGTGGAGCAACTTTGTGATTACAGACGCTCGACGCCTTTGTGGCGGCGCTCAGAGCTCACGGTCAACTTCTTGCGACCCTTGCGGCGACGCGCGCTCAAGACGTTGCGACCATTGGCGGTTGCCATGCGCTTGCGGAATCCGTGCTTGTTGCGGCGCTTCCGAACGGAGGGTTGAAATGTCCTTTTCATCGTGCTCTGATTTCCCGTCAAGGGAGGGCAAATGTAAGGAAGCCTTTTTGTTTCGCCAAAGGGTTGACCCCACTTTAACTTTGACCCATGGCACACGGCAGGCGACACCACCAAGACGACAGGCCCTCCAAAAAGTTCGCGTTTGCCGACTTGAAGGGATTCGGGCGGATGCAAAAGTACCTCAAGCCGTACACCCTCCATTTCACCGCCGGCATTGTCATCATGAGCATCTCTGGCGTGCTGACGCTGGCCATCACCCGACTTTGGGGGCAGCTCGGAGGCGTAGGCACCACGGGCGCCGTTGGAGAATTGCCCTACCTCGGCATCCAACTCGACGATTTGGCGTCCATCGGTTGGACGCTGTTGACCGTGTTGGCCGTCCAAGCCTTATTCTCCTTCATTCGGGTCATCCTCTTTGCAGACATGACGGAAAAGATGATGCTGACGATGAGGCATGACGCCTTCGACGCGCTGGTCAGCATGCCCATGGCGTTCTACGACGCGCGACGCGTGGGCGACCTCAACAGCCGCATCTCGGCCGACATCGCCACCATCCAAGACATTTTCACGGTCACCTTGGCCGAATTGTTCCGCGGGCTAATCTTGATCGTGGGGGGCATCGTGGCCTTGGGCTATTTCTCCGTGGAGTTGACCCTCTGGATGCTGGGCACCATTCCGGTGATGATTGTGGCGGCCATTGTGTTTGGTCGATTCATCCGGAAACTCTCCAAGCGCACGCAAGACGAAGTGGCCGCGTCCAACGTGGTGGTGCAAGACGTGCTCACGGCGATTGTGAGCGTCAAGAGCTACGCCAACGAATGGATGGAGCGTCGGAAGTACGGCAAGCACGCCCGCGAGATCAAATCCCTCGCCATGAAGGGCGCCTTCTGGCGCGGGGCCTTCGCCAGCTTCATCATCCTGTTTCTGTTTGGGGCCATCACCTTGGTCATTTTCAAAGGGGCCGACCTCATGCAGGAAGGCGAATTGGCCAGCGAGCACTTCTTCTCCTTCCTCCTGATGACCGGGCTTGTCGCGGGGAGCATCGGGGGGATGGCCGCCCAATTCAGCGCCCTCCAACGTGGACTCGGGGCCATCGAGTCGGTCATGGACATCGTGGACCAAGAGCGCGAGGTCCGCGACTTGGACGAGGAGCCCACCGCCGTGTCGTTGAGAAGGCCCATCGCCTTGGAGGACATCCACTTCAACTACCCTCAGCGACCGGACGTCCCGGTGCTCCAAGGGTTCTCGATGCGCGTGGAACCAGGGCAACAAATCGCCTTGGTTGGGTCGAGTGGGGCTGGCAAAAGCACGGTGGCCTCCATGCTTCTGCGTTTTCATGCGGCCGACCAGGGCACGTTCAAAGTCGGTGACGAGGACGTGGCCACCATGGACTTGCGCGGGTACCGCCAACGCGTGGCGTTCGTGCCTCAAGAGGTGATTTTGTTTGGCGGAGATTTGAGAAGCAACATCCGTTACGGCCGACCTGACGCAACGGAGGAAGAAGTTGTCGACGCCGCCAAAAAGGCCTTTGCCTGGGAGTTCATCCAAGAATTTCCCGAGGGCCTTGACACGTTGGTGGGCGAACGAGGCGTTCAGCTTTCAGGAGGCCAACGCCAACGCATCGCCATCGCTCGTGCCATTTTGAAGGACCCCGATTTGTTGATTTTGGACGAAGCCACCAGCGCATTGGACAGCACCTCTGAGCGGGAGGTCCAGGCTGCGTTGGACGCCTTGATGCAAGGACGCAGCTCGGTGGTCATCGCCCACCGCCTCAGCACGGTGAAGGGCGCCGACCGCATTTGCGTCATGGAAGCCGGACAAGTGGTGGAACAAGGCAAACATGCCGACTTGATGGCCCAAGGCGGGCATTACGCCAAGCTGGTCGAGAACCAAGAGCTTGTGTCCAACGGGTGACACGCGACGGTTCCACTTGTACATTTAACGCATGGCCACGAGGAAGAAAGCCCTGATCACAGGCATCACTGGACAAGACGGCGCCTACTTGGCTGAACTCCTCTTGGGCAAAGGGTACGAGGTGCACGGGATCAAGCGACGGGCCTCGCAGCTCAACACCGAGCGCATCGACCACTTGTACCAGGATCCCCATGAGGACGATGTGCGCCTCACCTTGCACTACGGAGATTTGGTCGACAGCACCAACTTGATCCGCATCGTGCAGGAGGTTCAGCCCGACGAAGTCTACAACCTTGCCGCACAAAGCCACGTTCGGGTCAGTTTCGACACCCCCGAATACACCTCAGACGTCGACGGCTTGGGCACCTTGAGGCTCTTGGAAGCCATCCGCATCTTGGGCCTGGAAGCCACGTGCAGGTTTTACCAAGCCAGCAGCTCGGAGCTGTTTGGCAAAGTCCAAGAGTCTCCGCAATCGGAAACCACCCCCTTCTACCCGAGAAGCCCCTATGGCGTGGCGAAGCTCTACGCATTTTGGATTGTCAAAAATTACCGGGAGTCCTACGGCATGCACGCCAGCAACGGAATCCTGTTCAACCACGAGAGTCCTTTGCGAGGCGAAACGTTTGTGACACGGAAAATCACCCGTGCCGTGGCGCGCATCAAACTGGACCTGCAAGACTGCCTGCATCTCGGAAATCTGGACGCCCAGCGTGACTGGGGGCATGCTCGGGACTACGTGGAAGGCATGTGGCGGATGCTTCAGCAGGACAACCCGGACGACTACGTGTTGGCCACAGGCGTGACCACCACCATCCGTGAATTCGCGACGATGGCGTTTGCCGAAGCCGGCATCCACGTGGCGTGGCGGGGCGAAGGACTGAACGAAGAAGGGTACTGCACCGAATCAGGACACGTGTTGGTGAAGGTGGATCCCCGGTACTTCCGGCCGGCTGAAGTGGACGTGCTGATCGGAGACGCATCCAAAGCCCACGCCCAACTGGGCTGGAAAGCCTCCTGCTCCCTCCACGAGCTGTGCCGTGAAATGGTGCTAGCCGACTTGAACCTCGTTCAGCGCACGACCACCTGACCTGCCCGCAGGTCGCCTGTGAGCCGCATCACATCCCAATGCGCCGCCGCCCACTCTTGCCGGGCTGCGAGTTCTGCCGCCTCCGCCTGAAGCAGCGCCACATCGAGGGCCCTGAAGTCGAGGGCGTTGAGGATTCCGTCGCGGTACCGGTCCGCCCCGAGTTGGGCCGCCAACCTGGCGTTCTCGGTGCGCCGTTGGGCCAGGAGGTGCAATTCCTGCGCGGCCGCCCTGCGGTCCCACGCTTGGGCCAAGGCCGATTGCGCCTCAAGCAGCAGACGGTCTCGGTCGAGCCCCGCGAGTTCGACCTGGATTCGGGCTTGTTGGATGGCCCTGCGGGTGGCGCCGCCGTTGAACAGGTTGAAATTCAGGGTCAGCTGGGCGCCGTAGTTGGTCACAAAAGACTGGATGTCGCCGTTCTCGTATGGGTTGAACACGAGTTGAGGCGGCAGGTCGGACACCGCGCGCGACTGCCCGGCCGTGTTGCCCCAATTGGCGGTCAAGCCCAACACAGGAGACAAACGCGCCTTGGCCTGCCGCACCCCGACTTCGGCCAACTGCATGGCCAACACTGCGTTGGACACGCTCGTGTTTTCGCCGGCAAGTCGGGCTTGGGCCATGGCCAAGTCGCCAGTGGCCTCTGGGGCCAGCATCGCCGATGTCAGGGTCCACGCCTGGTCGTCAGTCGCAGCGAGCAACAGGTTGAGGTTTCGGCGGGCCGCACGGCTGGCGACGCGTTGACGAAGCCAAGCGGCGCTGTCGGTCAGCAAGGCGTTCTCGAACTGGAGCCGGTCAAACGTTCTGGCGGTGCCCAACGCCAAAGAGGCGTCCAGCCGGGCCAGCCGTTCTTGGGTCAAATCCATGGCAGCCTGAAGCACCTTGAGGCTCTCCTCTTGCACAAGCACGTTGTCGTAGGCGGTCAACACGGCTTGCACCGTGGACTCCACCATCAATTCCACGTTGCCCTCCGCTTGCTCCGTGAGGAGCCCCAGACGGTCCTTGTTGGCGAACATCGCAATGCCGTCGAAGAGTGTCCATTGCACCTGAAGGCCTGGGGACACCGATTGAGACTCGGTGGCGATGGGCAAGAAGGTGGACGGGTTTTCGGTTTGGTCGGTGACGTTGGTCCCCGCCCCGGCTGTGAGTGTCAACCTGGGCAGCGCGCCGGCCGCCCCCCAGGCGTTTCCGACTTCCGCCAGGTCCCGCTGGCCCTGGGCCAACCGAATCCCATAGTGCTGCTCGAGGGCCATGGTCACGGCCTCCTCGCGGGTCAGGTCCGTTTGGGCAGACGCGTCCGCGCTCAGGCCCCATGCCATGAACCCCAAAGCCACGACAGACAAGGTTTTGGGAGCAAACCCACGTTCCTCGCGCACGGCGGGTTCTGCCGATTCCCGGGAGAGCCAATCGCCCTTTTTGACCCACACCCATGAACGGTGAAGAGGGTTGATCCACATCAAATAAATGGGCAGCAACACCAAAATCACCACCGTGACGAACAGCAACCCGAACGCGACGGAGATGGCCATGGGAATGAGGAACTGCGCTTGGAAACTCTTGTTGAGCATGAGGGGTGCCAGGCCCGCGACCGTGGTGACGGTGGTCAAGAGGATGGGCCTGAATCGGCTCATGCCGGCCTCCCAGATCGCGTCGTGCACCGGCATGCCTTCCTTCAGGTTGCCGTTGTAGGCGGCGACAAACACCAGGGCGTCGTTCACCAAAATGCCAATGAGGGCGATCATGCCGAGGATGCTGAACAAGCTGATCTGGGCACCCAGCAACCAATGGCCGAGGCTGATGCCGATCATGCCAAAAGGAATGAGGCCAAACACCGCAAAGCCCTGCAACGGCGAGCGAAACGTCAGGATGATGATGAACAACATCAGCGCAAAAATCAGCGGCATGATGGCTTGGATGCTCACCTGGGACTTGGCCTGTTCGCGGTTTTGTCCTTCGTAACTCGCGCGGATGGCGGGGTATTTGGCCAGGATGCCGGGGATGACGTTGGCCTTCAAATCTGCATTCGCATCGCTGGCGCTGACGTCGGGGGCCGAGAGGTCCGCGCTGACTTGCACTTCGCGCTCTCCGTACAGGCGGTTGATCGCGGTGATGCCCTGCACCTCCCGCACCTCGGCCAATTCCTCCAGCGGCACAAGTCCCCCGACCGGGGTCCGGATCCGGTAGCGTCGAAGGTCGCTCAAGGCGCTTCGGTCGGCCTCGGCGAGGCGCACCCACACGCGAACTTCGTCCCGACCTCGCTGGAGGCGTTGCACCTCGTTGCCGAAGAACCCTTGACGGATTTGGAGCATCAAATCCCCGGCTGTGAGGCCGAGCTGCTGGGCCCGGGGATTGGGCAACACGTCCAGTTCTTGCAATCCGCGCTGGTTGTTGTCGGTGACGTCTTTCAAATCTTCGCGCTGCATCATCGCCGCTTTCAATTCTTCCGTGGCCGCTTGGAGTGCGTCCAAGTCGTTGCCGAGCAAGGACACCGACACCGGCCGGCCGAAGGGTGAAAACCCTGCGAAGCTCAAATTCTCGGCGCCATACACCGTGCCCACCTTCTCGCGGATGCGCGCGCTGATGTCCGTGCTCCGCACCCCGCGCTGTTCGCCGTCCAGCAACTGGATGTTGATGCTGCCGACGTGGGCGGCGGGGCCGACGCGTTTGTCCACGGCCAAGATGACGTCCTGGCCGTCTTCCCGGTCCGCCTTCAAGGCGTCGTTGACTTCCCAGACTTTGGCCTCAATCGCGTCCAATTCGCTGGCCGTCACGTCGTCCCGGGTTCCGCTCACCATGGACAGGCTCACCGTGAGGTTGTCCGACTCGATGAAGGGAAAGAAGGTGGTCTTCACCAACCCGCTGCCAATCAAGCCTGGGACCGTGATGAGGAACAGGGCAACGATGCCCGAGAAGGTGATCCAAGGCTGCGCCATGGCAAACCGCAAGACAGGGGCGTAGAGTTTGGACTTGAGGAAGTCCATGAGCATGCGCATGGTGCGTTCCACGCGGTTGGGTTTCCAATCCCGGCGAAGCGCCTTGCTGTGGCCCACGTGGGCCGGCAAAATGAACGCCCCTTCCACCAGGCTGAACAACAACGTCAGCATGATGACAGTGGCCATGTCCCCGAAGAAATCGCCCAAGCGCCCTTCGATGAAGAAGAACGACGCGAACGCCACCATGGTGGTGACGATGGCGCTGAACACCGCCGGCAAGACCTCCAAGGTCCCTTCGATGGTGGCCGTGTACCGGTCTTTGCCCATTTCAAAGTGGCGGTAGATGTTCTCGGCGATGACAATGCCGTCGTCCACCAAAATCCCGATGACCAAAATCATCCCAAACAAGCTGATCACGTTGATCGTCACGCCAGCCATGCCGGCGAAGATGAACATCCCCGCGAACGACACCGGGATGGCCAGCGCCACCCAAAACGCCAGGCGGATGTTGAGGAACAACGCCAGCAACAAAATCACCAGCAAGAACCCGACCACCCCGTTGTTCACCAACAATTCGACGCGCTGCTTGAGGACGACAGAGCTGTCCCTGATGATGTCGAGCTTCAGGCCTGTCCCCACCTGTTCTGCTTGGAGGTTGTAGGCCTCGATGTACTGACGCACCAATTCCGTCACGTCCAAGATGCTCTCGGTGGTCAGGTTGTTCACCGTCACCACCACCGAAGGCATGCCGTTGTACCAACTCCGCGAAGGGTCGTTGTCCGCCCACCGGTCCTGCACGGCGGCCACATCGGACAACCGCACCACACGTCCATCGACGTTGGAGCGGATCACGATGTCCTCCAACGCTTCCGCATCGTACCCACGGAACCGGCCCCGCACAATCAACTCTTCGCGCGCGGTCTTCAAGCGCCCGCCAGTCGTCTCGACGTTGGCGGCGCGAATCGCGGCCGACACCTCGGCCAGGGTCATGTTCAACTCCGTCAGTTTGTCGGCGCGGATGGCCACCTCTATTTCCTCCCCTGGAAACCCGCTCAACGCCACCTGGCTGATGCCGTCCAAGGCGCGCAAGTCTTGCTCAATCCGCCGCGCCTCGGTCTTCAAGGCCCTCAAATCGTCCACCCCCGTGACCGCGAACGTGATGGCCACCCCGATGGCTTCTTGTTTGAACACCGTGGGCGGCTCCATCCCCACCGGGAACGAAGCAATGCGGTCCACGGCGTTCTTCACGTCTTGTAAAATTTCGTCCGTTTCGCCCGCATCCAGCACAGTCACCGTGATGCTTCCCGCGTTTTCAGAGCAAACCGACTTCACTTGGTCAAGGCCGGCGATGCCTTGGAGGTTTTCCTCGATTTTGGCCACAATGCCTTCCTCAATCTCCGCCGGAGAAGCCCCAGGGTAGACCACTTGAATCTGAATCGTCTTGGATTCCGTGACCGGGAAAAAATTGCTCCGCGTGGAGCCCAAACCCACCCAACCCGCGGCCAAAATGGCCAACATGACCAAATCGCCGACCAGGTTGTACCTGACGAAATAACGGATCAATGCACCCATGGCTTCAGCGTTGTGTGGTCTCAACCAACATGCCCTCGAAGCTGCCCGACACAGGCTCGGCCAACAAAACCGCCCCCGCGTCAAGACCATTCACCAACACACGGTCGGCGTCTCGGTGAACCACGACCACTGCGGCCAACGCCAGTCGGTTGTCTGTCACGACAAACACCTCCTGGCCTTCCCCTCCGGTCAACAACGCTTCGTCCAGCGCCACGACACCCAACCGGCTGTCGCCGATCACTTCGCCTGCCAAGAACCTGCCGTCGCGGAGGGTCTCCCCCTGCACGGCCTCCACCCTGCAAAACACACTGGCGCTTTGGGTCATGGCGTCCACGTGACCTGCCGTCCTGGACACCTCACCACGCGCAACCTCACGGCCCCCTTCTTCTCGAAGCACCACGGCTTGTCCGGGTCGAAGCACGTCGAGGTGGCGGGCGTGCACCGCCGACTTCACCTCAAACGTTCCTGTGCCGACAAACGACCCGAGCGGCTGGCCCGCCCGAACCATGGAGCCAGGCTCCACGTTGGTGGCAGTGACCACCCCGTCGAAGGGCGCGGTGAAGCGGTGTTTGGCCAGCCGCGACTCGGACGCACGAATGGCATGGTACCCAGACACGATGCCGCGGGACGTCAGGTACAAGCGCTCGCGATCCGTCTCCGCTTCAGGCAGGGGCTCCAGCACATTCTCCACATTCAACGAAGAGACGTACCCCGACCACACAGCTGCGTGGTCGGGGAAGTCCAATTGCAAGTCGGCCAAAGAAGAAGCGAGCAGCTGAAGCCATTGGCTGCGCTGAGAGACCAAATTGGCGCGCAATTCGCGGTCGTCGATCGACAACATGACCTCCCCTTTCTGAAAAGAGACCCCTTCACGAAACTCCTTGCCGCCGACCGGAAGCATGCCGTTGACTTCGGCGATGACCGTCATCCGGTTTTTGGCTTGAACCCGTCCCTCCAACTGCACCACCGCGTTCAAGGTGTCGGGCACCGCTGTCATCACCTTGACCAGCCGGGCGTTGACCGGACGCGGATTCACAGGGGGGGTGGACTTCATGCCAATGAGGCCGTTCATCACGAACACCCCAACCGCGAGAATGGCAAGCCCCGCAAGGCCGCGCAACAAAATGGTTTTCATGACGCAAAGGTCAAGCGTCCCCCTCCAACGCTGGTGTCACTTCGGTGACAATGCCACCAAAGGAATGTGAACGGCCCGCTCGGCGTCTTCAGAAATTGTCCAAATCGATGGGCCTCATCACGCCGAACCATTTGCGGACGGCCTGACCGACGCCTGGCACGTCGA
>JBMZWX010000024.1:0-24993 GCA_049627085.1 Flavobacteriales bacterium | reverse complement strand
CAAGGACCCTCTGATTAACAGTCAGATGCTCTAACCAGCTGAGCTATGGAGGAATTCGAGGACGGCAAAAATACGTCAGTTGGCACATCCAAGCAATACCTTTGCGGAAAATCCCGAAAAGCCCCTCACATGTCTGTTCTCACCCTCGGCACTGTGGCGTTTGACACCATCGCCACCCCCTTTGGAAACTCAGGCAAAGTGGTGGGTGGAGCCGCCAGTTACATCGCCTTGGCGGTGAGTCATTTCACATACCAACAGCATGTGGTCAGCGTCATTGGAGAGGATTTCCCCGAGGCCTTTTTGGACGAGTTGCGCAAGCGCGGTGCCGGCCTGGATGGATTGACCCAAGTGGAAGGGGGCGAAAGCTTCCATTGGTCTGGCAGCTACCACAATGACATGGTGGGGCGCGACACCCTGGCGACCGACCTGAATGTGTTGATTGGCTGGGAGCCGGCCGTGTGTGCGGCAGGCGCTGAGGCGGACTTCGTGATGCTTGGCAACTTGGACCCTGAGGTGCAGCTCAAGGTGTTGGACCAAATCCGCACCCCCAAGCTCGTGGTGCTCGACACCATGAACTTTTGGATGGACGTGGCTTTGGACAACTTGAAGAAAGTCATCGGCCGGGTCGACGTGCTCACGGTCAACGACGAAGAGGCGCGCCAATTGACGGGCAAACACTTTTTGCCTCAAGCCGCCGAGGCCATTCATGCCATGGGGCCCAAGACCGTTGTGATCAAGAAGGGTGAACACGGGGCGCTCATGTTCCACCGGGGCGAGGTCTTTTTTGCGCCGGCCTACCCGCTTGAGAAGGTGGTCGACCCCACCGGCGCGGGAGACACCTTTGCGGGTGGATTCGTGGGGTACCTCGCCGCCCGCGCTGCGGCCACGGGATCCACCACGTGGGAAGACATGAAGCAAGCGGTGACCGTTGGGTCGGTGATGGCGAGCTTCACGTGCGAAGCGTTCGGGACAGAAGGGTTGGCGTCGTTGGATGTCGACACGCTTCGGGCCCGGCACAACGCGTACCTGGCCTTGACGGCTTGTGGGGACGTTGTTTGGCCTCAGGGCTGAAAGCCCAACCAAGGACGAGGGTCCACAGCCCTGCCTTGGACCCACCACTCGAAGTGCAGGTGTGGCCCTGAGGTCCATTCTCCCGTGTTGCCCACCAACCCGACAGCTTCCCCTCCGGCCACAAGGTCGCCTTGGGTTTTGAGGAGGGAGGCGCAGTGCTTGTAGATGGAGACCCGCTCTCCGCGGTGTTGCAACACGAGGGTGTACCCGGTTTCCACAGTGTAAGTGCTGAAAAGCACGGTGCCGTCGTCCACCGCCTGGATGGGGCTTCCTTCCGCCGCAGCCAAATCCACCCCGAGGTGGCCGATGCCCAGGTCCAATTCGTTGGACAGCGTCCCAGCCACAGGGGGATAGCGAAATCCTGTGCTTGAGGCGCCTGTCCGTTCTGACCGACGCTGAAGCGCAAACCGATCCTCTGCGAGAACTTGGTTCCTGAGTTGGGTTTCGGAAGGGCCAGCGGCCAGCGCGGTGGTGTCCACGTCTGGGAAGGATTCGGCGCTTGGTCGCCAGTCAGATGCGCCCGCCCCTTGCAGAAACTCGATGGCGCGGTTGTCGCCAGCCAGGGCGTGGCGGAGCGCTTGGACCACTTGGCCGTTGCGCTCGAGCATGACGGTCAGGCTGTCAGCCAGGACCCGGGTGGCCGCCATGTCTTCCCGGGTCTGGGTCGCCACGTAGCCAGGCACAACCCATTCGCGCAGTTGGGTTTGGGCCACCGTGAGGTACGTCAACCCCACGACCAACGTCAACACCCCGCCCGCCATCCAAACCCAGCCGCGAGGCGTTCCTCGAAACACCCGGATTTCAGAAAACGAGTTTTCGTCGAAGACGGTGACTTTGAATCGGTGCTTCCAACGCGACATGTTGCGAATATCGCCACGCTGACAAAGTTTCTACCGCGGGGAAGGGTTCATCCAATATTTTTGGCATCCTTACGTTGAAGCAACCCATGTCACGCCGCCTCCTGATCTTGATTCCCGCCCTGATGGCGCTGACGTGGATGTCTTGCACCACCAAGCGAGACGGGCGGGCCTACAGGCTCTATCACAACACCACCGCGAAGTACAACGGCTTCTTCTATGCGAACGAAGCGCATGCGGAGGCTGAGGTCAAATTGGAAGAGCTGCACGAGGAGCGTTGGGACGAAATTTTGCCTCTGTTCCTGGAGTCCGACGAAGAAAGCGCTCAGCAGATTTTCCCACTGATGGAGCGCGCCATTGAGAAGTGCACACGTGTGGTGGACCGCCACACCATGGCTCCACCCAAGCGAATGACCAAGTCGTTCAGCCGGCCGGTCATGAACAAGTGGATCGACGACAACTACACCGTCATTGGCAAGTCGTACTACCTGAAGGGAGACTACCCCAAGGCGGAGGAGATCTTCACCTACTTGGCGCGCACCGTGAATGGCGACGACGCCGAGGCGTGGGCCTACTCGTGGTTGGGTCGAACGCACATGCGCGCCGGGGACGACATCAAAGCCAAGAACGCCTTGGCCAAAGCTGAAAGCATCCGAGACGCGTCGGACGAGGCGATGGTGCACACCCTTCTCGTCTTGGCGCAATACCGCATTTTGACCGAGGAATTTGAAAAGGCTGCACGGCACCTGGAAGATGCGTTGCCAAGGATGGGCAAAAAGGACAAAGAGCGCACCCGTGCCACTTTCGTTTTGGCGCAGTGCCTTCGCGCTGCAGGAGACAAGGAGGGGGCCATTGGGCAATTCCAGGAGGTGGCCGACATGCGTTGGGCGGATTACGAGTGGGTGTTCCAAGGCAACATTCAGCAGGCCATGACCTACGAGCGCCGCAACGGAAACAGCGAGGCCATTGTGGAGTTGTTGGAAGACATGCTGGAGGATTCCAAGAACGAGGAGTTTTTGGACCAGGTGTACTACGCGTTGGGCGAGGTGGCGTTGGAAGACCGTCGCCGAGACGAATCCTTCGACCTGTTCAAGAGCAGTGTGGCGGCCCATGTCGACAACGACCGTCAACTTGGGAAAGGATACTTGAAGCTCGCCGACCTCTACATGGAGGACCTGGAATACCCCATCGCCCAAGCCTACTACGACAGCGCCTTGGTTCACATGGACGACGACAGCGAGCGAAAAGATGAAGTCAGTTCCTTGGCGTCTGACTTGACCAGCTTGGTGGACAACCTGAACATCATCCAAGAGGTGGACAGTTTGTTGGACTTGTGCGACATGGATGAGGATTTGAGACTTCGCGCCGTGGACCGCGTGTTGAGGAGCATGGAGTTGGAGTTGAAGCGCGCCCGCGAGGAGCGGGAGGCCGCTGCTGAAGCGGCCGCTGCTGCTGCCGCTGCGGACAACTCGGGGGTGGGCATGTTTTGGCCTTACAACGGCCAACTCCGCGCGTCAGGACAGCAGCAGTTTCTCTCGTACTGGGGAGACCGCGTGCTGGAGGACGATTGGAGACGCTCCAACAAAATGAGCAACCTGTTTGTCGACGATGAAGAGGGGGAGGGCGCCGAGGCTGCTGGCGAGGAGGAAGAGGTTCTCGACCCACTTGACCCGGCCAACCTGCCCACGTTCGAAGAGTTGTTGGCGGCGCTGCCATGCGAGACCGACGCCCGCGTGTCAGAGGAAGAGCGCATGGCCGAGGCTTATTACAACGCGGGCCTAGATTACCGTGAAAAGCTCAGCGACAACGAAAAGGCGATTGAAACTTGGGTGGAACTCATCGAGCGGCTCGACAGCTCTGCGTTTCACCCCACGGCACATTACCAGTTGTTCCGGACTTACTTGGAGCGAGAAATCGAGGAGAATTACCAGAACCCATTCTGCGACGATTGCAACAGCCAATACTGGGCAGACGAGATCGTTCGTCTTTACCCTGGCAGCGAGTGGGCCCGATTGATTGAAGATCCCAACTTCAAAGACGAGGAAGAAGTGTTGCGGGAAGTTCAACGGGAGGTCTACGAATCCTTGCTCAGCCGTTACTACACGAAAGACTACCAAAGGGTCTTGTTGGACATCGACGAGGTGGTCGCCGCAGACAGCGTGAATTTCTTTGCGTGCAAGTACACCTTGCTGCGTGCGCAATGCGTGGGCGGGTTGACGAGCTACAGCGGAGACCGCACCCCGTACTTCGAAGCGCTGCAAGGCGTGGTGGCGGACTGTCCGGACACCGAGGAGGCGGCGTTTGCCCAAGACATCATGCGCAAGCTTGGGGTGGAGTTGGGCCCGGAGGCCAGGGGAGGGAAGGAGCAGGACCCCGAGCCTGAGGCGTCGCCGTTTGAGATTCAACCCAACAACGAACACTACTTCGCCATCTTCATTCCGGTCGGCGAGGGGAGTGGGAACAAAGCCAAGGCGCAGGCCTCAGATTTCAACAGCGCATTCTACGCATCGAAGGGTCTGAAAGTGACGAGCAATTTGATCGACCGTTCGACCCAAGTGGTTTTGGTCAAATCCTTTGCAAACAAAGGAGAAGGCATGGGGTACTACGACATCTTCACCTCCAACCGGGAAGACCTCATTGAGCTGAACTCCTCGGGGTACGACATGGTGCTCATCAGCAATGAAAACTATGTGACATTGTTCAAAAACAAGGACATCTCAGGGTATGCGGAGTGGTTCGCAGGACAGTACCTTTCCGGCAAATGATTGGCAACAAAAAATCCACCCCGGGCATGCATACCTCAAGCACGGATGCGGTGAACCGCATTGTTGAAGGAACCACGTTTGAAGGAAACATCCGCAGCGAAAGCAACATGCGGATTGACGGCACTTTTGAAGGCGACATCGCCACCAAAGGCCGCATCGTGGTTGGACCGAAAGGCATCATCAAAGGCAACGTGACCTGCAACCACTGCGAAGTGGAGGGCATCATGGAAGGCCAAATCGAAGTGAAGGAATTGATGGCCCTCAAGTCGTCTGCCAAGGTGGCCGGTCAGATTTACTACGGTCAGTTGAGCGTGGAAGCGGGCGCACAACCTGTCGGCACGTTTCACATGGGCTCGCGCGAGCCCAAAGCGCCCATGATGGGCAAGCCTGGCGCCGTCAACACCCTCAAGGGTGCTGAAGTGGTGACTGACATGCCCAAGCAGGCTGCACAGCCAGCGGCCAAGCCATTGGCCCAGACCAAGCTCTGAGGACCTTCATGGCTGAACCCACGCCCAAGGGCGGGTCGCCCGCGTCCAAACCCAAAGCCCCCCAGCTTTCCATCTTGCGCTTTGCAGGGATGGGTTTCCAGTTGGCCGTGGCCATTGGTTTGGGGGTGATGGCAGGCCTCAAGCTCGACGAGTGGCTGGGTTGGGAACAACCTTTGGGCACAGCCGTCATGGCGCTTGTGGGCCTGGCGGCGGGCATGTATCAAGTTTTGAAAGCCCTTCGATGACGCCGAGCCGTTCATTCTACCTCGCCATGGCGCTCTTGGCCCTGGCCGCATGGACGGCCCCGACACAATGGCCTCTCATTCAGGGTTTGGCCGAGTCGTGGTGGTGGCCTGCCACGGTGGGGTCGCTGATTTTGGTTTCGGTCCTGGGGTTCCGTTGGATGCAACGGGCAAAAGACGCCACCCCCATGCAATTCGTGGCGGCCGTCAACGGCACCACAGCGCTGAAGCTCTTCACGGCGCTGGGTTGGATCACGTCATTTCTGGTTACGCAAGAGGGTTTGAAAAAGGAATTTGCCCTCTCCACATTCGCCGTGTTCCTCCTTTGCACAGTGACGGTTGCGGCGTTCGGAATGAAAATGTCTGCCAAATCGGAGAATAATGAGACCGATGGTTGAAGAAGAAAAGTTCGTGAGTACTTTTGCCGCGGATTTGCTGCCATGAACTTGCGTATCTCAAACCTTTTTTTGGCGTCTTTTTTGGCGTTTTGGAGCCCTGTGTTGGCTGAGGAGCCCCATGCGGACCACCGCGAACACGAAGAGGCGGAGGCGTTCAACCCCAGCAACTTCATCATCCACCACATCGCCGACGCCCACGAAATCCACTTGTGGGGCCACACCCACATTCCGCTTCCTGTCATTTTGTACTCGGAAGAGCACGGGTTGGACGTGTTCATGAGCAGCGCCTTTGAAGGCCACGGCGAGACCCGCCTCGCGGAGCGCCCATCTGGTGTCACATATGCGTTGAGCCATGGGCACATTTCTGTGCACAATCCCTCGCACAGCCACGACCACGATCACGGTGACCACGACCACGCGGGACCGCACCTCTACGACCTGAGCATCACCAAATCCATCTTCGGCATGCTGCTGATGATGGTGTTGATGTTGGTGCTGTTCTCCGGCATGGCGCGGTCGTACACCAAGCGCCCAGGCCAAGCACCCACCGGTCTGACAAATGCGTTGGAACCCCTGGTGTTGTTCATCCGTGATGAAGTGGCGGTGCCCAACATCGGCGCGCACAAGGCGGACAAGTTCTTGCCGTTCTTGATGACGGTGTTCTTCTTCATTTTCTTCGCCAACCTGCTTGGACTTGTCCCCTTCATTGGCGGCTTCAACGTGACAGGTACTTTGGGCATCACCATGGTGATGGCGGCGATGGTCTTTGCAATCACCACGTTCAACGGCAACAAACACTACTGGGGACACCTGTTTTGGCCTCCCGGTGTTCCGTTGTTCGTGATGCCCATCATCATCCCGATTGAAATTGTGGGGATGTTCCTCAAGCCCATCGTCTTGATGATTCGTTTGACCGCAAACATCAGTGCAGGCCACATCATCATTCTGTCCTTCGTGAGCTTGGTGCTCATCTTCGGCCAGGGTGGTGAGGCACTCGCCGCGGGATACGGCATCGGCATCTTCTCCACGGCGTTCATGATTTTCATGTACTGCCTGGAACTCCTCGTGGCGTTTTTGCAAGCCTTCGTTTTCACCCTTTTGGCGGCGATTTACTTCGGTGAAGCCACCCACGAGGCACATCATTGATTTTCATTACTCTATCAAAATTTTCCAAATGGAATTGTTGACCATCCTTCTCGAAATTGGACAGGGCCTCGCAGGCCTCGGTGCTGGAGCTGCTGCCATCGGTGCAGGTTTGGGTGTGGGCCGCATTGGCGGATCTGCCCTCGAAGCCATGGCGCGTCAGCCTGAAATCGCAGGCGACATTCGTTCCAACATGATCGTGGCCGCTGCACTGGTTGAGGGTGTTGCCCTCTTCGGTGTGATTGTTTGCTTGCTCGTCGCCCTCGGATAATTCCATGGACGCTCTTCTGACACCCGCATTCGGGACTGTCGTTTGGTCCACCATTGCTTTTTTGGTGGTGCTGTTCTTGTTGCGCAAGATGGCGTGGGGCCCGATCCTCACCGCCCTCAAGGAGCGTGAAGAGAGCATTGCCACTGCGTTGAACGAGGCCGACAAAGCGCGCTCAGAGATGAGTGCCTTGCAGGCCGACAACGAGCGTCTGCTTCAAGAGGCGCGCGCTGAACGCGACGGCATGTTGCGCGAAGCCCGCGAAATGGCGGACAAGCTTGTCGCTGACGCAAAAGGAAAGGCGAAGGAGGAAGCGGCACGCGAAGCGGAATCAGCCCGTGAAGCCATCGCCACAGAGCGGAAGGCGGCCGTGGCTGAATTGAAATCAGAAGTTGCGAAGTTGTCCGTCAGCATTGCAGAGCAGTTGATTCGTGCGGAGTTGGCAGACGCCGGCAAGCAGGAAGCGCTCGTGAGCAAGTTGATCGACGAAAGCCCCCTGAAGTAAAGTCATGGCCACAGCAAGGGTTGCAGCACGGTACGCCAAGGCATTGTTGTCGCTCGCACAAGAGCGTAACGAGCTTGACGTCGTGGGAGCAGACTTGGAGCGACTCCAAGTGTTGCTCTCCGAGTCAAGGGACTTGGTGCTCATGCTCCAAAGCCCCGTTGTCAAGTCGGACAAGAAACAGGCGGTACTCGACGCTGTGCTCGGCGGCAAGCTGGGCGAACTGACCTCGGGATACCTCAAGATTCTTGTGGCCAAAGGCCGCGAAGGACTCGTGGTGGACATGGTCGCAGAGGGCCAACGGCAGCTGCGTGTGCTTCGCAACATCCAGGAAGTGTCTGTCACCACCGCGGTGCCGCTGACAGAAGAACTTCGCTCTCGCATTTTGGCCCAAGTGGCGCAGGTGCACAAGGGTGAGGTGGAAATGAAAGAATTGGTGGATCCTGACATCCTCGGTGGCTACGTGCTGCAGTTGGGTGATCAGATGATCGACGCCTCGGTGAAGCGCCAGATCAAGGCGCTTGGTCGGGAACTTACTGAACACGACTACGAGCCCGAGTTGTAAACGGGCCAAAACGACAAAGCGATGGCTGATATCAACCCAGCAGAAGTTTCTTCCATTCTCCGCGAGCAGCTCGCGGGAGCCACAAGTGCAGCGCAACTTGAAGAAGTTGGCACCGTCCTCCAGGTGGGTGACGGGATTGCCCGCATTTACGGTTTGACCAGTGTGGAATCGGGTGAATTGATCGAATTCGAGAACGGTGTCCGTGGCATCGTGTTGAACCTCGAAGAAGACAACGTGGGCGCCGTGTTGCTTGAGCCTTCAGGAGACTTGAAGGAAGGCAGCACTGTGAAGCGCACAGGAACCATCGCAAGCGTCAAGGTGGGCGAAGGCATGTTGGGCCGTGTGGTCAACATGTTGGGTGAACCCATCGACGGCAAAGGCCCCATCCAAGGCGAGACGTTTGACATGCCCATCGAGCGCAAAGCCCCGGGTGTGATCTACCGTCAGCCTGTGAACGAGCCCTTGCAGACAGGCATCAAGTCCATCGACGCCATGATTCCGATTGGCCGCGGCCAGCGTGAGTTGATCATCGGCGACCGTCAGACGGGCAAGACGACTGTGGCGATCGACACCATCATCAACCAGAAGGAATTCTACGACGCCGGCGAGCCTGTGTTCTGCATCTACGTCGCTGTGGGCCAGAAAGGCTCCACCGTGGCAGGTATCGTAAAGACCTTGGAAGAAGCGGGTGCCATGGCTTACACCGTGGTGGTGGCGGCGACCGCCTCTGACCCTGCACCTCTCCAGTTCTACGCACCGTTCACCGGCGCCGCTGTGGGCGAATACTTCCGCGACACAGGCCGTCCTGCACTTGTGGTGTACGACGACTTGTCCAAGCAAGCTGTGGCGTACCGTGAGGTGTCTCTTTTGCTTCGCCGTCCCCCAGGGCGTGAGGCGTACCCCGGTGACGTGTTCTACTTGCACTCACGCTTGTTGGAGCGCGCGGCGAAGGTCATCGCGGAGGACAGCATCGCTGCCCAAATGAACGACCTTCCAGAGAGCCTTAAGGGCAAAGTGAAGGGCGGCGGTTCATTGACGGCCCTCCCCATCATTGAAACCCAAGCG
The DNA here is from genome assembly GCA_049627085.1 of Flavobacteriales bacterium. Taxonomy (GTDB): domain Bacteria; phylum Bacteroidota; class Bacteroidia; order Flavobacteriales_D; family Sanyastnellaceae; genus UBA11663. Next base: position 15,629 of record JBMZWX010000024.1, on the reverse strand, counting down.
GGTGACGTGTCTGCGTACATCCCAACCAACGTGATCTCCATCACGGACGGCCAAATCTTCCTCGAGAGCAACTTGTTCTTGTCAGGTGTGCGTCCTGCGATCAACGTGGGCATCTCGGTGAGCCGCGTGGGTGGTTCAGCCCAGATCAAGTCCATGAAAAAAGTGGCGGGCACGTTGAAGCTCGACCAGGCGCAATTCCGCGAGCTGGAGGCTTTCGCCAAGTTCGGTTCGGACTTGGACGACGCGACCAAAGCGGTCCTCGGCAAGGGCGAGCGCAACGTGGAGATCTTGAAGCAAGACCAAAACTCCCCACTCCCGGTGGAAGAGCAAATCGCCATCATTTACTGCGGCACCAAGAACCTCTTGAAGGCGGTGCCCGTGGACAAGGTGCGCGAGTTCGAAGGAGAATTCCTTGCTTACATGCGCAGCAAGCACGCCGACACATTGGCTTCTTTGAAGGCGGGCAAATACACCGACGCAGAGACCAGCGTGATTGAAGCGGCTGCCGCTGAAATGACCGCCCGTTACGCCTGATTGAAACGCCATGGCTGGAGGACTACAAGAAGTACGTGAACGCATCACTTCGGTGCAGAACACCATGCAGATCACGTCTGCAATGAAAATGGTGTCTGCGGCCAAGTTGCGCCGTGCCCAAGACGCCATCACCCAGATGCGTCCCTACGCAGTCAAGCTTCAAGCCATGTTGTCCAACGTCAGCTCCAGCTTGGAGCAAGGCGAGGGTCAATACTCAGAGCAACGCGACGTCAAGCGCGTGTTGGTGGTGGCCATCACGTCCAACCGCGGATTGTGCGGGGCGTTCAACAACAACATTGTCAAGGAAGCCACCAAAGTCGTCAACGAGGCTTCTCAAGCCGGTCGGGTTGTGGAAGTCCTTCCCCTTGGCAAGAAGGCCTTGGACGCGGCGAACCGCCTCGAGTGGGCGTTGGCAGAAGGCTACGGAGATGTGTCCACCACGCTGTTTGACAACCTTGACTTTGCAAACGCCAGCGACATCGCCAACAAGGTGATGGAGGCGTACGTGGCCTGCAAGCATGACGAAGTCGTGCTGGTGTACAACCAATTCAAGAACGCGGCGGTCCAAATCACCACCCGCGAAGGTTTCTTGCCCATGACCGCAGAAGCTGGCGAAGAGGGCCAGGACTTCGGTGTGGAGTACATCTTCGAGCCCAACAAAGAAGAAATCGTGGAACGGATGTTGCCCAACGCCTTGCGTGTGCAACTCTACAAGGCGCTTTTGGACAGCCACGCTGCGGAGCACGGTGCGCGCATGACAGCCATGCACCAGGCGACCGACAACGGCGGCGAGTTGTTGCGCGACTTGCGCATCACCTACAACAAGGCGCGTCAGGCGTCCATCACCACGGAGATCTTGGAGATCGTGGCGGGTTCTGAGGCCTTGGACGGCTGATTCTGCGGAAAGACCCCCTTTCATTTCTTGGCACGCTTGTGGTTAGCTTCGAACCATGGGCTTGAGGTTGCGCATTTTTCTCGGGATGATGACGCTGGTGGTTTGTGCGTTGTTGGCCACAGGCTACGTGGCGTATCGTTTTGGCGCAGACGCGGAGCAGGCGTACAACGACCAGCGCTTGTTGAGGAAGGAGGCGGCGTTGCAGCGAAGCCTGAGTTACATGCTGGAGCGCATGGGGGGAGAGGTCAGTCAAGACAGCCTCGCCCTCGTTTTCACAGACCGAATCTGCGAACTGGCCGACGTGCACAGCCTGAAGTTTTCCTTGTACAACCAAAACGGAAGGCTCGTCACGACGTCAGACCCTGCTGATGAAGCGGTGTCCCAAGTGGCCTTGTTCCTGTCGGAGGAGGTTTTGGCCGAGGCGCGCGACGGCCGCAGGAGAACGGTCCTTCCTGACCGCGCCACTGGGACGGAAGTGGTGTGGCCCTTGACCACGGAGCAAGGTGACTTGTTGGCCTTGGGTCATGTGCATTACGATCCACGCATGACGGCCGAGGCGGATTGGAGGGTGTTCCTGGGTCGTTTGGCGCCCGTGTATTTGATGTTGTTCCTGCTCGTAGGTCTTTTGGCTTTTTCGTTGTCCAATTCGATTGTGCGGCCTCTGAAGGGCCTTGCGGAGGACATGGCCTCCAACCCGCTGGGTCGGCGGCAGGGTGTCGTCCTGGAGTCGAGGTGGCAAGACGAGGTGGGCACCCTCGTGCAGTCGTACAACACCTTGCTTCACCAACTCCAGGAAAGCATGGAATCCAGGGCGCTCCTGGAGCGTGAAGGGGCGTGGCGTGAAATGGCCCAACAAGTGGCGCATGAAATCAAAAATCCGTTGACCCCCATGCGGCTTGGCGCCCAGCATTTGGAGCGCGCGTGGGCAGACGGCGCGGAGGATTTTGCCGAAAGGCTCAAGCGTTACACGAACACGACAGTCCAACAAATCGACGCCTTGAGCCACATTGCAGAGGGCTTTGCGTTGTTGGCCACAGACGGTGCTGTGGCACCGCAACAAGTGGAGCTGGGGGCCTTGTTGGAAGATGTGACAGGCCTGCATGCCGAGCGCAAGGTCAGGTGGCTGCGGCAGGAGGGCAATGAAGCTTGGGTCTGGGCCGACAAAACCCGCCTTGTCAGGGCGTTCAACAACTTGATTCAAAATGCCCTGGAGTCCAAGTCAGACGGCGAAGTGGACGTGGCGGTGGAGTTGCGGGTTCAAGAAGGATGGGCCTCCGTGACCGTGTCGGACAACGGCGACGGCATTCACGAAGAACGCCTGACACGGATTTTCGAGCCCAAATTCACCACCAAAACGCACGGACTTGGCTTGGGCTTGGCTATGGTGCGCGCCATTGTTCAAGGCGCCAAGGGAGAGGTGACCGTGCGGTCAAAAACGTCGGAAGGAACGGAATTCGAGGTTCGGCTGCCCCGCGTCACACCAAGGGGTGAAGCACAGGTCGGCTGATCGCCGCGTCGTTGTCCATGGGCGCCACTTGCAGGCTCAAGAGGTACGCCCCGTCTGGCGCGCTGTCAGGCACATGAATCAGCTCGGTGATGGTGCATCCATGCCTTGGGTTGTCAGGCAAGGTCCAAAAGGCGTGGTGGGCTTCCAGCCGCCCTCCATCGACCTCCCTGTCCACAGAGGGAAGATCCACCAGCACATGCTTTACGCCGGACTCGACCAGCTTGTGCATGAACGCGGCGGTGAAGTAGGGCGGGTTGGTGTTGGACCAAGCCCGGGTGCGCTTGTCGTCTCCATTGGGTGTGGTTCGGATGGCCATCGCCTCGCCCCAAGGACCGGCCACCTCGTCAAGCAAATCCACGTCGAGAATGCGGTCTCCGTCGACCTCTTTTGGCGTCAGGGTCACCAGGGAGCATGGCATCAGCGATGGCAAATCTCGGAAGCACTTGTCCACGCTGTGGATGTCTTGGGTGATGTGGCCAAGGCACTCTGTGTGCGTGCCATGTCCGTGGGGGTTGAAGGTGATGTCCCTGAAGTTCACCGAGCCCCCTTCGGCGACGGCGCCCACAAACCCTTCTCCACGGACGGGGACCATCTTGGGGTTGTCGACGTACCATGCTGAAGGGTTCGCTTTGCCGTTGCCGGCAAGCACCAAACTGAGGTCGATTGCCCGGCTGAGGTCCGCTTGACAAGCCTGGCCGTGCCACATGAACTGACAAATCATGGGCCCCAAGAAACGAAGAAAGGCGCCCCGAGGGACGCCTTTCCGCAAAGTCAGTGTGTCGATGTCTTACTCGAACAAGAAGCCAATCCGGAGTTGACCGGTGCTGTAGTTGCCGAGGAAGTTGGTGCCGTTGTAGTACGCGTTGCGCGCGAAGTCGTTCACGGTGTCAAAGTTCTCGGGAGACTGCTCGTCCCAAGTGTGCCACAAAGCATCCACCGCGGTCACAACGCCAGAGTTCTCGAGAGAAGTCCATGGCTCGCCGTTGATCACGTAGTTGACCTCTTGGTTGGTGCTCCACTGGTAACCGCTTTCGGTGGCGGTGTTTTGCACGAACTGCGAGGTGTTCTCGTCGCCCTGACCGGCGTCGAAGTACATGTTGAAGGCGTCGTTGTTGGACGTGGTGATGGTGGAGCTGATGCCAGAAGTTTGTGAGAAACGGAGGCCTGCTTCAAACCCGACGTAAATGGCGTCGTTGAAGTAGTAGTCCGCACCGAACAAGAGGTCCACGTTGATGGTGGAGGCGGTCACGACGTTGGAGTAGTTCCACACGTCCCACTGGGCGGGGTCTGGCTCGTCCTCCCAGAAGGCCTGGTCCACGGTCTCGCCGTTGATGTTGACGGCGCTGAAGTGGTCGCGCTGCAACGTCAAAGAAGAGGTTCCGTAGCTCGCACCAAATGCGAAGTAAGGCGACAAGTTGTCGGTGCCTTTGAAGTGCATCTCGTAACCCAAGCCCAACTCAAAGGAAGAGTGGATGTTGGAGAGGTACAAGTCGGGGTGGGTTTCGTTGGCAGCGCCAGTCTGTCCCAATGAGTTTTCAGGCACCACGAGGTACTTGTTGTTGGTGTTGTTCAAGCCCAAAGTCACGCGCAGGGCGCGGTCGTCGTCCATGAAGTTTCTGTACTTCAAGGTGGATGCGTTGATGGGGTTGCCGCCGAATGGGGCAAACGCCACTTCAATGTTGTGCTCTCCGCCGAGTTGCTTTTGCGCTTGGGCAGAGGTGAAGGCCGCAGAAACCAGGGCCAAGGTGAACATCAGTTTTTTCATGACTGAGATTTAGGTTTCAATTGATTCAGTGGTGCAAGAAAGCACACAACGGAGTTCGCACCAAGACTTGAGCTTGTCAACATCCACAAACGAGATTGTTGATAACCTCACTCCACCGTGACGCTTTTGGCCAAATTCCGAGGTTGGTCCACGTTGCACCCCCTCAACAACGCGATGTGGTAGCTCAACAGTTGCATGGGGATGGAGGTGAGCAGCGGTGCAAGCGCTTCATGCGCACGCGGAACTTCAATGGCGTGGTCCGCCAGGGATTTGACTTGGGTGTCTCCTTCTGTAACGATGGCCAAGATTTGGCCGCCGCGGGCCTTCACCTCCTGGATGTTGCTCACCACTTTCTCGTACACTTCGTCTTGGGTGGCGATGAAAATGACGGGCATGTTTTCGTCAATCAAGGCAATGGGGCCGTGTTTCATCTCGGCTGCGGGATAACCCTCGGCGTGGATGTAGCTGATTTCTTTGAGCTTGAGGGCCCCTTCCAGCGCGACGGGGAATTGGTAGCCGCGCCCCAGGTAGAGAGCGTTGTCTGCGCCGGCGAACAATTTCGCGATTTCTTCGATGGCCGGGGCGGATTCGAGGCACTGCTCCACCAAGTCCGGGACGTTGTCCAACCCCGACACGAGCCGCATGAAGGTGGCGTCGTCCACGCGCCCCATCCGACGACCCACATGAAGGGCCATGGCGGTCAACACGGCGACTTGGGCGGTGAATGCCTTGGTGCTGGCCACGCCAATTTCGGGTCCGGCGTGGGTGTAGGCCCCCGCGTCGGTTTCTCGTGCGATGCTCGACCCGACCACGTTGCACACCCCAAAGATGTGTGCGTCCGCCTCCTTGGCGGAACGAATGGCCGCAAGGGTGTCTGCGGTTTCACCGCTCTGCGAAATGGCCAGAACCACGTCGGTGTCGCGGATGATCGGGTTTCTGTAGCGGAACTCAGAGGCGTACTCCACCTCAACAGGGATGCGCGCCAGGCTCTCGAAGAGGTATTCAGCCACCAAGCCCGCGTGCCAGCTTGTTCCACACCCCAAAATGAGGATGCGCTGCGCGTTCTCCCACCGCGACCAGTTGTCGTCGATTCCCGACAGGTTGGTGGTGCCTTGTTGGAGGTTGACCCGCCCGCGGATGGAGTCGCGGATGGAGCGAGGTTGCTCGTAAATCTCTTTGAGCATAAAATGGTCGTAGCCGCCCTTTTCCAAGGAGGCAATCTCCAGTTCAATGGCTTTGATTTCTGGGGTGATTTCTGCGTCGCCGATGGTGCGGATGGCCAATTTGCCGTCCCGGGTCATCGTGGCGACTTCTTCATCCTCCAGGTACACCACATTCTTGGTGTGCGCGACGATGGGCGTGGCATCCGATCCCACAAAAAAGTCGTTGTTGGCCCCCACCCCGATCACAAGTGGACTGGCTTTGCGGGCTGCGACCAGGCGGTCTGGGCGGGCTTGATCAAGCACCACAATGGCGTAAGCCCCGACCACTTCTTTCAGCGCGACGCGCACGGCGTCGGGAAGGTCAAGCCCTGTGGACGTCATGACCTCTTCGATGAAGTGCGCCAGCACCTCTGTGTCGGTGTCGCTGACCAAGGTGTGGCCTCGGTCGGAGAGCAACTCCTTCAGTGCTTCGTAATTCTCGATGATGCCGTTGTGGATGACCGCGATCCTCTTTTTGCTTCCGGTGTGGGGATGGGCGTTTCGGTCGCTGGGTGGGCCATGGGTGGCCCAACGGGTGTGTCCTATGCCGACCGTGCCAACAGGAATGTTGTCTTCGACATGGGCTTCCAGGTTGGCGACTTTCCCCTCCTTTTTTTCCACCCGAAGCTCCCCCTCTCCTTCCAAGGTGGCGATTCCCGCGCTGTCGTACCCCCGGTATTCGAGACGGGTCAATCCGTCAATCAGGATGGGATAAGCCGGTTTTGGCCCCAAATAAGCTACGATTCCGCACATCGTGTTGTCAAGTTCCTAGGGTGATGGTCAGTTTCGCAGGCGTCTCGTGTTCGGGACCGTGGAGCACCACGCCCGCCACAGAAATGCCTGCCTTGTTGGACACAAGATACAGGTTTCGTCCAACCCAGTCGCCTTGCACGATCCGGTGAACCGTGCTGGTCATGTTGAACACGTAGGCGTTTTGGGTGGCGTCGTATTCGCCGCCGATGGGGATGGGTGCATTTTGGTCCGGGGTCGAGCCAAATGTGCCATCCTCACGCTCCAAGAACACAAACAACTGGTCTTGGGGGTTGCCGGGTTTCTTGCCCCATTCAGATTCCACAGGAACGGTGAGCTCGGCCTTGAGGATGGTGGGCGATTGCCCCGTGCTGTCGACCAGGCTGGTGAGGTGGGGGAACGTGACCCGTGTTTTGCACCCCGACGCGGCCAACACGTGCGACCTCACGGCGCCTTCCAATTCTGTGACTTGAGCATCGTTGAAGTCCGCCAAATCTTGGGTGAAGTGGTGACTGAAGACGTTCACGCGCGCACTCAAGGGACTGATCAAGAAGTCGTAGAACGCGGTGTCGCTGTCGTTGTGGTAATGCAACCGCATCACGCTCAAACCGCTGTTGATGTCCAATGCTGCGATGCCGTGTCCGCTTCCGTCGTGTTGGATGGCGATGCCTGGCACGACGTCAAACCACGCCGCGTTGTTGTCGAACGACGCGGAATCCAGGTCGAGGATGGATTGTGCCGCATCGAGGTTCAGAGGGAGCCTGAGTTGGGGGGCAAGGGTGTCTTCGCCGACGAAAAGGTCTGTGGTGGGCTCAAACGTCCATGGCCCTGAACCTTCTGCCACCCACTCTTCCCCGGTGGTCTCCACGGTGAAGTTGGAGTGGTAGGCGCTGTCCAGCGACAACGAATCGCTCAAAGGTTGAACCGAAAGGTGCTGGGGAAGCAGCTGCCCGTATGTGTCGCCCGTGTAGCGAAGTTGAAGGAACATGCTGTCGGCCACGGGGTTGACCCCAAAGTTGATGTCGGTGGCCGACAACCGCAGCTGCGTCACCAGTCCGGCAGTGACCTGGCTGAATCCGGGGAGGTGCACCTGACCAAGAAGGCCGGTGCTGAGTTCGTCGGTTTCCAAACTGTCCTCTCGCACGGTTTGGAACACCACAGTTGCCGTGTCGATGACGCGAACTTGAAGGGAATCGGTGGGCGGCCTGAGCCCGAGGCCGATGTCGGTTTGGGGTTTGGTGCAACCCCACAACGCAGTCAAAAGACATCCAAAAAACAACCAGACTGTCGGGTGGATGCGGGTGTGGTTCCTTGTCATGAAGCCACGAAGTTCAGGAAGAACTTGATTACTCCGCGACAGCCTCAGTTTTTCCCTCGAGGATGGCGTCGTAGAAGGTGTTGATTTCGCCTGTGAACCCTTCCTCTCCGCGGTACGTCAAGATCGGCTTGTCCATGTTGGCCAAGGTGGCTTGCGTGCCTTCAGGCAACGTTTCCGATCCGACGATGATCGCGTCTGCACCTTCCATGGCCAGGCTGTTGAGGTTGTCGAACGTGGGGTTGGCGATGCCAGCCAACGCGTCGGCAGGGATGCCCTGCGCCAAGGCCTTTTCCGCCATGCGCGGGTTGAGCTCACCGTCAAACCCTTCGTCGAAGACGTGGTAGATGACCTTGGCCTTTTCGAAGTAGGGCTCGTCCGTGAACACGTGCTTGAGGTAGGTTGGGACGAGGCTGGACATCCATCCTGTGCAGTGGATGATGTCGGGTGCCCAACCCAGCTTCCGAACGGTCTCCAGCACACCACGCACGAAGAAGAGGCTGCGCTCGTCGTTGTCTTCGAAGAACTTGTCGTCCGCGTCGTGCAAGACCGCTTTGCGCTTGAAGTAGGTGTCGTTGTCGATGAAGTACACTTGAATGCGGGCGGTGGGAATGGAGGCCACCTTGATGATCAAGGGGTGGTCCGTGTCGTCCACATTCAGGTTCATTCCGCTTAAACGAATGACTTCGTGCAGTTGGTGACGACGTTCGTTGATCTTGCCGAAACGAGGCATGAACACGCGAATCTCTTTGCCCTTCTCGTGCGTCCCTTGGGGAAGCATCCGTGAGACATGGCTCATGGGTGTTTCAGGGAGGTAAGGAGTCAGGTGCTGAGAGATGTAGAGGACGCGTGGCTTGCTCATTCCGGTTATGTCAAGAGTAAAACGAACCCCGAAGATAGGTAAATTCGCCCTAAAATCCAAGTAAAACGGCGGGTTTCAGCCCGTTCAGACCCCCTCCACATGGTTCTTTTGCAGTCGCTGGACGCCTTGTCCCAATGGCAAGCCTCAATGGGGTGGCACGAGAAGGTCACCGGTTTTGTGCCCACGATGGGGGCGTTGCACGAAGGGCATGCCAGCTTGATCAGGTTGGCCAAATCCCAATCCGAGCTTGTGGTCGTGTCCATCCTCGTCAACCCCACCCAATTCAACGACGCCCAAGATTTCGAGACCTATCCTCGGACGCTGGAGGGCGACATGGACAAGGCCCAGGCGGCAGGGGCGGATGCGGTGTTCGCGCCGTCGGCAGAGGAGCTATACGGCGGGAAGCCCCAAGCGGCGCCGGTGCATTGGGGGTCCCTCACCCATGCGTACGAAGGGGCGCGTCGCCCGGGCCATTTCGACGGTGTGGTGGCCGTGGTGGACCTGTTGTTTCAGGCGGTGAAGCCAACCCTTGCGGTGTTTGGCGAAAAGGATTTGCAACAGGTTGGGGTGATTGAAAAACTGGCCAGGGACCGTCATCCTGGACTGCAGGTGGTGGTTGCGCCGCTTGTGCGCGAGCCGTCCGGCCTTGCCATGAGCTCGAGAAACACGCGATTGAGCGCGCAGGGGGCCGCTGCGGCGTTGGCGTTGCACCAGGCCCTTCGTGCGGTGCAACAGGGTGCGAAGGACGGGAGCGTGGACCGCGCCGTACGAGCCCAACGCGACGCATTGGTGGACAACCCGTCCGTGACGCTGGAGTACCTCGACGTGTTGGATGCGCTCACCTTTGAGCCCTGGAGCGGAGGGGGTCAAGAGGCCAGGCCCTACGTGGTGGTTGCGGCGGAAGTGGAGGGCGTGAGGCTCATCGACAACATGCCGTTGAAGGCTTGAGCCCTTGGGCGTTGTGAACTGGTCAGGATTTCAGAACTTCGCCTCAAATCTTCTCATCATGGGTGCAGTCGGTCCAACACAACTTCTTCTCATTGCCCTTGTCGTCTTGCTGTTGTTTGGCGGACGCAAAATCCCTGAACTCATGCGTGGTTTGGGCCAAGGCATGAAGGAATTCAAAGACGCTTCCAACGGAAGCCAAGACAAATCCGACAGCACCGACAAGGAAGGTTGATGCGCGCCGCGGTCGTCACGTGGGCGTGGATCGGCGGAATCTTGGGGATGGCGTCGGCGACGGCGCAAACCGATTCTTTGGCCGTGTCCACAGACTCGTTGTCCTTGGACAGCGTGGCTCAGGAAGTCATCGTGGATTGGGAGCGTCAATGGGCGGAGTGGTGCAACACGGCGCATTGCGTCAGTTCAGACACGTCGTTGTGGGCGTTGGAAGACGTGGGCGTGACGCGCGTGGGCACAGGGTTGGATTCAGCCTCGGTGGCCACACGCATGGCGCTGCTGGACCAAACCAGCGGCCTCGACTTGCGGTGGAATCCGATCGCCCAACGTCGAATTGAGACCTACGGCACGAAGCGCACCAAGCATTTGGGCACCATGCTCGGCCGGTCGGCGATGTATTTCCCCCTGTTCGAGGAAGTCTTGGACAAGGAAGGGTTGCCCATGGAGTTGAAGTACCTCTCCGTCGTGGAGAGCGGCCTGAACCCGGAGGCGCGTTCGCCAGCTGGCGCGCGCGGACTCTGGCAATTCATGTACTACACAGCGAAGGCCGAGGGATTGCGCATCGACGGCTACGTGGACGAGCGGAAGGACCCTCGACGGGCCACGGAGGCGGCGTGCCGGCACTTGAGCCGGTTGCACAGGATGTACGACGATTGGTACTTCGCGCTTGCGGCGTACAACGCCGGCCCAGGCAACGTGAACAAAGCGATTCGCCGGTCAGGCGGGAAAACCAATTACTGGGAAGTCCGCCCGTTTTTACCGCGTGAGACCCGCAACTACGTGCCCAACTTCATTGCCGTCGTGTACCTCATGGAGCACCACGCCGACCACGGCATCTTCCCGCAAAACACCTTGCCGAGTGGGTTGAGCGTGGACACGTTGATGGTGCAGGGGCCGTTGAGGTTTGACCAAATGGCGGCCGTCACTTCCCTCACCGAGTCCGAGGTCGCCGCCCTCAACCCGATGTACCGCTTGGGCATCGTGCCCGGGCCGGACGAGCAGTTCCCCATCCGTTGGCCGGTGACGGGCGTGGCTGAATTTTTGGCCCAAGAGGAGGCGATGCGCGCGCACAAGCCAGAGTTGACACCCGAGATCAAATACGAGCCAGAACCCGTGGTGTACCGCGTGAAGAGCGGCGACGTGCTGGGGACGATCGCATCGAAGCACGGCGTGCGCGTGTCCCAATTGAAGGCTTGGAACGATTTGAATTCGTCCATGATCCGAGTGGGCCAAAAACTCATCATCCATGCCGACCCCAACAAGATTTAACCGGCCCGCAATGTGGGCCCTCGTCATGGGGGTGTGGTTCGCTGTGGCGTCCTGTGCGGGCGACGCGGCGCGCGTGGCTTTGCCGGGAAAAGTTGGCGCGGCCGGGGAATTGGTCGTGGTGGCGGAGGTGGACGTCTGGAACGGGGCGGCGGGCGACACGCTCCAAGCCGTCATGGCGCAGCCCTACCCGGTGCTGCCCCAGTACGAGCCGCTCATGGACGTGGTGCACTTGGAACCGGAATTGTTTGACCGGTTTTGGAAGCCGCACCGCAACATTTTGGTCTTGGAGGTGGCAGACCGCATCGACACCCAAGAGCCCAACTTCACGTTTTACCGCAACAAGTACAGCCGAGGCCAAGTCTACATGGTGGCCAAGGCGCGCTCGGCGGAGGCGTTGGCCGAGGTCGTCGCGTCGCGCGCCGGCGAGATGGTCAGCCTGTTGCACGCCGAGGAGGCCAAACGCTTCGCAGACATCGTGGCGCTGTCCCCCAACGAGGTGATCGCACGCGAGGTGGCAGGAAAATGGGGCCTGCAGGGCTTGTGGCCCAAAGACGCCCGCGTGGCCAAAAAGACGGAGGAGTTTTGGTGGGTGGACCGTCAACTGACCCGGCTCAAGGGCGGGGACAACCACGACATCCAGCAAGGCTTTTTCATCCACAGCGAGCCGTACACCAGCCCCGACCAACTCAGCCTCGAGCACGTCTTGAACCGCCGGGATGCCCTCACCAAGACCCACGTTCCGGGCCCGACGCCAGGCAGCCACATGGCGACGGAGCGACGGTTCTTCCCCTCGTACGAGGAGGTTGAATTCGAAGGCCACTTCGCCCTCGAGGTGCGCGGCTTGTGGAAGATGGAGAACGACTTCATGGGCGGTCCGTTCTACAGCCTCACGATCGTGGACGAGGCGCGAGGACGGCTCCTCACCGTTGAAGGCTACGCGTACGCGCCCTACTTCGACAAGCGCCCTTACATCCGCGAAGTGGAGGGCGTCGTTCGTCGGTCGACGTTGTTGCCGCTCAGCGCGACGGCCCCGTGACGACGACGGAGGACGTCCAAGTTTGACCTTCTGAACCCTCAACCACCAGGGTGTGGAGTCCAGGCGCCCAGGTGCCGACGGCGATCCGGTCGGTCCATGCTGAGCTGTGCCAAACCTGACGGCCTGCCGCATCGAAGGCGGCCATCCGCGCGACCTGGTCGGGCGTGAATCCAGGAAGGTGGATTTGCACGTCGACCATGTCCGAGGCCGGGTTGGGCCAAACGTTCAGGCCCATGTCTTGGGCAAGGAGCTCGGGTTCATCCAAGCCTACGGAGACGTCACCTTTGGCAAAGGCGTATTGGCCCTTCAACAGCTTGGCGATTTTGAACACGCCGCTGCCGTTGGCCAGGGACCCTGCTTGCCAAGTGTAATGCGGATGCTGGACCCACGGCGCGCCCGCCCGGGGACGCCAAGCCAAGAACCCGCCCTCTTCCGTGTCGCCGTAGAGTCCGTGGTCGAGGTCGTTTTCGTCGTTGCCGACGTAGGTAAGCCGGGCGTCCAGGTGAGGGGCTCCAGGGGTGCCGTCCTCCCACGTGCCGTCTACGACCCAAAAGTGGCTGTCGCTCAACGCCTCCACGTAAGGGGCTGCAGGACCTTCGTCGGGGGCAGCCCAATGGTGTTCCACACGCACCAAGACGCTGTCGCCTTCGGGAATGGCGTCGCATCCCACACGCATGTCCACCCAAGGCACGCTGGTGAGGCCCGTGGGCTCGGTGATGGCGAAGGTGTGGTCCAGCCGGCCTTGGTTCAGCCTGCCGTCGGCGTTGAGCCCCAGCAGCACGTGGGGTTCTTCGTGCCAAAACGTGATTTGGTCAAACTCTCCACCAACCCGGGCGTGCACAAGCGTGGTGTCCCAGTTCGCGCCCCAGACGGTGAGGTCCAAGGGCTCGTTGTCGTGAAAGCCGGTGCAGGCGCGGAGCTTTTGGTGCAAGTGAAGGGTGGTGGCGAAGCATCCGTTGTCTGGCGCGGTGGTGACGCTGTCCACGACCCACGTGCTGAACCCCGGCTGCAAGACTTGGGCGTCGAAAAAGGGCGTCAAATCCTCGCCACTCGCCTCTTCAAGCAACACCTCGAAATCGGCGACGTCCATGTGGCTGTCGAAGCGCGCGGCGATGACGTTTTGCATGGACTGGCGGTACAGGGAATCGCCGAGGTAGGCGCGCAGGTTGTGCAGGATGCTTGCCCCTTTGTAATACGTGTGCCGGCCGTAGATCTCGGCGTCAGGCATGGGCGACAAGGGGTGGAATCCCTCGTCCTGGATGTGGCATTCTTCTAGGACAAATTGTTGGTTGTCCTTCACCACGTCCACAAACGCCTCGTGGCCGTCTTTCCACTCCACAAAGAGGTGGCTGCTGTACTCCGCCGGCCCTTCCTTCAGCCACATGTGGTTGTGGATGGTCGGGGCCACCAAATCGCCCCACCAGTGGTGCCCCAGTTCGTGCGCGAAGAGGTCTCCGTTGGCGAAGAGCCCTTGCTCAATCATGGACCGGGGGTAGGCGATGTTGGTGGGAATCTCCAGGGCGCCGTCCGTGGTGAGCACGTAGCCAATGCGCTCCCAGGCGTACGGACCCCACCAATGCTCGCATGCGTCGATGGCGTAGGAGAGCTCCGCGAATTTGGTCTGCATGAGGTTGGAGTCGCCGGCCTTGGACGTGAGGCGGACCGGGATGTCGCCGTACGCCCCGGTGTGGACGTAGTCGTGGTCCACGTACGGGCCCACCGCGATGGCGCTCAGGTGGGTGGGGATGGGGTGGTCCAAGGCCCAGGTGGAACGCAACGTGTCGCCGCCCAGTTGGACTTCTTCCACGAGGTGGCCTTGGTTGTGGGCGCGTCGGCCGTCGGCGCTTTGGATGTGGTAGGTGTAGGTGGCGCGCTCCACGAAGTTGTCGAAGCACGGGTACCATACCCGACCGTAATTCGGCGGGATGGACGTGAGCCCAATGCCCAGGTTGTAGACCAAATCGCTGGCGTAGTACATCCCGCCCCAGTACGGATCGTCCCCGGGCTGTCCGCTGTACCATACGTCCAGGGTCACGGCGTCTCCAGAGGCCATGGTTTCCGGCGCGTCGACGTGCAGCTCGTCGCCCCATCTGGAGAACCCGATCGGGCTGCCGTTCCACGTCAAGCTGTCGACCTCCAGTTCGGCCACCAGGTCCCACCACACGCGCGTGCCGCCGTCTTGCAGCACGGTGAAGTCGATGGTGGCGTGGGCGTCCAAGTGCTGTCCGGCGTAGTCGGTGACGTCCAAGAAGAGGTCGTAATGCTGAACGTCGAAGCTGTCGCTTCGGGCGATGCTCGGCCCCATGTCGTAATTCTGGGCGAGCGGAAGCACCTTGGTGCGTGGGCCGCCGTCGTGGCTGCACACGTCCGCGTGGCACCCTTGGACGAGGAAGGGCTGCCGCCCCTTGGGGTCCATGTCGTGGAGTCGGGGAAGGGTTTGGTTTTGGGCCAACACAGGGCACATGAGCGCCCCGAAGGCCAAAGAAGTCAGCAGCGTTTTCCAGTCCATGCCTCGAAGTTAGCAGTACTTTCGCACCATGAAAGAAGTGCAACCAGGCGTTCAGGTGGAAGTGGCTTACACCTTGCGGGCAGACGGCCCAGAAGGGGAAGAGCTCGAGTCGTGCAACGAGGAAACCCCCTTTGTGTTCACCGTGGGTCAGGAGGAAGCGCTTGAAGCGTTTGAGGCGGCCTTGATTGGCAAGCGCGTCGGGGAGCCGTTTGAGATTCAGATTGCGTGCGACGACGCGTACGGCGACGAAACCGACGACGCGGTGGTGGCGCTGCCCAAGTCGACGTTCATGGTGGACGGAAAACTGGACGAGGAGGTGATGCAGGTGGGCGAAGTGGTGCCCATGAGTGACGACGAAGGCCAAGAAATCGTGGGCGTGGTGGTCGACGTGGAAGCGGAATTCGTGCACGTGGATTTCAACCACCCGCTGGCCGGGTTGGACCTCCATTTTGAGGGGGTGGTCGTCGGCATTTCGGCGTAAACGCCTCTTTTGGGAGGCAACAATTTGGCAACCTCCCGGTGACGAAAGGTCAATTCGGGGTTGACAAGAGGTTGGCTTTGACAGCGGTTCTTTGGACCATGACTGCACCAGATGCGGCGGGGACCAACTTGACCCATTGCCCCAAACTTGTTGTGATGGATTTGCTCGGCACCTTGGTGGAGCACGACCGAGCTGTTCGCGGAGCGCTGGCTGCAGCGTTCCAGGCCCACGGCGAAACCATCGACGAAGACGTGGCGAGCATCGCCATCGGATTTCCTGGACTTGTGGGGGTGGAACGCATTTTGCGATGGCTCCACCCCTCGGA
>JBMZWX010000023.1:0-25713 GCA_049627085.1 Flavobacteriales bacterium | reverse complement strand
CAGCTCCAGCTCCAGCTCCAGCTCCAGCTCCAGCTCCAGCTCCAGCTCCAGCTCCAGCTCCAGCTCCAGCTCCAGCTCCAGCTCCAGCTCCAGCCAAGGCCAGTGGATTGCGCAAGGCCAAAAAGAATTTGGCCACCCCAGGCGGTGGCATCACGTCGAAGAAGAACGAGGACGAGGGTTTGCCCACGGAGCCGGTCATCGACGAGTCGTGGTCTGACAAGGTGGACGAGGCTGGGGTGCGAAAAGCATGGGATGCGTTTGTGCAACGTTTGAGGGACGAGGATCGAATCTCCGTGGTGGCGACCATGTCCCAAGAGAAGCCCTCGCTGCAAGGGTTGGTGGTGACTTTCCCGGTGCACAACCCCCTTCAACGCGAACAGGTGGACGACCTGAAAACGGAGATGCTCGTTCACCTGAAGACGACCTTGAAAAATGCAGGGCTTCAGTTGAAAGTGGAGATGAAGGAAACGCCAGCCGACGAGAAGAAGGCGTTTCTGTCAGACCGGGAGCGGTACGACATGATGGTGGAGAAAAACCCCCAGCTGGACAAGCTGCGGCAAGCCCTGGATTTGGACCTGGGTTGAGCGAACAAAAGGGGAGGATGGGAGGTTCGTAGGTTGCACCTCAGAAACTTCTCCAAGCCGTGAAAAAAGCCATTCAAGCCACGTTTTTTGCGTTCTGCGCCCTTTTCTGTGCCGGCGGCGCATTGTCGCAAGACCGCCCTGCCTCGGGGTGTGTGATTTTGGGGAAGGTGGTCGACGCCACCACCAACGAGGCGTTGCCATTTGCCTCGGTGGTGCTCCAGGGCAACGCCACAGGCACCACCACCGACTTCGACGGCAACTACACCTTGACAGGCATCCCGCCTGGGGTGCACAACGTGGTCGTGTCGTTTCTCGGGTACGCCACGTACACGGCCTTCGAGGTGGAGACCACGCCGGCACGCCCTGCGGTGGTGAATGCAGCCTTGGTGGAGTCCGCTGTGGCGGTGGAGGCGGCGGAAGTCGTGGTGGAGTCTCGCGGGACAGTGGAGGAAGCCCCGTTGAGCGTGCGCAGCATCGGAACGAACGAAATCAAGCGGAACCCAGGCGGCGGTCGGGACATCAGCCGAGCCTTGCGTTCGTTGCCCGGTGTGGCGGCCATTCCCAGTTTCAGGAACGACATCGTCATCCGTGGGGGCGCGCCCAACGAGAACCGTTTTTACCTCGACGGCATTGAAATTCCCAACATCAACCACTTCGCCACACAAGGGGCGAGTGGAGGTCCTGTGGGCATGATCAATGTGGATTTGGTGGAAGGGGTGGACTTCTACGCCGGCGCTTTTCCAGCGGCACGGGGCAACGCCCTGAGCAGCGTGATGGAATTCAGGTTCAAGGAGCCCCGCACCGACCAATGGACGGCGAATGCGGTGGTCGGGACCAGCGATTTGGGGGTCACGTTTGAAGGCCCCACGGGCGACAACAGCAGTTTGATTTTCAGCCTGCGAAGGAGTTACCTGCAGTTGCTGTTTCAAGCCATCGGCCTGCCGTTTTTGCCCACGTACAACGATTGCCAGTACAAGTGGGTTTGGCGGCCTGACGACAAGAACGCCATCACCTTCCTCGGGTTGGGGGCCTTGGACGACTTCGAGTTGAACACAGGGTTGGCAGACGACCCCTCGGCGCCGGATTACCTGAACCAAGTGGCGATTTTGGACGTGCTTCCCATTTCCGAGCAATGGAACTACATGCAAGGGGTCAAGTGGGACCGGTACAAGGACGACGGAAAATGGACGTTTGTGCTGAGCAGGAACATGCTCAACAACACGGCCTTCAAGCACATCGACAACGATGAAACCTTGGACCGGACGCTGGACTACGTGAGCCAGGAAATCGAGAACAAATTCCGGGCTGAGCGCGCCCGAACCCTTGCGCCTGGCTGGAAGATGACGGCCGGGTTGTCAGGGGAATACGCCAAGTACAACAACAGCACCAAGAACGTCGTCTTCGTGCCGGGATTGGGCAGCGCGACGGTGACCTACAGTTCCGCGTTCAAGATGGCGAAGTATGGGGCGTTCGTGCAATCGTCCAAAGCCATGCTGGACAACCGCTTGACGTTGTCTGGTGGCCTGCGTGTGGACGGCGCCTCGCTGCTTTCTGTGCAGGAGGACCTGGCGATGCCGGACAACGACATGGCCTTGGCCAACCCACTCGACCAGTTCAGCCCCCGGGCCTCGGCAAGCTGGAGCTTCGCCCCGGGGTGGACATGGAATGCCAACGCAGGAATTTACCACCAACTTCCAGCCTACACCGTGATGGGGTACGCTGCTTCTGTGGACTCGGCGTCGGCCACGCTGGTCAACTGGCACTCTGGGATGACGTACACGACCAACCGGCAGTTGGTCATGGGCTTCAAACGGGAGTTGGCGAGCCGCAACGCCGCAGTGTCGCTCGAGGGTTTTTACAAGGGCTACGTGGGGACTCCCGCCAGCGCCATCTCAGGCATCGCCTTGGCCAACCTAGGGGCGGACTTCGGGGTCGTGGGCAACGAGGAAGTGACGTTCGACGCGGAAGGACGGGCCTATGGCATGGAAGTCTTGTTGCAACAGCGCTTGTACAAAGGGTACTATGGCCTGCTTGCTTACACGCTTGTCAGAAGCGAATACATCAATCCTGGGGAGGAGTTGGCCCTGTTGGGGTGGACACCGAGCTCATGGGACAACCGGCACATTGTCAGCTTCACGGGCGGCAAGAAGTGGGACAGTGGATGGGAGTTGGGTGCGCGGGTGTTGTTCAGCGGCGGGTTGCCTTACACGCCGTACGATGTGGATCAAAGCCTGCTCATCGCCAATTGGGAGACGTTCAATGGGCCGTTGTTGGACTACGGCCAGCTCAACGGCGCCCGCAACGGCAATTTCCACCAGGTGGATCTCCGACTCGACCGCAAATGGTTCTTCGACACCTGGTCCTTGGACGTGTTCATGGACATCCAGAATTTGACCGGCGCTGCACCACCCCAGCAAGCCCAATTGGACGTGCAGCGCAATCCAGACACCGGCGCCCCCATCCCCTCGTTGGACACGCCAGGTTCGTACGACCCTCGCTACATCTCAGCCAACGCAGGGGCGGTCTTGCCCGCCATCGGGCTGATTGTGGAGTTGTGAGCCATGTCCTAGGGTTACCTTCGTGGGGTGACGCACTTGGATTTGGGAAGACAGTATGAAAGCTTGCCGTACGCGGGAATGCTCTTCTTTGCAGCCGTCTTCGGGGCGCACTTCCATGTGATTTCTCTTCCCATTGGTGTCTTGGCAGGTGTGGCCCTGCTGTTGCTTGAAACCACCGTCAGCGTCACTTCCCAAGGCTTGTCCGTGGTCAAGCGTCTGGGGAAGATTCCTCTGCGTCGCGTCCATTGGGCCAAGGACCAAATCTTGGGCGCCTCTCTTCAAGAGCACCGCGACGTCACCACCTACACCAGTTGGTCCCAGCGGAATACGGTGCGGGCGCACAGTTTCATTTTGACCTTGCGGGTGGACTTGGGAAAGAACGTGGTGGAAGACCTCGAGGTGTATGAGTTTGCCAAACGCACCGACGGCAAACAGGTCGTCGACGCCTTGAAATCGCTTCACATTCCAGTGGCATGAGGGTGGACAAATTCCTTTGGGCCATCCGAGTCTTCAAGACCCGTTCCATGGCCAGCCAGCACTGCCGGGAAGGCAAAGTTTCGGTGGCCGACAAAACCGTCAAGCCCGCCCGTGAAATGAAGGCGGGCGAGGTGGTGGAGGTGAGGAAGGGCGCGGTCCGGTTTCGCTACGAGGTGTTGTCCTTCCCACGGAGTCGGGTGGGCGCGGCCTTGGTGGCCGACCACATGCGGGATGTCACCACGCAAGAGGAGCTGGACAAGCTGGAGATGATTCGATTGGCCCAACAAGACCGCCCCAAAGGCGTTGGGCGCCCCACCAAGCGAGATCGACGGGATTGGGAAAAGGCCTTCAAGTCGTGAGGATGCCGTTGGATTCGGCGTTTGAGGTGCACGTGCTGAGGCCGGAGGAGACCCGGGAACTGCGGCATCGTGTGCTTTGGCCCCACAAGCCCTCTGCCCAAGCATGTGTGATTGACGTCGACGAAGCCGAACACGCCACCCACCTCGGCGTGTTCATGGCGGAGCGCGAGCCTTGGGGGGTGTGCCTCGACGGGCGCAAGGGTGTGCTCGTGGGCGTGTGCTCGTTGTTCGATCAGCCGTGCACGCGATGCGTGGTGCCTTGGCGAGAAGAGGATGCCTTGCGCTTGCGCGTGATGGGCACCTTGCCTGAGGTTCGAGGCCAAGGCGCTGGCGCGGCGCTGATCGCCCGCGCGGCTGAAGAAGTTGTGGGGCGCGGCAAATCTGTGCTTTGGTGCGACGCCCGTGAGGTGGCGTTTGGGTTTTACGAACGCCTCGGGTTTGGCTTCATGAACGAGATGTACGAGTTGCCAGATGTGGGTCCACATCGCACCATGGCGCTGGTCCTATCTTCGCCGCGCAATTGACGGAACCATGCCAAGCATCAGCCAAAAAGGGCAGTCCATGCCCGACAGCCCCATTCGCAAACTTGCCCCATTTGCCACTGCAGCCAAGGCTGCAGGCAAACGGGTGATTCACTTGAACATTGGCCAGCCGGACATCGAGACCCCTCAGGTCGCCCTGGATGCGGTTCGTCAAGACACCCGGACGGTCATCGAGTACAGCCCCAGTGAAGGCTTTGCTTCGTACCGCAACGGACTTGCCGCGTATTACCAGGGTGCGGGGTTGGACGTGGAGGCCGACGACATCTTGGTCACCACAGGAGGGTCGGAGGCTTTGGTGTTCGCGTTCATGTCGTGTTTGGATCCAGGCGACCAAGTCATCGTGCCGGAACCGTTTTACGCCAACTACAACGGCTTCGCCCAGATGGCAGGGGTGCAGATTGTGCCGGTGACGGCGCGGATTGAAGACGGGTTCGCATTGCCTCCCATCTCCGACTTTGCCGCCAAAATCAACGACAAGACGAAGGCCATCCTGTTGTGCAACCCCGGCAACCCCACGGGGACGGTCTACGCCCCGGAGTCGTTGGACGCCTTGGCGCAATTGGTGCGTGACCACGACTTGTACCTCTTTGCAGACGAGGTGTACCGAGAATTTTGCTACGACGGGGCCCAGCCCAAATCGGTGCTTCAATTGCCTGGGCTGGAGCAGAACGTGGTCTTGGTCGACAGCGTGTCCAAGCGTTACAGCATGTGCGGTGCGCGCATTGGCGCCATGGTGACCAAAAACACCGCGGTTCGCAAGGCGGCCATGAAGTTTGCCATGGCCCGGCTCTCTCCCCCCACGCTGGCCCAAATCGCGTCTGAAGCCGCCCTGAAAACCTCCGAGTCGTACTTCGAGCAGGTTCGCGACCGCTACGTGGCCCGTCGGGACGCCCTTGTGGAGGGGCTTAGGAACCTCCAAGGGGTGACCGTGCCCAACCCGGGCGGGGCGTTTTACGCGGTGTGCGAGTTGCCCATCGACAACGCTGATGTGTTTTGCCAATGGATGTTGGAGCACTTTGACCTCGACGGAGACACCGTCATGATGGCGCCTGCCACAGGGTTTTACGCCACACCTGGTGCAGGAACCCGCCAAGTGCGCATCGCGTACGTCTTGGACTTGCCGCTGATCGAGCGCGCGGTGGAGTGCCTGCGTGCGGCGTTGGACGCTTACCCCGGGCGCCGCGAGGTTTGAATCGGAGAGAGGCGGCGTTAAATTCCCCCTCTTAAACCGATTCAAATGACATCCACCAACCGCTTGCTTCTTGCCGCCCTGGCTTGTGTGGTTTCCACCGCAGCCACGGCCGACCCCGGGGACACCACCTGGGTCCAAACGTACACTTGGGAAGCTCAGGACAACCCTGCCACGGCGTACGACAGCCCAGGACGGAGGTGGTTTGAGTTTCCTTCTGGGGACACGACGTACCGCAAGATTTTGATGTATCACCGCCTGAAGTGTTTCGAAAACGGCACGGCAGGCAATTTGGGCTTCCCTTGCGGGGAGTGGGATTACTTGACCTACAATTACTTGTTCGACCACACTGGGGAGCTGGACAGCACGGCGCTGACCCACCCGAAGTACTTGGTCAACGACGCGGATTTTGACTTGGCCGAGCTCATCCTCGATCCGGAGGGTGGTGTGCCTCACGACACCGTGTTGCACGGATTGGAAGGGGTGATGCACGCTTGGGAGGGTGCCCCGTCGACGTGGAGTTCCCTGGCAGGCGTCCCGCAATCTGAATT
Organism: Flavobacteriales bacterium; assembly: GCA_049627085.1. GTDB lineage: Bacteria > Bacteroidota > Bacteroidia > Flavobacteriales_D > Sanyastnellaceae > UBA11663. Next base: position 19,453 of record JBMZWX010000023.1, on the reverse strand, counting down.
GGTCACCGTTGCAGGAGAAGAAGGTGTGCGCCACCAATGGATGTGGCATGCTTCGGAATTGGACAGCCTTGGATGGGCTGTCGGGGACTCGGCGTGGCGCTGGGCGGTGCCCCGTGCAGGGGAATTGAACGCCTCTTCTGTGGGGCGGTTGACGTTGCGTGCGCGTTGGACCAACACCGACGCCTTGGATGGCATGTTGACCTCAGGGTGGACCACCCTTGTCGATGGACCTGCATCGGTGGCCGATTTCATGGGCGAATGGCACCTCGACTTCAACCAGCCTTGGGTGCGGCCTGAATCGGGCAACCTCGTGTTGGATTTGGTTCTGGAAGGGGTGGAAGGCCCCGCAGGGAGTGAATTGGAGTGGCTTGGTCATGTCGGTGCAGACAGCTTGGGCCAAACGTGTCATCCCGGGGCGGCCGGCGCAGCCCAGTGGGTGGACATGAACGGGAACGACCGCATGGAGTTGAACCCAGAGGCTTTGTTTGGCTTGGACACCACAGTGACTCTTGAGTGTTGGATCCGCGGCGACGAAGCCATTCTTCCGGCCAACACCACGTTGTTTGAAGGGCTCAACGCATTCAACCAGCGCGAACTCAATGTGCATGCGCCATGGAGCAACGGCCGCATGTATTGGGACGCGGGTTTCGACGGCGGCTATGACCGAATCGACCAGGCCGCGAGCGAGTCGCAATACGAGGGCCAATGGATGCACTGGGCGTTCACCAAGGACGCGGCTTCGGGCTCCATGAAGATGTTTGTCAACGGCACGCTCTTTCATTCAGGGAATGGCAAAGACAATGTCATCGGAGAAATCGTACGCATGAACCTCGGTGGCTCTGGTTATGGGAATGTGGACTATTACGGCGGCATTGCGGCCTTCCGCATCTGGCGGGCGGCGCTCACAGGCGAAGTCATCCGCTCTTGGAGCGATGTGGCCGAGCTGGATGGTCTGTTGGATCACCCTGAAATCGACCACTTTGTCGGGGCGTTGAACATGGCTGGCGTGAACGGGGAAGCCACCGACCAGGGTGCGCTCGATGGATGGTTGCACGGGGATGCAGCCCGTCGGCCGTTTGGTCCGCGCGAAGCGTTCTTGGATCCTGTGGCTCTGGACGTCCGTCCTGCCTTGGTGTTGGTGGGAGGCGAAGAGCCGACCAGCACGTTCACCGAGGCGGTGTTCGCCCAGGCGGTGGCCGTGGCCCCTGTGTCGGTGACCGAGTGGGGCGTGGACGGAAACGACGTGGCGTGGACGGACCTGCACTATGGATGGCCTGTTGGAACCAGCACGGCGGTCTTGGACGCCCAAGGCGACACCTTGGCTGTCCATCCTGTGGTGGGGGCGACCACCACGTACAACAACGAGACGCTCGATTATTTCGGGGTGCCGTTCGAGGTGGTGGACCGGTACGAGCTCTCCCGTTACATCACCCCTTATGGCATCAACCTTACCCTGGACAGCGACGGATGGGCTTGGGTGTTTGATGTGACGGATTATGCGCCCTTGCTTCGGGACAGCGTGGAGTTGGAGTGCGGCAACTGGCAGGAGCTCTTGGATCTGAAGTTTGCCTTCATCGAAGGAACCCCGCCGCGTGATGTGAAGCAGGTGGACGCGTTTTGGAAAGGGTTGCATTACCTGAGCAACTGGGACGACACCGTGTTGCCCTACACCTACACGCCAGAAGACGGCGAGGCGCAGTGGCGCTTGAAGACCCGGGCCAGCGGACACGACTTCGGACAGGGCAACAACTGCGCGGAATTCTGCTACAACACGCACAGCGTGAATGTGGACGGTGCGCAGCAGTGGAGTTGGGAGATCATGCAGGAATGCGCAGACAATCCGTTGTACCCGCAAGGAGGCACGTGGATCTACGACCGGGCCGGATGGTGTCCAGGCGCCCCTGTCCGCACCGAAGACTTGGAGCTCACACCGTTGGTGGCGGGGCAGGACAGCTTCACCGTGGAGTACGACGTCACCTACGACCCGTATGGGAATTACCGCATGGAAGGTCAAATCATTGGCTACGGTGCGCCCAACATGGCGCACGACGTCGAAATCATGGACATTCTGGCGCCCAGCAAGAACAAGTTGATGTCCCGCCTCAACCCCGTGTGCGAAGACCCTGTCGTGCGCATTCGGAACAACGGAAGCGAACCCTTGTCGTCGGTGGCGTGGACGTTCGGAATTGCTGGAGAGACAAGCCAAACCGCCACGCTTCCATTGGACCCGCCTTTGGCGTTCTTGGAAGAGCGCGACGTCGCCTTGCATTACGACGCCGAGGCGTACCACGTGGGAGATGAAGATGCCTTGCTGAGGTTTGAGGTTTCTGCAGAAGTTGCAGGTGGTCAGGACGAGGATCCGTCCAACGGGTTCATGTCTTCGCACTTCCACCGCCCTCCGACTTGGCAATACAACAACCTGGACGACAACCGTGTCATCGTGTGGACCAAGACCAACAACGCACCCTGGGAGACATCGGTGGAAATTCGCCGTGCCGACGGCGGGTTGCAGTGGGCCCGAAGCTACAGCGAGCCCAACACGACCTACAGGGACACAGTGGTGTTGAACCAAGGCTGCCACCGTGTCACGGTGTTGGACTCCGGAGACGACGGACTCGACTTTTGGGCGAACAGCGACGGAAGCGGCTATGTGCGTTTGAAGAAGGTGGCCGGCGGAAACTTCCACATTTTCGAGTCGGACTTCGGGAAGTCCATCTCGCAGGCATTCTATTGGGCGACCAACTTGTACAGCGATGTGAACGAGGCCGAGGTCCATGTTGGGGACATTTCGGTGTACCCCAACCCGTTCAGGGACCAATTGACGTTGGCTTCTGCCGGCCTTCAAGGCGACGTCACTTGGCAGGCCTTCACGGTTCAGGGGCAATTGCTGGACCAAGGGGCATGGCTGGCTGGCCCTCAGTCGGGATTGACCCTGTCCACTTCCGATTGGCCTACGGGGTCTGTGGTCCTGGTGCTGCGCCAAGGTGAGGCGCGTTGGACCAGGTGGGTTGTGCGCGATTGAGTTTAGAAGGGGGTGTTGTGTGAAAAACACCTCTTTTTTCGCAATCCACCCCCTCAGATGAGGGGTCTGATGTGAATTTTGTGCGAATTCTATGAACACACCCCCTTTCAAAAGAAGTGGGTGTGTAGTTTTGCCCAAAATTCATTTCACATGAGTCTCAACCGTCAGCAAGCCCTCCACGAGGTGCTCGACCGCGTTCCCAACCACGTGGAGCGTCCGTCCAACAAGATTTCCGAGTACTTCGGAGAGAACGTGTTCAACCTCCACGTCATGCGCTCTTACCTCCCCGATGAGGCTTACGAGGGCATTTTGGAAGCCATGGAAAAGGGCACCCCCATCAGCCGGAAGGTGGCAGACCAGACCGCCACGGCAATGAAGGAGTGGGCGATTGGACGAGGTGCGACCCACTACACGCACTGGTTCCAGCCTTTGACAGGCAGCACTGCAGAGAAGCACGACAGCTTCATCGCGCCCACGGCGGATGGCCGTGCGATCGAGAAGTTTGACGGAAGCTTGTTGGTGCAACAAGAGCCCGACGCCTCGTCGTTCCCGAGCGGAGGCATCCGCAACACGTTTGAGGCGCGCGGGTACACCTTGTGGGATCCCACATCACCCGCTTTTGTGTGGGGAGAGACCTTGTGCATCCCGACCATTTTCATCAGCTACACCGGCTACGCGCTCGACAACAAGACCCCCTTGTTGAAGGCGTTGTCTGCCGTGGACGCTGCGGCCACCTCGGTGTGCCAATACTTCGACAAGAACATCACCAAGGTGAACGCCACCTTGGGTTGGGAGCAGGAGTACTTCCTGGTGGACAAGGCGCTCTACGCCGCGCGTCCCGATTTGGCGATGACAGGTCGCGCGCTGTTTGGTGCGGCGCCAGCGAAGGGCCAGCAGCTGGACGACCACTACTTCGGAGCCATTCCAGAGCGCGTGTCTGCGTTCATGAAGGACTTCGAGATGGAGGCGCACAAGTTGGGCATCCCGGTGACCACGCGTCACAACGAGGTGGCACCAAACCAGTTTGAGCTTGCACCTGTTTTTGAGGAGGCCAACTTGGCCAACGACCACAACTTGATGTTGATGGAGTTGTTGGAGAAAGTGGCCCGTCGTCACGACTTCCGCATCCTGCTTCACGAGAAGCCTTTTGCAGGCGTGAACGGATCCGGCAAGCACAACAACTGGTCCTTGGGCACCAACACCGGGGTGAACCTGTTGAAGCCTGGCACCAACCCCAAGACCAACTTGCGTTTCTTGACCTTCTTCGTCAACACGTTGGCGGCGTTGCACCGCCACGCCGATGTGGTGCGTGCGTCCATCGCGAGCGTTGGAAACGACCACCGTCTGGGGGCCAACGAGGCGCCTCCAGCCATCATGTCTGCATTCATTGGTTCGCAGTTGAGCTCGTTGCTCGACGGCTTGGAAGCCAGCATCAAGGCGGGCAAGCTCACGCCTGCAGACAAGACGGCCCTGAAGTTGGAAATTGGCCGCATCCCAGAAGTGTTGCTCGACAACACCGACCGCAACCGCACGTCGCCGTTCGCCTTCACAGGCAACAAGTTTGAGTTGCGTGCGGCGGGTTCCACCGCCAACTGTGCGGTGCCCATGACCGTCCTCAACACCATTGTGGCCGAGCAATTGAACTTGTTCAAGGCTGCCGTGGACGCGCGCATCAAAGGCGGCGACAAGAAGGACGATGCCATTTTGAAGGAGCTCCAGCACCTGATCAAGGAGAGCAAGGCCATCCGTTTTGAAGGCAACGGCTACGGAGACGAGTGGGTGAAGGAAGCGAAGAAGCGCGGCTTGAGCAACCTCAAGGACACCCCCACGGCGTTGGAGGTGTGGGGACGCAAGGAAGTGGCCGAGCTGTTCAGCTCTTTGAACGTGCTGACCCCAGAGGAATTGCACGCCCGTCAAGAGGTGGAGTACGAGAACTACATCATGAAGCGCCAAATCGAGGCGCGCATTGCCGGAGACATGGCTTCCAACACCGTGTTGCCTGCAGCCATCGCCTACCAAAACATGCTGATCGACAACATCAGCGGTTTGTCGGAGGTGTTTGGAAAAGACGCAAAGGCGATGACCGCTGGGCAGCGTGACATTTTGGCCACCGTCTCCGAAACGGTGTCTGCCTTGTACAAGTCTTCCAGCGCGTTGCGTGAGGAGCGAGGCAAAATCAACAAGATTGAAGACATCGCCGAACGCGCCGTCAAGTACGGTTCCGTCGTGACCCCACTCATCGAAGAAGTGGGCGAGCACTGCGCCCGCTTGGAGCAGACCGTGGACAACGAAATTTGGCCTTTGCCCAAATTCCAGGAGATGCTCTTCACCCGCTGAGGGCCCTCGTGCCAACGCATTGGCCTGAACAAATGGAAAAGACGCCTCCACAAGGGGCGTCTTTTTTCGTTACTTTCACCTCCTGAATCAAGCCAAACAAGGAATGCCTTACAACCTGCAAGCTTCCGTGGCCCGCATCGGCGCCACCCTGTTCTTTTCTCTCATGGCCACCGTGGGCACGTTCGCCCAGAGCGACATGACGGCCGAGGCCGACGAGGCCTTCGACCGCCGAGGATATTTTGAAGCGGCCCGCGAGTACGTGGCGCTGTACGCCAAAATCAAGTCGGACGTCAAACTCAAAGCATACTGTGCCTTCCAGGCGGGTGAAGCTTACCGTTTGCACCACAAGCCCGAAGACGCCACCGAGTGGTACGACAAGGCCATTGGCCTGAAGTACGGCAACAAAAACAACAAGGTGTTCTTGCTGTACGGGGACGCCCTCCGCGACCAGGAGGCGTACGACGAGGCGATTGAGATGTACGCCCGGTACGAGCAAGAGGGAGGCGACAGCCAGGTGGCTGAAGCGCGAATCGAGCAAGCCGACTTCGCGGCCATCATGATCGAAGAGCCAGAGAGCCGTTTCATCGTGGAGCCCATGGTTTTGCTGAACTCCGACGCGTACGATTTCTGCCCCACCATTTACGGCAAGGACCAGGACGAGATGATTTTCGCGTCGTCGCGTGAGTCGTCGACAGGCACCGACGAGGACCCCATCACTGGCCAGGCCTTCATGGATTTGTTCCGAAGCGAACAGGACAAGAAGGGCCGTTGGAGCGAGCCTGAGCCGCTGGGCAACACTGTGTGCACCGAGCACAACGAAGGAAGCGCGTGTTTCGACAGCGACGGAAAGACGTTGTTCTTCACCCGCTGCATGGAAATGGACGGGTCCAACTTGGCGTGCGACATTTACTTCGCCAAGAAGCAGGGCAACGGCTTCGGCGCCTCGATGGCGCTTGGCCTGGTGAACCGCGATGAGAACGACAGCTCTCAAGTGGGGCACCCCGCGTTGTCTCCAGACGACCAATTCCTCATTTTCTCCTCGGACCTCCCAGGCGGCTTCGGTGGAAAGGATTTGTGGTACGTCAAGGCAGAAGATGGGTCTTTCGCTGGCGCTGTCCCCCAAAACCTCGGGGCGTCGTTCAACACGGCAGGCGACGAGATGTTCCCCGCGTTCCGGGACAACGGCGACTTGTACTGGTCCACCAACGGCCGCGACGGCCTTGGCTCCTTGGATTTGTGGAAGGCTGAAGTCCGCGAGGGCGAATTGGCCTTTGCCGAGCCCAAGGTGTTGCCTTTCCCATTGAACTCCTCCGGCGACGACTTCGCCATTTCGTTCAAGGCCGACTCGGACGAGGGCATGTTCACATCCAACCGTGTGGGAGGCAAGGGCAAGGACGATTTGTACTCCTTCAGTCTGCCTCCTCTCGAATTCTGCTACCAAGCCTTCATCTACGATTACGACACTGGCATGCCGCTTTCCGGTGCGACTGTCACCCTTGAAGGTGAGGATGGATCGTCCAACGCGTACACCACCGATTCTGAAGGCGAGCTCGCGTTGTGCGACGGCCAAATCGGACAGCGCATGACCTTCAACGTCGACGTGGCGGTGGAGGGCTACATCGGAACAGGTGACTTGCTCACCACCGAGGGCCTGACCGAGTCGACCACCTTGGCCCGGGAATACCTTTTGAAAGAAATTGTCTTGAACAAGGAGTACGACATGCCTACGGTTCTGTACCCCTTGGGCAGTGCAGACTTGTTGGTGGACGCTTCGGTGAATTCAGCGGATTCGTTGAACTATCTCGTGGACTTGTTGCAGCGCAACGAAAACCTGGTCATTCAACTGGAAGCCCACACGGACAGCCGTGGTGGGGCTGCGGCCAACAAGAAGTTGAGCCAAGACCGCGCGGAGACTTGTGTGAACTACTTGAAGGACGCTGGCATCCCTGCCGAGCGCATGGTTCCTGTGGGGTACGGTGAAGACGCATTGCTCGTGAGCGATGCAGAAATCAACCGTTTGCCCAAAGCAGACCAAGAACGCGCCCATCAGCGCAACCGCCGGACGGTGTTCAAGATCATTGCGTTTGACTACAAAGGCGACGAATAAGACGTGAGCGACGCACGGTACGCTGCGCGCGGGGTCTCCGCGGGCAAGGAAGAGGTCCATGCCGCCATTGAGGGCATCGACAAGGGGTTGTTCCCCAAGGCGTTTTGCAAAATTGTCCCCGACCACCTGACGGGGAGTGAAGACCACTGCATCGTCATGCATGCGGATGGCGCCGGGACCAAGTCTTCCCTCGCCTACATGTATTGGAAAGAAACGGGGGACTTGAGTGTCTGGAAGGGCATTGCCCAGGACGCCCTCATCATGAATGTGGACGACTTGCTTTGTGTCGGATGCACGGGGCCCATATTGGTGTCCAGCACCATTGGCCGCAACAAGCACCTCATCCCAGGCGAAGTCATCCGAGAAATCATCCAGGGCACAGAAGCCCTCCTGGCCGACCTTCGCAAGGAAGGTCTCGACATCCGCTCGACAGGCGGAGAAACGGCCGACGTGGGGGATTTGGTCAGAACCATCATTGTCGACTCGACGGTGGTGGCGCGCATGGCCCGCAAGGACGTCGTCGACAACGGCAACATCGCGGCCGGCGACGTTGTGGTGGCGTTGGCCAGCCATGGCCAGTCGACGTACGAGACCACGTACAACGGCGGCATGGGCAGCAACGGACTGACTTCGGCCCGACACGATGTGTTCGGGTCCGATTTGGCAGAGAAGTACCCGGAAAGTTTTGATCCAGCCACGTCCAAAGAGCTGGTGTACACTGGCTCGTTTGGGCTGACAGACGAGGTGCCGGGTGCGCCTGTGGACGCAGGGCGCCTCGTGTTGAGCGCCACAAGAACGTACGCGCCCATCGTCCAGAAGGTCATGGCGTCGCATCGTTCGCGCATCCACGGCATGGTCCACTGTTCCGGCGGGGCGCAGACCAAGGTGTTGCACTTCTTGAACCCGGGGTTGAAGGTGGTCAAGGACAACATGATGCCTGTCCCTGTGTTGTTTGAGACCATCCAGCGCGAGTCTGGGACATCCTGGGAAGAGATGTACAAGGTGTTCAACATGGGGCATCGCCTGGAATTCTACACCGACCCTGGGACTGCGAAATCCATCATGGAGGTGAGCCGGTCGTTTGGGGTGGACGCTCAAATCGTTGGCCGCGTGGAATCTACACCGGGAGAGACTTCTTCTGTAGAAATCGACGGGCCTTACGGCACGTTCACTTACACGTAAACGGTGGCCTTCGACCGCGAGGAGTTGGGCGGCTGGGTGGCCAAATTGCAGTCCATTGCCGACCGCTTCGCCGAGGTGGAAAAACGCGTGGCGGATCCGGATGTGGTCGCCGATCGTTTGAAACTCCGTGACTTCATGGTGGAGCACAAGCGCCTCAAGCCCATGGCGGACAAAGCGGTCTCCTTGGTCGCCACGTTGCGGGATTGGGATGAGGCGCAAGCCTGGATTCAATCCGAAGACGCCGAGCTCCGGGCGCTCGGCGCTGCAGAACAACCTGCGTTGGAAGTGGCCTTGACTGCGGGCGTGGAAGAGGCCAAATGGATGCTCTTGCCCCACGACGACGCCGACGACCGTGACGCCATCCTGGAAGTGCGCGCGGGAACTGGGGGAGACGAGGCATCTTTGTTTGCGGGGGACTTGGTGCGCATGTACCTGAAGCACGCCGACGAGAAAGGCTGGAAGCATCAATGGCTCCAGGCCAGCGAAGGAAGTGTGGGCGGATTCAAACAAGCCGTCCTCCGGCTGGAAGGGGAAGGGGTCTATGGGTGGTTGAAGTTCGAGCGAGGTGTTCACCGGGTTCAGCGTGTGCCCGAAACCGAGTCTCAGGGACGTGTGCACACCAGTGCAGCCACGGTGGCGGTCTTGCCCGTGGCGCGAGAAGTCGACGTCGAGCTGAACCTCAACGACGTCCGGAAGGACACGTTTCGGGCCAGCGGGGCTGGAGGCCAACACGTGAACAAGACGGAGAGCGCGGTGCGCCTGACGCATGTCCCCACGGGCACGGTGGTGGAATGCCAGGACGGCAGGTCTCAACATCAGAATTACGAGTGGGCCCTTCAAGAGCTGCGGACGCGCTTGTACGACGCCGCAAGGGCAGAGGCGGAGGCCGAGCGTGCGGCCGAGCGGAAGTCGCAGGTCAGCACGGGGGACCGCAGCGCCAAAATCCGGACCTACAATTTTCCGCAAGGCCGGGTGACGGATCACCGCATTGGCCTGACGATTCACGCGCTTCAGGCGGTGATGCAGGGGCAACTTCAAGAGGTCATTGAGGCGTTGCACATGGCCGACCGCGCGGAACAACTCAAGAATCTTTGAACGGGGTGCGATTCCCCTTCGACTTGTGAGACCTTTGTGCCATGACCACGCCCGTTTCCCCACGTTCGACGTCTGCCCTATTGGCGTCGGCTTCAGGACTGTTTCAGACCATCCAATCCAAAGCGTCTTTCCTGTGCGTGGGGCTGGATCCCGATCCCGCCAAGATTCCGGTGGCGTTCGGGACAGGGGTTGCGGCCATGGAGGCCTTTTGCAGCGCGGTGGTGGAAGCCACGCTGCCCTACGCCGTGGCGTACAAACCCAACTTGGCGTTCTTCGAACAATACGGGGCCGAAGGATGGGCTGCCTTGGAGCGCGTCGTGGCGAACATTCCCTCGGACGTGTTGGTCATCGCCGACGCCAAGCGTGGAGACATTGGCAACACCGCCCTGAAATACGCCCAAGCTTTGTTCACGGGCCTGGGCGCAGATGCTGTGACAGTGGCGCCTTACATGGGGCGGGACAGCGTGGAGCCTTTCACGTCATTCTCCAACAAATGGACCGTGTTGTTGGCGCTCACATCGAACCCCAGCGCCGAGGATTTCGAGTTCCATGGCGGGACGCCGTTGTTCGAAGACGTGTTGTCCAAATCCAAAACGTTTGAAGGGGCCGACCGACTGATGTACGTGGTGGGCGCCACCCGCCCGGCGCTGCTCGGGCGTGTGCGAAAGCTTGTCCCAGACGCCTTTTTGTTGGTGCCCGGGGTCGGGGCCCAAGGCGGCACCGTGGAAGACGTGTGCGCACAAGGGATGAACGCCACCTGCGGCCTGCTTGTCAACAGTTCAAGGGGCATCCTTTACGCCGGTGACTCAGAAGCCACCGTGGAGGAAACCAAGCACGCCTGCCAGGCCGCAGCCGCCAAGTTGCAGGCGTCGATGCGCATCGAATTGGAGAAGGCCAATCTGCTTTGATCCGCGGGTGAATTCCACGGCCGCGTCTGCAAAACAGGGGGGAGCCGGCCACGTTCAAGTCCGGTGCACGTTGTAGCTTTCACCTGAATGTTCACGTTTCGCATCTTTCCCCGGATTTACCTCGCGCTCTCCTTCATCTTGGGCGTGGTCGTGGTGGGCAGTGTGGGCTTCGTGTTGATTGAAGGTTATTCGTGGGTGGAAGCCCTCTACATGACGGTCATCACCGTGTCCACGGTGGGATTTGGTGAGGTCCGTGAATTGTCTGAGGAGGGCATGCTTTTCACCTCCATCTTGATCATGGGCAGCTTGGGCACGTTCGCGTATTCCATTTCTGCATTGACGACCTATTTTGTGAACGGAGAATATCGAACCACTTTCAAAGAGGCGCGCTTGAAACAAGAAGTCGAAAAACTCAGCAACCACGTCATCGTCTGCGGAACAGGCCGTGTGGGGGAAATGGCCGTGCAAGAACTGCTTGACCACAACACCCCGGTGGTCATCGTGGAAAACGACGTCGAAAAGGCCGATTCGTTGTCCGCCGAAGGGCACATCGTCATTTCGGGCGACGCCACCCGCGACGAAAATTTGGCCAGTGCGGGCATCACCAAGGCCAAGAGTGTCATCACCACCCTGCCAAGCGACGCCCAAAACCTCTATGTGGTGCTTGCCGCACGCGAGATGGCGCCCAACATTCACATCGTGTCGCGCGCTTCCAAGTTGAATTCAGTGAGCAAACTCCGCGTGGCGGGGGCCAACAACGTGATCATGCCTGACAAGGTTGGGGGCGCACACATGGCTTCCCTCGTCGTGATGCCCGACGTGATTGAATTCTTGGACCACCTGAAAATTCAAGGGGCCGACGACATCAACCTGGAAGAGATTCCAGTCAACGTGTTGCCTCAAGGGTTGAAAACGGCCACCTTGGGTGAATTGGACGCCCGCAATCGGGTGGGGGTGAATGTCGTGGGTGTGAAGCAGTCCGACGGGAATTTCATCATCAACCCTGGTCGCGACACCCCGCTGGACGACGCGTGCAAGCTGTTTGTCCTCGGCACTGCCGACCAACTCCGAACCATGAACCGAATCCTCGGGATTCAGCCCCCTCAGGGTTGAGCCTCGGACCCACACCTTACTTCTTCAAGTCATGAAACGACTGTCCTCTTTGTTGATCGCCTTGCTCCCATTGTGGGCAAGCGCCCAATCTTCCATCGACGACTCCATCAACGCGGTGATGGAGCCGGTCACCAACGCGATCATGAAGGTGATCTTTTTCACCGTCCCCGTCGGGGGTGGCATGGAAGTGCCTTTCGTGTTGATTTGGCTCCTTGCCGGCGCCTTGATTTTCACCGTGTACAACCGCTTCGTGAACCTCACGGCGTTTCGCCATGCCTTGGATGTCGTGCGCGGCAAGTTTGACGACCCCAATCACAAGGGAGAGGTCAGTCACTTTCAGGCGCTGACCGCCGCCCTCTCGGGCACCGTGGGGGTGGGCAACATCGCTGGGGTGGCCGTGGCGGTTTCGTTGGGCGGCCCAGGAGCGACGTTTTGGATGATCGTGGCCGGCCTGTTGGGCATGAGCTCCAAGTTTGTGGAATGCACCTTGGGCACCAAGTACCGTCGCGTGAATCCCGACGGAAGTGTGTCTGGTGGCCCGATGTACTACCTGCGCGACGGACTGGCGAACCAGAACAAGAAAGGGCTTGGGACCGTCTTGGCGGCGTTGTTTGCCATCGCCTGCATTGGCGGGTCGTTCGGCGGAGGAAACATGGTCCAGATCAACCAGGCCACGAGCCAACTCATTGCCGTGACTGGGGGAGAGGCCTCGATGTTCTACGGCAATGGATGGATGTTCGGGGTGGCTATGGCGGTGATAGTGGCAGCCATCATTTTGGGGGGCATCAAGAGCATCGCCAAAGTGACGGACAAGGTGGTTCCCTTGATGGTGGGCATTTACATCCTCGGGGCGCTTGCGGTGATTTTTGGCAACTTGTCTGAGGTGCCCGCAGCATTTGGAAAAATCTTGGCTGGCGCGTTCAACAGCGACGCCATGTACGGGGGCATCGTGGGGGTCTTGATTCAGGGGTTCAAGCGTGCTGCGTTCTCCAACGAGGCGGGCATTGGTTCGGCGTCCATTGCCCACAGTGCAGCCAAAACCGACGAGCCTGTGAGTGAGGGCATCGTGGCTCTCCTTGAGCCCTTCATTGACACGGTGGTCATTTGCACCATGACCGCGTTGGTGATCGTGATTTCCGATTACGGGATGTACGATCAGGCGGGCGTGCTCGCCAGCGCCAAGGCTGGTGAGCTTCAGGCCATCAACTTGACGTCGTCGGCATTCAGCCAAACCTTGTCTTGGTTCCCTGTGGTGTTGAGTGTGGCCGTCATTTTGTTTGCCCTGAGCACCATGATCAGCTGGAGTTACTACGGACTCAAGGCGTGGACTTACCTGTTCGGAGAGACCAAGGCCATGGACATCACCTACAAAGCGCTGTTCTGCGTGTTCGTCGTGGTGGGGTCGGCCATCAGCGCGCAGAGTGTGTTTGACTTTGGAGACGCCATGATTTTTGCCATGTGTTTCCCCAATGTTTTGGGCTTGTACTTCATGGCCAAGGAAGTGAAAGAGGATTTGGGCGATTACATGAGGAGGGTGAAGAGTGGAGAAATCAAGAGGTACGACTGATCAGAAAGACCGTTTCTACGGCGAAAGACACGCCCGCCTCCACGAATGGGGGTGGGCGTGCTTGTTTCTGGGTGCATTGTTGGCCTTCCGCCTTTGGCAACGCCATGAGTCCGCGTTGAACTGGCCCAACCGCCCCCAAGCCCATGTTGAAGATCTGTTGTCGTGGGCGGAGACGTTGCCTGGGTACGTGGTGCGGGTTCGTCCGCGCAAACCCACGCATTCGCGCATGCGTTTCCAAGAAATTCCTGAGACGGGCCGGCCGGAGTCGCGGGTGACCTTGGAGTTGAACATGGCCGCCGCCGAAGATTTACGTTCGTTGCCCGGGGTGGGGCCGGTGCTGTCTCAACGCATCGTGCGCTTTCGTGACGTGCTGGGCGGCTTTCACGACATCGACGATTTGTACGAGGTGTATGGACTGGACTCGAGCGTTGTGGATGGGGCGAAGGCTTACGTCACCGTGGACGCGACACTCGTTCGCCCCGTTTGTTTGGACACCGTGTCTTTCCGCTCGATGCTCAAGCACCCTCGTTTCGACGTCGAAACCACCAAGAAGTTGATGCGTGCCCGCGGCCGGGGCGTGCACACCTTGGATGTGATTTTGGGGCGGAGCCGATTGGATTCGGCCGTGCTGCGCAAGGTGCAGCCTTACCTCACCATGTGTTCTGAGCCTTAAGCATGGTGCGACTTGTCGGTTCTGCACGAAATTCGAAGACGAAAACGAAATTCAATGCAAATTTCACTGACCAACGATCAAAAACTGATGCGCGATGCCATTCGCGATTTCGTGCATCGCGAGGTGTTGCCCAACCGGTTGCAATGGGACGAGGACCAGCACTTTCCTAGAGAGGTGTTCGGTAAAATGGGGGAGCTTGGGTTGATGGGCATGCTCGTGCCTGCAGAGTATGGCGGCGCCGGCCTGGGGTACTACGAATACAAGATGGCCATTGAGGAAATTGCCCAAGTGTGTGGGTCTGTTGGGCTGTCCATGGCGGCGCACAACAGCTTGTGCACGGGGCACATTTTGCAATTCGGCTCGCACGATCAAAAGTCAAGGTGGTTGCCCAAACTGGCCATTGGCGAGTGGATTGGGGCGTGGGGATTGACCGAAGCCAACACAGGCAGCGACGCCATGCGGATGCAATGTGTGGCCAAAAAAGACGGCGACCATTGGGTTCTGAACGGAACCAAGAATTGGATCACCCACGGCATTTCAGGCGATGTCGCCGTGGTGCTCGCCCGGACGGGCGACTTGCTGGACAGCCGAGGCATCACCGCATTCGTGGTGGAACGCGGCACCCCTGGTTTTGCCGGCGGCAAGAAGGAGAACAAGTTGGGCATGCGCTGCAGCGAGACCGCGGAATTGGTGTTCACCGATTGCCGTGTGCCAGAGGCCAACGTTCTGGGCCAAGTGGGAGAGGGCTTCATCCAGGCCATGAAAATTTTGGATGGCGGCCGGATCAGCATTGCGTCTTTGGCCTTGGGCATCGCCAAAGGCGCCTTGCAAACGGCCAGAGATTACGCCAAAGAGCGCGAGCAATTCGGACAGCCCATTGCCCAATTCCAGGCCATTGGATTCAAACTGGCGGACATGGCGACAAGCATTGAGGCCGCTGATTTGTTGACCCTCCAAGCCTGTGAATTGAAGAATGTAGGCAAGCCTGTGACCAAGGAAAGCGCCATGGCGAAGTACGAAGCTAGCGAGGTGTGTGTCCGTGTGGCCACGGAAGGCGTTCAAATTTTGGGAGGCTACGGGTACACGAAGGATTTCCCGGCTGAAAAGTTCTACCGCGATTCCAAACTGTGCACCATCGGGGAGGGGACGTCTGAAATCCAAAAACTGGTCATTGGAAGAGAGTTGTTGCGCGAGGGTGCTTGACTTTAAGAGTTTTCGTGTATTTTTGGCGCCCAAATCAACATCATGCTGAGCATTCAAGTCAAAGAAGGAGACAACATCGAGCGTTGCCTCAAGCAGTTCAAAAAGAAGTTCGACCAGACGAAAACCATGAAGCAGTTGCGTACGCGTCGTGAGTTCGTCAAGCCTTCTGTGTTGAACCGTGAAATGCGGAAGAAGGCTGTGTACAAGAATGGCTTGAATTTGAAGGCGCAATAAGCATGTGCCCCATCCTCTGACGAGGATGTTTGAAAAAAGACGCGCTTCGACGAGTGCGTCTTTTTTTGTGCCCGAGATTTTGACCATGGTTGAGCACGTCGTTCCCTCGTTCTTGGGCCATTTGGAAAAGGAAAAGCGCGCGTCCAAGCACACCCTCCGCAACTACGAGGTGGACTTGAACCAATGCCAGCAGTTTCTGGCGGACACGTACGAATCTTCCTTGGTCGAGATGCAGGGCGACTGGTTGCGGTCCTGGGTGGTCTCCATGGTGCAGGAGGGCAAGCGTCCCAAAACCATCCACCGGAAAATCAGTGCGTGCCGCACCTTCGTCAAGTACGCCCTGCGTCAAGGGTGGATGGATTCAGACCCCACGGAGGCTGTGGTCTTGCCCAAGTTGGACAAGCGGATTCCCGAGGTGGTGCCTGAACACGCCATGGCCACGTTGTTTGAAGAGGCGCTGTATGCATCGGATTGGAAAGGGGCCCGGGACAGGGCGATCTTGGTGTTGTTGTACGAGACTGGCCTGCGCATGTCCGAGTTGATGGGGTTGACGCTGCCGGACCTGCACGCCACGCGCAACGAGCTTCGGGTGTTGGGCAAGGGCAACAAAGAGCGCGTGGTCCCGCTGTTGCCCGCCACGGTCAAGATGTTGCTGGACCAGTCTGACGCTCGGCCCCATGAGGCGACAACATTGTTTGTGACGAATGGCGGCAAGCCGCTCTACCCATCGTTTGTGTATCGTTTGGTCAATCGTTACCTTGGAAAGGTGAGCACGTTGCAGAAGTGCAGCCCTCACGTACTTCGGCATACGTTTGCGACCCACTTGTTGAACCGAGGCGCGGAGTTGACTGCAGTGAAAAAACTGCTTGGACACGCCAGCCTCACCTCGACCCAGGTGTACACCCAGCACACGACAGCAAAGCTGAAGGAGTTTCACCTCGCGTCTCCGTTGAACCGACGTTCAAAGGGCCGCACAACATGATTGGTCATGCAGATTCAAATTCATTCGATTCATTTCGACGCCGACGCCAAGTTGCTCGAGTTCGTGAAAGCCAAGTTGGAGAAGCTTCAAACCTTCAACAACGAGCTGCAGCATTGTGAGGTGTTTTTGCGCATTGAGAAAAGCGACAGCCGCGACAACAAGTTGGTGGAAGTCAAGGCCCATTTGCCGGGGCATGATTTGTTCGCCAAACGGCATGCTTCGAGCTTTGAAGCGGCCATGGACGAAGTGCACGAGGCACTGCGCAGGCAGGTTGTCAAAGCCCACGCCTGAGCCCTTCTTTTTGAAGGCAAAAAAACCTTGCGCGCTGGGCGTGCATCACGTGGATTTCTTTCATACATTTGCCCTCCTGAAAAATGGGAGGGCTTTTTTTTGCCCTGCTCTTTGAAATGTTGCCGGTGTAGCTCAGAGGCCAGAGCAGCTGATTTGTAATCAGCTGGCCGGGGGTTCGAATCCCTCCACCGGCTCACGTAACCAACCTCGCACGGTTGGAATTTATCAGGGGGTACGCCGGAGTTGGAGAGCCGGGGCAGACTGTAAATCTGTTGTCTCTGACTGAATAGGTTCGAATCCTATTACCCCCACAATCAATCGTGCAAGCGGAAGTAGCTCAGTTGGTAGAGCATCAGCCTTCCAAGCTGAATGTCGCGAGTTCGAATCTCGTCTTCCGCTCCGTTCAGCCGATGTAGCTCAGGGGTAGAGCGCTTCCTTGGTAAGGAAGAGGTCACGGGTTCAATTCCCGTCATTGGCTCTTCAAGAGAAATCTATTCAATCAATTAATCTTTCCAGACCATGGCAAAGGAAACTTTTGACCGGTCCAAGCCCCACGTCAACATCGGCACCATCGGCCACGTTGACCACGGCAAGACCACCCTCACCGCTGCGATCACCAAAGTGATGGCAGACGCAGGTTTCAGCGAGGCTCGCTCGTTTGACCAAATCGACAACGCTCCCGAAGAGAAGGAGCGCGGCATTACCATCAACTCTTCACACGTCGAGTACCAGACCGACAAGCGTCACTACGCGCACGTCGACTGCCCAGGTCACGCCGACTACGTGAAGAACATGGTGACTGGTGCTGCCCAGATGGACGGCGCCATCCTCGTGGTTGCGGCCACTGACGGCCCCATGCCACAAACCCGTGAGCACATCCTCTTGGGCCGTCAAGTTGGCGTTCCACGCATCGTGGTGTTCATGAACAAAGTGGACATGGTGGACGACGCCGAGCTCCTCGAGCTCGTCGAAATGGAAATCCGTGAGCTCCTCTCATTCTACGAGTACGACGGAGACAACGGTCCTGTGGTCCAGGGTTCTGCTTTGGGTGCATTGAACGGCGAGCCCAAGTGGGTCGAGACCGTGATGAACCTCATGCAGGAAGTGGATTCTTGGATTGAGATCCCACCCCGTGACAACGAGAAGCCTTTCTTGATGTCCATCGAGGACGTGTTCACCATCACTGGTCGCGGTACTGTGGCGACTGGTCGTATCGAAACTGGTGTGATCAACACTGGTGACGAAGTGGACATCATCGGCATGGCCGAGGAGAAGCTCAAGACCACCATCACTGGTGTGGAGATGTTCCGCAAGATCTTGGATCGCGGTGAAGCAGGTGACAACGTTGGTTTGTTGCTCCGCGGCATCGACAAGAAGGACATCCGTCGTGGCATGGTGGTCGCTGCTCCAAACAGCATCACGCCTCACACCCATTTCAAAGGTGAGGTCTACATCCTCAAAAAAGAAGAAGGTGGCCGTCACACCCCATTCCACAACAAGTACCGCCCTCAGTTCTACTTCCGTACCACGGACGTGACTGGCGAGATTTCTTTGGAAGCTGGTCGTGAGATGGTCATGCCTGGTGACAACGTCACCATCGACGTGCAGCTCATCGCACCAATCGCAATGGACAAAGGCTTGCGTTTCGCCATCCGTGAGGGTGGACGTACCGTGGGTGCTGGCCAGGTGACTGAAATCCTCGACTGATTCGAGGGGTTTCTGACCCATCCAAATCTTAGGAAGAAGGTTCCCTTTCGGGGGTTCCTTCTTCCTCCATCTACGGGCGTAGCTCAATTGGTAGAGTAGTGGTCTCCAAAACCATTGGTTGCAGGTTCGAGCCCTGCCGCCCGTGCTAAAAACTGACAACATGTCTTCGTTTACTGAATACTTGCAGGCTTCTGTTCAAGAACTCCAGACCAAGGTCACATGGCCTTCCTGGCGTGAATTGCAGGAATCTGCAGTCTTGGTTTTTGTGGCCAGCCTGTTGATTGCCTTTATCGTGTCCGCCATGGACTGGGTGTTTGGCGTCAATGCCGCAGACGCTCTTTGGAGCGGTGTGGTGGGCATGGTTTACCAATTGCTCTAAAGGCCTACAGCCTCCCTCATCATGAGTGAAATCGACAAGAAGTGGTACGTCGTCCGCGCAGTGAGCGGTCAGGAGAAGCGCGTTCAAGAGACCGTGGAAACTGAAATCGCTGCTGCGGGATTGCAGGACTATGTGGGTCAGGTGTTGATCCCCATGGAAAAGGTCTTCACCATCCGCAACGGCAAGAAGGTGTCGAAGGAGCGCAACCTGTTTCCAGGTTACGTCTACATCGAGGCCTCTTTGGTCGGAGAAGTGCCACACATCATTCGCAACGTCACCAACGTGATTGGATTCCTCGGCGCTGAGAAGCGCGGTGAGCCCCTTCCGTTGCGTCAAAGCGAGGTCAACCGCATCTTGGGTGTGGTCGACGACTTGGCTGACACCGATGAGGAAATCAACATCCCATATGTGGTCGGAGAACTCGTGAAAGTGACGGACGGTCCTTTCAATGGCTTCCATGGCAACATTGAGGAAGTGAATGAAGAAAAGAAGAAACTGAAGGTGATGGTCAAAATCTTCGGGCGCAAGACGCCAGTTGAGCTTGGCTACCTCCAGGTGGAAAAAGAAAGCTAATCAACGGAACAGACAGCCGAAGCTCTCCGCAATGTCCCTAAATGCTTCCCTTTGCGCGGGTGGAGGACTGTTCAAATACA
>JBMZWX010000022.1:0-26905 GCA_049627085.1 Flavobacteriales bacterium | reverse complement strand
TTTGTTTGGGGATGTGGCGCGTGGCCTGTCAGTAGTAGATGTTGCGGCGCACCTTGGCGACGTACTTGGCGAGTCGGATGACCTGCTTGGTGTAGCCAAACTCGTTGTCGTACCAGACGTACAGCACCACCCGCTGTCCGTCTTGGGACACAATGGTTGCGGGGCTGTCGAAGACCGAGCAACACTCGTTGCCGATGATGTCGTTGCTCACCAATTCCTCGTTCATGGAGAAGTGGATTTGGTTGACAAGCGCGCCTTGCAGCGCCGCCGATTTTAGGGTGGCCAACAGCTGGTCCCGTGTCGTTGCCTTGTCCAGGGTCAGGTTCAGAATGGCCAGGGAGCCGTTGGGTGTGGGGACGCGCACGGCGTTGGCGGTGAGCTTGCCCTCCAACTCAGGGATGACCTTGGTCACGGCCTTGCCGGCACCTGTTTCGGTGATGACCATGTTGACCGCCGCCGAGCGCCCTCGACGGTGCTTCTTGTGCATGTTGTCGAGCAGGTTTTGGTCGTTGGTGTAGGCGTGCACCGTCTCGATGTGGCCGCTTGCCACCCCGAAGTGATCCTCGATGACTTTGAGCACAGGGCTGATCGCATTGGTCGTGCAGCTCGCCGCGGAGAACACCTTTTCTTGGTTGAGGTCGAGGTCGCCGTGGTTGATGCCGTAGACCACGTTGGGGATGCCTTTGCCCGGGGCCGTGAGCAAGACCTTGGACACCCCGGCACTCTGCAGGTGAAGCGACAAGGCCTCACGGTCTCGGTACACCCCTGTGTTGTCGACGACCAAGGCGTCTTGGATGCCGTACGACGTGTAGTCGATGCTTGCCGGGTCGCTGGCGGCGATCATGTGGATGCGCTGGCCGTTGACAATGAGGCATTGCGCCCCGACGTCCACGTCGATGGACCCGCCAAATTCGCCATGGACGGAATCGTTGGCGATGAGGGCAGCCCGGCTGGCGAGGATGTCCGCGTCGACCTTGCGGGTGACGACGGCGCGCAGGCGCAGCTGCTGGCCCTTGCCGGCTTGCTTGATCAATTCCCTGGCGCAGAGGCGGCCAATGCGGCCAAACCCGTACAACACCACGTCCCTCGGATCGGGGCGGTCGTCGCCGGCCATGAACCCTCCAAGCTTGGATGCCAGGAACGCCTCCTTGCTGTCGAAGGCGTCGCCTTCGTGGCGCCATTCCGCGGACAGTTTTCCAATGTCGATTTTGGCGGGGGCGAGCTTCATGCCATGCAAGAGCTCGGCCAATTCGGCGCTGTCAAACACAGAAATCGATTCGCCGACCACCTTGGCAGCGTACGCATGCAACCGGAGAATCTCTGAGGTGCTGACGTTGACGAGGTGGTTTCGGAACAGGACCAGTTCAATTGAATGGTCCAAGAGCAACTTGCCAATGCTGTGTTGCAAGTCAACGGCGGCCCGTTGTTGGCTCACGAAACCTTCCAGCTCGTGGCTGTAGGTCTCGGCGGCGTTGGAAACGTCCATGAAATGAGGGTGTAGGGTGTGGAAGAATGGGTTTAAGGTGACGCGAAAGTTGTCGCGAACTCATGTCAAAATTACACCCGCCCAGGCCCGTCTGGTGTCGCTTCACGCGAGGAGGCTCCCTGCAATGTCGTATTTTCATGCCATGCGGATGTTCTTGTCCTTTCCTCGCGCGCAGCGTGTGTGCCTTTTGGTGGCTGCCGTGTTGGGCGTGTCATCCACTGCAGAAGCCCAAACCGACCACTGGGAAGCCGTCGTTCAAGACGGCACAATGTGGCGGTACCTGGTGCCGTCGTTTGAGCCCATCCAGTATTGGAACGAGGCCAGTTTCAACGACGACACCTGGGAAGAAGGGCCATCCGGCTTTGGATACGGCGACGGCGACGACGCCACGGTGGTGCCCACCACGACGAGCATTTACCTGCGGCATCAATTCACGCTCGACAACCTCGCGGCGATTGAGGAGGCGGTGTTCGCCATGGATTACGACGACGGGTACGTGGCCTACCTCAACGGCGTGGAAATCGGCCGGGGCAATTGCGGAGACCCCGGGGAGTTTGTGGCTTGGGACGCGACGCTTTCCGTGGATCAAGAAGCGGTGTTGTACAACGGCGGCACCCCGGATTTGATCAACCTCAATCCTGCCACAGCGTTGGTGCAAGGTGAAAACACCCTCGCCATTGAGGTGCACAACGTGGGGCCGGGGTCCTCGGATTTGACGGCGCGGCCGTTCTTGTTTGTGGGCACGTCGGACGAGGCCCAAACCTTCGGCACACCCCCAAGCTGGTTCGCCGCACCTGCTCCAGACTTCCACTTCGTGACGTTCAACCTCAACATGTCCAACGAAAACGTGTCCCCCGAGGGCGTGTACCTCGCGGGCGGAACCTTCGGGTACCCCGGGACCCACGCGTTTTCAGACCCCGACGGAGACGACGTGTGGACGCTGGTGATGGAAATCCCCCACGGCTTCACGGGCCACTACACGTTCACCAACGGCGCGTGCCAGGATTGGAGTTGCAAGGAGTACATCGGAGGCCAGGATTGTGCCGACCCGTCGCATTGGAACGACCGGTTGCTGGAGAACGTGACTTCGTCGTTCACCATCAGCACGTGCTTTTCGCAGTGCAGCACGGACGGCACATGCGCCGCCATCAGCGGGTGCACCGATCCAGCCGCCATCAACCACTTTGACGCGGCCACCGAGGACGACGGGTCGTGCATTTACATGGACGAGTCGAATTTGCCCTTGGTCCAAATCACCACGGACACCCCCATCCTCGACGATCCGAGGATTGTGGCCAACATGAAGGTGACCAACCTCCCCAGCGGATTCAACACCTTGGGCGACGCCCCCAACGAATACGACGGCCAGATCACCATCGAAATCCGGGGGTCTTCCTCGCAGTTTTTCCCCAAGCAGTCCTACGCCTTGGAAACCCAGGATTCCACCGGGGCCAACAACAACGTGTCGCTGATGGGGTTGCCGGTCGAGAACGACTGGATCCTGCATGGCCCGTACTCCGACAAGACGCTCATTCGCAACGCCGTCATCTACAAGATGGGGTCGGTTCTGGGGCGCTACACGCCGCGCTACCGGCATTGCGAATTGTACATCAACGGCGACTACCGCGGGGTGTACATGTTCATGGAGAACATCAAGCGCGACAACGACCGGGTGGACATCGCCACGCTGCTGCCGACAGACACGGCGGGCAACGAATTGACTGGGGGGTACATCATGAAAGTGGACCGCGTTCAAGGGGACTTCGAAGGGGGATGGAACTCCCCGTACCCCAAGCTGGGCGGCGAAGTCCAAACCATCCAAATGCACAAACCCGAAGCGAACGACCTGCACCCGTTGCAATTGGACTACATCGAAAACCACTTCACGGCATTTGAGCACGCCCTTGCCGGCAGCAACTTCACCGACCCCGTGCTCGGGTATGCCCCATACATCGACGCCCAGTCGTTCATCCAGATGTATTTCGCCAACGAAATCACCAAGAACGTCGACGCGTACCGACTCAGCACCTACTTCTACAAGGAGAAGGATTCGGACGGCGGCAAAATTGTGATGGGTCCGTGGTGGGACTACAACCTTGGGTTTGGCAACTCCGACGGGTGCGACAGCTACAACACGGCAGGGTTCGAGTCCAACACCGGGTGTCGGGTCCTGCATCCGTTTTGGTGGGAACGTTTGCGGGAGGACCCCGATTACCGCGGCCTCACGAGGTGCATGTGGGACGACTACCGCTCGGGCGTGTGGAGCGACGAGGCGATCGACGCCATGATCGATTCCTTGGCTGGCGTGCTCGCCGCGCCCCAGGTGCGTGACCACGCCCGTTGGCCGCGCCTTGGGCAGTACGTGTGGCCCAACGTGTTCATTGGCCAGACGTACGAAGAAGAAGTCGACTTCCTGCGCAACTGGATCGACGACCGCATGGCCTGGCTCGACGCCAACATCGAAGGCGATTGCGTGCTCGGTTGCACCGACCCCGAAGCGTGCAACTACGAATCAGACGCGCTCTACGACGACGGAAGCTGCGAACCTTGTGGTTGCCCACAAGACATCGACAGCGACGGGGTCGTCACGGTGTCGGACATCCTGGCTGCGCTGTCGGAATTCGGGTGCACGTCCGGGTGCACCGCCGATGTGGACGGCGACGGCCAAGTCACCGTGAGCGACTTCCTCGACATCTTGTCGGTGTACGGATCGTTCTGCTGAGGCTCCGTCTTTGCAGCTTCAGCACTGCGTCCCGAAGTAGGCCAGCAGCGCCAGCAAGTCCTCCACCCCCACGGAGCCGTCGGACGTCAAGTCCGACTCGCATGCCGACATGCATCCAAAGTCACTCAACATGACCAGCACGTCGGCCACGGACACCTGGGTGTCCAGGTTCAAATCTCCAGGGCAAGGCACCATCTCGTCGGGATTCAAAAGGCCGTCGCAGTTGTTGTCGACGCCTTCGCCTGTGGGGTCGGCGTCGAGGTACACGTTGGCGTTCGCGTCGTCGCAGTCCGCGTCGTTGAAGGCGTACGGAAGGGTGTTGCCAGGGTCGCACGCGTCGACGGGCACCGCAGGGTCCCCGAAGCCGTCGCCGTCCATGTCAAGCCAGACGTCCAAGTCGTCGAAGACCACGACGCTCAGCGACTCGTTGAAGGAACCCACGACGGATGACGTCAGCGTCAGAGTGGCGGTCGTGCTGTTGGAGACCGTCACTTCGCCGCCCCCTTCTGCCACGAAGTCCGACGCCCCCAAGAAGTCGTCGCTGGTGAAGCTGTCGCTGTCGTAAAACGCGATGTTGTAGGCCCCGCCAAAGTCCAAGGGGATGCTGAACCCACCGAGCGTGGGGGTTTGGGTTTCTGAGCCGTAGGCGGAGGTGTACAGGGTGCCGTTGGCGTCACTCAACACGAAGTAGGGGTCAGGTTGCCCGAAGAAATCGTCCAGGTCTTGGCCCCATCCGCCCCCCAGCGAGCTGATCGCCACTTGGGTCAACGCCAGGGCTTCCACTTCCGTGGCCAGTTGCACCGTGTACGTGCCCGTCGAGTCGAAGCTGAAGGAGGGGTTGGCCTGGTCGGAGCCCTGCCCGTTGCCGAAGTCCCAAGCGTACGAGGCGCCGGCGTCGGTGACAAGCGCCGTTCCAGTCATGGCCAGTGGCGCGCATCCAGACAGGGTGCTGAGTTCGAAGGAACTCACCGCGTCGGGGTTGTCCCCAGGCAGGACGGTGAGGGCGAGGGAGAAACTTTGGTCCACGCTTTGTTCGAACCCAAATGCCGAGGCCACCACCGCCACGTTGATGTCCACGAGGTATTCGCCAGCCGAGAGGGGCGTGCCGCACACGGTGGCGCAGCCGTAAGTCTCGCCGTTGCCTGGTTCGTAGGTGCCGTCCGCATTGCTCGGCGTGAACTCCAACCCAAATGGAAGGCCCAACACACTTGAGATTGTCACCGACAGCAGGTCCACGGACAGGTCGGTCGCGGGGTCGACCACGACAGGCGGCAAGTTGAAGGTGATGACTTCCTCGTAAGGCTCGCCCGCCATGGCGTCGGCCAGCGTCTCGGGACACAACACGGGAAAATCAGCTGCAGCACAACTGAGGTCGGGTTCGCAGCTGTTGCATTGCGCCAAGCCTTGCAGACCAAGCCCCACAGACAACGCTGCACCGAGAAGAAATGAGATCGTTCGCATGGGTGGGGAATCAGTGAATGACCAACGGGGTCCGAATGGCGCCGTGCTCCACAAAGTAGAATCCGGCAGGCAGGTTTGACAAAGTCAGATCAGTGCGTGTGGTGAGGGGGAAGCTGCGCTGCTTCACGGTTTGGCCTGCGGCATTCAACACAGTGGCCTCGCCGAACGGCTGGCCGCTGGTCAACACGACAGATTGCCCTTGCATTGCAGGGTTGGGATACACGGAGTGTTTCGCCACAGCCTCCACTTCAGCATGCCCAGAGGTCTCGCATCCGATGAGCCCGTGGTGGTCGTGGACTTTCAACTTGTCCCAAATCAAGTCGTGGGCCACGATGTCTCCATTGCCAAACGAGCCCGGCCAATCGTGATCGCCCCCGATCACTTTGTAGTGGTGCAAGGCGTGGCACCCGTCGTCGCTGAGCCACGTGGATTCTTCCACCGTGCTGCCGTCCGTCGCATCCAGGTTGGGCAAGAGGGTCACCTCAGGTGCAGGGTTGAGTCCGTTGACCTCCACCCAGTGGGCGTTGACGTCGTCGCTGCTGTGGTAGTACAACGTGCCCTGGTATTCCACCCCGTCGTAGTTCGAGATGAAATCGTTCGTGCCCAAAATCGTCACCACCGGAGTGGGGTGCGTCACCACACACGAGGTCATCGACTCGGCGTACATGGTGCGTGCCACGGCCCCGATGCCGGTGATTTTGTCGTTCAGTCGGCAGGCCAAATCGTAGGTGAACCCACCCCCATTGGAATACCCCATGGCGTACACGCGCTCTGGGTCCACCCCTTGGTTGGCCACCAACGCGTCGACGAGGTCCGAGATGAAGTCGATGTCGCTGTGCGGGTTGGGCACCGTGAAGGGCAGGTCACCGGAAGTCACCACTTGCCAATTCGTGGACCCGCCGTCGTTGGGGTCAGGCAGGGCTTGCGGGTAGACCAGGACGATGCCCTCGTCGTCTGCGCGGTCCCGCATGTCGGCCACAGCCAATTGGCCTTCAGCCGCGCCACTGCCCCCGTGGAAGTTCATGACAAGCGGCCAGGTTTGGTCCACAGAATGCCCATCAGGCAAGTACAATAAATAGGTTCGGGCGTCGCCATCGACCACAAGTGTCTCCGTGGTCAACTGTCCCCGCGACACGCCAACGCCTGCAAGGATGCAGAACATGGCTGCCACGATTTTCGAGAAGAAGGTGAGCTTGGACATGGCTCCAAGGTAGGGCATGGACTTGGATGTCAACACGTTGTGTTTAGGCATGAACAACTTCCTGCCAAATGCGATTGAATCGACATGGGCAGGAAGCGAGACTTGAAGAACGTGCACGCCAAGCGACCTCCGAAGTTCAATCCGGAGGACCCGGAAGACTTGAACGACTGGGGTGCCGAGCTGGAGCAAATGACCAAGCGCCGCCGCGACCACAACGAGCGGCATCAGCCCACTAAATGATCAGCTGGGATTGAAGGACCGCAGGGCAGTCAGGGTTTGGTCCTGGGCCGCGTCGTCGATGAGGCTGCACAAGAACCACGATTCGTAGGCGGACGGGGGGAGGTAAACGCCGGCGTCCAGCATGTGGTGGAAGAGCGCTTTGAAATGCGCGTTGTCGCCAGCCTTCGCGGTGTCGAAATCCACCACAGGCGCCTCGCAGAGGTGCAACGACAACATGGACCCGACCTGGTTGACCTGGTGCGGGATCGACTTCTCCGTCATCACCTCGCGGATGCCGTGGGCGAGGGACGCGCCCCGTTCGGCTAGGCCCGCATAGACTTCCGGCGTGGCGTGGAGTTCCGACAGCAGGGTGAATCCCGCCGACATGGCCAAGGGGTTGCCCGAGAGCGTGCCCGCTTGGTACACAGGGCCTTCGGGGGCCAGGTCGGCCATGATTTCACGACGGCCTGCGAACGCCCCCACAGGAAGCCCGCCGCCGATGACTTTGCCGAAGCACACCATGTCGGGCGCGACGCCATAGACTTCGGCCGCGCCTCCGGCCGCCAGCCTGAAGCCGGTCATCACTTCGTCAAAGATGAGCAGCGTGCCGTGTGCGGCACAGGCGGCTTTCAACCCTTCCAAGAATCCGGGTTGCGGCGGAATGCACCCCATGTTGCCGGCGACAGGTTCGACGATGATGGCGGCCACTTGACCATCGTGTTCCTGGAGCAACGCCTCGACCGCGCCGAGGTCGTTGTAAGGCGCGAGCAGGGTGTCTTTCGCTGTGCCTTGGGTGACGCCGGGCGAGCTTGGCGCACCGAATGTGACCGCGCCACTCCCGGCTTGGATGAGGAACGCGTCGGAGTGGCCGTGGTAGCAGCCTGCGAACTTCACAATCTTCTCCCGTCCCGTGAACCCACGGGCCAACCGAATCGCACTCATGCACGCCTCGGTGCCGGAGTTGACCATTCGGATTTGGTCGATGTAGGGAACCATCTCACAAATGAGCTCCGCGATCTGCGTTTCCAATTCGGTGGGGGTGCCAAACGACGTCCCTTTCTCCGCCGCCCGTTTCACGGCGTCGATCACGGGCGGGTGAGCGTGGCCCAGGATTTGAGGGCCCCAGGAGTTGATGTAGTCGATGTAGGTGTTGCCGTCCACGTCGCGCAGGTGTGCACCGCGGGCACTTTCCATGTAAATGGGGTGGCCGCCCACAGACTTGAACGCCCGAACCGGGGAGTTCACGCCGCCGGGGATGGCGGCTTGGGCTTCGGAGAAAAGGGCCGAAGAACGTTGGTAGATCATGTCAAAGGTGTGGTGGTGAGGTCCCCGCGCTGCCACGCGTGGGACCACGTTTCCAGGGCTTGAATCCAGGCGTCGCTGGTGTTCAGGCACGGGATGAAATCGTAGGTTTCGCCGCCGGCCTCCATGAAGATCTCCCGGTTTTCCATGTCCATCTCCTCGAGCGTTTCCAGGCAGTCGGACACGAACGAAGGCGTCAGCACCGCGAGCTTTTTGATGCCTTGGTCGGGCATCTTCTCCAGGGTGTCGGCGGTGTAGGGCTTCAGCCAAGGGTCCAGGCCCAAGCGGCTTTGGAACGCGCTGAAGCACTTTTCCTCGGGCAGGTGGAGGGCCTTGGCCAAGTTTTTGGTCGTCTCGAAGCACTGGTGCCGGTAGCACTCAGCGTGGGCAGGGCTCGGGGTGTTGCAACAGGAGCCGTCGATCTTGCAGTGCTTGCCGGTGAGGTCGGACTTGCGGATGTGGCGCTCCGGCACGCCATGGTACGAGAACAGGATGCGGTCGTAGTCTTCGTGGTTCGCGGCCAACTTCGCCGACTCTGCCAAGGCATGGATGTACTCGTCGGTTCCGTAAAACGGGGGCAAGAACTCGGTCTTCATGCCCGGGTGGGAGGCATGCACCACCTCTTTCACCTTCTCCACGACCGTCTCGGTGGTGGACATGGCGAATTGTGGATACAGGGGAATCACCAAGGCGTGCTCCACACCGTGTTCCTTCAATTGTGCGAGGCCCTTCTTGATGCTCATGGAACCGTAGCGCATGCCCAGCACCACAGGGAGGTCGATCCGGTCCTGAAGCAGGTCCCTCACCTTCTCGGAGTACACGACAAGCGGCGAACCTTCGTCCGTCCAAATCTCCGCATACGCCTCCGCCGACTTTTTGGGTCGGGTGTTCAAGATGATGCCGCGCACCAGCAGTGTCCGGAAAATCTTGGGCAGGTCAACCACCCGCGGGTCCATGAGGAACTCGTCCAGATACGTGCGCACGTCTTCCTTGGTGGGGCTGTCGGGCGAGCCCAAGTTGATGAGAAAGATGCCTTGTTTCATTGGGGTCGCGCGGAGGGTTGGCTTGCCGCACCGCGAAAGAACAAACCACTTCTCCCGGCTCAAAGGGCTTCATGACCCTGGCTGTCACGTTTGACAAAACGCGGACAATCTGAAGGCCCTTCCCACGAAAACGCCCCCCTAGCTTTGCCACGATGGCAAGCGTGGACAAGGTGCTGGGGACGTTTCAAGCGTTGAGTTTTTCCTTCAAAAAAGCGGAGGCCGGCGCGCGCGATGCCTTCACCCTGGCCCCTGAAACCCAGGGGAAGTTGCTCGCGGCGTTGAATGCCCAAGGGGCCCACAACGCGATGGTGCTTTCCACCTGCAACCGCACCGAGGTGTACTGGTCGGAATTGGAGACGGACCATGCCCACGACGTGATTCAAGCGCACATGGCCGTGGACGACGACGCGTGGGCCCGAGCACAACTTGCCGTTCATGGCATGGAGGCGGTGGCGCACTTGTTTCGCGTGGGCTGCGCCCTTGAATCCCAAATCCCAGGCGACACAGAAATCGCCGGCCAATTGAAACTGGCGCTTCGTCAGGCCAAAGACCTCGGTGGAGACGTCGCGTGGTTGGACCGCGTGGTGTCGTTGGTGCTCAAAGCCAGCAAGCGGGTGAAATCGGAGACGGGGCTGAGCTCTGGCGCGACGTCAGTCGCGTTCAGTGCGGTGCAATGCATGCGGCATCACTTGTCCAGCTTGGAAGGGGTGGAGGTGGTGTTGTTTGGGCTCGGCAAGCTGGGCAGAAACACGTGCAAAAACTTGGCGAAGCACGCCAGCAAGGCGTCCATCACCGTGGTCAACCGCGACGAAGCCAAGGCCAGGCACGCGGCGGACGTGTACGGGTTCACCCCAGCGCCCCTCGACGGGCTGGCCACGGCCACCCGCAAGGCCCGGGTGCTGATTGTCGCCACCGGGGCGCAAGGGCACACCGTCACCCCCGACATGATTCGCGCCGATCAAACTTTGCTCGTCCTCGACATGAGCATGCCCCGCAATGTGGATCCTGCCGTGGCGGACCACCCCAACGTGGTGTTGGTGGACGTGGACGAGATGAGCCAACACGCCTTGCGCCAGTTGAACGCGCGGAAGCACCACTTCCCCCATGCCGAGCGCATCGTGGAGGAAGAATTGCAAGAATTTCAGGCCTGGGTGGACGCTTCCAAGGTGGCCCCTTTGTTGGGCGCCGTGACCCAAACCTTGCGGCATTACCGCGACGTGGAGTTGGGCAAGCTCAAGGCCGACGGCAGCGAGGACGAGGCGCGGTTGGTGCAACTCTCCGACAAGCTCATCCAGAAAGTCACCACCCAGGTGGCCACGTATTTGAAGACCAAAAGCGACAAGGTGGAGGAAGATATGGAGGTGTTTGGCCAAGCGTTTCACCCCTCCAATTCTTGACATGATGAACGTGAAAATCGGCACGCGCGGGAGCCAACTCGCCCTCTACCAAGCCCGGCGCGTCCAAGGCGCTTTGGCGGAGCTTGGGGTGTCGGCCGAGCTCGTGGTCATCCAAACCAAGGGGGACCGCATCCAAGATCGGCCCTTGCAAAGCATGGGGACGGGCATCTTCACCAAAGCCCTCGACGACGCCCTGATGGCGGGTGAGGTGGATGTCGCGGTGCACAGCATGAAAGACGTGCCCACGCAGCTTCTCGAGCCCATGGAGGCTTGGGCGGTGCTGGAGCGCGGGCTGCCAGGCGACGTCCTGGTCGGCCACGACCCCACGTCCACTGTGGTGGCCACCGGCAGCATTCGCCGCAAGGCCCAATGGTTGCACCGACATCCCGCCCACACTTCGGTGGGGTTGCGCGGCAACGTCGAGACACGGTTGGCCAAAGTGCAGGGCAACCCCTGGCGTGGCGGCATCTTCGCCGCGGCAGGCCTTGATCGGCTTGGTCTGCTTGAGGGCCTCGAGGGCGTGGAGCATTTGGACTGGATGGTCCCGGCACCTGCCCAGGGCAGCATCTTGGTGGTGGGCTTGGAAGGTCGAGCGGACTTGAAGCACATGGTGGCGCAATTGGACCACCCGGATTCGTCGATGTCTGCCTCCATTGAACGGGCCTTCCTCTACGCCCTGGAAGGAGGGTGCGCGGCGCCCATCGGCGCCCACGCCAGGGTCCAAGGCGGCCATGTGACCTTCACAGGCTGCCTCAATTCGCTCGACGGCCAAGCCGAATTGCGCATCGAGCGCACTTCGGAGGAGGCCCATGCTGGGTTGGGCGCCGATTGGGCGCACGAACTGTTGTCTTCAGGTGGACAGGCCATCATGGACGGCATCCGCAACCGAACCGAGGAGGATGGTTGAGGTGCTCTCCACACGCAGGCTGGACGCCTCGGCGATCGCGGAGTTGGCGGAATCCGGCATCCGTTGCACGGCCCACGACTTTGTGGACATCGTGCCGCGAGAACATGCCCGCGATATCCAGCTTCAACCTGACGATCGGACCGTGTTGGTGAGCAGTCAGAACGCTTTGCACGCTTTGGACTGGAATGGGGTTCAAGTGCGTTGTGTGGGCGAGAAAACCGCCGACAAACTGCGGTCCCGGGGCGCCCAGGTGATGTCCGTCCACAGCGGGGCAGCGTCCATGTCGGAGCACGCCGTGGCCCTGGGAGAAACGTGCACGTTCGTGTGCGGAAGCACGCGCATGCCCACGGTGGAAGACGCGTTTGCCCGTGCCGGAGCAGCGCTTGAGGTGGTGGAGGTGTACGACACCCTTCATGCCTCCCGCCGGATGGACGGCCCTTGGGACGGCATCTTGTTTTTCAGCCCCAGCGGCGTCCAGAGCTACCACGCGTCCAACGCCCAGTTGGCCCCGTCTTTTTGCATCGGAGCGACCACCGGAGCGGTGGCGCAGTCGTTTGGCCATCCCGTGGTGTTGGCCTCCACATCCACCAAGCTGGCGGTCGTGCGCGCAGCCATTGAACATTTCAGATCATGAGCCACCTCTTTTTGAAAGCCTTGAACGGCGACACCGTCCCACGCCCGCCCGTCTGGATCATGCGTCAAGCAGGCCGCTACTTGCCGGACTTCATGAAGCTCAAGGCGAAGTACGATTTCTTCACCCGGTGCCAAACCCCCGAGCTGGCCACGGAAATCACCGTCATGCCGATCGACCAAATCGGCACCGACGCAGCCATTTTGTTCTCGGACATTTTGGTGGTGCCCCAAGCCATGGGGCTGGCGTTTGAGATGAAGCCGGGCCAGGGCCCCTACTTGGCCAACCCCGTGCGCAGTGCGGCGGACGTGGAAGCCGTTCATGTGCCAGATGTCGAAGAGGCCCTGTCGTACGTGATGGACGCCATTGTGATGACGAAGCAAACGCTGAACGACCGGGTCCCGCTCATCGGCTTTGCGGGTTCGCCTTGGACCATTTTCTGTTACGCGGTGCAAGGGCAGGGCAGCCGCAACTTCGACATCGCCAAGTCGTTTGCATTCACCGAGCCTGAAGCTGCCCACGCGTTGCTCCAGAAAATCACCGACACCACCATCGCCTACCTCAAGGCCAAAGTGAAGCACGGGGTGGATGCGGTGCAGCTGTTCGATTCCTGGGGCGGGGTCTTGTCGCCGGTCGATTGGGAGCTCTTTTCGGGCCAATACATGCGCCAAATCGTGGACGCGCTGCGCGACGACATTCCAACCATCGTCTTCGCGAAGGGGTGTTGGCATTCCCTGGACGCCATGGGCACGTGGGGTGCCAGCGCCGTGGGCCTCGATTGGACCATCCGCCCAGAGGAGGCGCGCCGTCGCGCAGGCCACGACGTCACCCTTCAAGGCAACTTCGACCCCGTGCGTTTGATGTCTCCTCCGGACCAAATCCAGTCGATGGTCAAGGAGATGATCGACGCCTTCGGCAAGGACCGTTACGTGGTCAACCTCGGCCACGGAATCCTGCCCAACATCCCCGTTCCGCACGTCAAGGCGTTTGTGGAGGCGGTCAAATCCTACACCCCCAGCTCATGAACCTCACCCAACGACCTCGTCGCCTTCGCCGATCGGGCTTTTTGCGCGACCTCGTGGCCGAGCATGCCGTGCGGTGCGATGACTTCATCACACCGCTGTTTGTCCTCGAAGGGCAGGGGGTGGCGCGCGAGATTCCGTCCATGCCGGGCTACTTCAAGCGCAGCCTTGATTTGACGGTGGAGCACGTGAAAGTCCTCCGCGACCACGGCTTGAAATGCGTCTTGTTGTTCGTCCAAGTGGACGACGCGCTCAAGGACAACGCCGGCACGGAGGCCCTCAACGCCGAGGGTTTGATGCAGCGAGCGGTGCGAGCCATCAAGCGTGCCGTACCTGACATGGTGGTCATGACGGACGTGGCGCTCGACCCGTTTTCGTCGTTTGGCCACGACGGGATTGTGGAGGAAGGCCAAATCGTGAACGACCCCACCGTCGAGGTGCTCACCAAGATGGCGGTCAGCCACGCCCAAGCTGGGGTGGACATGGTCGCGCCCAGCGACATGATGGACGGCCGGGTGGGCGCCATCCGAACGGAACTCGACCTGGCCGGCCACACCGACGTGGGCATCCTCAGCTACAGCGCCAAGTACGCCTCGTGTTTCTACGGCCCGTTCCGGGATGCCCTGGATTCGGCGCCTGGATTTGGCGACAAGCGCACCTACCAAATGGACCCCGCCAACGTCCGAGAAGGACTGCGTGAGGTGGCCTTGGACATCGCAGAAGGCGCCGACCTTGTGATGGTCAAACCGGGGTTGCCCTACCTCGATGTCTTGCACCGCGTCAAGCAGGCCTCGTCTGTGCCTGTGGCAGCTTACCAGGTCAGCGGCGAATACGCCATGATCAAGGCGGCGGCGGCCCAGGGCTGGGTGGATGAAGAGGCGGCGATGCTGGAGTCCTTGCTCAGCTTCAAGCGTGCGGGGGCCGACCTCGTGGCCACGTATTTCGGACTGGAATTCGCCCGCTTGCAGCACGGACAGGCATGAGCTTCGACAAGCACCTCATCCGGAAGTACAACATCCCAGGACCTCGTTACACGAGCTACCCGACGGTGCCGTATTGGGAGGCGGACACGTTCTCCGAGGCCCGTTGGCGCGCCAGCGTCTCGGAGGCGTTTTCGGCGTCCAACGCCAAGGAAGGCATCAGCGTGTACATCCACCTGCCGTTTTGCGAGTCGCTGTGCACGTTTTGTGGATGCCACAAGCACATCACCAAGCGCCACAGCGTGGAGTCGCCTTACGTCAAGGCGGTCCTGGCGGAATGGGCCAGTTACCGGGCGTTGTTCGACGGCACGCCGCGCATCAAGGAACTGCACTTGGGGGGCGGCACCCCGACCTTTTTCTCGCCGGACCATTTGCGTGATTTGCTCGAGGGCATCTTCGCGCATGCGGAGCTGTGCGACACGCCGCTGCTGAGTTTCGAAGCGCATCCCAACAACACGACCCGGGCGCACCTTGAGGTGCTCCACAGGTTGGGCTTCCGGCGCAACAGCTTTGGGATTCAAGACTACGATCCTGTGGTGCAAAAGGCCATCAACCGCATTCAGTCGTTCGAAGACGTCAAGCGGGTGACGGACGAGAGCCGGGAGGTGGGGTACACGTCGGTGAGCCACGACCTGGTGTTTGGCTTGCCGCACCAAACCCTCGAGGCCATGGCCCACACCATTGACAAAACGGCGGAGCTCAAGCCCGACCGGATTGCGTTCTACAGCTACGCCCACGTGCCGTGGATCAAAGGCACCGGCCAGCGCGGGTACGACGAGCAAGACCTCCCCAGCAACGAGGGCAAGCGAAACCTGTACGAGATGGGCAAGCAGCGCTTCTTGGAGTTGGGCTACGAGGAGATTGGCATGGACCACTTTGCGCTGCCGACCGACGACCTGGCGAAGGCTTTCCACGACGGTTCCTTGCACCGCAATTTCATGGGCTACACCTCAGGCAAGACCCAGCTGATGGTGGGGTTGGGGATGTCGGCCATCAGCGACTCGTGGGGCGGGTTTGCCCAAAACGTGAAGACCGTGGGAGAGTACGAGGCACGGGCGATGAGGGGGGAGATTCCGGTCTTCCGAGGCCACATGCTCCACGAAGAAGACCTGCTGGTGCGCAAGCACATCCTGAACTTGATGTGCCAATTCACCACGTCGTTCGAAGACCCCGCAGACCGGTTCCCAGAGCTTGAAGCGTGCCTTGCCAAGCTCGGCGAAATGGAATCCGACGGGCTGGTGGTCCGAGATGGCTGGACCCTCTGCGTGACAGACAAGGGAAGGCCCTTCGTGCGCAACGTGTGCATGGCCTTGGATTTGCGCCTTTTGCGAAAAGCGCCGACGACCCGGGTGTTCTCGATGACCGTGTGACGTCAGGACTTGCGACGCCGCTTGTAGACTTGAATGGCGTAGGCCAACCCCACGGTCAGCAGCAACAGGCCCACCCCGAAGTAGACCCAGTTCGTGGCGCTTTTCAGCACCACCAAGAACACGATCCCAAACAAAAACAGCGTGGCCAGCTCGTTCCACATGCGCAACGCTTGGGACGACCAACGGCACGCGTCGCGGTCGCATTGGCCCACCAGCACGTGGGTCCACCCGTGGTACGCGAACAAAAGCACGACCAAGGTCAGTTTCAAGTGCATCCATGGCGCTTGCAAATAGCCAGGAATGCTCCACACGAGGGAGGTGCCCAGGATGGCCGTGAGGATGGCCGAGGGCCACGTGATGCCTTTCCAAAGCCGCCGGCTCATCAGTTTCAATTGAGGCAGGAGCACGTCTCGCTCGTGCGCGGGCTTGTCGTGGGCTTCTTGGATGTAAATCAGCAGCCGCACGATGTAGAACAACCCCGCAAACCACGTCACCACGAAGACAATGTGAAGGGCTTTGAGGACGGCGTAACTCATGTGCGGGGCTTGCGAGACAACTTCGCTTTCAGGGCGTCCATGCGCTCCTTGGGGATGACGCCTTTGGAGACCAGCCAAAACACGACGAGCCACAAGATGCCTTTGCCCAAGAAGAACAAAAATCCTGCCACGCCGAGGGCCTTCAACCAATCCAATGCGCCTTCCACGCCGCGAAGGTACACGCGTCGCATCTTTGGACAGATGAATGCGGACACGACATCTGTGGTGGTGTTCTTCGATGGCCCCTGCGTGCTGTGCCAGCGCAGCGTGCAGTGGGTGGCCGGACACCTGCGTTCGGACGTGTCCGAGCATGCCTTGAAGTTCGCCTCCTTGCAGGGCGACTTGGCCCAGCGCTTGTTGCCGGAACGTCTGCGCACCGCACCGCTTCCGGGGGTGGTGGTTTGGCAAGGCGGGGATGTTCGTGTGGCAGATGACGCCCTGTGTGCTTTGGCTCCATTCCTGACGGCCCCTTGGTCGTGGTTGTGCCGCGCCGTGCCGGGATGGGGCTACGGCTGGGTGGCGCGGAACCGCACGGCGTGGTTTGGCACCCGGGAAACGTGCACGTGGTCGCCAGAAGTTCAAGCCCGGCTTGCGGAGCCCGGCCAGGCGT
Source organism: Flavobacteriales bacterium (assembly GCA_049627085.1). Classification (GTDB taxonomy): domain Bacteria; phylum Bacteroidota; class Bacteroidia; order Flavobacteriales_D; family Sanyastnellaceae; genus UBA11663. The sequence continues at coordinate 10,018 of JBMZWX010000022.1, read as the reverse complement.
AGATTCGCCCCATGCGACGACTCATCTTCTTGGGATGTGCCCTGCTTGGGGTGGCCTGCACTGAACTTCACCCCGAATCGGCGGAAACCCGGTTGTCCTTCACCGTGGTGGCCCCAGGGCTGTCCCCGGATTCGTCCTTGTGCGTGGCGGGAAGCGCCAAGGCGTGGGGGCCGTGGCAGCCATGCGGGTTGACCCTGACCTACATGGGCAACGACCGTTGGGAGGGGACCACTCCCTTGACGCCGCAGTCCCTGGAATACAAGTTCACTTTGGGCGCGTGGGCGCACGAGGCCTTGGACGCTGAAGGCCAAAAACGTCCCAACGCCAACCTGAGAGTCGAGGGCCTGGTGCATGTGCAAGACACCGTGCTGGCGTGGAGCGACGCCAACACCGCCCGTCGCGTGGTGGGCCAAATCACAGGGGAGCTTGAAAGCCTCGGGGTGCACGAGGCGGAGGGGTTGTTGCCGCGTGAAGTGTGGGTGTGGACCCCACCACAGACCAACCCACCCACCCCGATTCAGCGGGTCCTTGTCATGCACGACGGCCAAAACGTGGTCGACCCTGCGACGTCCAACTTCGGGGTGGATTGGGGGGTGGACGAGGTTCTCGATTCGTTGGTGCGTGCCGGGATTGTCCCCCGCACGTTGCTCGTCGCCGCAGCTTGCACGGCGGAGCGGTCTGCGGAATACGGCCCTGGCCGGCGCGGTGCGCGGTACGTCGATTGGCTGATGACGGAACTCGTGCCAGAGGTTCGAAGCCAATTCAACGTCCCCGAGGACGCGCCCACGACCGTGGGCGGGGCGTCGATGGGCGGCCTCATTTCCTTCATCGCTGCAGAGCGCCATCCAGAGGTGGTGGACGCCGCCATTTGCATGTCGCCTGCGTTCGGGTACGCGGGGTTCAGTTACGCCGATTCATTGAAATCGCGAGGTTGGGAAGGCCACGACGTGCCTCTTTGGATCGACAACGGCACGGTGGGGTTGGAAGAACAATTGCAACCCGGGGTCGACGAGATGGCGCAGTTGGCCCAAGGGCTGGATCTCAACCATGTGGTCAAGGTGTACGACGGCGCCAAACATTTTGAGTCCGATTGGGGACGTCGGATGCCCGAGGCGCTGCTGTGGGTGGAGTCCGCGTGGACCCGCGATTGAATCCTGTCAGCGACCTTGACGGATGCGCAACGATTGAACCTCCAATTCGAAGGGTTGCGCCGTGCCGTCGTACTTCATCAGCCCCACACGCAGGATGTCGGACCATTCCTTGGCGGGGGTCACGCTGCGGAGGTCGCCCATTTGGGCTTGGCTCCACCCGAAGTCGGACACGTCTAGCACAACCTCGCCCCATTCCTCTGTTGGGCTGAACGACGCGTAGGCGTAGGGCATCCACCACCGCTCTGACGTTTCCATGGTCAGCTTGAATGGGCCGCCCGTGCCTCGGCACGTGAGCACCACTTCGCGGGCTTGGCTGAGGTTCAAGTGACCCCACGGCGCCCGCAGCGAGGCGAAGCCGCCGTTGTTTTCGAGGCTTGTGGCGCCCTGCCACACCATGGCACTGTCTTCATAAGCCACGGTGCCTGTGGACCGCCCGCCCATGACGCCGTCGTTCAAGGGGCGCCAATCTGTGGTGCCCCAGGTGCGGAAGTCCCAAACCACGTCTTGGTTGGAGCGGGGTGGGGCAGAGGCAGAGGCGCACGACATGACGGCAAGGCTTGAAAACAGAATCCAACGGAACATGCCCTTGGAACAAGCGCCGTCAGGTTTGGTTCAGGTGAACGGTTCCCTCGAGGTAGGTGGTGGCTTGGCCGGAGACTTGAACGTGGTCTTCCTTCATTTCACAGCGCAGCTCGCCTCGCCTCGCGGACAGTTGTCGCGCCTGCATGACGGTTTTGCCCAAACGCTCGCTCCAGTATGGCGCCAAGGTGCAATGGGCCGACCCCGTCACAGGATCCTCCAAGATCGTGGCCTGGGGGGTGAAGAACCTGGAGACAAAGTCGCAGTCCTCGCCGGGGGCAGTGACGATCACGCCACCCGTGCCGAGGTCGGTCCGGTCGAAGAGCGCGCGGTCGACGTCGAATTGTTCGACGTCTTGTTGGCTGGCGTAGACCAGCATGAAGTCCCTGGCCAGGTGCACCTCGAGGGGAGGCTTGTTCAAGGATTCGGCCAACGCACGAGGAAGTTGGGCGGAGTTGGGCGCCCGGTTGGGCAGGGCCATGTCAAGTCCGTGTGCTGACCGGGTCACCACCAACCGGCCGCTTTGGGTGTCGAATTCAACCTTGTCCAGTTGGGGTTCAAGATGATTCAACACCACATGGGCAGAGGCCAACGTGGCGTGTCCGCAGAGGTCCATCTCCAAGTCCGGGGTGAACCACCGCAAGGCGTAAACTCCCTGATCCAAACGCTTGAGGTACGCCGTCTCCGCCACCACGTTTTCTTGGGCAATGTGAAGGAGCAGGTCGTCAGAAAGCCAACTTTCCATGGGCATCACGCAGGCTTGGTTGCCCCCAAAGACGCTGCGGCTGAAGGCGGTGACTTGGTAAAAGGGAATCGTCATCACCGGTGAATGTAGGCTATTCTTGCAAGCATGAAAGCCCAGCATGTCGCCCAACTTGCAGGCCCCGCCTTGGCGGCGTTGACGTGGTGGACGGCCACGGAATGGGGCGCGCCGGACGACATGGTGCGCGTGTTGTCGGCCGCCACCTGGATGCTGGTGTGGTGGGTGGCGGAAGCAGTTCCGCTGGGGGTCACTTCTGTGTTGCCCTTGGTCCTGTTTCCGACCCTGGGCGTGGCGGACGTCTCTGCGACGGCGGCGCCTTACGGTTCCAAGTTCGTGTTCTTGTTCCTTGGCGGGTTTTTGATCGCCCTGGCGCTGGAGCGGTGGAACCTCCACCGCCGGTTTGCGTTGCACATCTTGGTGGCCGCAGGAGGCCAGCCCCGACGGCTTCTTGCAGGATTCATGGTGGCCACCGCGGCCCTCAGCATGTGGATTTCGAACACGGCCACGACCCTGATGATGTTGCCCATCGCGCTGTCGGTCTTGTCCAAAATCAACCTCGACGACCACCCTCGGTTCCCGGTGGCGTTGTTGTTGGGCACCGCCTACGCCGCCAACCTTGGGGGCATCGCCACGTTGGTGGGTACGCCGCCCAACGTCGCCATGGCGGGGCTGGTGGAAGAGGTCGGGCTGGAGGTGCCGTTTTTGGAATGGAGCATGATGGCCTTGCCGTTTTCAGCGCTCATGTTGGCGCTGGTGTTTGTCTTGTTGACCCGGGTCCTGTGCCGCGTGTCGTCCAGCCCGTTGGAGGGAGGGGCGGAGGCGTTGCGAAGTGAACTGCAGGCCTTGGGCGGGTGGTCCCAAGCGGAGCGTCGGGTGGCGTGGGTGTTTGCCGCCACGGCCTTGCTTTGGGTCGCGCGCCGGGCGTTGGTGGGCCACCTGGGCGTGCCGCTGAACGACACCACCATCGCCATGGCGGCGGGCGTGGCGTTGTTTGTCCTTCCTTCTGGATCCAAACAAGAAGGGGCGCTCCTCGCATGGGCTGACACGGCGCGCTTGCCGTGGGACATTCTGCTTCTTTTTGGCGGAGGGCTGACCCTGGCTGGACAACTGAGCGACGCAGGTGTGCTGGATGCGGTGGCCCGGTGGGTGTCGTCCGCCCCGGCCATGTCGCCCGGCTTGCTCGTTGCAGGGTTTGTGCTGGTCTCGCTCTTCCTGACGGAGGTGATGAGCAACTTGGCGTTGACCGTGGTCATGGTCCCTGTGGTGGCCCAAATTGCGCTGTCATGGGACACGAATCCTTTGCTTCTGGTGGTGCCCGTGACGATGGCGAGCAGCTGTGCGTTCATGCTGCCTATGGCCACCCCGCCCAACGCGATCGTGTTTGGCAGCGGGCGTCTGCGCATGTCCACCATGGTTCGGGTGGGGGTGGTGCTCAACCTGGTGGCCGCCGCCATGGCTTGGTTGTGGGCGTGCTGGGTGTTGCCCAGCTGGGTGCAACTTTTGTGAGTGCTTGGCGCGTCTTGAAGTCGTATCTTCAAAAAAAACCACATGAAGCACTTTTTCCTCTCTCTGTCGCTTGGCATGGCGGCGCTGGCTGGATAGGCCCAATTTGGCACAGCCCCTGATTTCAACGTCACCGACCTCGACGGAAACACCCACCAACTCTACGCGGACATCCTCGACCAAGGGTTGATTGCCGTGATTGACGTGTCGGCCACCTGGTGTGGTCCATGCTGGAACCTTCACAATTCTCACGCGTTGCAGGAGTTGCACGAGGCCTACGGCCCGGACGGCACCAACCAGCTGCGTGTGATGTTCTACGAGGGCGACGGGTCGACCACTTTGGACGACATCATGGGCACCGGCTCGGCCACCTTGGGCGACTGGACCGACGGCGTGACCTACCCCATTGTCAACGAAAGCCCGCTTTCCTTGGACATGAACATTTGGGCCCCACTTGGTTTCCCCACGGTGAATGTGATTCGTCCCTCCGACTACGAAATCGTGTTGGACACCTACAACCTTTACTCCCTCGAGGAGCAAGTGGACGCCATCAACGGTGCGGACATCGACGGGATCGTCTTGGGTGTGGCCAACACCGGTGATTTGGCCGCGGGTCGCGGAGACATCGAGGTGTACCCCAACCCTTCGAACGGCGAATTTTCAGTGGCGTTGAGCGGTTTCCACGGCACCACGCAACTTGAGGTGTACAACATCGTGGGCAACCTGGTTTGGTCTTCTCAAGTGCAGGGAGCGACGGCTGTGCAGAACGTGGACCTCGGCGAGTTGGAGGCTGGCAATTACTTGTTGCGCGTGTCCAACGAGGGAAACAAGGTCACACGACGCGTCACGTTGTTGGACTGAGCCCAGTGAATGGATGAACATGAAGACGGCGTGCCCTCGGGTGCGCCGTTTTTCTTTTGGAACTTGGTGGGCATGAACAGCAGGTTGGCTTGGGTGTGTGTCTTGGCGCTGGGTGTGTGTGGCGGTTGCTCCTACGGCCGTGGCAACGCCACCCTGCGGGATTACACAGGCTTGGATGGATGCGGTTGGGTCTTGGAGTCAGGCGGTGAAGTGCTTGAGCCCATCAACCTCGAGTCCTTTTTGGACGATCCCGAAGACGGGATGAGGTTGGAGGTGGATTACGATGTGGCGGAAAACGTGTTCAGCATCTGCATGGTGGGACCGATGGTCGTGCTCACCTCCTGCGAGCCTGTCCGCTGACATTCTCCCAGGACAACCTTCTGTATGGTTTGGTGTGGCGGTAGGCCCGCGGGACAGCCTCCGTCAGCAGGGTTTTGAGCTCGTGGAGAAGCGCTTCTCGGTGCCAATTGGGGCGCACCACGAGAGAAATTTCGCGGGCGGGCTCGGGAGAACAAAAGGTTCGAAGGTGGATGTCGTCAGGGTTGGCCAGGGCTTCCAATCCCGGAATCAGGGTGCATCCACCTGATTCCCGCACAAGTCTCTTGAGTGTTTCAATGGACCCGCTTTCGCAGCGGTACCCCAGTTGACATCCGCGTTCTTCTGAGGCGCACATTTGAAGGGCTTGGGCCCGAAAACAATGTCCTTCTTCCAGCAGCAGCATGGACTCTGGGGGAAGGTCTTTGGCTTCGAGTTGTCCGGATGGAATGTTGGCGGAAGGGTGGTCTGGATGGACATAGGCAAGCAAGGGCTCCATGTACAACGGCACGGTTCTGAGCTTGGCCACGTCCAATGGGGTGGACAAAATCCCCACATCGATGGTCCCTTCCGACAGCTGCGCCACCATGTCGGCGGTGGTTCGCTCGAGAAGCTGTATCTCCAGTTGGGGAAGATGGGCGGTCACCGCAGGCAAGACCCTTGGCAACAAGGCAGGCGCAATGGTGGGCAGGACTGCCATGGTGAGCTTGCCGTCCAACCGTTCCGTGGATTGGGTCAGCCACGCCGCCAAATCGTCAAGCTCGACGGTCATGTTCTGGGCGGTTTGGAGCACACGTGACCCCACAGTGGTCAAGGTCACGGGCGACGCAGTTCGGTCGAAGAGCGGGCTTCCGAGCAGCGACTCAAGTTTCTTGATTTGCATGGACAGGGTGGACTGCGACACGCGACATGCCTCCGCTGCCCTCCCGAAATGCCGCTCCCGCGCCACCGCCTGCACGTATTTGAGTTGTTGCAAGGTCATGTTCGACGATATCGATGAATGTAAAGATATTATCGATTTTGAAGAACATAGCGAGGTGGTTTAGGTTTGGAAAAATCAAACAACTCAATCATGAACAACATCTTCAATTGGTTTTGGGGCGGGGCTGTGGTGGCCATGCTGGCGACGTCGTGCACGCAGCCAGACGCCACGTGCGAGGCGTCGTCGTCGTCAGGTTGTCCTTTTCACGGTGGCATGGCCACAGGGCCAAGCGGCGAAGCAGGCCGTGGCAAATCCCTGAACGAGTGGTGGCCGAATCGGCTCGACCTTGGCGTGTTGCGACAGCATTCCGAAAAATCCGATCCGATGGGTGAAGATTTCGATTACCGGGAGGCGTTCAGTCAGCTTGATTACGTCGCATTGAAGGCGGACATCGAATCGGCCATGCTCGATTCCCAAGAGTGGTGGCCCGCCGATTGGGGCAACTACGGTGGGCTGTTCATTCGAATGGCATGGCACAGCGCAGGCACCTACCGAACTGGGGATGGGCGCGGCGGCACCCGAGAAGGGCAGCAGCGATTTGCGCCCCAAAACAGCTGGCCTGACAACGGCAACCTGGACAAAGCGCGTCGGTTGTTGTGGCCTGTCAAACAGAAGTACGGCAGCGCCATTTCGTGGGCGGACTTGATGATTTTGGCGGGCAATGTGGCGCTGGAATCGATGGGGTTTGAAACGTTGGGATTCAGCGGTGGCCGCGAAGATGTTTGGGAGCCACAGGAAAACGTGTACTGGGGCGCCGAGAAGGAGTGGCTTGCCGACGAGCGTTACCAGGGAGATCGGGAGTTGGAGAATCCGCTGGCCGCAGTGCAAATGGGGTTGATCTACGTCAATCCCGAGGGCCCCAACGGGAATCCAGACCCCGTCCTGGCTGCCCACGACATTCGAGAAACGTTCGGGCGCATGGGCATGAACGACGAAGAGACGGTGGCCTTGATCGCCGGGGGACACACCTTGGGCAAGACCCACGGCGCTGGCCCTGCGTCTCATGTGGGCGTTGCGCCGGAAGGCGCGTCCATGCAGGAGCAAGGGTTTGGTTGGACGAGCACGTACAAAAGCGGCAAGGGGCAGGACGCAATCACCTCAGGCTTGGAAGTGATTTGGACCAAAACCCCGACAGAATGGAACCAGGGTTATTTCAAGTCGCTGTACAACAACGAATGGGAGTTGACCAAAAGTCCCGCTGGGGCCCACCAATGGGTGGCCAAAGACGCGGGCGAGATCTTTCCTGATGCGTTTGACGACACGAAAAAGCACCGACCCACGATGCTGACCACGGATTTGTCGCTTCGTTTTGATCCGGCCTACGACCAGATCTCGAGGAACTTCATGGAAAACCCCGACGCGTTCGACGACGCCTTTGCACGCGCCTGGTTCAAATTGACGCATCGCGACATGGGCCCCAAATCCAATTACGTCGGGCCGGAGGTGCCTGAAGCTTCGTTCATTTGGCAAGACCCTGTGCCTGAGGTGAATCACCCCATGTTGAATGCCCGAGATGTTCGTGCACTCAAGGCTGACATCGCCAAGTCCGGACTTTCGGTGGAGGACCTCGTGTTCACGGCATGGGCGTCTGCCTCCACGTTCCGCAGCTCCGACAACCGGGGAGGCGCGAACGGGGCTCGGATTCGGCTGGAACCCATGCGCTCATGGTCTTGCAACAACCCTGAGCGTTTGAACCGTGTGTTGGCTGGGCTGGAAGAGATTCAAACGGCGTTCAACCGCAACAACGCACCCACCCAGATCTCCATGGCAGACCTGATCGTGCTCGCGGGTTCCGCGGCGGTGGAGCTGGCTGCAGCCAAAGCAGGTGTTGACGTGGACGTGCCGTTCACCCCAGGACGAACCGACGCGACCCAAGAGAACACAGATGTGGCAAGCTTCGCTGTCCTCGAGCCCATGGCCGATGGCTTCCGCAATTATCAGGAGACAGCATACACGTTGACCAGCGAGGAGTTGCTGGTGGACAAGGCGCAGCTTCTCGGATTGACCGCCCCTGAAATGACCGTGCTGGTGGGCGGCATGCGGGCCCTGAATGCCAATGTGGACGGACGTGATCACGGGGTCCTCACTGAGCGACCAGGCGTGTTGACCAACGACTTCTTTGTGAATTTGCTGGACATGGCCACGGTTTGGGAGCCGGTGGACGAGTCTGAAATGGAATTCGTGGGCAAGGATCGCGTGACAGGCGAGTCGCGTTGGAAGGCCACGCGTGCGGACCTGATTTTTGGGTCAAACTCAGAATTGCGTGCCTTGGCAGAAGTGTACGGAAGCGCGGATGCGGCCGACCGATTTGCCTCGGAATTTGTGGATGCTTGGACCAAGGTCATGAACCTCGACCGCTTCGATTTGCTCGCGACCAACTGAACCAATTGACCTCGATGTGCACTTCATGCACGGGCGCCAGAGTTCCAGCTCTGGCGCCTTTTTTTCACCCTGAGGCCAAGTTACCTTCGCGGCCATGATGCGTTCGAACAGCTTGGTGCTCGCGGTCTGCATGGCTGCAATTTGGGTCATGTTTGAGGCCCCGGTGCTGGCCCAATCGGAGCTGGAGTTGCAGAACGTGACGACGGAGTTGACGGTGCCCTGGGATTTGGTGTGGGGGCCGGACAACCACATTTGGTGCATGGAGAAAACCGGGCGCATCACACGAATCCATCCAGACGAAGGCACCGTGGAAGAGGTGCACCAAATCCCCGGCGTGTACCAGTCGTTTGACAACAGCGGCGCACACGCCGTGATGCTGCACCCAGAATTTCCAGTGCAACCCTACCTCTACGTCAACTACACCTACTCGGAATTCCGTGGCCGGCTGGACAAGTTGACCTACAGCTTGTCCGAGGGTGCGGTGGTGGCGAGCGAAACGCTTCTGGACGAGTTGCCGGGAAACAGCTCCCACAACGGAAGCCGCCTGGAGGAAGGCCCGGACGGGTACATGTACTTCTGCACGGGCGACATGTACATGGCCATGATTGCCCAGGACGTTGACAACCTTGGAGGCAAGGTGCTTCGGATGGATTGGGACGGGAATCCTGCGCCAGACAACCCCTTTGGCAACCGCGTCTACAGCTACGGCCACCGAAATCCCCAGGGCCTGACGTTCTCGGACAGCGGGCACCTGTACTTGAGCGAACACGGTCCGGCGAACGACGACGAGGTGAACCGCATTGTGGCCGGGGGGAACTACGGATGGCCGCACATTGAGGGCTTTTGCGACACCCCAGAGGAAATGTCGGCGTGCGATTCGTTGACACAAATTCCGCCCATCGCGGCGTGGACCCCGACCGAGGCGCCATGCGGCATGTCCTATTTCAACCACCCGTCCATCCCCGAGTGGGAAAACACGTTGCTGTTGTGTTTCCTCAAGCAGCAGCACCTGAAGGTGTTGCACTTGGACGACGCAGGCGAAACGGTGGAGTTGGAGGAAAAGATGTGGCAGCAGGAGATGGGGCGGCTTCGGGACGTGTTGGTCGCGCCCAACGGCCGGGTGTTCTTGGCGACGTCCAACCGTGAAATCAACGGCTGGGACTTTCTGGCCCAGGACTTGGACGACCGCATTGTCGAGGTGGTCAACCCCAATTTTGACTACGAGGCGTTGGTCCCCCGTCCGATTCGAGAGGTGTTCCTGGAACAGGTGGCGGCCCAAACCTCCGCCGTGGATGTGGTGTTTCCCCAACCTGCGCACACCGACGTGAGCGTGCTCTTGAACCGCGAGGTGGACGAGGTGTCGTTCAGGCTGTTCGACGCCCACGGCCGTGAAGTGATGGGGGCAGACAACATGACGCTGCCGGTGCCTGGCCTGTTGAATGTCGGCGTGGCCCACTTGGCTTCAGGCGTGTACGTGCTTCG